>JAEEOP010000003.1 GCA_016284295.1 Methanomassiliicoccaceae archaeon | reverse complement strand
TTCCACATACACGGTCCCGACGGTCGTTACGATAACCGTCTACTCGAGCGACGGCATAACCGTCAAGGGTTCAGGCACCTACAGCGTCGGGGACGACGTCAGTCTGACCGCGACGGCATCCTCCGGAAAGATATTCAAAGGGTTCTGTTTAGACGGAAACGGCCTCTACAGCAATCCATCGATGAAGTTCGTGGCCTGCGATTCCCTGACATTGTTCGCCCTGGAGAAGAACGAGTACGCCGTCTATGTCGAAGGATCCTATTCCGATCCGAAATGGACCGTCACCGACGACCGTACCGGCAATGTCGTGGCCACCGCCCACTCCAATCCTGCGTTCGTTTCCCTTGAGGAATCCATGTCATATACCGCATCGTTCACGGCAAAAACGGGCGGCAAGGATGTCGATCTGAAACAAGACCTGATCACCGGCTTTGTCCGTACGAACAAATACACTTGGGATTTCAACAGTTATAGGTATACCATAACCTCGGAGGATTACATCCCCAGCTATGTGTATTTCAAGAACTTCAATACGGACGGAAGACATCATACAGACAATGTCAAGGACAGCGAGTTCCTTGCATACACCTCTCCCGAAATCGTCAATCTGGTAAAAGAGATGAGTGAGGGATGCAAGCACTTTTCCGACCTCCAGATGGCCAATTTTGTCCTCAGGTTCGTCCAGGAGGGCCTGACCTACACCGGTGGCTCTTCGGGCAAAGGCATGGACGGATACTGGAAGTATCCCTTCGAGACCCTGTTCAATACCATCGGGGACTGCGAGGACAAGACAATCCTCTATGCCTCACTGATGAAGGCGATGGGTTACGATGTCGCACTTCTGCTGTATGATAACCACATGGCCGCAGGAATCGGCATGCCCTCCGGCACCCCGGGCAAATGCTACGAAGTAGGTGGGATCAATTACTACTACTGCGAGACGACCGTTCCGGGATGGACGCTGGGCGAAACACCGGAAGATTACGGCCCCGTCGATGTGGTGGTCATAATCTGATTGGAATGCCTTCAGAGAAGCCTTAATAGGGGGTCACCCCCCCTAGTTTTTCATATTCTGACCGTCAGACTTCATCATCGCCTGGTTAGGCCGTCCCCTGGCAATCTTCGCACCTCTCAAGAACATCGATAGGTCCGATCCTCTGAGAATGCCGATAGAACGAGGAAATGAACTGAGGATCCGGTTAAGAGACCATTGAGAATCGTGGTAACATTCGGATTGGAATCTTCACTTTATTTAGGACGTCAAAATAATCTGATCTTTGAAATTCAGTTGGAGATATGAGTTCATTCTAAACGGTTGAAAATGTTAAATCGGGACCTGAAGCACGGCATAGATCTCAGGCCGCTCAGATGCACTGGCGAATCCTCTATCAAGGGCAGGGTGCTGATCGCTTTCCTCGCGTATCTTGTACTGTCGTTGACCAAGTTCTTCGTCCCGGAGGCAAGGGAGAAGACGCCAGACACATTGATCCAAGTGATGAACTCGTTCTCAGTTACGGTGGTCAGGGACGAGGAGGAGGTCAAGGACCGCGTATTCAGCAATTTCGGATGGCTGATGAGGACCATATTGGACAGAATCCCTGCCACAATGGAGGCCATACCTAGGGGATTCCGCCAAAGAAGATAGGTGATTACTGCCGACGCAGTAACTGAGAACGGTGCAAACGCTGCACATTTCGCATACAGGCTAGCGGATGTTTTGTGCGTGCGACTCTTATATTGGGCGTAACTGCAAAAGTCGGGTTTGAACACATTTGATCCGTTTGAGAATGATACGTTAATTCTGGCCTTTTTCGGACGTTACTTGTTACTCATCCGATGATACCTGCAGTTCAACATCATAGGATCACACGAGATAGGTTTCATCGCCCAAAACCGGGACGAATAGTAAAGAAGACATGCTGTAGCGAGTGCAGGCCTGTTTGTGAACTTCCTTGAGTGATTTGGAGTGTGCAACCACGGATTCGCCGTGTATCGCTATCCATTCTCCCACGTAAGGGATGAAATCCATCCTCATGAAGTAATCCGACTCTATGCTCATCTTACCACATAGTTCATCGTTGAACCTTCAATTTATGGGCATTCCTTTTTTTGGAGCTCCGAGGACGCTGTAGAGCCAGACCCAATCAGGTAAAGTTCACAACAGCTGATGATAGATCCTTCGTACTATGGTGGATCAGGGCAGGGCCTGTACAAAAATTTCAATCGAAATGAGGCCGTGTCTGAATCATCATATGGTCTAATTTGCCGTATCCATGTTCAAAATTGAATGTTGCCAACAATCAGGTCACCAAGCTCAAATGGTTTTAACTCAGGTTGTAGGATGGAGATCATTCTCATTGAACAGCTTCTCTATGCATATGTCCGATATTGGTCTGCAATCTGCTGCATCCTTCGAATCCGATGCGAAGAATAACGCTACAAAAGTTTCAGAACGGTGAAGTTTTATCGCGTTAAATGGAAAGGTCATCCGATATCTACCACCGAATCGGATTGAAAGTAAGATGCCGGAATGTCATGGGGCAGCATGCACTATAATATCGTGGCCCCAACATCCGTACATTGCAACGGTCCATTCGATACTCGGGCCTGACGTTATCATGCGGATGCTATCGGTATCGTAGAATCCGTGTGATCCATAGAGAGTTCAGTTCGGATATCTCAGATCATCGTCTGACCTGGATTACGCATCAGCTCTCTAATATCTGCTATACCATGAAGATCAGGAACATACCGCACATACAGATGCAGCAGGATGCACAGGGGCCTTCTTCCACCCATCGATGCGAGGAGACCATAGCAGCATATGTGTCCAAAAACAGAATGAAAGGCCGAACACCGGTTGGGTTCTCAAGCCTCGCCGTTTATTTCCGAGATCCTTACCGTGCAGTGCATCCTTTCGTCATATGTGATCTTGACATTACGCCGAGTATCGGTTTCGACAGCCGCATCCACAGACTCCGAGGACCCATCCCTCCTATGGGCGGTTACGGACACGATTGGTTCGGTCTTCCCATGCTCCCTGCCTTTGATGTAGATGATATATCCTCCGTCGACCGGGATCCAGTCATCGGCTTCGAACTCGACGGTGTACGAATCGTCCGCTTCGTCGGATCCGTATTCCTTGCCATCCAGGAATTGCATCATATACGCTGGGAGGTACAGGATCCCATCAGCGTAGCTCAGGTTCTTGGGGGACATCACGATCGGTGTATCCAGCATCAGCCCTTTTTTGGAGATGAACTCGTCCAGCGACCTGTGTTCCGTCGCACGTGACGATTTGCTCTCTATCGGGCGGACCCTGTCGCCTACCGTAGTGACGAAGTCGATCTCGTAGGAATGCCTTGTATCGCCATCCTTCTTGAACGTGTGGTAGTATAGCTTGAACCCGATGGCCGTGAGCGCCTGGGCCACCGCATTCTCATAGACATATCCAAGATTCGCCGACAGCCTTCCGCTGACCAGCTCGGAATAGATGATGTTCTCTGAGAACTGCTTGTCGTAGAAGCAGAGTGTGACGAACAGGCCCGTATCCTCTGCGAACATCTTGAAGAAATCCGCATCGACCGTAGCAGCGAGGCCGACCTTCGGATCGTTCACGTGCTGGCATATCTGGACTGTCTGGGAGTCCTCCAGATTATAGAACGATGTCCTTCCCTGTTCATCCTCCCGTTGGGGATCGTTTCCGTTATCCTGTATCTTGTGGATTGGCTCGACAGCTCGGAGGGGATGGCCAGGTACAGTCTTTCGAGCTTGCCGCTAGGATCCATATTCCTGAAGTCATCCAGATACAGCTGTATGATGTCTCTCTTGACCCTGTCTACATCCTGATAGCTTCCGCCTTCGACATACTTGAGAACGGCCTGGGGCATTCCGCCGACGGCAAGATACTCCCTGAACAGCTTCATCATGTGGTGGTGCACCTTGTCGTCGACCTTCTTCCTATTGCTGTAATTGGGATACAGGAGACGGAACGTGTTCACCCCCTTGGCCCAAATGAATTTCTCGAAATCCAGGGGATGGAGCTCCATCTTCTCTTCTTCGGAGGGGATGATTATGTCCTTCACGTTCTTTTTGATCGATATCAGGGAGCCCGTCTCTATGTAATCGTACCTTCCGTCCTGGACGAGGGCCTTGATGGCCTCTCTGGCACGGGGGAACCTCTGCACTTCGTCGAACACTATGACCGACCTCCTTTCCCTGAGTTCGGTGTCGTAGTAGAGTTGCAGTCCGCGAAAGAGGCCTTCCAGGTCGCTGAGATCATCGAACAGCTTCTTCACATCATTGCTAGCCCTGTAGAAATCCACTATGATGCAGGATTCGTATTCGTTCTTGGCGAATTCTGTGACGAGGCTGGTCTTGCCGACCATTCTGGCGCCTTCGACCAGCATCGCGGTGGAACCGTTCGACCTGGCCTTCCATTCTTTGAGAGCACCGTATGCTTTGCGCCTAAACATGACCTCGGTCATGAGATTATGTACTGGTTCCGAATAATTGTACGTTTTCCAAATGTTTCATAATCAAGATTTGTACGTTTTCCAAATATTAAGAATATGGAAAATGTACGTTTTCCAAATGTTACGGGTCAGAGGCCTGTCTGTCTCTCATCCAGAACTGCGATTCGTGGCATGTGTGCCCAGCGGTCCGAAAAGGCCGATGTTCAGGGACCTCTAGTCAGCGCACGCATGACCAGCTTCTTGTCCCTCCTGCGTTCCCACCAAGCCATCAGAGAGGCTGACAGGATCATGAGCAGGGCGATCACGAGGATGAACACCGGCATCATCATACCGTGCTCATAGAAGTCGAGGAACGGGTACGGGAACCATTTGGTGCCGTCCGGGAATTCCACAAGTTTCGCTGCGCCTACGATCATCGCCTGTATGAAGAACAGTATCGGGTGTATCAGCGCTATCAGCGCTCCCTTTTTCGTAGGTGCGCATCCGGTATAGAACAGTACGCGGTCGAGTATCACCACGAGGGGGGCGAACAGATGCTGTGTGATATTGACGAATGTCACGAGCTCGAACTCGACGGACGGGGCTATGATTCCCCAGAACATCAGCATCGTCATTAGGAGGGAGAATGTGGCAATGAACGACAGTCTCGGGCAGGCGGCCAGTTTTCCTCCGGTCAGGGCCGTTATCCCGCCGAATGCAAGGACCGCAATCCCGAGCAGGTTGGACTGGATCGTGAAGTACAGCAGGTACACAGGACCGCTCCCGTATACCAGCCAGATCACACTTGAGATTATTATGGCCGCAGCGGCCAGGCGGAGGACCCCGATCATAGCACGAGACTGATTCATCGTCAAGGAAAATGGCGTTCTAGGTATATCATCATGGTCGGAACGGAAAGGAAGGGCCGAAGGGGCCATATCAGAATTGACCATCTGCCGGCGTATCGCCGGCAGATGGGTTCAGCGTTTGGTGATGAGCCCTTTGGCGGTGAGGAGCTCTGCGCAGAGCACGGCCCCGCCGGCGGCTCCACGGAGGGTGTTGTGGGACAGGCCGACGAACTTCCAATCGTAGACGCTATCGGGTCTGAGCCTTCCGACGGTCACGCCCATCCCGTGCTCGTAGTTGACGTCCAGGGTGACCTGGGGGCGGTTGTCCTCCTCCATGTACTTGATGAACTGCTTGGGGGCGCTGGGAAGGTCCAGGTCCTGGGGCTCTCCCCTGAACTCGTTCATCTTCTGGATGAGCTGTTCCTTGGTGGCCTGCTTCCTCATCTTGACGAACACGGCGGCGGTGTGTCCGTAGAGGACGGGTACGCGTATGCACTGGCTGGTGATCTTGGGCACGGTGGCCGGGACGATCTCGCCGTTCTCCACGTGTCCCCATATGCGCAGGGGCTCCCTCTCGCTCTTGTCCTCCTCTCCGGAGATGAAGGGGATGACGTTCCCGACCATCTCGGGCCAGGTGTCGAAGTTCTTCCCGGCTCCGGAGATCGCCTGGTAGGTGGTGACGATGACCTCGTAGGGCTCGAACTCCTTCCATGCCTCCAGTACGGGGGTGTAGCTCTGGATGGAGCAGTTGGGCTTGACGGCGATGAATCCGTGCTTGGTGCCGAGACGCTTCTTCTGCGCCTCGATGACCTCTATGTGCCCGGGGTTGATCTCCGGGAGGATCATGGGCACGTCGGGGGTCCAGCGGTGCGCGCTGTTGTTGGAGACCACGGGCACCTCGTGCTGAGCGTACGCCTCCTCGATCTTCTTGATCTCCTCCTTGGGCATGTTGACGGCACTGAACACGAAATCGACCTTGCTGCAGATGTCATCGATCTCGTTGATGTTCTGGACGATCATGCCCTTGTACTTCTCGGGAAGCGGGGTCTCGATGCTCCAGCGGCCTCCGAGCGCCTCCTCATAGCTCTTTCCTGCGGAGCGTTCGCTCGCTGCAAGCACGACGATCTCATACCACGGGTGGTTCTCCATAAGGGAGACGAACCTCTGTCCGACCATACCGGTGGCGCCCAGGATACCTACCTTGAGTTTCTCTGACATGTTACCAGATCCTTGATTGGGATTGTTGCGATATCGGGGGTCTGATATATCTCTTTATGCGGGGATAACCTCAGGACTCGGCCTTGGCGTCCGTTACGTCATCGTCGTCCTGGATGCGGGGCAGGGCGGGGTTCCTCTTACCGGACCTGATCTTCCAGATCTGGTGTATGGCGATGACGATGAGGGCCACGCCGAACACCACGAGATGGGTCATGGTGTCGATGCCGTTCGGGGTGATTATGATGGCGATGATGTCCACCGCGCCTCCGAGGACCAGGGGGTTCATGCTCTCGTAGAACCTGACCCTGTCGTCGTTCTGGTCTTTGGACACCTTCTTGGAACCCATCCCTATCATGTACAGGGTGTTGCGGACGTACGTTGTGACCTTGGTACACGGGGGCAGGAGCACGATGAAGTTGGCCAGGAGTATGACCAGCCTCCATTCTCCCTGGTCGATCTTGCCGACATTCTCCGCGAGCCACCAGCTGAGGGGGTCGTAGATCACATAGAACACGACCTGTATGATCACGATGAGGATCGCGAGGACGTAGGTCTTGGCCAGTCCGGCCGTGAGCATCCTCTTCGTCTTGGTGGACAGGGCCGCGATGCCCTTGTACACGTTGTCCCTCTTCTCGGTAAGCTTGGCGAAGAACGACTTGAGGGGCCCGGGGCACCTATTGCTGATGCCGGTGTACGCCCTGTCGGAGTACCTGGTCAGTATCGGGAGGACGATCATGGACACCAATGCGGCACCGATGACCGACGAGTAGAACGCCTGGTCCACCACGCCTGCGTCCAACGCCTGCTTGGATATGATGAATGCGAACTCTCCCATGGCGCACAGGGCGACCGCGGACACGAAGCCGTTGCGTCCGTCCCCGTTGCCCACCCAGTACCCGAGGTACACGGTGAGGGACTTGCATATGGCGAACACGGCGTAGATTATCAGGATGAGGCCGATGTTGTCGGTGAGGCTCGACAGGGAGACCTCCATTCCGACGGATATGAAGAACATGGCCATGAAAAGGCTCTTGAGGGGTTCCACGAAATGCTCCACGGCCTCCTTCGGGCGGGATGTTCCCACGATGATCCCCATGAGGAACGCTCCGATAGCGACGGACAGCCCCATGCCGTGGGCGGCCCATGCCAATGTGAACAGCCCTCCGATGCACAGCAGGGCGATCAGCTCGTCGTTGGCCCTCTTGTAGAACCAGTCTATGACGCGGGGGACGATGAATAGTCCGAGCGTGAAGCATGCGATCATGAATACGGCGATCTGCAGGATCAGCATCACCAGGGCATCACCGCTCATCGTTCCGCCGTTGAGCATGGGGGTGAGCATGGACAGCATGATGACCTGTCCGATGTCTTCCATGATCGTTATGAGGACGAGCATCTCGATGTGCTCCTTGTCCAGGGTGCCCTGCGATTTCAGCACGGCCATGACGACGGCCGTACTCGAACCGGATATGATGCATCCGAGACAGATGCTCTGCAGCATGGTGAATCCGAGGAACGAGCCTGCCAGGACGCCTCCGACCACCATCAGCGGCAGCTGGACGGCCGCGACGATGAGGGCGAACTTCCCTTGGCTCTTGAGCTTACGGAGATCGATCTCCATCCCTATGGAGAACATCAGCATGATCAAACCCAGTGTGGAGAAGACCTCCACGACGTTCATGGCGTCCTCGGAGAGATGCATGAAGTTGGCTATGATTATCCCTGCGGCCAGGAATCCGATCAGTGGCGGGAATTTTATCCTGTTCATCACTATCGATAAGAATGCGGCTAGGATGACTAGGATGGCCATGCTCGAAATGAGGACAATCTCTTCCATGGATGGATGCTCCGAAGCGGTTCAAGGCGTGATTCCCGTCTATATTATAACTCTTATCGAGGAACCTCTTGCTGAAAGAATGCACGATAACGGCATTTGTTGGTCATAATATGTGAACCATACACGTTTTAGTAGTTGGATTTCAGTGTTTTCTTTATAAAAACCAACAGTAATCCGGTGCCAGATCTTATACATATATGGATACATTATAGAAACAAGTATATATCCGCATAAAAATTAGGTAATCATGTCATTCTTCGACAATCCTAGAAATGCTGGATTGGCATTGATGATAGTCTCGATCATCGACATCATAGGTGGTATCGCGCTGATTATTCTCGGTGCGATCAACTATGAGGGATATAACACAGTACAGAGTATTATCCTTGGAGTTGGCGAGATTATCTGCGGTGCCTTGATGTTTATGTATGGACAGAAGGTCAGGGGTGGAGTCATCTCTGCAAAGATCGAGATCCTCGCTCAGTTCGTGAGGGTCATCGGAGTTATCACCATCATCGGCGGTATCTTCGCTGCAATTGCCAACATCGCTATCGGTGCAGACATCGGTGCAAGCATCGTCGGTGCGATTGTTGCGATCATCCTGGGACTTATCATCATGTTCATCGGAAGCAAGATCAACGATGGAAAGCAGACCATCGGTGACAAGATCATCTGGATCATCCTCCTGATCGCTTTCGTCATCATGATCCTCGTCGCCATCGTGGAGATCATCTCCATCGTCGGTATCATCAACGGTATCTGCGACCTGATCATCTACATCTTCATGCTCATTCTCCTTGTTGACCCCGAAGTCAAGAAAGAGATGAACATGTGAGTACCAATCCATAAGAAACCTCTTCCCAAACCCCTTACCTCTCTATTTTCGGATTGTTTCTGATAACGCTGGCTATATCGTTCTGCGCAAGGATGTTCGGTCACCCCGATATCCTATTCAAATACCTCTGCCCAGAATCCGAATCCGTGTCCAGAGAGGAAGATATCAAGTCGGCGATGCTGTCCGCGCTGCGTGAGTTGGACCACAGCTTCGGCCCTTACGTGTCGGGTTCGGTGGTCGCCGGGAACAGGGTGCCGTCGTACAAGGATGTGAGGACCAAGGAGGATCCGCTGAGGCTGACCCAGAGGGTCCTGGTGGGGCCCGTTATGGAGATATTGGGATACTCATCGGTGTTCTCGGGGGAGGTGTTCAGGGGCAGGGTGCCCGGAGTATCCCTGGCGACCGTGTCGATGAACTCTGTGCTGACCGATGCGACCGTCCGCGTGCTGTGCGCCATGAACGCCGATAACGCCCCATGTGGTGTGGCCACCGACGGCTTCCGCTGGCTGCTTGCATGCCGTAGCGGCGGTTCGAACAGGGTCTGCGCGATGTCGGATCTGAGGCCGTACTACATCGAGGTCCTCGACAGGGACCGCTTCCGTGCTGCCGTCTGCGAGGACGATGAGGTTCTGAGGGAGTTCGTGCTGACATTCCGGAAGGCGCGCTGATTATTAATTGGGGATGACATCCCCCTATTCATGGATGGGAGGATCAAGGCCATCATAGCCGTGGTGATTCTGGTGTCGCTCTTCTCTCTGGCACTGGTGATGTTCCTTCCGATGGGGGACACAGGGGTGGCCAAGGACCAGCCCGTCGTCGGACCGTCCGATGACCCCGTGGATCCGGTCATACCCGATCCGGAGCCCGAACCCGTCCAATATCCCGAAGGCATCTGCTACGATGCGAGTATCAGGACCCTCCTGTCGGAGAGGGATTCGGAATGGTCCGTGACCGATGAGCTCAAGGCCCACCTGGACAAGACGGTCGAGAGGCACCATGGACGCTCCCTTGCCTTGGATCCCGGGTACTACAGCGTGACGGTCGGTGGGGAATCGTTCCGCATCGCCGTGGCCGGGACCGAGACGAGGACCGTATCCTGGGAGTATTGCATGGACGGGCAGGTCCATGAGGTGTCCGTGTCCTATGACATCGACATCGCAGAGCTCGCCAGCGTCACGGAGAGAAGCCGCGAGCTGAATTCCGATATGTTCCTCAAGTTCGATGAGCTCCCGTCGCTGGTATGCGTCAACGATACTACCAGGTCCATAGTGTCGCAGCTGACCTCCGAATACGTGAGGATAGGCGGCTCGACTGATGACCGCCAGTCATACGCGGACTTCATCGCATCCTTCGCGCAGTCGGGCATCGGGTATCCTTCGAGGCCGTACGTGTGGACGGACGGGGATGGAAACCCAGTCCTTGTGGATGGCATCCCGAAGAGGTCCACGGATTACGAGGTCTGGGGATGCGAAGAGCATTGGGCCCACACCCTCGAGACGCTTCATCACGGGATCGGGGACTGCGAGGATTCTGCAGCCGTCGCATGCTCCCTGCTGAAGACCGCAGGCTTCGACACCGCCCTCCTGGCGCTATATGGCCATGTGGCTGCAGGCGTGTCGCTCAAAGGCTTCTCAGAGAGGGATCTCTCCGAGTACGGCGAATTCATAACCACCGTAGATGCCCTGAAGCATGCCGAAGGCAGATCTGTATACGGGGATTCGGACGTCACATACTATGCGCTCGAGACCATCAACGGGCAGATACCAGCAGGATATCTTACCGCGGGCCCCCTGCAGACGTACAACACGATGTCGCAGTGGGGCATGACGGGCTTCTATCCCGCATGATCATACCGAGGAAGGCGGTATCCATCCGCCCTCGAAGGTCTCTGCATCGGATATGCTGAGCTCCTCGCCCACATCCAGCACCATCAAGTCCCTGCCGGCTATGGTCCTGACGCCGGTGCTCTTCTCGGCCAAGGCGGCCTCGCCGTCCGGACCCCTGCGGATAATGACCACTCCTAGGTGGATGAAGATCGCAAGCTCCGGTTTCACTATGTCGATGAAGCTTATCGCGTCGTCGGTGCAGAGGTGGTACTTGATGCGGTTCCCCATCGGGGTGGTGACCGGGAGTATGAGCACGCGGGATCCGATGTACTGCCGGGCAATCTCTTCGGTGAACTCGGTGTCGCTCACATAGGACACCAGGCCGTGCTCGGTGTGGAACACGAACCCCACGTTGGTGGGGTCGCTGTGCTTCGCCTTCTTGATGTCCACCCTCAGGCCGTCCACGTCCAACACATCTCCGGGTTTGAAGACGTGGTATCCCTCGACTATGCGCAGATGGTATGCGGACAGGCACGGCCCCAGTTTCCCGTCCCCCTCGATCACCGTCGGGGATCCGTATATGTGGCCCTTCTTCTCCCAACCGCCGCGGGACATCCCCTCGGCCACCGACTCCGCATCGGAGTAATGGTCGGGATGGCAGTGGGAGATGATCAGGGAGGATGTGTTGCACACATCGTAATGTATCCTCTGCATCTGGACGAGGGCCCCCGGTCCGGGATCGACGTTTAGCATCTTGCCGTCATGCTCTATGAGCATCCCGCCGGTCGATCTGACCTGATACATGGTGGTGTGCCTGCCACCGCCGGTTCCTAAGAAGGTTATGCGGAATGTCATGCTTCGGTAATGCAGATACTAAATTATGATGTTGACGCTGAGATTTATATTGCGCATTCGGGATTCACGTCCCATGATAACAGCCATCCGTAACGCATGGATCGTCACGCAGGACTCCGAGAGGAGGATCCTCCGCGGCGATGTGGTGATCGACGGGGAGAAGATCGTCTCCGTGGGTCCCGAGTACAAAGGCACAGCCGACAGGGATATCGACGCAACCGGCGATATAGTGATGCCCGGTATGATCAACACCCACACCCATGTTGCGATGTCTGTGATGAAAGGTGTCGTGGACGACCTGACCTTCCCCGATTTCCTGGACAAGGTATTCAAGATCGACAGCGACAGGACGGATCGCGACCTCGACATCGGTACCAAGATCGGATGCATGGAGATGATCCGCAGCGGTACCACGACGTTCATGGACCTGTACTACTCCGAGGATGTGATCGCCAAGGCGACGCAGCAGGCCGGTATCAGAGGCGTGCTCTGCTGGTGCTGCCTCGACGAGGACAAGACCACGCAGAAGGGCAACCCGGTCCAGAATTGCAAGAGCTTCTATTCCAAGTTCAAGGACGAGAGGAAGATCGTCCCCGGAGTCGGTCTTCAGGGAGTCTACGTGTGCAACGAGGAGACCTGCGTACAGGCGAAGGAGTTCTCCGACGAGGTCGGAGCACCCATGAACCTCCATCTGTCCGAGACCAGAGGCGAGGTCGCAGACCACAAGAAGCAGACTGGCATGAGGCCCGGCGAGTGGCTCTCGGAGATAGGCGTGTTCGGCCCCAGGGCTGTTGCTGCGCATTCCGCATGGCTGACCAAGAGGGAGGTCATGCTCATGGGCAAGTCCGGGATGTCGATATCCTCGTGCCCGGTATCCAACATGAAGCTGGCCACCGGCGGTGTCGCCCCGGTTCCGGAGTTCATCGAGGCCGGCGTGAACGTGTCCTTCGGTACCGACGGGAACACCACGAACAACACGCTTGACATGTTCGCCGAGATGAAGACCCTCGGACTCCTCCAGAAATCCAGCAGGTGGGATCCCCTCGTCTGCAACGCACAGCAGCTCCTGGACTTCGCCACCATAAACGGCGCCAAGGCCGTCGGCATGGCGGACAGGATCGGTTCTATCGAGGTCGGCAAGTACGCCGACCTGATAATCCTCGACGGCAAGGCCCCCAACCTGAGGCCCCTGCTCCCAGAGAACATGATCGCCAACATCGTCTACTCCGGCAACGGCCTGAACACGAAGACCGTCTTCTGCCAGGGCGACATGGTCATGGAGAACGGCAACATCCTCACGTTGGACAAGGACAAGGTGCTGTCGGAGTCCGAGGATATTTGGAAGACCCTCTGCCTCAGATGAGGTCCACGGGGTGCATCCCCCGAAACCCCTTTTCATCTAGTCATATCGCCGCTGTCTATCGACACGACGCTCTCGACCTTCTCCTCTTCCAGGGGATCGCTGACCTTGCTGCGGACCAGCGCCTTGAACGAGTCGGTATCCATATTGTTGAAGTCCTCGTCCTCCACATCGTAGGAGTCCTGCTCCGCCCTCTTCCTCAGCGACCTCTTGTTCAGCACCAGCAGTATGACTAGGGCTATGGCCAGCACGACAATGTGCTCCCATATGTCCAGCCCGTTGGGCATGATGATGAGGATGGTGATGTCGATCATCAGGGCTATGAGCAGGGTATGCGTCATGAGGAAGCTGTCGATGACGGTGAACCTCACGTTCCCTCTGGCGGAGTCCGCGTTGCTGGTGTTGGCCTTCCTGTAGATGTCCTTGATGTTCTCGATCAGGGTGTACGTCGGGATGTAAAGGGCGAACAGGTTGATCAGCAGCACTGTGATGCTCCAGAGCAGGACGGATCCTCCGAAGTAGGTGAACGCCCACCCGCTGATGGTGGGCGCGACGAGGATGAACACTATCTCTATGACAGCCAGCAGCAGGATGCAGATGTAGGACATGGTGACCGACGACAGCATCTCCCTCCTGGACTTGTTCGGAGAGTTCAGGATGCCCGAGTAGAATGCGACCTTGGTGGCGTTGATCTTCTTGAACATGTTCATGATGCCGTCGGGCAGCCTCTCGTACATGTAGTCATAATGTCTGGTGGCGTTCTTGGATATGAACGGCAGTGTTACCATGGACAGCAGCGCGGCACCGACTATGGATGTGTATATGGTGTCGGAGAACACGTTGTAGTCCAGTGCCTGCTTGGCGATGATGAATGCGAACTCTCCCATGGCCAGGAAGCTCACCGCAGATGATACGCTGTTGCGCGGGGTGTCGTTGGCCAGCCAGTAACCGAGGAACACCGCCAGGGACTTCATGACCACGAACAGTATGAGCAGGGCGACGGTGAGTCCGATGTTGTCTATGAGCGTCACCAGGCTGATCTCCATTCCTACGGAGATGAAGAACATGGCCATGAAGATGTTCTTCATAGGCTCGATGTCATGGTTGATGTCCTTGCTCTTCCTGCTGGATGCAATCATCATACCCATCAGGAACGCTCCGATAGCGACGGACAGCCCGACGTAGCTGGCCAGGAGGGCCATGCCGAATGCGAGTCCGACGGTGAACAGGACCAGGACCTCGGACGAAACGTTATCGGACACCCAGTTGATGACACGAGGCATCAGTCTCACTCCGAAGATGATGCTGGCCGCCATGAAAGCTATGATGCTGACGACCATCGCCGCCAGCCCGCCCGCGTCCAGCGCGGATCCGGCCATGAGCGGGGTGATCATCGACAGGACTATGACCTGCGCTATGTCCTCCATGATGATGACGAGAATCAGGGTGTCTATGCGGTCCTTCTCGAGACGGTTCTGTATCTTCAGCACTCCGAGCACCACGGCGGTGCTGGAGCCGGCCATGACCGCACCCAGGCACAGGCTCTGGAACGAGTCCAGCCCGAACAGTCCGCCGAATATCGTGCCCGCCAGGACCATGAACGGTATCTCTACCATGGCCACCTTCATGGCGAAGACTCCCTGCTTGCGCAGCTTCTTCAGATTGATCTCCAGACCGATGCAGAACATCAGCATCGTCAGACCCATGTCCGATAGGATGTCCACGACATCCATCTGCTCCTCGGATATGGAAACGAAGTTCGCTACGATGATACCTGCCATCAGGTATCCGATCAGCGGCGGGAGCCTGATCTTGTTGAAAACGATGGAGCATACGGCTGCCAGTAGCAGGAACAATGCCAAACTGACGAGTAGAACCGTTTCATCCATCCATTCACCCAGATAAGTAAGGTATGAAAGAGATTTAAAAATTCTCGCTACGACCTTAACTCATGCATGTGCCAACGCTCGAAAAACAGCGGGTTTTGCGAGCAGGAGAAGGAAAACGTTATCAAATCCGAACCAATCCCAAATCCATGAGGGTCGTCCCGTACATATCCGTGGGCCTGGTGAAGAGGGTTTTCAACACCAGATACAGGCTCGCCTCGTGGACCCGTAAGAACGGGGTCTTCAAGAAGGTCGTAGACAGGATATTGTTTGACGGGGACGACATGCTCGTGCTACCGAAGGACAGCGTAGTCTCCAGGGTCATAGAGACCAACATAGAGATAGATGATCCCGGGGACACGACAGTCCTTCCCAGCGACATCGTCAAGAGGATGCTCGAGAAGACCGATGAGATATTCATCATGAACTTCTGCCTATGCAGGACGTCCAACAAGTGCAAGGACTTTCCCGCCGACCACGGATGCGTGTTCTTGGGGAAGGGGATCCATAAGATACCCAAAGAGTACGGGCATATCGCCACGTCCGAGGAAGCCAAGGCGTACATAGACGAATGCGGGGGGCTGGGCTTCGTCCACATCATCGGAAGGAACAAGCTCGACAGCATCTGGCTGAACACCGGGGACAAGAAGGACCTGATGACCATCTGCAACTGCTGCCCCTGCTGCTGCCTTTGGAACATGGCCCGCGACATATCTGATGATATCGGAAGCAAGTTCCACAGGATGGAGAGCGTCACTGTCACCATGGACAGCGACAAGTGCATCGCATGCGGCTCGTGCCAGGAGATATGCTTCTGCAAAGCGATCCATCCTAAGGACGGTAGGTTCGAGATCGATGCCGGTCATTGCAGGGGATGCGGAAGATGCGCCGAGGAATGCCCCGCGGAAGCGATCAAGGTGACTTTCAATGAGGGCATCGTCGACAAAGAAGTGGAGAGGATAGCCCTCCTGCTCAACGGCACAGGCAAGGTATGAGATGAAGCGGGCCTTACGGCCCGGGGTTTCAGAGCGATGCGATGAACGCGTCGATGGAGCTCGTGTCGTTCTGGACGAGCTTCTTTCCTTTGTTGAAGAAGGTGTGCTTGGCGATTCCCATCTCGGATGCGAGCTTGTCGCACTGCTTCTGGCCCTTCTCCTCGTTGTACATGCAGCACACGTAGAACGCGGACTTCTTGGAATCGATGACCGACTTGTTCTTTCCGACGAACTCGACCAGGTCCTTGGGGAGCTTCCCGGCCCAGACCCTTCCGCCGATGACGATGGTGTCGTAGGAATTGAGGTCCTCGGATGCCGCCGCAGCGACGTCCACGGCCTTCCCGCCGGTCTTCGATGCGATGTATTCGGCCACGGCCTTCGTGTTACCGTTGGACGAGGCATAGATGATTATAGTTGACATGCGCGGGTCATCATCGTTAATATTATAAAATGGAACGGACGGAAATTTCGCATTCCGGTTGGATACAGAATTGGGTAGACTTCTCTCCAAAGTCCAGATTTCGAAGGGCATTGGATAATTACGGTCCTTAATTGCTCATTTTCGACTGTTAATGTTTATTATACTGATTGGTGGATAACCCGTCCAACCGAATGATCTCTAGCCGGACATTCGTCAGTCTATGCTTTAGACGAAATACCATTGGATGGTGAAAAGTAATGCACATAATGGAAGGTTATCTAGACCCTATGTGGTGTGCAGTTTGGTTCGTGGTGATGATTCCGTTCTTCGTGGTCGGTGTCATCAAGCTCCGCAAGATCCTTGCGGAGCACCCCGAGCAGAAGATGACGGTAGCTCTCTCCGGAGCATTCATCTTCCTGCTCTCCTCGCTCAAGCTGCCCTCGGTCACCGGATCGAGCTCGCACCCCACAGGAACCGGAATCGCAGTCGTATTCTATGGAGTCGGAGTCTGTTCCGTCCTCGCCACGATCGTCCTGCTGTTCCAGGCGCTCCTCCTCGCACACGGAGGATTCACAACCCTCGGAGCCAACTGTGTCTCCATGGGAATCATCGGACCCCTCTGCGGTCTCGTACTCTGGAAGCTCATCAGGAAGGCGAACGCGGGAGTGTTCATCAGCATGTTCGTCGCAGCCGCCATAGCGGACCTCATGACATACGTTGTCACCGCTATCCAGATGACGCTCAACGTCGTTACGTCCACCGGAGCCGACTTCGCATCGAGCTTCATCGACTTTATGTCTGTGTACGCGGTCACACAGATCCCTCTGGCAATCGTCGAGGGTCTCGTGCTGGCGATGTTCGCGCAGTACCTCTCCACCGCAAAGCCTGAGATCTTCGGAATCGCGGATGAGAACAAGCTCAACCCCTTCTCCACCGAGGTGTGAAGATGAAGAACTCAACAATGTACATCGTAGGATTCGCGATCATAGCGGTGCTCGTGGTGGGCACCCTCCTTCTGGTCCCCGGTGAGTTCGGAGGATCGGACGATTCTGGAGGACAGGCCGCAGAGAGCTACGGATATGAGCCTTGGACAGGCAACTGGATGGAGAACCTCGGATTCGAGCTCCCCGGAGAGACCGAGTCCTTCCTGTTCGCCGTGCAGGCCGCTATCGGTGCCGTCATCATTGGATACTTCATCGGTATGCTGAACGCCAGAAGGCAGGCCAACGCGTCGAAGGATTCCGAGGCTTGAAACCTCAATAAGAGGGTGGGTCCGTGTCCGAACAGGTTGAGATGGATGAGCTGGCGTACAGCTCCCGCATGGTCGACTGGGCCCCTCTCGGCAAACTCCTTCTGGTGATGTGCCTCCTTATCGTCGGTCTCATCACCGAGAGCATCGTGGTCCCTATGATCACGTTCGTCATCGGCATCCTGCTGATGGCTTATTCAACTAACATGAAGATACCGTTGATCCTCTCCCTGGCCATAGGGGAGGCGATCCTGATCATGATCATCGGGAGCGGTATGATATCGATCATGGGCGATCCGAACGAGCCTGCCCTTTGGGAGGGTCAGATACTCTGGTTCAAGATCCACATGACCGCCACCAGTTTCAACAAGGCATGGATCATATTCATCCGTGCGATTGCGGGAGTGACCCTTATGCTCTCGTTCGCCAGCTCCACGCCGATACCCCATCTGGCGCAGGCCTTCAGGAGTCTGCATTTCCCCAGCGAGATAACGGAACTCATCGTCCTGATCTACAGATACGCGTTTCTGCTCCTGGAGAGGTTCCTCGTCATGATCGATGCGGCGCAGTGCAGGCTCGGCTACAACGGATCGCTGACGGCCATGAGGTCCTACGGCGGGGCCATGGCGGGCACGTTCATATTCTCCATGGAGATGGCCGAGAAATCGGAAGCGGCATTGGCCTGCAGGAATTACAACGGCTACTTCCCGATATACCGTCCTCCCAGGAAGATGTCCGTCATGTGGCCGATCGTGGCGATCGGCTCGGCGGTCGTATTGTACGTCTTTGGACTGTACAGCGTTGGATGGATAGACATGCAGCAGATCTTCGCTCCGCTGTTCGGATGGTGAGATGATGACGGAGCTATTCAGGTTGGAGGATGTCACGTTCGCCCATAATCCGAACGTCCCGCCGGTGATGGACGGATTCAGTCTTACGATAGAAGGCGGAAGGCGCACGGCCGTCCTGGGAGCCAACGGGGCCGGGAAGACGACCCTGTTCTACACGCTGACCGGCGTGCACAGGCCGCAGAAGGGGCAGGTCCTGTACAACGGATCCCCCATAGATTATACACGCGAGGGACTGCGCGACCTGAGATCGGATGTCGCCGTGGTCCTGCAGAACCCGGACGAGCAGATATTCTGCTCGCTGGTCGAGGAGGATGTGGCGTTCGGCCCTCTCAATCTCGGCATAGACAGGGACGAGGTGGAGGCCAGGGTGGAGAAGGCCCTGAGGGACATGAGGATCAGCGAATACGCGAGACGTCCCCTCCAGCAGCTTTCCGGGGGACAGAGGAAGAGGGTGGCGATTGCCGGCGCCCTGGCGATGCAGCCCAAGATTATGATCATGGACGAGCCCACGGCAGGGCTCGATCCGCAGGCCTCCATGGAGGTCATGGAGCTTGCGGAGAAGCTCCGCCTGAACGGTGTGACCGTGCTGATCTCTACGCACGACATCGACCTGGTCTACAGATGGGCGGATGTTTCGGACGTTCTGAACAAGGGGAAGATAGAGTTCACCGGGGATGCGGACGAGTTCTATTCCGATCCCGAGAGGGTGTACGACTGCGGTCTGCTGATACCTTCGGTATACGGCATGAACAAGGATGTGTCGGCTGTCAACGGCATGGACGCATCGCCGTACCCCCACAGCTGCAGCGAGTTTACGGCGAAGTTCGGAAGGCCGTCTGAGGTTGGGACGGTGTACTGCGTGCCTGTGGAGGAAGCGGAGGCGGCGGATAGGTATGATTCCGTCATGAAGGACATGAGGGGCATGTGCACAGGGGTGTACGGTCCGGATGTCCGCTATGCACTGCGTGAAAGGGATGTGGAGTTCAGGTTCGATGCCGTGGACGCCTGCTTCCTGAAGGCGGTGGAGGGGAAGGACACCGTCTTGTTCTACGACCCGATATACGACGTGTCTGTGAAGGAGCAGGCAAAGAGGCTCGGCGCATTCGGCGCCGATATACGCACGGAGGCGGTGAGATGAGCGATTCGCTTCTGAGAACGGAGAAGGTCACCTTCTCGTACAGCAGGAAGGGGGCCAAGGTCCTCGACGAGATGGACATAGACATCCCTGTCGGGAAGAAGACCGCGATCCTCGGATCCAACGGCGCTGGCAAGTCCACGCTGTTCAGCGTCCTGAACGCACTGAACAAGCCCGCCAGCGGCAAGGTGTACTACAAGGATGCGCCCATGTCCTACAGCCACAGCGGGAAGATCAGGATGAGGTCGGAGGTGTCGATCCTCTTCCAGAACCCCAACGAGATGATGTTCAAGCCCTATGTGGAGCAGGATGTCGCCTACGGTCCGGAGAACATGAAGCTCCCCAAGGAGGAGGTTGAGGAGAGGGTCCAGGAGGCCCTTTTCGCCGTGGGCATGGAGGCGTACCGCAAGTCCCCCATCATGAAGCTGTCCTACGGGCAGAGGAAGAGGGTCACGCTGGCAGGCGTGCTGGCCATGAGGCCCAGTGTGCTCATCATGGACGAGCCCACCGCAGGTCTGGATCCCCAGATGGCCTATGAGGTCATGGAGATTGCGGAGCAGCTCAATTCGTCCGGTGTCACGGTCATAATGTCCTCTCATGACACGGATCTGGTCTATTCATGGGCGGATGAGATACGCGTATTGAATTCATCGAAATGTGTCTACTCCGGCATTCCGGAGCCTTTCTATGAGGATTATCAGCTGGTGCAGAAGGCGGGTCTTTTGATGCCGTCGGTCTACAGGATGAACAGGACGTTCGCGAACCTCGGAAAATGCGAACTGGAGCCTTATCCGCACACCCAGAGCCAATTGTCGGTGAAGATATCCGACCGCTGCGCGACGGACTTCGGTGTGATGAACGTTGTGAAGGTCGATAAGGACACAGATATACCGGCACTGCTGGCCTCCGAGGGCCTGGAAGGGCTTCCCATTGGGATATACGGCATGTCCGCGAGGACCGCCAGGAATAAGACTGAGATGTCCGTGGACTTCATGTACAACGGTCCGGAGAACTGCATAAGGAAGTGCCTCTCGGGAGAGGATTCCGTTCTCCTGTGCGATCCGATAATGGTAGACAAGGCCGTATCGTCCGCGGATTTCATCAATGGCAACGGATACGGGAAGATCGACGTCAGAACGGTCTGATGTCATCGGAAGTGTCTTGGAGGGAGCATCTTGAATCCCATCGACCTGCCGACCTCATGGATGCACCTCTCAGCCTTCTCGGACGATGTGATGCCCATGCGGTCCATCCTGTCCATGGTCACACCTCTAGGTTTGAACTGGTCCACGAACACGGTTCTGATCCCGGAATCCGCGATCATTTGGAGCAGTTCCTCCTCGCGACCCTCGAGCGACGACAGCACGGGTGCTATGAATGCGATGGTATCCACACCTTCGTCCACTAGTGTCTTCGCCGCTTTGAGGCGTTCTCTCGTCGTAGGCGCACCGGGTTCGGTCATCCTGCAGATCCTGTCGTCGGGGTTGGTGACCGTGATGGCCACAGTCGCATCCATGTCCTTCAGGATATCGGCATCCCTGGTGACGAGGTCAGATTTGGTGATTATGAATACGCCTCTCCCTTTCCGCTGGAGCACCTCGAGGCACATGCGGCTGAGCCTGAACCTCCCTTCGGCCGCCTGATACGGGTCCGTGACGGTGCCCAGGGCTATCTGTCCTTCAGTGAAATCCAGCTCCTTGGAGAGGCGCTCGACGATGTTCGTCTTGACCCTCACCACCCTCCATAACGAGATGTCCGTGTGGGTGTGTCCGGGTGCGAAGCAGTAGATGCATCCGTGCTCGCATCCGCCGTACGGGTTGAGACTGTACTTGGCGTCGCCCAGCACGGTCGGGTGCAGGGCCCTCTTGCACTGCACGAGCTCGCAGGGGCCGTCCCAATCGGTAGCGGATACGTCATAGTCCAGCAGCACAGGGTACTTCATGTTCCGTACCGCATCAGATCATCAAGGATGGGACCAGCCCCATTATGACGATGTACACTGCATACATCCCGACGAACAGCATCCCAGTCGGGCGTTCGATACGATTCCTGAAACGAACGAAGAGGAACATCGCCAGGCTGAAGATGAGCATCACGGGCATGTGGAACATGAGCATGGATTCTGACACGGGGACGTCTACAAGGACGGCTCCGATACCGAGGACGAAGAGGATGTTGAATATGTTGCTGCCTACGATGTTCGCAACGGCCAGGTCCGCCTCTCCGCGGCGGGATGCCATGATGCTGATGCACATCTCGGGGAGCGAGGTGCCGATTGCGACGACGATCAGTCCGATGATCATATCGGACACCCCGAGCAGGGCCGCGAGGTCTTTGGCGCCGTCTATGAAGAATCTTGCTCCGAAATAGAGCAGCACAAGCCCCACGACGCACAGGATTGCGAGGACGGGCGTACCCAGTTTCTCTTCTTTAACGTCATCCTCATACGCAGCTCTTCCGCTATCATCGGTCTTCTTCCTCTTGAAGACCACGAAAAGGAATACGAACAGCAGTGCGATGAGAACTATTCCGATGTACAGGCCGATACTGCCGAGAAGTCCGAGGGCACAGAGTCCGACGCAGGCTGCCAGCATTGCCCAAATCTCAAGTTTCATGTCCTTGTATACCGCAGCCATCGGCCCCGCAATAGCAGCCAGGCCTATGGCAAGTCCGACATTGGCGATGTTGCTACCGACCACGTTTCCGATGATCAGCGACGGATTGCTGGTGCTCACGATCGATGTGATGCATTCGGGCGCAGAGGAACCGAAGGCGACTATGGTCAGACCGATTATGAAAGGCGAGACTCCGAGGCGCAGGGCGAGGCCTTTGGCACCGCGAACGAGCCATTCGGAACCGAAATAGAGCATTGCCGCACCTGCGATCAAGCTCACCGCAATCCAGAACATAACGGGGGTTAACAGGTTACAATATAAGCATTTGCTTATGGTTCGTCGGACTGAACCGAATGATGTCTGGCATCGACGTTTTCGCATGGTTTTATGTCGTATGATGCAGATGTCGCGGATGCCGGCCCATATCGGGTCCGGGCGGTGAATGTATGGCTATCATCACTCTGAAGTGTCCGAGCTGCGGTGCACCGATCTAGATGCCTGCGGGCAGGAACATGTGCTATTGCGAATTCTGCGGGGCCCCGGTCGAGAAGGAGATGTCCTCCTCGGAATACTCGTCCATGAAGAAGGGCAATGAGTTCACCGATGCGGTACGTGCCGCGGTGCAGTGCATCAGGAACAAGGATTACATCACAGCCCTGGAGTACGCCGACAAGGCATCCGACCTGGACAGCACGGATCCCGCCCCTCTGCTTGTGAAGTACGTGGCGCTGCTCGACAAGGACTTCAAGAAAGCGTCTTCGTTCGCGGCCATCGCCCGCAGCATGCCGAAGGCATCCGTTGCTCTTACGAAGGAGGATTACACAGAGCTGCTCCGCACGTACGTCAGCAACTATCTGTCCGAGAGGGACAGGGACTTCAAGCGGGTCTACGTCACCTACAGGAAGGTCAAGCCCGCGGATATAGAGAACGTGAGGCTGTACGAGATCAGGAAGAGGATTGAACCCTACTTCACGGATCCGGAGCTGAAGGGGGCATTCATGGCTGGCTGCTCGGAGTTCCTCGAGGAGTGCCGGAAGGATGTGGAATCCATCCAGGGAGGGATGACGCAATCCAACTGGGATGCGGTCTCCGACATCCGCAACGAGCGTCTGTTCTTCGTCGCCGGCACGGTGTTCGTGGACTCCTCGTTCGCCGAACCCGCGTCGCTGTTCCTCGATGCATACAGGACAATCCTCGGACAGAAGTGGGAGAAGTCCTTCAAGGGCGGAGAGGTCTCCGGAAGCAAGGACCAGGTCAACACCTACCGTTACGAAGCGGATTCCCTTCTGTCATGGATGAAGACCGTCAGGTGACGTTCAAGTATCAATAATTGTAAAGGGAAGACGGCCGGTCACCCGGCCTGTTTTCTCATTCCTTCTTCCTCTTGGCCATCGATACCAGGAAGAAGAGGATGATGACCACGAGTGCGAAGACGATCGGGAAGATGATGCTGTCCGAGTAGATGAACACCAGCATCGCTCCGCCTATGGCTATTAGCAGGAACCCTAGCACGGTGGCCGCGTAGGATTCGCTGGTGCCGAACTGATCGGGCGTTGAGCTCTTGCCAATCGAAGAGAGGACTTCGAAGACTCCGATTATCAGCAGAGGTATCCCTATTGCCGGGATCACCTGCGACGTGTAGTAGTAGTAGAGCAGTCCGACGATGATAGCAACGAGCACGACCACGCCGGTGATCGCTCCCCAGTTCGTAGATTCCTTTTCATTTTCTGCCATGTCTTGACCTCCTTTGTTCAAGCGTGATGTGTTATGTCCTCGTCACCGAACGGGTCCCCGCACTCGGGGCAGAATCTGGGCGGCTTGCTCGGGTCGGCGGGCATCCAGCCGCACTTGTCGCAGCGGTACTGGGGGACTCCCTGGGGCTTCTTCTCCCCGCATTCCTGGCAGAACTTGCCGAGGTTCTTGTTCCCGCATTTGGGACAGGCCCATCCTTCCGGCTGGGGCTGCGCTTCGGGCTTCTTCTTACCGCATTCGGGGCAGAACTTGCCGGTGACTACCTGGCCGCATGCGCAGGTCCAGGCCATGGCCGCTGCCGGATTCGGAGCGGCGGCCGGGTTGGGGACTCCCTGCTGGGGGGCGCCCTGCGGTGGCGGCTGCTGCTGGTTGGGCATGTTGTAGTAGCCCTGGGCGTTCATGCTGTTGCCGCTGACCTGGCCGACCATACCGACTCCCATGAGTCCGGTGACGGCACCCGCCTCGTTCTTGGCGGCGGACTTGAGGGCCTCGGACTGTGCCTCGACCAGGGTGGCGCCTGCCATGCTGGGGTCACGGAGGATGGCGATCCTCTGGGCCTCCTTGATCATCTGGGCATCCTCTTCGGGCAGCGTGACGGATCCGAGGGCGACGCTGACGACGTCAATACCGCGCAGCTGAGACCACTTCTTGGACAGGGCCTCGTTCATCGCCTCCTGGAGCTCCTCCGTGTGCATCATGATCTGGTTGGGACGGAGCCCGAGGTCGGACAATTTTCCGAAACCGGGCTGGAGCCCTGCGATGAATTCGGTCTTCAGCTGGCCGTCGATGTTGGTCCTCTTGTAGATGTCCGTGACGTTACCGCAGACGTTGGTGTAGAACAGGATGGGGTCCGAGATCTTGTACGAATACGTACCGAAGCAGCGGACGGACACATCGACGTCCAGGCCGATGTTCCTGTCTACCACGCGGAACGGGATCGGGATGGAGGTACCGAACTTGTTGTCGATGATCTCCTTGACATTGATGTAGTATATGCGCTGATCCTTGCCGGTGTCGCCTCCGTAGGAGACACGTCTTCCAAAGGTCTTGAACGAATTGATGACGCTGGCACCGAGGTTGCCCGCGAAGACGCTGGGCTCGGTGGAGACGTCGAAGGTGTACAGTCCCGGTTCGGAACTGATGGCGACAATCTTTCCCTGCTCGACGATGATCATGCACTGTCCGTCCGCTACGGAGATGCCTGAACCGTTGCTGATGATGTTGTCGCTGCCCTTGGTGTTGGCGGAACGTCCGCTGACGCGTTTCTGTCCCTTGACGACCAAGGTGTCCGCCGGTATGCTCTCGCAGTAGAAGAACTCCTTCCACTGGTCGGCGAGAGTACTGCCTGCTGCAGCACCGATAGCCTTGATTAGTCCCATGAGTAAGGTATCGATAATCTCACTATTTGAAACTGGCCCTTATTCAGTCTGACATCAAAGAATGTAAGTGTTGGATGATGCGCCGCAGGGTGTCACAGGTACTTTCCCGTGACGCTGTCCTGGCATGCCTTCACATCCTCCACGGTGCCGCTCACGGTGATGCGTCCGCCCTCGTCCCCTCCGCGAGGCCCGAGGTCGATGATGTAGTCCGCGCTCCTGATGATATCCAGATCATGTTCGATGATTATCACGGTGGCCCCGTTCTCGACGAGATGCTGGAAGATGCCCATCAGCACCTGCACGTCCAGCGGGTGGAGTCCTATCGTGGGCTCGTCGAAGACGAAGACGGTGTCCTCCTGCCCGTGGCCCATCTCGCTGGCCAGCTTGAGGCGCTGCGCCTCCCCTCCGGAGAGGCCCGGTGTCGCTTCGGCCAATGTCAGGTATCCGAGGCCGACCTCGTTCAGCGTCTCCAGCCTGCTTCTGACGACCTTCAGGTCCCCGCAGGCGGATGTCGCTTCCTTGACGCTCATCTCCATGATGCCCGGCAGGGACAGCTCCGTGCCGTCCTTGCCTGTCCTGGTGATCCTGAAGGCCTCCTGGCGGTAGCGCGATCCGCCACAGTCTGGACAGGGTATGTCCACATCCGGCAGGAACTGGACGTCTAGGCTGACGGATCCGGTTCCGTCGCATGTGGGGCATCTCATGGATCCCGTGTTGTACGAAAGGTCTCCCGCCTTCAGTCCCGCTTCCTTTGCCTTGTCCGTCTTGGCGAAGACCTTGCGGAGCTCGTCGTGGACGTTGGCGTAGGTGGCGACGGTGGAACGGACATTGATCCCTATCGGTGTGGCATCGATCAACTTGACGTGATTGATCCCCTCGGCCTCAATGGATGTGACATGAGAAGGCATCTCGGTACCGGATATGGACGATTCCAGCGCGGGCACAAGGCTGTCCAGAACCATGGTGGTCTTGCCGCTCCCTGACATCCCGGTGACCACGGTGAGCCTCCCCTTGGGGATCCTGACGTCCAGCGGCTTCACTGTATGGATCTGGGATGTCGTCATATGTATCGTTCCAAGGTCGAACAGTTTATCCTTGGAGACTCTCGGGCGCAGGCCCGGATTGCCCTCCTTCAGGAACGGCCCTATCTTGGAATCACTGTTGGAGACCAAGTCGGACACAGTTCCTTCAGCGATGACCGTTCCTCCGTCGGAGCCGGCTCCGGGGCCCATCTCGACCAGCCAGTCGGAGCGGGCCAGGACCTGCGTGTCGTGATCCACGAGGAGTATGGAGTTCCCGTCGGCGACAAGGTCGTCCATGACGCCGATCAGTCCCTCGATGTTGGAGGGATGCAATCCTATCGACGGCTCGTCGAGGACATAGAGCACACCTGTGGTGCGGTTCCTCACGGACCTTGCGAGCTGGGTGCGCTGTCTCTCGCCTGTGGACAGGGTGGATGCCGGGCGGTCCAGTGTCAGGTATCCTAGGCCGAGGTCCAGCAGGCGCCTGGACGTGTCGTGGAACGCCTCGCATATGCTCTCGGCCATCGGGACCATCTCCTCGGGGAGGGATCCCGGGACGTCGTTCACCCACTCCTCCAGTTCGGACAGTGTCATCTCGCATGCCTTGTCCAGAGATATGCCTCTCAGCAGGGGCGCGCGGGCCCTCTCATTCAGCCTGGTCCCGTTGCAGCACGGGCATGTGCCCATCTTCAGGAACCTCTCCACCCTCTTCATGCCCTTCTCGTCGGTGACCTTGGCGAGGGCGTTCTCCACCGTGTGGACGGCGCTGTAGTAAGTGAAATCCATCTCTCCGGCATTGCCGCTTTTCTCGTTGTAGTAGAGCAGATGCCTCTTCTCGGGCTTCCCGTGGAACACGATCTCGCGCTCCTTCTCGGTCAGCTCCCTGAACGGCACGTCGGTGCGTACGCCCATGTCGCGGGCGATGTCCTTCATGAGCGACCACATCAGGGTCTGCCACGGAAGGACCGCTCCCTCGTCGATCGTCTTGGACTCGTCGGGCACCAGGGTGGTCTCGTCCACCTCGTGGATGACCCCCGTTCCTCCGCACCTCTCGCAGGCGCCGGTGCTGTTGAATGCAAGCTCCTCGGCGCTGGGCGGCTCCACCCTGGCCCCGCATATGGGGCAGGCGATGTCTATCATGGCGGCGAAGTCGATGCTGGGCTCGAGATAGTGCCCGTTGGGGCACCTGTGGTTGGAAAGCCTGGAGAACATCAGCCTCAGGCTGTTGAGCAATTCGGTCGAGGTTCCGAACGTGCTCCTGATCCCGGGGACTCCCGGGCGCTGGTGGAGCGCCAGGGCCGCAGGGACGTAGCGGATGTCGTCCACGTCCGCCTTGGCGGCCTGCGTCATCCTTCTGCGGGTGTAAGTCGACAAAGATTCCAGATAGCGGCGGGACCCCTCTGCATAGAGCGTCCCAAGGGCCAGCGACGATTTGCCGGATCCGGATACGCCGGCTATGCCGACCACCTTGTTCAGGGGTATGTCCACATTCACGCTCTTCAGATTGTGGATGCGGGCCCCGCGGACCTCTATGTGGTCCGGCGCCCTCATTGTACCAGGAATCCCTTGCACTGGTCATACAGGGCATCGGTGGGACCCAGATCGGCCCAGCCCTCATCGGCGTCCTTGATCTTCAGGTGAGTCCTCTCGGCCACCTTCTCAAGATCCTTCTCGAAGTTCTCCCTGTCGCCGATGCCGGTGTCGATCCTCAGGATGTGCTCGTAGCCTCCAAGGCCGAGGAGCCACCTGAGGTATCCGTCGCGTCCCTCCTCGATGCCCAGCGCCTCCCTCATCTCGGGGGTCAGGCTCGCCTCCGTGGTGGCGCTGTCCGCGCTGTCGGCGTTCATGAACTCGTCGAAGTTGGTGGCCATGGCAGGGAACACGTACAGGTGCCCTGTGTACTTCATCTGGAGATCCTTGTACTTGGGGCCTCCTGCGATGTTGATGCCGACGCAGTCGTGGCAGAGGTTGCCGTTCTTATCGCAGAACATGGCAGACGGTTTGAAGCCGCGTTGCTCGCACCATCTGGGGATGTTCCAATCGAAGTTCCCGCAGGTGCCCAGGTACAGTCCGACCGCGTCCACGAAGGGCTGCATGTCGGTGACGATCTCCTCGACGGTGCTCTTCAGGACCTCCGGTCTCGCATGGAGGCCGAGATCCGTCATGTGGATGAGCAGGGTGTACCTGCTGTGGTCCAGTTCCATGCGGTAGGACGTTATCTCGGACCAGGGCACGATCCTGTATCTGATGTTCTTGGAATCCAGCTTCCTGGTTATCGAGGAGGTGTTCTTGTTCTCCACGATGACTATGTCCTTCTCCTCCGGATCCTTGGCCAGGCTGTAGACCAGGTTATCGTCCACCATGGGGCATGCGACAATCCCCAGAACTCCGTGCGTCATATCGCGCTGTTAAATCCAGGACATAGATAAACGTGCGTCCATCCCCTTAGGGATCGTCGATGCATCGCATCAGAGCACGTTGAAGAACCCGGTGAGTATGGCCACGTTGATCACGTCGAGGAACACGCCTCCGGCCAGAGGGACCAGGAAGTATGCCAGCGGAGCGGGGCCGGACCAGGACATCAGCGCCTCGACGTTCGCGACCGCGTTGGGCGTGGCACCCATTCCGAATCCCATGAAACCCGATGACAGCGCAGCGGATTCGTAGGTCTTCCCGGTCATCCTGAACACCACGACAGCGGTGAAGAACAGGAGGAAGAGCGTCTGTATGACCAGCGCCGCGATCATGGGCAGGGCGAGGCCCTCCAGCTGCCACAACTTCATCGACATGAGGGCCATGGCCAGGAACAGGCTGAGGCAGATCCATCCGAGCACATCGATCTCCCTGTAGGGCATATCATGCTTCCTCCAGTCTGCTACGTTCCTTATGACGATGGCGACTACCAGCGCACCCAGATAGGACGGGAGCGCGATGCCCACGGATTTGAACGCGTCGTTGATCAGGGTGCCCGCGCCGAGGCTGATCACGATGAGGATCATCGCCCACAGGAACGAATCGTTGAGGATGCTCTTCTCCTCCTTCTTCGTCTCCTCGATCACCTCTCCGGACGGCTCCAGCTTGTACCTGTCGACGAGCCTCTTCGCCATGGGCGCCCCCAGCAGGCTGGCGATGGCCAGTCCGAAGGTGGCGGCAGCTACGGCGACCACATCCCCTCCGATCAGACCGTGGTCCACCAGGACCTCCCCGTATGCGGCGGCGGTGCCGTGGCCTCCGGACAGGGATATCGATCCTACGGCCAGCCCGTACAGTGGGTCCAATCCGAATGCGGTCATCACCGCTATTCCGAGGAAGTTCTGCGAGAGCACGAGGGCGGCCAGCAGGACTGCCAGTATTATCAGTATCTTCCCGCCCTTCTTCAGCATCGAGAGGGATGCCATGAAACCGATGGAGCAGAAGAACACCCTCATGCAGACGTCCTTCAGCGTCTCGTCGAAGGTTATCTCCACGACATCCATCTTGTAGAGAACCAGCGCCAATATGGAGAATATGAGTCCTCCGACCACGGCCGAGGGGACGCAGAACCTCTTCATCAGCGGAGATTGCTTCAGTATCAGTATCCCTAAGGCTAGAACGGCTGCGCCGAGGCCGGCGCTCTGGTATATGTCGAGGGTCAGCTGATACATCTCGTGAACCGATGCGGGTCCGTCAATAAAGCATTAACTACTGTTTAAGACTCTGTTCAATCCATCCGTGACGGTTCGCAGAAGATGTGAACATCGGCCAGTAGCAGTTTTATACGTCGTGAGTCACGGTGCCTCCGTGACTTTCATACTAGCCCACAAAGGTATGTCTGAGAAGGCGCCGGAGAACACGCTGCCGTCTTTCAGGATGGCATTGGATTCCGGAGCTGACGGTTTCGAGGAGGATGTGCAGATGACCATGGACTGCGTCCCGGTGATCTCCCATAGCTACACCATCGACGCCCACAGCGACGGTAAGGGGGCCATTCAGGAGATGACACTGGACGAGCTGAGGGGCTACGATTTCGGATCCTGGAAGGGCGATGTATTCAAGGGTACGAGGATCCCCACATTGGAAGAATCCCTTTCCGTGATAGGCGGCAGGGGCATGGTCGACATGGAGCTGAAGACCCCCGGCGTCAGGCGCAGCGAGTACCTGGAGAGCGTGGCGGCCTCCGTGGAGTCGTCCGGACTGGGGGACAGGGTCCTGGCATCCTCGTTCGACCACATCCTGATGTCTGATTTCTGCGACAGGGGTGCGAATTGCCTGACAGGAGCGATACTTACGCCGACTTTCGATGATATCGGGGAGATAATGGACATCTTCGCGGAGTGCTACCCAGCCGACGTGCCCCTGGACAGACTGACCGAGGACGATGTGGTGCCGCTGGAGGACACCTCGTTCATCGAGGAGCTCCTGGGTGTGGAGGGGGCAGATCCGAAGGCGGTCCTCCTCAACATGGGCCTGATGCTCGGATCGATGTTCCCGGGAGATGTGTTCGGGGACATGAAGGGGCATGTGATGGAGCAGGCGGACATCCCCGGATACGTGGCCGGACTTGACTTCGACCCCGATTACGTGATCTGCCATTACCTGTCCTGCATCATGGATCCGGACTTGGTCAAGGCGATACACGCTATGGACAAGAAGATCCTGGTGTGGACGGTGGATGACACCGGATACGCCGAGAAACTGATAGGGATGGGGGTGGACGGCATCGTCACGGACCGTCCAGACCTAATGGTCCCCCTTATCCGTTGAGGTTTGTAAAAGATATCACTCGTCGAACCTGGACCTGTCCAGTTCCTTGATGGGCCTGGCCGGATTCCCGACGACGACCTGGTAATCCCCGACATCCTTGGTGACCACGGATCCCGCACCGACGACAGCATACTTCCCGATCCTGATCCCGGGCATGACGTACGCTCCGGCGCCGATCCATGCTCCCTTGCAGACCTTCACAGGTTTGCACAGGAGGACGGCCCTGTCGTACAGGTCGTGGTTGTTCGATATCAGCGAGACGTTGGCGGCTATCATAACATCATCCTCGATATCGATCCCGCCGCGGCACATGCCCAGGAGGTTGCCTCCGATGTAGACGTTCTTCCCGATCCTCATGTGCTCCGAGGCCACCAGGTTGAAGGGCGCGGTGATGACCGACCCCTCCCCGATCCTGTCGCCGAAGAGCTCCTTCACCAACGAGTTGTACTCATCCGTGAAGGGCATCGTGTGGTTGATCCTGAATATGAGCTGTGAGTTCCTCACCATCAGGGCCATCTCGTCCTGGTCGAGCACACGCGTGTCGACCCTTTTCTCCTCGCATTCCATCATCTCACCTCTATCAACTGAATATCAGAACATGTCCGCGGCCAGGTCGTGTACCGCTTTCATCTCCGAGGGGAAGACCTTCTCCCTCCTCTCCTTCCTCTGGTCTCCGTCGAACATGTTCCAATCGAACTTGCTGTAGTCGTTGACCTGCATGGTCTCTCCGCTGACGAAGACCTTGGTCGGCCCGATGAAGCTGCTCAGGACGGACCTGTAGTTGGACAGCATGCTGTCGTACATCCCTTCCGGGGCGTTGCTGGTCATGATCAGCAGCACGGGGATCGGGTGGTCGTTGCAGCATCTCACATCGGTCCTGTACGTGAGGTAAGGGAATACAAGCCTCTCGTAGAACAGCTTGAACTCCGCGCAGAGGTCGCCGAAGTAGTTCGGTGCGCCGACGATGAGCCCGTCGGAGTCCTTCACAGCATCCAATACGGGTTTCAGGCTGTCCTTGTAGATGCATTCTCCCTTGTGCCCCTCCCTCTTGCAGCCGAAGCACGAGACGCATCCGGCGAACCTGTCCAGGTGGTAGAGGTCCACCTTCTCTATCTCCGCTCCCTTGGAAGCGGCCCCCTTGGCGGCCTCTTCCACGAGCATGTCCGTGTTCCATCCCTTGCGGGGGCTTGCGTTGATCGCTACGATTCTCTTTACCATGTTAACCTGACTTGCGGGTCGTTTATTTATAGCGATTTTATTCTTTCGCCCCTGTCCTGTCGGGAAGGATGCCGATGGTGCGGGAGCGGGTGTCAAATGGCCGTTAAGGAGAAGAAAGTCGAGCTCATAGAGCTGTTCTACGATCTAATCTATGTGTTCGCGATATCCAGGATGACGCTCATGGTCGAGGAGCCCGAGGGAGGGATCCTCACCGTCGACATGTTCCTCCTGTACATCATCTCGTCCATGGTCATCATCCAGGCATGGCTGTACATGACCACGTACGTCAACCGCTACGCCACATGGCGCTGGTACGAGTATGTCTTCCTGGTGATCAACATGGCAGCGGCGGTCCTGATGTCCACCACCCTTACTGTCGGTCACGTGGAAGGCGGTACTGCCTTCATCATATCGATGATGATCATGATATCCTGCGTCGGGGCGCTGTACGCGATACAGCTCTATGTGGAGAAGCAGGACACCGCGGCCGCCCGCCATTCCTTGGGTATCATTCTTGTCATCCTGGGGATATATGCGGTCTCCCTGTGCATCAGCCTGGCGGGGTACAAGGAGGAGTCCTTGTTCGTGAACATCGCCGCGGTGGTGCTCGGCATGATGATGCCGCTGATCAAGCATGGCGATTACGACCTGAAGATCATCAGCCTCCCGCACCTGATGGAGAGGCTGGAGCTCCTGACGATCATAACCTTCGGGGAGGGGATCGTCGGCATCACGGGATTCTTCGAGGTGTCCAAGCTGTCGATAGCATCGCCGATGGTGTTCATGATCCTGATATTCATGTTCGGATCGTATGTGGCGCAGGTGCATTACATCTGCAACCACCATCAGATCAAGAAGGTCTCCGCGATCACCGTGAGCCATTACTTCATCATCATCGCCATCAACATGGTCACCGTGGCGCTGCTTTACTTCGAGAGCGATGAGGCCAACCACCTGTTCACGGCCGGCCTCATGATAGTGTCCATCCTGGTGTTCTACCTGTCGTTGCACTCGACGTCGCTCCTGAACAGCCCGGAGTTCAAGCCGACCTGGAAGGAGTTCGCTCTGTCCATGCTGCTCATCGCCGCCGGTGCGGCGATAGTGTTCGGGTTCATGGAGAGCCCGTACGGGTTCCTCATCGGGTCCCTGGTGGCGGCCGGAGGGAACTTCTACCTGTTTTGGCACAAGTACAGTTCCAACCGGTGCGTCAACGTGATCCATACGGTCGGACCATGATCGAATTCATCATGTCGGTATGACGTCATCGGTTCCCGAACGTCCTGGCGACGTCCTTCAGCAGATCTCTTATCCTCAGGTGCTGGGGGCACACCTTCTCGCACTTGCCGCATCCGATGCAGTCGGATGCCCTGCCGTGGCCGGATCCAGTGATGATGCTGTTGTAGTAGAACTGGCTGTTCCAGTTGTGGAAGGCCGAGTACGAGTTCATCGCCCCGAACACCTCGGGGATGAGAATCCCCTTCGGGCAGTCGTTCTCCTCGATGCAGTACCTGCATCTCGTGCAGGGGATGAGGTCCATGCTCCTGAAGATGCTGCAGACCTTGTCCACAGCCTCCCTCTCCCTGTCGGACAGGGGGTTGAAGTCCCTCATGGAGGATATGTTGTCCTCCATCTGCGCCATGTCGCTCATGCCCGAGAGCACTACCGAGACCATCGGGAAGCTGCCCGCGAAGCGGAGGGCGTAGCTCGCGTTGCTCCCGCCGTTCAGGGAGCGGAGGACTTTGTCCGCCTCCTCGGGGAGGTTCACCAGGCTGCCGCCCTTGACGGGTTCCATGACGATCGCCGGCTTCCCGTGCTTCGCACAGGTCTCGTAGACCTTCCTGCCCTCGACGGAGGGGTCCTCGTAATCCACATAGTTCAATTGTATCTGTACGAACTCCACCTCGGGATGCTCGGTGAGGATCGTGTCCAGCATATCCGCATTGTCGTGGAACGAGATCCCGAAATGCCTGATCCTCCCCTGCTTCTTGAGCTCGCAGGCAGTCTCGTACGCCTTGCACCTTTGGAACTTCTTGTAGTTGTTCTTGTCCTGCGCGTGCATCAGGTAGAAGTCGAAGTACTCCACGCCGCATGCCTCCAGCTGGGATTCGAAGAACGGGACTATGTCCTCCTGCTTGTTGAAGTACGGTTCCGTCAGCTTGTCCGCTATGAGGAAGTCCTTCCTGTCGTACCTCCTGGTGACGCTATCGCGGAAGGACGTCTCCGACCTGCCGTTGTGGTACGGGCGTGCGGTGTCGAAATAGTTGAACCCTGCGCCGATGAACGCATCGACCATGGAGTCCAGCGTCTCCATGTCGGTATCGCCGTCCTTCTGGGGCAGGCGCATCAGGCCGAAGCCGAAATAGCCATTGACCTCTGGGAAATGTGTGTTCTGCATCACTGTTTCGCCTCTTTTGATGATATGTGGTTCTCGCAGGGATCGGAACGTCCCTGCCTCGGACCTCGTCACGACCCATTCGCCGCCCACGTTGCGGAGCTCTGTGTCGAGTGCGAGGTCCCATCTGCGGTATCCCCCGCCGTACACGGCAGCGACAGTCTCGGTCAGGAGTCTGACCTCGGCTCTGTCCCCATCGATGGTGACAGGCGCGTCCACGATCCTGGCGGAGCGGTAGTTGAGGGTGCCGTCCATCAGCTGCGCCAGGAACTGCTCGCGGGTCTGTCTGGTTCCGGTCATATGGACCAGGACCATGTCCTCGGAGAGGACGGATCTCAGGAGGTCCGGGTTCTTGCGGACCATGCCGTCTAGCATCCTCTCCAGGACACGGATCACTCTATCGCTTTCCTGGCCCATTCGGCCACCTTCTTCTGCGACGAGGACGCCTGTCCGCCGGGGATGGAGAGCCCCTTTCCGACAGTCGCGCCGGCGCAGGCGTTCCTGAGGTCCCTCTCGGAGCTGCCCAGCCCGCTCCCTTCGTGCGTCATGACCGCGAACACCCTCTTCCCGTCCCAGTCCAGTTTCTCGAGCTGCGTGAAGACGGCCATGGGGAACGTGCCCCACCAGCAGGGCCCGCATACGAAGATGTTGTCGTATCCGGAGATGTCCTCGATATACGATTTCAGTTCGGGGCGCTCCTTGGAGTTTAGCTCCGCCTTGGCGACCTCGGTGCATTCCATGTAGTCCGCAGGGTAGGGCCTGACGGTGTCGATCTCGAACAGGTCGCCGCCGATGGCGTCGCGGATGAACTCCGCCACGTATTCTGTATTGCCCTTCGCGATGCTGCGGATTGATCCCGAGAAGTAGTTCTGTCCTTTGCGGGAGTAGTACATGATCAGATTCTTCGACATTCGATTTGCCTCTGCTCTAACCATGGGAGAGTTTGTTATTAAATATTCCTATCAATATATCTGATTATTAATTTAATAATTAAATCATGATGATATCATGGACACGGAGCAGATGGACCAGATCCTCACGATAAAGAGGACGATGAACTACAAGCGCGCATCCGAGGAGCTGGGGGTCTCCCAGCCGACACTGTCCTACCAGGTGAAGAAGGCCGAGGAGGAGATAGGTTTCAGGATCTTCAGGAGGGACGGGAAGACGATATCCCTCACGCCCGCCGGGGAGCAGTTCTGCATATCCCTGAGGGAGATCAGGGAGGATTACAAGCGTGCGGTGGAGAGGGCCCAAAACATCGACGGGAAGTACTCGTCGTCGATACGCATAGGTCTGCCGTTCAGGTCGGCGATCCCTCTGCTGCCGCAGGCCATCAGGAGGTTCTACGAGTCGACCTCCGACGTATCCGTCGTCCCCGAGTTCCATGTTTATGGGGACCTCTCTTCGTTCCTGTCCGGGAGCACGGACATGGAGTTCATGCTCAGGGAGGAGGCAGAATCGATGAAAGGGGTGGATGTCGTGCCGCTGTACCGCTCCGGGATATCCCTGATCGTGGCGGAGGACGACCCGCTGGCCTCCAGGGAGAGGGTCGGCGAGGGCGACCTCCAATGGAGGACGCTGATGGTCGGAGGAGGATCCCCTCCGGCCCTGAGGAGGGTCCAGCAGAGGATCATATCATCCGGCAGGGTGGACTACTTCAACAGCCCGGATCATGATACCACATTGACCAACGTGGCCGTCGGGTCCGGGGTCTGCCTGGCACCGGATTTCCTGCATGAGAAGGGGGACGGGTTCAGATGGATCCCGTTCGATTGCCCGGAAGGGTTCGATTGCGTCCTGGCCCTGAGGGGGGATGCCCAGCCGCACGCCAGGGAGTTCGCGGTGATGCTCTCGGACATGCACTCTCACGAAGGATGATATCCCGAATATCCGAACCATTTCTTTTGGAGCCTATGCCGAACGATGATATCCGACCGCCTCTGTGCATAGCCAGAACACGATGGATGCATCCTCCCGGGACAATCGGATCCTATATAGCCAGTAATCAATCCCATTGTACTATGTTGGATTGATTCGGGAATGATGTTAAATAGTGTTTAGTCTTAGTAACTATAAGCGTTGAAAGAATGCGATGCCAGCTGTATGCGGCATCATCGGAACGGCACTGTTACCGTTCTGTTGCGGACCATGTTCCTTTTCGGGTCCGCGATACGGCTTTCGGCGATTCGGAACCCAGATGAGGGTGGTCGGAATGCAGAGGAGAATGCACCTGACAACCCAGCCACATCAAACCATTGCGGCATCATCGCAGCCCAGGCTATATTCAGCGGGAGGTCCTGATCCATGGGTCTGAAGTCCATAATAATTCTGGTCGCGTGCGCGTGCTTAGTGGGAGGATGCGTCTACATCCTGTACGACTTCAACGGCGGATCGCTGGACCTCTCGGACAGGGAGGTCGTCCTCGTGGTCACCGATTCTATGGACGGCGATGTCCGCGGTTACGCGGTGGATTCGTTCCCCGCCGACACGCTGCTGATGGTCGAGCACGTCCCGGACCATGAGAAGAGGTTCCTGAGGGTGGGCGAGGTCATCACCTACCATACGGAGGGCGGTGTCGGTGTAGCCAGCGATCCCTGCGAGCTCACGGTCACGGAAGGGGATTACAACTTTACACTGAACATAAAGTTCAAGAGCCCTATCAGGGTGGAGCCCGGAGATTTCTCAGGGTCCAACATGGATTCGAGGATACAGTTCATACTGGAGAAGGATACCACAACATCGGAAGGATCGGGCGAGACTGGATCTGGAACCGGTGATACAGGATCAGGAACCGACGAAGACCAGCAGCCGTCGTTTGAAGGTTCCTGATCTAAGGTCGCATCACAGTGCATCGGATCCCGAAGGTCAAGGTGACGTCTCGATCCCTGATGCGGCGGTACGCCCCAAGCTCCCCGTCGCGTTGCCAGCCATCCGCAATGCAGTTCTTGATGAACTGCAGCTGAGGGTCGTAGTCCTCATCGAACGGCATCCTGCGGGAGTCCTTGGCGGTCACATCCAGCGGTCCGGACAGACAGGTCTGTCCGAAGAAGTATCGCCGTGTGCAATAATAGGGATGCCCTGCCGACAGGGATAATCGTCTTATGATGTGCGACAGGTTCAAGCCGTCCCTCATGGCTAATAGGTTCATCGAGTATGAGAGGTACAAGGAACCCTGAATCTGTGATCGGCCTCAAGTTCGATCCCCGCCTCCTTCACGGAAGGCATCTGTCGAGGAGGTCGACATCATTAGAATCGAATGCGGAACGTAATTCCAGCACCGACACCCGATCGAATCAGGCTTCGGCAGAATAGGTTGTTCATTAGGAAAGAATAACTCGATCCTCTGGAGTTTCTGATCACCATTATCAGACCGTTGTCAATCCTTCCGGCGAGTTGGCAGACGTATGATTCTCTCTGATATTCCATGATATCAAATTTCGATTACCGGTCTGTCTTATCTGTAGTAGACATTATCCACAATACTTTGGAAAAAATCGACTAGAGTGAAGATCGGCGGACACAGCTTGAGATCTGATGATTCGGATCCCGTCCGCCATCACAGGAGTAGGATCATACTTCGGGATGGGATGACAGAAGACAAGGACTTGTCAGTAGTGGTGCGGATTGAAATTGCCTAGGCTGGATTGCAGCAGAGATTTTGATCGGTATGGGGGTGATATGAGGCTATCATTCGTATGGCCGGCTATCGGATACGGCCTCTCAGGACCGTTTTGATACGTCAATGGACCGAGTCATGGCTGTAGCATTCTATTTTCATCCGACCATTGAAGCGAATCCGCTCCTTTATCATAAGGGCATTCGCATCCACGAAACCTGTCGCTCTGTTGCTTTTCATCTAGGATCGTTCACTTCCCTTCCGCCATGACCTTCCGCTCGGGCACGAAGAGAATGAACGCCAGCATGCTGATCAGCAGCATGAACGGGTAGATCAGGTACGGGATGATGTTGAATGCGGACAGGGACAGTCCGAGCATGGCCACAGTGGAGACCGCGAGCAGCATCTGCGCGCCGTAGGGGAGTATCCCCTGCATTATGCACGAGAATGTATCTAGGAGCGAGGCCGTCCTCTTTGGCGATATGTCGTATTCTTCGGATATCGTTTTGGCTATCGGGTTGGCCATGACGATCGCCACGGTGTTGTTGGCGGTGGCCACATCCATGGCGCTGACGAGCATGCCTATCCCGAACATGCCGCCCCTCCTTCCCTTCAACACCTTCTTGATCCATGACAGGAGGGCTTCGAACCCTCCGTTGAACGCTATCAGCGCGCATATTGCGGAGACGAGAATCGCCACCATGGCGGTCTCGAGCATGCCTCCCATTCCGGCGCTGATCATTGGGAACACGTCCAGCACATCGATGGTGCCCGTGGCGACCATCACGACCGTTCCGACGATTATGCCTGCGGCGAGGACGATGAACACGTTGAATCCCAGGATCCCGCCGAACAGTACGATCAGGTACGGGATGACAAGCACCAGGTTGAACTCCTCCGGGGTACCGGATCCCCCTCCGGAGAAGACGGTCATCAGCGCGATGATGATCACCGTGGCAACCGCGGCCGGGAGGGCTATCCAGAAGTTCTCCCTGAACTTGTCCTTCATATTGCACCCCTGCCCGTTGCATGCGGCGATGGTGGTGTCGGAGATGAAGGAGAGATTGTCGCCGAACATGGCCCCGCCGATGACGGTCCCGACACACAGCGCGGGATCGAAACCGGAGATGCCGGATACCGACACGGCTATCGGCGTGATGACGGTAATGGTCCCCACCGATGTTCCCATCGATATGGACACGAAGGCGCTCACCGCGAAGAGCACGATGACCGCATACTCCATCGGGACATACGTCAGGACGAAGTTCGCCACGCTCTCCGCACCGGCTTTGTTCATCACTCCGGTGAACACCCCGGCGCACAGGAAGATGAGGATCATCATGAAGACGTTGGGGTCGCCGACGCCCTTGGACATGATGCTGAAGCGTTCGTTAGAATCTACCTTGGTCTGCATGTACGCTATGGCTAGCGCTATCAGGAAGATCAGGAGCACGGGGATGCTGTAGAATCCCTGCTGCACGCCCAACCCGTATTCCAGGGCGATGCCCAATCCCAGATAGAGTATCACGAATACGAGGATGGGGATCAGCGCTCTCGGATTGCCTTCGGTCATAGGGGTTCCTTCTCTGCGTCACAGTAAAGTGCCGTTAGTCCATCTAGAGTAATAAAGGATGCATCGTATCGTTGTTCGATCTGTACAGGATCCCGATCTATTGATGTGCAATCAAATACCTCTTCACGGATGAATCGACTATGCCAGAGTTATATAACCGATGATTCAGATTCACACCCCATTCGCTCGGAGGGAAACTTTTGACCGAGAAGAGAGACAGCAATGCAAAGCAGAAGTTCATGCAGCGCATGAAGAGCGGAGAGATCGCGGATCAGCCCTGCTGGTCCTTCATCAAGGAGATGAACTCCGGCTCGGAGGAACGTCTCGACAGCGTTGCGCTGATTGACAGCTACAGGCAGTACACATACAGACAGATGTTCCGCGCATGGGAGAGGTACGCGGAGGCGTTCTCCGGACTCGGACTCACAGGCGAGAACGGATCCCACGTAGGTATCATCAGCGTGCCTCTGCCTGAGACGATATTCGCGCTGTACGGTCTGAACATGACCGGTGCGAACGTCTCCCTGATCTACCACCTCGACCTGTACGACGAGAAGCAGATCTACAGCATGATCGAGAGGGAGAAGATCACCGACTTGATCATCTCCGAGATATTCGCATTCCCCAACGTGATGAAGCGTCTGCTCAGGGACAGGGAATCGTTGGGGATCAAGAACATCATCCTCCTTCCCAGCCCGATGGGAGGGGAGTACGGGATGCCCGCATTCGAGTTCGTCAGGAAGCTGAACAAGGGGCTGTACAGAGAGCTCGAGGGCAGCATCCTGATGGAGGACCTTCTGGAGAAGTACGAAGCTCACCCCATCTCGATGTCCGACGAGCCCAAGCCGTTCGTCCTTCACACAACCGGTACCGTCAGCGGAATGCACAAGCCTGTGCCGCTGTCCAACAAGGCGATCAACAGTGTGGTCCTGAGCCTCATACAGGCCAAGGACGAGTTCGACGATTTCGCGCAGATTCCGGACCACGTCGTCACCACGGTGCCGTTCTACCTGAGCTGGGCGTACTTCATGGTCGACTCCATGCATACGGCCCTGAGCCTGGGCGCCGAGGTCGTGTGCTTGCCCATGGCATCCATGAATCCCCGTTACGCGGAGGCCATCGAGCGCTACAAGGTCAATGTCCTGTTCACGGGTCTGATCCTGTTCGACACATGGAACAAGATGAGGCCGCAGATGGACCTTTCGGAACTGAAACTTGTGATCATGGGAGGCACCTACATCTCATCGGAATACAAGAAGGAGCTCAACGAGTACCTCAGGTCATGCAACTCCGAGGCGCGCTTCATCAACGGCTACGGACTCTCCGAGATGGGAGGTGCCTGTATCGTATGTCCGTCCGACAGGGAGGACGATGCCATCGGTTATCTGCTCCCGGGATTCAAGGCGAAGATCTACGTCGAGGAGGAGGACCGCTACTACGACATCTCAGACGGTCCCCGCACCGGTGTTCTCCTGTTGAACTCCCCGACCATGAGCGACGGCAGGCTGGAGGACGAGGTGTTCTTCGAGCTCGAGGAGGTCGACGGGGAGATGTACTTCAACTCCCACGACCTGGTGAAGGTGGAGGAGGACGGATGCATGATCTGCATCGGCAGGTCCAACAACTACTTCGTCAACAACGCCGGAGTGCGCTTCGACGCGGGACTGGTGGAGACGGCGGTCACATCGCAGCCCGGTGTGAGGTTCTGCGGTCTCGCCCCCGAGTTCCACAAGGTCCTCCACGACAACATCCCTATCCTCTACGTGGAGATGAAGGACCATGGCATCAATGAATTGGAGACGCTGCGCAACGCGCTGGTCCAGGTCTTCATCAGGGACGAGCTTATCTCCGACACGAACCTCCCGAGCCAGTGCGTGCTCGTGGAGAGCATGCCGCTGAACTCCAACGGAAAGGTCGACAGCAAGAAGCTCAAATCCGGAACGGTGTCGGGAGACCGTTACTCGATCAAGCCCGTCTACGTCGACGACAAGCTTCTGGACATCGTCCTGATCCCGGCGGCCGAGGGAGAGTTCGCCACGGTCGGAGCGGGTGTGCCCCAGGAGCTCGAGGAGGATTCGTACACTATCCTCGCAGAGTTCTTCGCGGCGATCCCGGAGATGAAGGACAAGGGACTGACGAGGGCGCTCAGCATCCCCGGATTCAGGGAGCTGGTCATCAAGCTGACCGACTTCGACATCAAGAACATCCCCCAGAGCCTCCTGTACACGGCGCCGAGGCTGTTCACGGTCATCTACAAGAACGAGCTGAAGCCGCTGATCAGGGACATGGGCCAGCTGGAGGACATCGTGCCCATGGGCGACAGGAAGACGCTTCCCTTCATGCCTCCGATGATGCCCCCGATGATGATGCCGCCCATGCCCTTCATGCCCGTCCCCAGGATGGATGACAGGATGGACGACATCAACGCCAACGCCAAGAAGATGTGGGACCAGATAATCGACATGCAGAAGTCGTCCATCGAATCCTCCAGAGAGCAGTGGGACGAGTTCACAGACAAGCTCATGGAGATGGAGAGCTCCTTCGCGGACTCCCTGCCCGACGAGCTCCCCACCCTGCCCGGATTCGCCCCCTGGCCCATGTCGCCCAAGGCGATGATGAAGCACTGGCAGGAGTTCGAGGAGAGGTCCAAGGAGCACCTCATGGACCAGGCGGATTCCGTCGCCACCTTCTACATCGAGAGCCAGGAGAGGTCCCGCGATATGGCAGCCTCGGTATCCGACCAGGTCTCGGAGATCAGGAAGGAGCGCTCCAAGAAGGAAGGTTCGGAGCCGAAGTCCAAAGCGAAGTCCTCTTCCGCCAAGAAGAAGGACACCAAGGCCAAGACCTCCAAGAAGACGCAGTGATCCGATTCCGGAACGGATGAGGGGATGTGCAATCCCTATCGGACAATAGCCGAGGCTCCGCCTCGGCGACCTTAACCATCCGCTACGGGTCCCCGAAGGGGCCTGGGCGGACCGACTTCCATCGATCCTCACAGGCTTGAGGGATAAGAGGGCACTGTACGAGGACATACTGTCTAAGCTGACCGACGATTCGATTTATTATGTCCTGATAGACGAGGTCCAGCTCGTGGAGGATTTCTATGAGGTGCTGAACAGCCTGATCCATCGCAAGAATGTGGACACCTATGTCACAGGCAGCAATTCAAGGTTCCTGTCCAAGGACATCATGACCGAATTCAAAGACAGGAGCACCGAGATCAGGGTGCGTCCGCTGTTTTTTAGAGAGTTCGTCGCTGCCAAAGGCATCGATCCCGCGACTGTCTGGATGAGTATATGGAGTTGGCGGCATGCCGGAGCTGTTCCAATATGTCACCGATGAGCAGAGGTCTGACTATCTCGAGAACCTTGTCGAACTGGTGTATCTCACGGATATCGTTGAGAGGCATGGGATCAGGAACGCCAGGGAGCTGGAGGATCTGACGGATTTCATGCTCTCATCCATCGGTTCGGCCAGCAGTGTCAAGCGAATCTCAGATGCGATGTTCGCTTGCAACCATCCGATAACCGATAAGACGGTTAAGAAGTACATCGGGTATCTGTGCGATGCATACCTGTTCGATGAGGCCAGAAGATACGATATCAAAGGAAGGAAGCACATCGATTCCGAGAAGAAGTACTACGTGGCCGACATCGGTCTGAAGAATGCCAGGGAGCATTTCAGGCAGGACGATGGGCCGCACATCATGGAGAACCTCATCTATTGCGAGCTCTGCTGCCGTGGATATGATGTGGATGTGGGTTCGCTGTACACGACTGAAACCGATCAAGGCAGACGCAGGAGGGTCGGATGCGAGGTGGATTTCGTCGCGAACCGCGGTAATGAGAGGATATACATCCAATCGGTCTACAGTATGGATAAGGAGGATGTGCGGCTCAGGGAGAAGCGCCCGTACCTCTGCATCAAGGATTCATTCCGGAAGGTGATCATCACCTTGGATGGGAAAGGGCGCAGATATGACGAGGATGGCATCGAGAGGATAGGTCTGATCGATTTCCTCATGGATTCCGATTGCATATGAATTACGGAAAATGTCTGCATGTACGTAAATTCCAAAGTGAGGCGGGTCGCACGGACGTCTTCGATGCAACAACAGGTTCCGGGAGTCGCATGATCCGTGATCGATCAAGGCCTCTGCAGATCTTCAAGAAGGAGGAAGTCCTTCAGGCCGATGCAATGGATCCCATCGATGTCGGAATCCAGCTGGCCTTTGTTCAGTACAACCACATATTTCGGATAGTTGTCATCTATGCCTTTCAGATTTCCGAATTCCCTGTTCACGACATCCTCGCTTTCAAGTGCCGTGGTCGCTTGGATGTACACAGGCTTTCCCTCCTTCATGGCTATGAAATCCACTTCCATCCCGTTATTGTTCCCTACCCATATCCTATAGCCGCGGCTTTTGAGATCCAGATAGATGATGTTCTCGATGTAGCCGGGGATGTCCGAGGCTCTGAATCCGAGCAATGCGTTCCTTATGCCTACGTCTGCGAGATAGTATTTGTATTTCGAAGTGAGAATGTCCTTCCCCTTCACGTCGTAAGTTTCGACCCTATCCACCAGACATGCAGCCTCTAGGTATCCTGCATACTCGTAGACCAGATCCTTGTTCACTCCTTTGCCGGAAGAGGACAGTGTCCTTGCCATGCTGTTCAAAGAGCTGACGTTGCCGATGTTGTCGCACATGAACATCAGAATGCTCTCCAGTACATCGGCGCGTTTCACCTTGTATCTCCTCACGACGTTCATCATCAGTATCGATTGGACGATATCCCGTATCTCGGACAGGGCGTCGGATTCCTGATAATCTGCCACCCACACGGACGGGAATCCCCCCACTCTGAACAGCTTTTCAAGGATGCCGTCATCCGACAGTCCCGAGCCGTACTTCTCATCGAACAGGATGCATTCCCTAAGGCTCAGTGTGCATACCTGGATCGTATTGATCCTCCCTCCGAGATAGGTGGCGAACTCCCCCGAGAGCAGTTTCGAGTTGGATCCTGTGAGATATATGTCGCAGCATCTCTCCGCTATGAGGGATCTGATCAGCTCCTCCCATTCGTTGACATCCTGGACCTCATCTATGATGAGCACGTTCGTCCTTCCGGGGTCGAGGGACTCCTTTATCGATCTGTAAAGAATATCCGGATCGCGGTATTTGCGGTTGGACCAGAATTCCATGTCGTATAGCAGGATGTTGCAATCCGTATTGAGTAAGAGCAATCCCTTGATTAAGGTGGATTTGCCGCTGCGTCTGACCCCCGTTACGACCTTTGCGTTACTGTTGCCTACGAATGGCGCTATCCTGCCGATGTATGCCTCACGGGAACGTAATCCATGATTCGCAATCCCTTTCTTGGTTTTTAACATGATTATGTTTCCGAGTTTTACGGAAACATCAAGGAAATATCTAAAGTCTTTCCGTAATTCTCGGAAACTATGTCTAATATGTTATGATCATACGTTCGTGTGGAGCAACCTTGCCGAGGCTCTGAAAGGTACTATATCTCACAGCACATGACGACAACGCATCCTCTTGGTCTGTTCTCGTACAATGCTATGCAGGTATCGCAGATCAGACGGGAGATACCGTCCGCATCATACTGTATGTGAAGTTGTCGAAGTAACCTTTGAGATGGATGCCTCCGAGGATGTCCTGTGACCAGAGCAGCCATCACGGGTCCGATTCCTCATCGTCGTTCTCGACATGCCTTATTATATCTCCCGGCTGGCGGCCAAGAGCTTCGCAGATGGCATCGTCCCGTTTCGCCTGGATCCATGCCGTCAATGGGTTTGCGGTCATATGGAATCCTTATCCAGCAGGAAGTCCAGCAGGTTGATGTGAAGGATCCCGTCGTCGTCGTACCATCTGCCGAAGGTATCCATGCGGATGATCACCTTCGGGAATGAACCTCTTATGCGGTCCAGGGGCGTTTTTTCCTGGGCCATCTTCTCTTCATCGGGTATCGAGAATGCGGATTGGATGTAGACATACATGTTTCCTTTGTTCACGACGAAATCCACTTCCTTGCGCTTGCGCACTATCTTCCCGGACGCATCCTTCTCATCCGCTGTGACCATGCCGACGTCCACATTGAACCCGCGGTTGACGAGTTCGTTGTACAGTATATTCTCCATGATATGCGTCGCCTCTATCTGTCTGAACCCCAGGCGGGCATTCCGCAGACCGATGTCCTCGCAGTAGTACTTCACAGGGTACTTCAGATAGTTCCTCCCCTTCACATCATATCTTTTAGTTTCCGAGAACAGGAATGAGTCGATCAGGTGCCCGATATACGTCTTGACCGTGTTGTCGCTGACTTTCTCCGATATCGCATTGGCGATGTTGGTCGGATTGGTCAACGAGCCTATGCTGGAGCACAGCACATCGATGGTCCCTTCCATGACATCTATCCTATCGATACGGTGCCTTTCTCTGATGTCCTTGATATATGTCTCTGTGAAGAGGTCCCTCAGGTATTTCTCCTTGGATTCATCCGATGCGATGGAAAGGATGTGCGGCATGCCTCCGTATCTCTGATACGTTTGGAAAGCCATCATCCGGTCCCCGCCCACTGCGGAATAGTATTCGGAGAATGACAGCGGATGGACGCGTATCTCGTCCCCACGTCCGCGGAATTCCGTCAGGATGTCCGTGCTGAGCATTCTCGAGTTACTGCCTGTCACATATATGTCCAGACGGCCCAGTTTGGTGAGCCCGTTCAGAGTGTCATAGAATGTGAGTTCCCCGCCTTCGCCGTCATACGGGTTCTTCACCATGGGCACCATCTGGATCTCGTCTATCAGGACGTATTTCCTCCCCTCTTCCCCACATCTGGATCTTATGTGCTCATACAGTCTGATCGGGTGGCGAAGCGAGGCGTTAACGATATCGTCCAGCTGCACCTCTATGATGTCCTCCTCTTTCGTACCGTTGGATAGAAGGTAGTCTTTGAACAGTTCGAACACTATGAACGATTTGCCGGAACGCCTCAGTCCCGTGATCACCTTCACCGATCCGTTCCACATCCTCTCAATCAGCTTGTCGATGTAAGTGTCACGTTCTATCCTCATGGTATCATTGATATGTAGATACGTTTTCGTACCTACTTCTCAATATTAGCCGTGAGGTATATAATATTTTGAGAAGTAAGTCAAAAGTATGACTTACATTTCAATATGGAGGATCGGTTCCAATGGGATACAGGTCCCAACCGGTGCTTCAATGAGAGCTGAACACGGTCCGACGGCATGGAATAATATACATTATCAGACAGTATTGGATGTATAGACCAAATGGGGCATAGAAGATGGAAACAAGACAGATCATAGCTGTAGTCTGCATCGTCGGAGGCATTCTGTCGTTCGTGGCGCTGTTCCTCCCATGGGGTGTGGACCCAGAGAGCAATATCTCGACAATCGGGCTGGACCTTCACAACGGGCCTCTGCCACGCACCTGGCAAGCATACATGCCTATAGTCACCGCAGTGCTGGGAGCCATAGTCGCCTTGATCGGCGTTGCGATGGCAAGAACCGATGGCAGGAAGAGGTTGACCCTGTCCCTTGTGGTCGTCGTTCTCGGTATCGCGATAATCGTGCTGGGATACTTGGTGAAGGACATAGTGCTCGGCGACATGGTGGCATACTACGTTGACGGCCCCGTTACAAAGATCCCCTACAATTTCGGTTTCGAGCATGGCTTCGGCCAGTACCTATCGATGTTCGGAGGCATCCTGGCAATCGCCGGAGGCGTAGTCTCTGTCTTCAAGGGAAGGATCTGAAATCAGAAACATGTCCGATGTGCCGTTTCATCATTTCCAGACCATCAGCCCCGTTGAAACTATCTCTTTTCTGACATGACGAGTTTACAATGATTCCCCTTTGTTGCTCAAAACTTACTATGTATATTTTTGTGCATCGTTCTAATATTTAGTTTTTATTATAATTTTTACAGAGTGAAAGCCTACTGAAAATGATAGGAAAACGGCGTAGCCAGATGCCTAAAGAAGTGTCAAAAACAGGGAGAGTGCCACGTTTACGAGGCCTGATATCTCTCCCTCGGAGGTCATGTTTCCATGACAAGACGTAGCAGCACGAACAAGGATAACAAGATAGATGGTAGGACGAGCCTCATCGAAAACATCTGATGAATCCCATATCCAAATCAAGCGGTCAGACTCTCATGCAGTTGTGTGCGAGTTCTTTGGCCAGACCAGGGAACTGATATTGTTATATCTTGATGAAATCCGGCCTCTTTTACAATAGGCGCCTTCACAATCAGACTCGATATGTCTATATAAGCAGAATTTATTGGATATATCCATAGAAATCTGGATTGATAATATGGAGATAAGAAGGGACGGCTACCTCGATCGTTTGGATAGGCTGAGATTCGCAGGCGGTGTGAAGATCATAACGGGGCTCAGACGTTCAGGAAAATCGTATCTTCTGTTCAACCTGTTCTATGACCATCTCATCAGCCTGGGCGTGCCTGAGGACCACATCGTCCGCATCGCATTGGATTCCATTGAGAACAGTCAACTCCGCGATGCCGATATGCTTTATCAGGAGGTGATCTCCAGAATCAGCGACGACGATCCATATTACATAATGATGGATGAGATACAGCTGGCTGAGGGCTTCGTCGATGTGGTCAACAGCCTGAAGCGCAGAAAGAATGTGGATCTGTACATCACCGGTAGCAATTCCAGATTCCTTTCATCGGACATAGTCACCGAATTCAGGGGCCGCGGGATCCAAATAAACGTCCGCCCCCTCTCATTCTCCGAATACCTCCCTGCATCCGGAATGGATGAGCATTCCGCCTGGCATTCCTATCTGACATACGGGGGCCTTCCCGAGACGCTGTCCATCGACGAAGACGAGAGGATGAACTACCTGTCCGAGCTGATAGACGTGGTCTATCTGAAGGATATCATCGATAGGAGAAGGATTAGGCGCCCGGATGTCCTGGATTCTGTGTTCAACATACTGTCGTCGGCCGTGGGCTCCCTCACCAATCCCCACCGCATAGACAACATCCTGATCAGCAGCGGTTTCGATGTGGACGGAGGGACAGTGTCGGATCATATATCATGCCTGGAGGATTCGTTCCTATTCGAGGAATCCAAGCGCTTCGACGTCAAAGGGAACGCATACATAGACACGCCTTCCAAATACTACGCGGTGGACCTTGGCATAAGGAACGCCAAGCTGGGCTTCAGACAGAACGATTACACCCATCTGATGGAGAATGCCATTTACAACGAGCTGAGGTGCAGGAACTACTCCGTGGATGTAGGGGTCATCGGCATCAGGGAATATGTCGAAGGTAAAAGGCAGTATAGGCAGCTGGAGATCGATTTCGTGGCCAACAGAGGCGATCGGAGATACTACATCCAATCGGCGTACAGGATTGACGATCCAGAGAAGAAAGAGCAGGAGATCAGGCCATTCCTGAAGGTCAACGACGGCTTCAGGAAGATCATGCTGGTGGGGGACGATGTGCCGCCTCATACGAACGAGAAGGGCATTAGGATAATGAACGTCATAGACTTCATGAAGGATCCGGATTCTTTGGATAGCTATTAACCAGAATCCATTGGATATATCCAATAAATTATGCTTATGAACTCACTTTGCGATGGCCCTGTTATCAATTCGATGCGGAGTCGCCTTACTCGATACGGGGCAGGCGTGATGCTCCTCCGTATCGAGATTGGCGAATAGGTTGTAGTAGATGAGGGCCGCCCATTGGACCAAACCCTTCAGCAGGCGGTCGGGATCGATCACCCGGAGAGTAGTTTATCCTGTAACCCTGGGCGTTCCACCGTTTCGAATGTGGATGAGGCAAATCCTCCTGAGAGCGGAATCTTCTCGGACTAGATCGTAAGAGCTCCCGCGGAAGTTTAAGTTATCACCTGATTTTGACACATCGAGCAAAGTGAAGTGCAATTCTTGAACATGCTGGGCAATGGAAAAGTACAGGTGTTCCTGTACGCTCTTTCATGTCTTGCAAACACAAAGCCACAGGAACGTGGCGTATCAAGCCTAACGGCAATAAATCAGTTGCCGTCGGGAACGTGCTGCTGTCGGAGGCTTTCTTCAGGAAATACGGTCTCGACAGGGAGATATCGAAGCTAAAGGCCAAGGGCATAGACCTCTCCAAACTGGCAGAGCTGATGGTCGCATACAAACTGGGCGACAACTTCAGCATATTCAAAGCACATGAATTCATCATGGAGCCGGTCATCAGGGAACGTTTCGGGCTTTATGAGTTCAATGTGAAGACATTGTACCGTGCGGTGGAAAGGCTGGGGCAGAACAGGGAGAGGATCGTGGCGGCCTTCAGACAACGGGTTCTGAAGGAATACGGTCCGCAGATCTCCGATGTGATATTCGATTGGACATCGCTGGTGTATTTCGGGTACAAGCCGGAGCTGGCGATGAGAGGTCATTCCAAGGACGGGCATCCGGAGGAATGCCAGATGACCGTCGGTGTAGCACAGACGGCGAAGCCGCTGTGCATCCCCATCGGTCTCACGGTGATGCCGGGGAACACCCATGATTCGAAGCATATGGTGCATTCGTACGAGCAGGTCAAAGACGATCTGAGAAAGGATACGACGATGATATTCGATGCCGGAGCTAACTGCAAGGACATCCTGGACCAGATTGTGGACGATAGGAACAACTTCCTGACCAGGAAGAAGCTGAACAAATCGGACGACAAGCTGTTCTGATCGTTCTCCAAAGATACATGGGAATGCGTGGACGAGGAGAAAGGGGAATACTGTCTGAAGAAGAGGTTCCCGTCGAGGGTCAACTACTATTTCTTCAGCGAGGAGCTGTACGATTTGAACATGGCCGCTCGCAAGAAGAAAGCGGACAAGCTGTACCGCGAAGCGGTCAGCCTGCAAGCGGATCTGGATAAGGGGAAGAAGCTGAAGAAGAGGTACCAGTTCGGGAACGATCTCATTGAAGCGAGGATCTATCTGCAGACGAAGCTCACGCACATGACTGAACAGGAGGCACGCGACTATATCTTTGAAAGGACCGTCGACGGACGCGAAGGATTTCTTCTGTCTCACATCGAATTTGGACCTGAACCCGTATGCGATCAGGAAGATGTACCGCGACAAGGACTGTGTGGAGAAGCTGTTCTCTTCGATGAAGTCCGACATCGGTATCAGGCCCATTCGGGCCTGGACCGATGACGGCGTGTATGGCGTACTTTTGATAGGTTTTCTCGCTCAGGCGCTGATCGCGATGACACGTCTTCTGGCCAAGCCAGCAGATGGCAAGGCGACGAAATTCATATCGGATGCGATGCAAAAATTGACACTTACGGTGAGGAGGAAGGGGATGGAGGGTACTGAGTTCATTCTATCGAACTTCAACTCGTTGAATCAGGCGATCCTCAGAGCTTTCGGGGTCATTCCGGAGGTTTTCCGATGTGAGAACACGCGCAAATAAGGTGAAATCAGCAGCTTGAGACCCCACGCAGCGGGGTCATAGGCTGCTGTCAAATTCTGTCGATTTCCGTTTTTGTCAGCTGACGCTATCGTGCAGGCGTGTCAAACTCAGGTGTGCGACGCGAAGCAACCAGGAGGATTGCGAAAAGAAGTAAGAACGAAGTAGCCAGGGGATTCATCCCCCCTCGACCCTACCAGGACATGCGCTCGGAGCAATCCGAGGGTATGGAGCTCCTGGGACGAAGCGGAGAGGCCCGGACCTCAACGGGCCGAACCGCCAGGGTGAATCGGGATGGAAGAACGTAATGTGAATCGTCATAAGGTCCGTAATTCGACAACATGCGAAAATGAGGTTGACCTGAGAGGGAGAACGCATGGACCAAAAGGTATGGAGCA
>JAEEOP010000020.1 GCA_016284295.1 Methanomassiliicoccaceae archaeon | reverse complement strand
GCTATGCTGACTAGCAGTGCCTCGTTCTCCAGTGCGAATATGCTTTCGGTGTATTCGAAGGAGGACGGGATAATGACCATCGGAGAGAGATCCGGCGGAGGGATTTGCTACCTAATGCTCTGAAGCACTGCCGATGGATTCTTCGGCACGTACTCATCGTTTAAGACCATGGGCACTAAGAGTGGCAAAGACATGGAGGCAGGGGCGGAACCTGACACGGTGCTCATCAATTCCTCGACCACGGACTACACGGCCCTCTACGACATAGACGCCATCAGCAAAGCCATGAACGATTTCTATGCAAAGAAGGAAGGCAACAGCACCCCCATCTACATCGCTATCGCGATAGTGGTCCTGCTGGCCATAGTCGCCGTCGCATTCTATGTGAAGAAGAAAGGCACGGCTTGAAACCCCAGGGGACCCTCTGGGGGCCCCCGTTCGGGACAAGGATGCATTTCAGCCTGATCAATTCTTCAGTGTCAAAAGGCCAACAACCGGACTCCGAAGTACGACGTTTGATGACTGGGATATTCATGAGGACATCTGTCAGGGAGACCTTACGGTGTTCCCTTACCCCAGACCCATCCGAATTGATGGTATCGGATGCATTTGGAATCAACATGAGATAAGATTTCGCCAGGGACTCGAAACGTTCTATCCAAGCCGGAAAAGGCTTCAATAGAAATATGAGTGTATGATCTGGGCAGTCAGGTTTCGTATCCCTTCAGGCCCGCCACTTGTCTACCCAGACACCTCGAGAAAAATTCTATTGGTTTCGGATTATCACGCTCTTTTGATACCTCCGTGCCTCGTTTCGAGTGTAAGTGGACTCGAATCCATAATCGATTGTACAAATACATACATTGAATTCAGACCTCTTGGGAATCCCAATAGTCTCTCATATCCTGCGATGCATCATGGAGATCCTTGTCGGCGTACTCACGCTGAGTAGTGGCGACGGACGCATGGCCCATGACAAGAAAAACATCATGGATCGGCTGACCATCTTTCAATGCTCTCTTACCAAAAGTGCGCCTGCACTTCCTGAGATCGAATTTGATATCCAGATCCTCCTCGACCATAGATTTGAGAGTCTGTATCCTGCCGTATGAGATGTATCCGCCATCATGCTTAATCGGAGGAAATACTGCATCCTCATTCTTTCCGGCGTTTCTCAGACTTATCTCCCTTGCTTCAAGGTATCTCTTGAAGACGGGGACTCCATCGGGCCGTACTGGAATCCAGCGTGCGACGCCATAGGATTTCTCACCTTTAACGTGCTCTGCATAGACCTCAATATTTCCATCCTCGAGGGTTTGATGTTGCTCATGGAAAGCATCCTCAACCCCTTGGGCCTGAGACCGCCACAGATCGCCAGAGATACAAGTCCGTAGGCTTCCATCTTCTCCCAGTTTCCGATATTGATCTGCAGCCCCGAACTGGCCATTGTATATGACATGAAAGAGGCCTTCTGCGAGATCATCAAGATTCCGAACAGGGATGCGATAGAAAGAGCACTCAGAATCTGGATAGATTGGGTCGCAGAATTCGGATGCTCCGAATTCAAGAAGAAGGCCAGAGCCTTCTTGAAAAAGATCGACCGTATCGTGTCTTGAGCCCAATACAAGATCAGCAACTCCGTCTCCGAGGGCATCAACAAGAACATACAAGACATCCGCAGGCAGGCCTGCGGATTCAGGAATGATCAGAACTACTACAACACCATACTTCTCAGACAAGGCGAATTACAACTCTATTTCTGATCGGTAATGGAGCAATCGTTGCAGCTATAGCTATCGACGCTGGTTTGTGAAGCAAAGGGTAGAGGCACCAAGTCGATAGCCTTGACTGATGAGAACGAACCAATCATTGTTCATTGCTGCCTTTCGTTACTTAACCGATCGATAACAACCAATCAGTCTCGAAACCGATTCTACCCTCTTTCCTCAAGAGTCGAAAAATGACCATTTTGACCAATCAGTCAAAAAATATTTATTATCTAGAAAAATTGAAATTAAACAGAATGCAAGGGCATTCAAGGAGGATTTTATGTCTGACTCTTATTCTAAAGATACAAACAATCTGAGAAAGATTTTGCCAGCGCTCGCGATAGCATTCGCATTCGCTGCAGTCGCGTTCTCGCTGCCTTTAGACCAGACCGATGCCGCCCCCACAAGCGGGACATGCGGTGACGGGGTGGTCTGGAACTTCGACGGCGATACCCACACGATATCCGTGACGTACACGGGTTCCGGTACCGGAAGGATGGTGGATCTCGACGATCCCAACAAGTCCGATTACGCCTACCTGTGGAGTAACATCGACAACATCGTCTTCGGCGAAGGGGTGACGTACGTAGGTGCGTGCGCCTTCGAGGGATTCGGTGCGAAGACCATCACACTGTCCAGCACCATAGTGGAACTCGGAAATGCTTCCCTCGCGCACAATGACGTGACCGAACTGGACCTCAAGAATGTCGACACGATCGGCAGAATGGCCATCTACGATTGCGAAAAGCTCACGAGCATCGACATCTCTTCCAAAGTGAAGACAATCGGAGATTATGCGTTCGATATGTGCTTCGCACTGGAAAGCGTCGACACCAGCGATGCAACCTCGCTCGTCAGTATCGGTCACTCCGCTTTCGTTGCTACCGCGCTCACGAGCTTCTACGTACCTGCCACCGTGACATCTTTGGGAACAGGCATATTCGTGGAGTGCTTCGATCTCCCGGCAATCGATGTCGACGATGCCAATCCGAATTACATCGATGTCGACGGGGTGGTCTACGATACCGACATGACCACGGTCCTTCTGTATCCCCCGGCAAGGGCATGTTCTGTGTACGAGATACCTGACTCCGTTACTACCCTCGCTCAGGCCGCTTTCGCCACCGGATACAAGATCGGTGCTGTCACGATCCCTGATACGATCACGGTGATCACAGACAACGCTTTCGAGAAATGTACGGCACTGAAGACGATTAAGATACCCGCAACCGTGACCAGCATCGGAGAGTACGCATTCGCCTCCTGTGAGGGCATAGAGTCCGTGGACTTCTCTGGGACCACCGTCCTTCAGTCCATCGGCAACGGGGCATTCCTTGACAACATCAAGCTGAAGACCATGGACATACCCGCAAGTGTCACGTTCATCGGTATGAGGGCATTCGCGGCATGCAGCGAACTGCAGTACATAGCCATCGACTCCTCGAACCCGAACTACGTGACCGTGGACGGTATCCTTTACGACAAGAAGATGGAGAACCTGATGCAGTTCCCAGGCGGATGCAATATGACCAGTTTCACCATCCCCTCCACCGTCACGTCTGTCGACATCAATTCGTTCTCCAACCTGAAGTACCTGCAGTCGCTGACCTTCCCTGATTCCGTCACCAACATCAGTGATGCAACGACCACCCACCCCGGGTTCTCGATGTCCCCCTTGGTGAAGATCTCCATCGGCAATGGGCTGAAGACGGTCGGAGCACACCCATTCATCGACCATGATTTCTTCGACAAGGACGGAAAGGGTCTGCAACAGACGGTCAAGAACCTCAAGGGCCATACCTTCGTCGGCGTGGATGCCCACCACATGATCATGGATGACAGCAAACCCAGCGAAGGATTCCCTCTCTGGGCCATCGTTGTCATAGTGATCGTTGTGCTTGTTGCGATCATCGGTATTGCGATGTGGAAGAGATCCCGCTGAATACAGACTAAACCCCGAATCCCGGGAGACCCCTCCCGGGATTCCATTCCCATGTTTTTGGAAATGATCGTTCAGCAATCTGCGATCGTCCACGGCAGATATTTCGCCGGCCGTTCAGACTTTTCTCCTCGCCAGTATGGGTATCGCGATCACGACCGCGATTATCAGCACCAGAAGCACCCTGTACATCGACGAATACAATCAAAGACATCCCAATGCTGTTATCAAAATGGTCCCCCTCAGGAGTCACGCGGACATGGCACGTATCGTATTCGATAGTTTCAATCAGGTTAAACTCTACGTCGGACCTGAAGGTACACCGTTGACCCAAAAGAACAACGAAGACCTTAAGGTATACATCGAAGGTTTCTCATTCGGACTCAGCAAACTCCATAAGGTCGAAAAAGGATATGCTGCCGGCTACTACTCATACGGAACCTCAGAGAAGGTAGAAGTTTTCTTCCACGTTGATGATGAATTCGTCATTGAATTTGAAAACTTCTCGAAGAAATTCTGGAAACATGAGATGAGATGTGATCTGTACTATCATCACAGCGGTCTGACACTGGATGCCGAGGGACAGAAGATGGTGTTGGAAGAGAAACTCTCTGATTATTCAATAACAGAATTCTTCGGTTCGGACACCATTACAAAATATCCAAAGAAGACCGCCAAGGAGATGCTCCAAAATCTGACAAAGAGATGACACGGCGATATCCGGAACCATCAAGGACAGCGGTTATTATTACGTGATCACATACCTCTGGTCATGGGGCATACCAGGGCGATAACGGTCTCCGTTGCGGTCATTGTCATCTTGATAGGTATCGGATATGCCATGCACCTCGATGAAGAGAGAGGAAAGGATGTATTCGTTTTCGATTGGGGTCCCGGCACCACGATGGAATACCGTACGAGTGGCGGGTACACCGGGAGCGATGCGGGATACGACGTCTCGTATATCTTCGATGGCGGCACCCAGAAAGATGTGATCGTATCCACTACAGCGACCGATTTCACTTATACAAGGGCCGTGACAATGAAGATCACCCATATCGATCCGATAACGGGGGAGATCCGTACGACCACACAGTCCGGGGAAAGAACGTATACCCAGGACAGGACGGTCAGGATCGACGACTGCGAATCATCGACGTTGGAGACCAAATGGGGGACCAAGAATGTCCTGATCATCAGATCGGTCGTAACGGATGATAACGGCAACAAGATCGACTCAACGGATTACAGGGATGAGAGCACCTTCATCCGTCTCAAGGCCGAGGTTACCTGCGATGACTTCAAAACCGGATCGTACGTCCTGAGGGATTGGCATATGACCTATACGCTGACGGATTATGAGCTGAAGTGAAATCTTAACAGCTGCATGCAGGACCTGCAGGAAGTGCATCCGCATATCAGGAGATATCTGGGCTACAGTGCGGAAGAACGAAGGAAGGATCCACGGACATAGACCTGGTCGCGCTATGCGACGACGGACAGAACGAATACCACCTCGTGTGCGAATGCAAATTCCGCAACAAGGAATCCAGCATGAGGGAGATGACCGAGCTGGAATCCAATTCCAGATACATGAAGAACTGCTATAACAAGAGGTTCTGCATATTCCCCCGCATGGGATTCACCGATGAGCTGAAGGAGTACGCGGAATCCAACGGAATAGAACTGCTCATTCCGGAAAGCATGTACAGAGATGCACCATGATATCGGAACGATACCGTATCATCCTGCTCTGTCTGAGTAGAGTGCGGAGCGGCCCCGTCAATAAGCGACGGAACCATGCCCCGGACCTCGGTTGATGGGTTCCCCCTTATCGAAGAGCAATGCATCGGCCCCGCACTCGTCCGTCATGCCCTCGTTGTATCCCGATACGGAGAACAGGCAGTAGATGATGTCGTAGCCGTTCAGCTTCTTCACCTTCGATGCCTTGTTCCTGAGAGAGTTCAGTACCGTCATCCCGATCGGTCTGGATGTGAACTTGCATTCGGCCACGTAGGCCTTTCTGTTCTTCCTGTCCAGGGCTACAAGGTCGATCTCATCGTTGCCCCAGTGCTTGCCGTATTCCGCTGCCACGCCCTTCGAGAGCAGGTATCTGCGCAGCTCCTCCCTGCATACATCCTCGAAGACGAATGCAGCGTGCGCGTCCACGAAATGCTCCTTCAGATCCTGGATGGCCGCCTCATTCTCTCTCCTCGATATGGGCCCCCTGTACGGATAGACGAAACGGAACCACATCGCGAGGAAATGATCCGAGATCAGATACTGGCCGTTCCTGCTCTTCTCTGGATTGTCATCGGTCACAGGCACGATCCTCGTCACCATCCCGGTGTCCATCAGCCTCTTTATGTACGGAAGGACCTCGTTGGACGGCGCCTGGACTGCACCGGTGATCTTCTCCATGGTCCTGTTACCGTTGGCCAGTGCCTTCAGATACGTGTTGTAGGCTGAGAGATTGCTGAATTCCGAACCCAGAAGATACTCCCCTTCGTTCAGGAGCGGTGAACCGGGCCTCATGGTCAGGTGGATGGCCCCCTCGATCGGCCCCCTGCCCTCCATCAGCATCATGTAATGCGGCACCCCTCCTGTGACGGCGAATCTTTCCACGGCCGTCCTGTAATCCTCATCCGCAAGGGTCTGGCGGAATGTCAGGGGGAGAAGCGTCAAGTCGCATGTGTTCCTCCCGTACAGAGGACTCTTGGAATCCCCTGTGAGCCCGTTCATGGATGTGAGGGACGATCCGCAGAGGATGAGCATCACGTCCATGCGCGACAGATACCTGTCCCAAAGGACCTGGAATTCCTTGAGGATGCCTTTGTCCGCAGATACCGCATATGGGAATTCGTCTATCGCTATGACGACCTTCCCTTCTGCCTGCGATGCATAGTATCTGAGTGCGTCGGTCCAGCTGGTGAATCCCAGCTGGATGCCGGACGGACCTGAGACCTCGCGGGAAAGAGAGGAGAGTATGGATGATGATGTCTCCCGATCCACCTCGAAATACAGGTGCTCCTTGCCTTTCAGAAACTCCTCGAGCAGCCTGCTCTTACCAACTCTGCGCCTTCCTTTGAGGATGACGAACGGATGAGGGGTGACGTATTGCTCCTCCAAAACGGCCAATTCCTCCTCCCTGCCTATGAATTCCATGATATCGGATGCTCCTGTCAGTATTTCAACATTCTTTAATATAAAATTTTTTAAGTTAAAATTTTTTATATTATTATCGATAAATCGATAGCGGCTGAATGAGGTCAACGACCCGAGGGGGACGGCTATCCCTCTGGCCCTGATCATCAGTAATATGTCGATGGGATCCGAAACGGCCCCCGACATCGATCCGCCCCGATGCGACCCTCATATCGATGTTATCGGCAGTGCGTAGACCCCTTCTTTGAGAGGATAGGCCTTCTCCGTCAGACATATCAGGCAGGAGGGCCCGACCTCGTAATTGGAACGCTCAAGCCTCCCGAAGGCCTTGACGTCGCCCGAATCGTAGCTTATCCCGGCCTTGCATTCTATCAGGGTGAGCTTGCCGTTCCTGACCATCACCAGATCGATCTCGTTGCCGTTCTTGTCCCTGAAATAGTGGAATCCGGCATCCTCCGTGTTGTTGGAATACGATTTCATGATCTCGTTGACGATGTAAGTCTCGACCATCGGCCCGCCGAGATATCCCGCCCGCAGGGTCTCCGCATCGTAAACCCTTGCAAGGAAGCACGCCAGACCTGTGTCGCAGAAGTACAGTTTGGGGCGCTTGACCGCGCCCTTCAGCATAGACCTGTCGTTATAGGCCGGCAGCAGATGAATGATACCTCCCAGGCGCAGGACCCCCAGCCACGATTCCGCCGTCTGCTTGGATATCCCGACCGCCTTGCATATGGTCTCGTACACCAGCTCCTGCCCGGTCAGGGATGCCACCACACCCATGAACATGAGGAATCTGTCCTTGTCCTTCAGATTGATGATCTCGCTGACATCCCTGGCCAGATATGTGTCGACATAATCGGAGTAGAACTTTGACGTCTTGAGTCCCGGCTTCTGATACAGCTCCGGATACGATCCGCGGATGATCCTTTCGAACATCTCCGTGACGCCAATCTTCAACGTCGATGCTCTCTCTATGTTCCTCTCGAAATCCACCTCGAACGGGATCTCCTCCCTCCCTGCGAGCTCGCTCATGCTCAAAGGGGACATGTTGAACACGGACACCCTTCCCGCCATCGATTCCGAGACGCCCTCCATGAGCTTGTACATCTGACTGCCTGTGAGTATGTACATGCCTTCGTTGTGACCGGTTTCGAATCTCGCCTTGTCCACCACCGATTCGATGGCCTCGAACAGTCCTTTCGCGTATTGCACCTCGTCGATTATGAGAGGTGCCGGATGCACCTTCAGGAACAGATCCGGATCGTCCCTGGCCATCCTCCTTTCGCTGCGGTCTGCCAGGGACACGTAACCGAATCCATACTCCTTGGAGATCAGCTCGCACAATGTCGTCTTACCAGTCTGGCGTGCGCCGGTTATCAGTATTACAGGTTTGAGGAGGAGATCATGCTCTATATGGGGCAGTATCGTGCGAGGGATCATGATAGATGCATGGATTACAAGTATAAGAAAAATCCGAAGTTGAACTTCATTTTTTTCTAAAATGGTAGATCACAAGCCTCTGGAATCTGCCTGTCGCTTCAGCATAGTTCTTGATCTGACCGCCATAGGAGGCGATACTCGAAGATACTGCCAAGGCCTTCATCACGGTATCGAATGATCCCTCCGATCGGTTCATCCGAGCAACCATTCTACCACATTCATGTGCATCAGCCCGTCGGGGAGCTCCCTTACCACCATATCCAGGGACAGGACCGTCTTGGGGTAATTATCGTCTATCGCCTTCAACGAACGTACCTCCCTGTCATCGAAATCGATGCTTTCCGTCTCGACGTCCGCCAGGAAGCCGAACAGACAATCGAACCTCTCACATACATCCTCAGAATTGAGGGCCAGGGACATGGTGTCAGCGACTGCCGCTGTATCGAAATCGTCTGCGGCAGGAAGACCGGTGTACATCTCGTTGCATCTGTCGAGATCTCCGGCCTTGTATGCCTTCCAGAAATCTTTCTCCAGCTTGTTGGATTCCGCGCTCATCCTATCACCTGATGTATACGAAGGCGTCCTCTCTTCCCAGTATGCGCTTGGAAGCGGACCTCACATCCTCTTCGCTTACCTGATTGGACTGCAGATGCCTCTCTTCCACCCAAGCGTTCCATTCATCGAAGAGCTCATCGGAATCATCCCTTTCCAGGTGCCTGATATCGCCCGATGCGATGCTGAGAACAATGGTCTGCATTCCGGGCTGGCCTTCGAACTCCGATATGATCTCATCCAACAGATTCCTGAGCGCCTTGCGGGCGGTCTCCGGGGAGACATCCTCCAATGCAACCATGGCGGACTGTATGCGCTTGATGATCCTATCGAGCTGCGGAACCTGATTCATAGACAGCGGATGTCATCCATATACCGTTACTTTGGAACCGTTCATTAACGGAGGCGGGTAGAAAGGATGCAAAAGTGGAAAACTAGGAGGCACGGACCTCCTGCTTTAGGGTTTTGTAGGGACGGACCGCCGCCGGAGTGGCGGGTCCGACCCTGTGTTATTGGTTCATTCGTTCTTCTTGTCGTTCATCCTCTTCGCGATGATAACTATGATGATGATCAAGAGGATGAGCAGGAGCAGGATCCACAGCCAGTTGTAGTCCTGAGCCGGGACCTCCTCGAAGAGCGCCCCGATGGTGACATCGCCGACAGGCATCACGAAGGAATCGTTCTGGACGGTCACCTGGTCGGAGCTCCATCCCTTGAACTGCCACTTGTCCTCTGCCTTCTGGGTGAGGGTGACAACGGTGCCTGCGGCGCACTCGGTGACGGATGCAGATGCAGTTCCCTTGCCCACCACGTTGACGGTGACGGTGTACAGTCCCTCCTCGATGGTGAAGGTACCGTTCCTGAAGGAGACCGCGTAGTTGCCCTGCATGGTCTCTCCGGTCACGGTTATGACGTAGGTTCCCACGCTCTCTCCAGACTCACGGGATACGGTGTACTGCACGGTGTCGCCCTGCTTGAGACCGGTGATGGTCACGGTCAGCTCGGGGTCGGCCTCTCCTCTCTTCTTCACTATGTCGTCAGCGGTGACGGTGACCTTGGCAGCTCCTATCGCGAGCTCTCCGCTCACGAAGGAGACGCGGTAGTTGCCCTGCTTGGCGCTTCCGGACACATCGATGCGGTACTTTCCGACATCCTCTCCCACGACACGCGAGAGGTTGTAGGAGACGGAGTCTCCTTTCAGCACACCGGTGACGGTGGCAGTGAACTCGGGATCCGCTTCGCCGTAGACTTTGGCCTTGCTGTCCGCGGTCACAGTCACAGACTTGGGGGTGATGGTGAGGGTTCCGCTCAGGTAGGTCACAGAGTAGTTGCCCTGGAGGGTTGCTCCCCTCGGGGTGATGGTATAGGATCCGACATCGGATCCGGACGTGCGCGACATGCTGTAGTTCAGAGTGTCGCTTCCGATCAGACCGGTGACGGTGGCAGTGAATGCGGGATCCGTTCCTCCGTACACCTTGGACTTGTCGTCCGCGGTGACGACCGCCGCCTTCGGGGTGACGGTCATGGTTCCGTTCTTGAAGATGACAGAGTAGTTGCCCTGCACCGTCTCTCCTGCGGGGATGATGTCGTATCTGCCGACATTCTCTCCGGCTGCGCGGGACAGGGTGAATTCTACATTGTCCCCGTCGAGGGTGCCCTCCACCTTGGCGGTGAACTCGGGGTCGGCGTTTCTATAGACCTTCGACGCATCGTCGGCGGTCACGGTGACCTCCCTGAGGGTGATCTCCATGGTTCCGTTAGTGTAGGTGACGGTGTAGTTGCCCTGGACCGCTTCACCGGTCACGGTGATGGTGTACTCTCCGATGTTCTCTCCGGCCGCACGGCTGAGCGTGTAGGAAAGGACGTCGCTTCCGATCAGTCCATCGACCTTAGCGGTGAACTCGGGATCCTCGTCTCCGAACATCTTGGACTTGTCGTCGGCGATGACGGTCACTGCCTTCAGAGTGACGGTCATGGTTCCGTTCTTGTAGGTGACGGTGTAGTTGCCCTGAGCGGATGCTCCGGATGCAATGATCACATACTCTCCGACGTTCTCTCCGGCCGCACGGCTCAGAGTGTAGGATAGGCTGTCGCTTCCGATCAGTCCGTCGACCTTAGCGGTGAACTCGGGGTCTGCGTCTCCGTACACCTTGGACTTGTCGTCCGCGGTGACGGTAACTGCCTTGGGAGCGATGGTGAGGGTTCCGCTCTTGTAGGTAACGGTGTAGTTACCCTGAGCGGATGCTCCGACGACAAGGATAGTGTAGGTTCCGACCTTCTTCTCGGCTTCGCATATGACTTCGAAGTCCAGCGAGTCCTCTCCGACAAGGCCTTCGACCTTAGCGGTGAACTCGGGGTCGGCGTCTCCGTACACCTTGGACTTGTCGTCCGCGGTGACGGTAACTGCCTTGGGAGTGATCTCCATGGTTCCCTTCTTGTAGGTCACGATGTAGTTGCCCTGAAGCTCCTCTCCTGCGGGGACGATGTCGTACTCTCCGATGTTCTCGCCGGCGGCACGGTTCAGCGTGTAGGACAGGCTGTCGCTTCCGATCAGTCCGTCGACCTTAGCGGTGAACTCGGGGTCTGCGTCTCCGTACACCTTGGATGCGTTGTCCGCTATCACGGTGGCCTCCTTCGGGGTGATGTTGAAGACACCGTTGATGAACACAACGGTGTAGCCTCCCTGTACGGAGGCACCGGTGACGGTGATCACATAGGAGCCTACATCCTTTCCGGGTGCGCGGGCGATCTCGTACTCGATTTCGACTCCCTCGTGCAGACCGGACACGGTCGCGGTGAGTTCAGGGTCGGCGTCTCCGTAGACCACGTTCTTGTTGTCGGCGCTCACGGTGACGGCGGTGGTGGAGATGGTCAGCGTACCGTTCTCGTAGATGACTGAGTAGTTGCCCTGGATCGCCTCTCCTGCAGGAGTGATGACGTAGGTTCCCACGTCCTCTCCCGGAGAACGGGACAGGGTGTAGGTCAGCTTGTCGTCGCCGAGCACGTTCACGATCCTGGCGGTGAGTTCGGGGTCGGCATCTCCGTAGGACTTGACCTTGTTCTCCGCTATGACGGTGACGGGCCTGTGGCTGATGGTGAAGATTCCGTTCTGATACGATACAGAGTAGTTGCCCTGATCGGTCTCACCAGTGACGGTGATCAGGTACTCGCCGACATCGATGCCAGCGACACGGGACAGGGTGTACTCGAGAGTGTCCTCGTCGTTCAATCCTACGAACCTCACTGTGAGTTCCGGTTCCACATCGCCGTAGGTCATAGTCTTGTTCTCGGCGATGACCTGCACGGACTTGGGAGTGATGGTCATGGTTCCGTTCTCATAGATCACGGAGTAGTTGCCCTGCTCCGCAGCGCCGGTGACGGTGATGGCATAGGAACCGACATCCTCTCCGGTCTCGCGTGAGATGGTGTACTCGAGCGTCTCTCCGTCCTTCAGTCCGACGAATCTGACTCCAAGCTCAGGGTCGGCGTCGCCATAGGTCTTGGTCTTGTTGAGAGCAAGCACCTGAACGGACTTGGGAGTGATGGTGAAGGTTCCGGGCTCGTAGATGACTGAGTAGTTGCCCTGGATCGCCTCTCCTGCAGGAGTGATGACGTAGGTTCCCACGTCCTCTCCAGCCTCGCGGGTGACGGTGTATTCGAGGGTGTCTCCGTCGTTCAGTCCGACGAACCTGACTCCGAGTTCGGGATCCGCATCTCCATAGGTCTTGGTCTGGTTGAGAGCAAGGATCTGCACGGACTTGGGGTTGATCGTGAACGTTCCGTTCACGAACTCGATATCGTATCCGCCCTGTGAAGGATCACCGGTCACGATGATCTGGTATTCGCCGGCGTTCTCGCCGGGGACACGGGACACCTCGTACACAACAGACTCGCCCTCGTGCAGACCGACGACCGTGACGGTGAGTTCGGGATCCGCATCTCCGTAGGTCTTGGCCTTGTTGTCGGCGATAACGGACACTCCCTTCTGCGTGATCACAAGGACTCCTGCCTTGTAGATCACAGTGTAGTTGCCCTGCGAGGTCTCTCCGGAAGGAGTGATGGTGTAACTGCCAGGAGCCTCACCGGCCTGACGGGTGACGGTGTACTCGATGGTCTCGCCGCCCACGGTTCCCTCCACCTTGGCGGTGAGCTCGGGGTCAGCTGATCTGTACATCTTTGTCTTGTTGTCAGCGCTTACGGTGACGGTCTTAGGAGTGATGGTGAACACGGCGTTCTCGTAGATCACAGTGTAGTTGCCCTGATCGGTCGCACCGGTAACGGTGATGGTGTAGGTGCCTACATCTTCGCCGGGGACACGGGACAGGGTGTACTCGAGAGTGTCCCCATCTTTCAATCCTACGAACCTGACTCCGAGTTCGGGATCTGCTTCTCCGTAGGTCTTGGTCTTGTTGAGAGCAAGGACCTGAACAGACTTGGGAGTGATGGTGAACACGGCGTTCTCGTAGATCACAGTGTAGTTGCCCTGATCGGTCGCACCGGTAACGGTGATGGTGTAGGTGCCTACATCCTCGCCGGTCTGACGGAACAGCTCGTACTCAACGGTCTCGCCTTCCTTCAGTCCTACGAACCTGACTCCGAGTTCGGGGTCGGCGTCTCCGTAAGTCTTGGTCTTGTTGAGAGCAAGGACCTGAACGGACTTGGGAGTGATGGTGAAGGTTCCGGTCTCGTAGATCACGGTG
>JAEEOP010000019.1 GCA_016284295.1 Methanomassiliicoccaceae archaeon | reverse complement strand
TTGTCTCCCCTTCCGCCTCCGGCTACGACACCGATAACGGCGCGGCAGTTGGGGCTGAACTCTTTGATCGTTCCTGAGGGCATGAGGACCATGACCTTCTCTCCCCTGGAAACGACTGTTCCGGAGGATCCGGCGGTCTTCACGAACTTTCCACCGTCGCCGGGCCTTGCCTCGACGTTGTGCACGGGGGTTCCTTCAGGAATGTTCGAGAGCATCATTATGTTACCTGCTGCGACAGTGGTTCCGCCGATGGCGATGGTCTGTCCGACCTTGGTTCCCTCAACTGCCAGCTGGTAGTCTGTCTTTCCGTTCACATCAAGGACTGCGAGAGGGCATGTCCTTCCGGGTGCCTGGATCAGGTCTCTGATGACTGCTGTTCCCTCGTTGAACGCGGGGAGCCTGACATCGTCGACGTGCCTGTGGCTGGGTGAGCGGTACAAAGAGGTTCCGCGACCCCTTCTCATTGGTATCAATCTTTTTCCCATAATCACTCACCTCAGAAGACTCCGACTCTCATACCGACATCCTCTGCGGAGTATCCGTCCGCGAGCTTGATGATGGCGTGCTTTCCGTCCTTCTGGATCTTAGTCCAGACCTTCTCTACCTTGACTTCGAAGCGCTCCTCGAAGACGGTCTTGATGGTCTGCTTGTCAGCGTTCCTGTGGACGATGAACTCGATCTTGTTTCCGTCTTTGAAATCCTGTGTGGGGGTTCCGGTCATGTGGTTCGTGGACTTCTCTGTCACGAACGGTCTGATGAGAACGTCACTCTGCTTCATTGTGTCCAACCTCCGATAGCGTCGATGGCTGCCTTGGTGTAGACAGTGAGCCTGCCTGCATCTCCTCCGGGTGCGAGGATGGCCGTGTTGATGGTCTTGACCTCCTCAACGGTGACTCCGGGGATGTTCGCTGCGCTCTTGAAGATGGGTGCGTTCCTCTCGTCATCGGCGACGACGATGAGCACGGAGACGGGGGTGCGGTACTTTCTGTTCCTCATGGTTCCCCTTCCTGCACGGATCTTGCGTCCATCCTTGGCACGGTCGAGATCGTATCCGATTCCGATCTTCTCGAAGAGCTCGATGACCTTGGATGTCTCCTTGATGTCGTTGAACGAGTCCTCGACGACGATGGGGAACGATACGGAGTCGTCGAACTGGTGTCCGCGTGCCTTGACGCAGTCTGCGCAGCCTGTTGCTGCCAGTGCGGATGCGCGTGCGATCTTCGCTTCTTTCTTGTTGACCTTCTGTGCCCAGATCCTCTCAGGTACTGGCGGGTGTGCCCTCCTTCCCGAGACGTTGTTGGGTGACTCTCCGGCCTTTCCGAGTCCGTGGATTCTCTGGTTACGAGCGGATCCGGTTCCCTTTCCGCGGAAACTGACCGCGTGCCTCATTCCAGACCTTGCACCGGGTCCGTAGGGCTGCCTGCCGTTGGCTGCTGCCGCAAGGACCGCCTTCTTGATGATATCGGGCCTGTAGGGGGTCTCGAACGCTGCGGGGACCTCGACGGTTCCAGCGACTCCACCGTTTACTGCATAAACATTCGTGGTTGCCATTTACTCATGCCCCCTGCTTAGAATCGACAGAGACGTATGTCACGTCGACTGCCTCAGTGTCTGCCTTCTTGGGAAGCCTTGTAGCATCTCTGAACCTGATGAGCCTCTTAGTGGGTCCGGGGACCGATCCGTAGACGAGGACGTAGTTGTTCCTGACCTCCCCGTAGTTGAGGAATCCTCCCTTGGGGGTGACCTCTGCTCCCTCGGTTCCGACCTTGACGACTTTCTTGTTGAACTCGGTCCTCTGGTGGTATCCCATCTGTCCGGATCCGGGAACGGTCGATCTGACGTATCCGGGTCTCTTAGGACCGAGGTTACCGATTCCGCGGCGGTGCTTGCTGTTCCTGTGAGACAGGAGCTTGACACCCCACCTCTTGGTGACTCCCTGGAATCCCTTTCCCTTGGTGACGGCGATGACATCGACGTACGAACCCTCGGGGGAGAAGTCGGTGAAGTTGACCTCGGTACCGAGTATCTGCTTGGCGAAATTCACCCTCTCGTCGATGGTTCCGCCTCCGATCCTGAGTTCCATGAGATCGGGGACCTTCTTGGGGACTCCCGAGACGACCTTGGGCTGGGTGTAGGCGAGCACACGGACATCCTCGATGTCCAGTCCGTCATACCTGGCGAAAGATGCTTCATCATGGTTCTTGGGTACGTTGAGGCGCCTGTCGAGGAGCGGGTCGAGGTCCTTTGCCCAGACCTCTCCTGCTGTCTTCAGTCCAACGATGCTGCTCTCGTAGAATCTGACTGCCGCGACCTTCATCGGGGGAACCTCGACGACGGTTACGGGCACCTGGAGCTCCATTCCGGAGGTGGTGCTCTTTGCACGCTTGTCAACGATGAAAGCGTGTGTCATTCCTGCCTTGTATCCTGCGAATCCCTGGATTTTGGGGGCTCCGCTGATCTCGGGCCAAGAGTCGAGCCTCGGTGTCTGAGACTGAGCTCTCTTCCTAGGGCCGAATGCCCTAGATCCTTTCTGTGGACGTCTTCTTTGTGGCATATTTTACACATACCTGCGAGGGTCTCTTCGCTAACCTCGCGCTTTATCAGACGAACGTCTTAATGTTCCGACCGTGACGCCATATTCGCTCCCAGAAGCATTTGCATACGGAGCAGACGTGGGTTGCAACAGCATTGCCCGGTGCGTCTGGTCAGACACTATTATGTCCAATCCAAAAAATCGTATAGATAGGTTGTATTTAAAGATAGCCCTCGCGCGTTCTATAATAAGGACGGGAGGGCGATTGGGGTTTCAGAGGTCGCCTTCCTTGGCCTTCTTCTGGGCCCTCTTCATACGGGCCTTGGCGTTGAATCCGGTGGCCTTCTCCGCGAACTCGTTGAGCTTCTTCTTGCTGTCGAGGATTGTGTCGTCGGAGGCCTTGTTCGCGTCGGGGATGTTGGTGGTCGTGATGTCCATCTTGTCCTTGCCGAGCACGGTGACCTCGATCGTCTCCATGACACCGTAGGAGGAGACCAGCTTGTCGCCGTCCTTCCTGACGTTGCCGAATATGCTTTCCATCAACTGTGCCAGAGCATCTCCTTCGATGTTCTTGAACCAGCCTTTCTTAATGTCGTAATCCATCCATAATCACATCCTCAGAACCAATTCGTTTTCGAAATCCCTCTCGAGATCAGACGGCGATCCGAGCATGGCCTCGGACTTCCTATAGGCCTCCCACTTGGGGATGCAATCGCACTTGACGTCGAGGTCGTCGATGTTCTGCGAGTAGCAGAACCTCTCGATCGCCTCCAGCGCGCGCTGGTCGCATTGGCCGCAGTTGTGCACCCCTCTCATGGCCCCTCCTCCCGAAGGCGAGGACATCAGGCGGGCATCCACCGTGCCCGACAGCTGCCTGAACACCTCGATGAGGGACCAGATCCATGGGGATCTGAACTCCCCTCTCTTCCACAGGCGCTCCACATAGGTCGCCCTTTGGACGTTGAGGGGGTTGATCGAAATCTCATCGGAGAACGGATCAGCGAACCTCGCCGACCTCACCGCATCCTCTATCGCCATATCCTCCGTCATGAACGGAGGCTTCAACAGAAGGTATGTCCTCACTCCCAGACCGTTATCCTTCAGGAGCTCCCCTGCCCTGCGGATGTCCTCAGGGGTGAATCCCTTGTGCACCGACGTCCTCAGGACCTCCGGGTCGGAGCTCTCGAGACCCAAAGCGACTGTGACGTTCTTCGGCAGGCTGCCAACTACGTCCGACGTGATGAACTCGGGACGGCTCTCGAAGAGGAGACGCTTGCATCCCTTGAAGGCATCGAAGTAGACCTCCCTCACGGCGGGCGGGACCTCGTTGTCATCGAGGAAGCTGCCTGAGGTGTACATCTTGACGAAGGGTTCGTCCTTGTACCTCGAGAGCGCCTGGTCGAGCTGCTTCTGCAGGTCGTCAGGGGTCACGTTCATCAGGGATGCTTCCCTGTACCCGCACATCGTGCAGCCGCCGTGCTTGACCCAGCAGCAGCCGTTGGTGCGCATGATCATGACCATGGCCTTGCACTTGGCACCGTCGGCCATATCGTCCTCTTTCCAAAGGGCCTCCAATTCCGAAGGGAATCTTTTGTCTTTCATCTGGGTACCTAGTTTTCGATATGTGACCTCCGAATATAACCTTTACATGGAAGACTTGATGCGACACATCCACCCCTGCTTGACACCACGAAAGGACATCCTGCCCTCAATGGCACGTGCTGACGGATGTGCCAGACATCCGAATTGAACATCTTTGTGCAACTTCGTCCCCTGGATAATACTTTTAAGGGGAATCCTATGTAGTGGCTGGAGAAAGCCACATGGCTAAGAAAGTAATCGTTATCGGTTCCGGGGCCGCGGGAATGACCGCAGCCTCCACCGCTAAGTCGGCAGACCCGACTTGCGAGGTCACAGTGTTCACACAGGACGAGGACATCGCATATTCCCCCTGCGCCATCCCATGGGGTATCGAGGGGAAGAGCAAATGGACCGACATCGTCATGCACACTCCTGAGTACTACGAGAAGGAGCGCGGCATCAAGGTCTACACCAAGACGACTGTCGAATCCGTGGATGATGCTTCCAAGACCGTCACGGCTGACGGAAAAGCATACACATACGACTCATTGATCATCGCCACAGGCGGGAAGGTGTTTATCCCCCCGATCGAGGGGACGGACCTGAAGAACGTCTTCGTGGTCAGGACCATCAGGGGCGGAAAGGACATCCAGGAAGCTTCCAAGGACGCCAAGCACATCGTCATCGGCGGTGCGGGAGTCATCGGACTCGAGCTCGCCGTATCGTTCAGGAACATGGGCAAGGACGTCACCGTCATCGAGATGATGGACCAGGTCATCCCCCGCATAGCGGACAAGGACATGGCGGACATCATGCAGAAGCACCTCGAGGATATGGGCGTCAGGTTCATCATGAAGGCCCCGATCCAGGCGGTCAAGGGCGACGGGGAGGTCAGCGCAGTGTGCGCGGCGGGACAGGAGTACCCCTGCGACGTCATGATCTTCGCCACCGGTGTGCGCGCCAACCTCGACATCCCCAAGGCATTGGGATTCGATGTCGGCCAGCTCGGAGCGGCCATCGTCGCACCCACCCTGCAGCCCTACAAGAGGGGAAGGCTCGTCCCGGACATCTATCTCGCCGGGGACCTCGTGCAGTGCGAATCCGCCATCATGAGCGGAGCGACCATGAGTCAGCTCGGATCCACCGCCGTGAAGCAGGGAACAATCGCGGGATTCAATGCGGTATCCGCCAAGAAGAGGCTGTTCGGACCCGTGGCAAGCCCGTGGGTCAGCCAGATCGGGGACCTCCAGATCTCCGGTACCGGACTCTCGAAGGGACTCGCATCCTGGTACGGCGTCGATGTCGTGGAGGGCAAGGCCGAGGGCCTGACCCGCGCCAGGTACCACCCCGGTGGGAAGAAGCTCATAGTCAAGGTGCTCGCCGACAAGACATCCCACAGGATCATCGGCGGACAGATAATCGCAGGAGAGGAGGCTACAGGACGCATAGACTGGCTTACCGCCGCTGCCATCAACGGCATGACCGCGGAGGACTTCCTGGTGCGCTCTGAGAACGCCTACTGTCCCCCAACATCCATGGTCAAGGACGTCGTCATATCCGCCGTCGAGGACCTGTGCAGGAACCTCGAGTGATACTGTGGACTATCTCGAGTACAAGGAATTGTACAACAGTCTCCGCAGGCCGTCTGACCTCGAGAAGCATAAGGGACGCTACGACGACAGGCTGCTCGACACCCTGTACACGCAGAAGACCAGCAGGGAAGTGAAGAAGAAGTTCTACATCGTGAAGCAGAACGCCCCCAGGATGCTGAAGGAATGGCGCAAGGGAAAGACCATCCTTCAGCTCGCCGACAAGTACCGCTTCCCGCCCATCCTCACGGCGATGCTGATATTCACCGAGGACGGGACTCCCAAGAAGGAGTTCTGGGCGGCGGTCAACGACCCCGATTCGCTGGAGAGCCCCGAGGTGGCCGAGGAGGTCCGCGAGGCCGTGGAGGAGGACATTGTCTACTCCCCCGAGGCCAACCAGAGGCAGAAGGAGAGGGGGATCTGGGGAGAGAACCTCACCCACGAGTGGCTGGACGGGCAGGGAATAACGTACCGCACAGAGAACGACCTGCGCGACACCGAGTTCACGAAGACCCCCGACTGCCTCCTGGACAAGCCTGTGGTGTACAAGGGACACAAGATCTGCTGGGTCGAGAGCAAGGCTTCCTTCGGCGACAACACCGAGTTCAAGTACAACTCCCGCAAGCAGCTCATCCCCTACACCGAGCTCTTCGGACCCGGGCTCGTCGTCTACTGGGTAGGATGCCTGGACGACCTAGAGTGTCCCAAGGACATCTATGTCTCGGACATATCCGTCCTCGACGTGAAACTGGAGGATTATGTGGAGGATCAGGAGTGATCCTTCCATTCCCCTCCAACTTATGATATTCTATTGAATACAGGAACGGATGGTCCGGACATTCGCCAATGGTATGTCCGGCCGTCATCCGACCTCTATACGCTCCGCTGGAGCCATTGAGAAGACTGAGAATCACTGGTGTCACTGGTTCTCTGCGCGGAGCTCTCCGAGGGTTGCCTCCCTCTCGGCGAAAGCATCATGCTTGTGGATCGACTCCTCTGAATCGCTCACGACATCCACGTAGACCTCGTCGGGGAGATCGGGGAACTTCTTGACGAAGTTCTCGAGAACGCTCCTGACCACATCCTCCACGAACTTAGTGTGGTAGTGGGCATTGATGATGACCTGTCCCTCGTCCGGCCTCTTGAGGAGCTCGAACGTGGGGGACGAGAATGATGCCTCCACGATATCGATGAGATCGTCGGCCTCGACCGTGATATCCTCGGGCAGGTACACCATGAGGGTGCACACGTTCCTCTGGTTGTGCGTCATGACAGGATGCATGCTCTGGATGTTAAGCATCTCAGTGACCGTCTGCTGTCCGCAGGGGCATGCCGTCATACCGATGACCTCCACTCCGACCATCTTGGTGAGCTCTCCGTTGCGCTCGATGTGCCCTCCGGACAGGAGGGTGTATGCCTCGAATGTGTCCTTTCCAAGAGGCGTCTTCGATGCACGGAAGTACTCTGCCTCGATGCTGACCTCTCCGACCTGGGCGTATTCGTGGTGGACGAGAAGTTTCCTGCATATCTCCGCCGCCACATCCTCGATCGCGGTTATCGGCTTCTGGACCGATTCCTCCACGATCTCGTTGAGTACCTCCACGTTACGGGACATGTGGGATCCCTTCTGGTCTCCGGGAAGGTCCACATAGATGTCGATTGTGCAGTTGAGCACATGGTTCAGGGTGCCGTTGATGCCGTCCCTCTGGACGACGATGGGCTTGCGCACGCCTTTGACTCCGACACGGGTGAGCTTGAATTCAGCATCGCCCTTTCCATACTGAAGGTCACATTTGAGCGTCATCGGGCGTCAATCAACAAACTAAATAAAAAGGTGTATGCCTACAACCTTGGTGGTTACGAAGCATGTACTGCGGGGTGGACGAGGCTGGAAGAGGGTCCGTGATGGGCCCGTTGGTGGTCGGTGTGGTCTATGTCGGATCCGACGACCGCCTGTCAGAGATAGGAGTGAAGGATTCCAAGAAGCTCACCCCGAAGATGCGCGAGAGGATGTACGATGAGATCGTGGATTCGGTCGACCGCTGGTGCACCGTGATTGCCTCGGCCGAGGGGATCGACGAGCAGAGGAAGAGCATATCCCTCAACGAGATAGAGCTCAACATGTTCGCCGAGGGCACCACCAGGTGGGGATCGGAGAGGATCTATGCGGACTGCCCGGACATCAACGAAGAATCCTTCTCGGTCCGTCTGGGTGCAAAGGTCAAAAATACCGCAGAAATAATCGCAAAGCATAAAGCCGATGATACGTACCTTGTTGTATCTGCAGCATCCATCGTGGCGAAGGTCACCAGGGACAGGATGATGGAGGACATCAGGAAGGAGTTCGGGACGAACGTGGGAAGTGGGTATCCCAGCGACCACTACACCATGGACTTCATAAGGGATTGGATCTCCGAGAAAGGCACAGCCCCGCCCCATGTCCGCACATCCTGGGAACCCGTCAGGGATATGCTATCCAAGAGGAAGATCACAAAACTCGATGATTGGTGATGAGAAAATGAGTATGCAACCACAGATTCAGGAGCTTATAGACAAATTCCACAGGAAGATGGAGAAGGACCCCGAGGTAAGGAAGGAGGTCGAACCCCTCGAGAAGACCATCAACATCGATCTGGGCTCCGAGATGTACTCCATGAAGCTCAAGGATGCACAGATCTACGATTTCGTTCCCATGCTGCTTCCCGAGGCAGATGTCACCCTGACCACCACTCCCGAGAACCTGCAGGGGCTCATCGACGGCACGCTTAGGCCGATGAGGGCGTTCGTGCTGAAGAAGGTCCAGATCAAGGGAAAGATCGACGACCTGATGTTCCTGAAGAAGTTCTTTTGAGCATCCAGTAAACGTTTTATATTATACCCTCTTAGGGTCATTTATAGCGAGGTGGGGTAGCCAGGATATCCCGTCGGGCTCATAACCCGGAGATCGGTCGTTCAAATCGACTCCTCGCTACCATCCTCGTTCTCGAATCCAGTTCTGAATACGGTTTTATATTTTCATCCTATGCTCGAATCGAAGATAAGATGACATTCTGCGGACAATGTGGAACAGGCAATCCGCCGGGCAACCGCTTCTGCTACAACTGCGGAGCGGAACTCATGGTGCCCATCAACAGGGACGACGGCGAAGTTGCACGCATAGGCGCGTACAAGGCACCGGAAGAGAGGGCGTACATACCCCCGGCGCCCCAGCAGCCGCCTGCGTATCAGCAACAACAGTATCAGCAGCCTCCTGCCCAGCAGTACCCCCCGTATCCTCCATATCCGCCGCCATACTATCCATATCAGAACCAGAGGCCCCCGATGTACAGGTCGAGGACGCCCTCCGAACCCAAGTACCTCGACGGTGCACCCGGCAACAACATCAAGTTCCGCTGGATCTCGATGATCCTCTCCGTGGCAGCGTTCGCGTTGGTGCTCATCGCACTGTTCGGCATCGGATTCGGACCCGCCGGCCACTCCTACAATCTGTTCGGGATCGGTTTCGAGGACGGGGCCATCATGGCGCTGATCCTGTCGGTCATGGGACTGGTCATAGGGATCGGATCGATCATCTTCCCCATACTCAACATCCCGACGGGATTGTTCATCATCGGCGCAGCGGCCGTGGCGTGCTCTAACAACGAGTACTGCCCCGACGGGATGACGCTCGTGATATTCGTCGCCCTCGGACTGGCCATCATGATCCTCGGCCTCTTCGCGACGAAGTTCGTGAAGGACTATGTGCACTCCAACGTGAGGAACATCAGCCTCTTCCAGTGCTGTCTCATGAACTGGCTTGGAATCCGCCTCCCGGGCAGCGGCGCACCCGCTTCCCAGTGAAGCGGACCCAAACACCTTCCTTTCTTCGAACTTTATTAGACCGATTGGTCACAATTATATACTTTAATTGTATTCAATTGAATTGAACACAATAAGGTGATACCAATGGGAATCTATGATTTCACGGTAAAAGACGCGAAAGGAGAGGACGTGAACCTCTCCGAGTACAAGGGCAAAGTGCTTCTGATCGTCAACACCGCCACCGGATGCGGCTTCACCCCCCAGTACGAGGGACTCCAAAAGCTGTACGACACCTACCAGAGCCAGGGATTCGAGATCCTCGACTTCCCCTGCAACCAGTTCGGCAACCAGGCCCCGGGGACCGAGGAGGAAATCGTCCAGTTCTGCCAGATGAAGTACAACACCACCTTCCGCCAGTTCGCCAAGATCGAGGTCAACGGCGACAACGAGGCTCCCCTCTACACCTACCTCAAATCCCAGAAAGGAGGACTGCTCGGAAAGAACATCAAGTGGAACTTCGCGAAGTTCCTCGTGGACCGCGAGGGCAACGTCGTGGAGCGCTACGGATCCACCGACACTCCCGAGAAGATCGAGAAAGCAATCAAGAAACTGATCTGATTGACATGACAGACGACAGATACGAGTGTCTGAAGCTGAGGAACCAGGTCTGCTTCCCGCTGTACGCCTGCTCCAAGGAAGTGGTCAGGAGGTACAGGCCGCTGCTTGATCGTCTGAACCTCACCTACACCCAGTACATCACCATGATGGTGCTCTGGGAGGAGAGGGAGATCTCGATGAACGATCTCGGCGAGAGGCTGTTCCTGGACTCCGGTACGCTGACACCACTGCTCAAGAACCTGGAGTCGAAGGGATACGTGTCACGCCACCGCTCCAAGGAGGATGAGCGCGTGCTCATGGTGAATGTCACCGAGCAGGGGCTGGCCCTCCGCGATAAGGCCGTTTCGGTCCCTGGAGAGCTCGCATCGTGCATAAACCTGGGTCCGGAGGACGGTATGAAGCTCTATGAGCTCCTGTACAAGGTCCTGGACCAGCTTAAGAACTGATACCAGGGTCGGGGGAGACCTCGACCCAATTTTTCCTTTTGACTACCTTCTGACCAGCTATCGATGACTGCTCCGATCCCTGGATGGATCAGGATCACTTCCGATCTGCGGATCCGTAGTACCCTGTGAACAGCATGGTGCCGTCTTCCGCACAGATGGAGAATATGAACGGTATGTCGCAGACGAACTCCTGGACCGGCGGGGCCGGAGGCATGGCCGTGCATCCGACCATCACCACTTCCGTGACCGCAGCCGCTTCCGTGCCCATCTCGTCCACCCTGATCTTCGCCTTATGCTTGGCCGACCCGATCTTCAGCTGGGCGCCTTCTATGATCCTGGTGTACTCGGCATCGTCGCTCAGCGAGCGCTCGATGCCCAGATCCGCCAAGGCATCCTTCAGGTTGTAGTCGCAGGTCATCTCGAACCTCGGCAGGACGATCTTCAGCTCATCCACTTCCATGGCGTTCTCGGACATGAAGGATTCCCGGTATTCGGGCGATTCCGACCTCCATTCATCCAATACATGCAGGTCGTCGCCGGCCAGGGGCAGCAGGATGTACATCATGCAGCCGCTCATATATCTGAGACCGAGCATCCTGAACCTGTCGTCCTGGGCATAGTGTTCGGGCTGTGTCAGGCTATTGCTCATCATGCGCTGTTTCGTCACCGTGCCATCGGCGTTGTGGAAGATCTCGGTGGACGAATCGTCCGGATCGAAGAAGTAGAACCACTTGTCCTTGAAGACCACCGCGTTGAGTATCGCGGCCATCGTGTCTGCGGATACCTGCGACTCGAAGTCGCCGATCATACCGTCGGTGGATTCCTTCGCCCATTCCCTGATCCTTTCCCTGATCAGAGCGGAATCGCTCTTGAAATCCGCGGTATCGACGGCGGTCCCGAACAGCCCTGAAACAGAATCTTTGAACTCCGGTGCTACGCCCTTCTCTTTGGACTCGGTGCTGTCCACGAGGATGAGATTGGCCGACCTGAATCTGCCGTTCCCCTCCACGGTGGCGGACATGCCGCGCGCAGCCTCATCCAATTCATGAATGCTCGCGCAATAAAGGGCCCTTAGCAGTTCCCTGGAAGTGGCGCTGCCCTCGTCGGCACCATGTGCCAGCGAGGCCAATGTCGTGTATATCCCGAAGGGGGACAGGAAGATCCTGTCACCCTCCAGCGTATCCAGAAGGTCCCTTCCGAAACGGTTGATCCTCGTGTTCATGCCCATGGGTTGGAACTCTCAGGCTGACGGATACCGACGAGAATGTACTGCTCCCACAGGTACCATTTGCCGTCCTTGGCCTGTCTGACGGTGATGTTCCTGGGGCTGTCCGCTCCTCCGGACTTGAGACGGACGTTGACATAGCCCTCGTTCTCGAAGGAGCGTGCATCGGTGAACATCTCAATGGTGTAAGGCTGGGAGGGTGCGTAGTCGTTGTCGGGGGTGGCTCCCTTGAAGTAGGACCTGGGAATGTAATCGCAGTCCATGAAGCGGTCCGCGATGAACTGCTTCTGCATTCCGGAGAGCTCTGCGGGACCCTTGAGGAACTGGACCATCTTGTACGACATCTCCTTGTCCTGGGGGAAGAAGCAGAATGCGAGGACGGTCATGGCCGCGGTCTCGAAGGGTGTGGACAGACCTGCCTGGGGCAATGCGACGAACTGCTCGTAGTTGTCCGGGAGGTTGTTGAACACGATGCTTACGTTCTCCCCCTTCTTGTTGGTGGCTGCCTGCACGTTCTCTGATATCTTCTTGCCAATGTTGTCGAAAAGACCCATCTTACTCAACTCCTTTGTTTTTGGGCACCAAGGCGTACATCATGTCCAGGACCGTGTTGTACAGTCCCTCCGAACCGCGGGGGAGCTCCTGGTACGAATCGAAGGCGCATGAGTCGCCCCCGTAGCTGAACGAGACCCTGATCCTGGGCGCATCCAGAGCGAAACGACTCTAATCCTCGAGTTCGCCCCACGATGACATCCCATGCTCCTCGAACAGCCTGATGAACGGCTCGAGATCCTCATCCCTCAGCTGGACCGTACCGGTCTCCTGAGGCATATCGTGCCCAGACTTCATCTCATACTCGAATTCCGGGCCCTTGTCAGTGTTGGTATGAATGATCATGAGAATGTTCTCCCCACGCATCCCGCCAGATACATGGCATGAGCAGACGAACCCGGTACCCTGCATGAGTATTGTAACAGCATGTAGTTATTAAATAGGTTCAGCGGGGCAGGTCTGGACGGACCGACAGTGGAGATGATTGGAGAAGATCGATGACCCGGTGCGTTGACACCGGGCCACCTTGTGAAAATGATATCAGAGAAGGGATTTGGCTTCCTCAGCGTCAAGGTCCAATGCCTTGAGCATGTACTGCAGGGCCTTCTTCGCATAGGGTGCGCGCGCCTTGGGATCCTCCATGATCTCCCCGTACTGCGCCATGACGTTGTTGAAGTACTCGATGGCGAACTCGGAGTAGAGCGAGGATGACAGCGATTCGTCGATCTCCGCTGCTTCGCAGTACGCCTTCTCGGCCTCGTCGTACTTCTGGATCGATATGCAGAAGAGTCCGTATGCTTGGTAGTAATCGGCGCGTTCGGGGTCGAGCTCCATGGCCTTCTTGTAGGCTTCGATGATCTCATCCACGTCCGCCTTGGCTCCGAACATGCCCGATGCGTAGTTCCCGCATTCCGCCTTGTAGAACCAGCACTCGGCATTGTCTGGGAATTCCACTACAAGTTTCTTGAAGGACGAGTAGGCCTTCTTGAAGTCGCCTTCTTCCATCGCCTTCATACCTGCGGCGAGTTGTTTCTCGGGAGTAGCAGCTGCTGCCATGAACGGTTCTAGCAATCCTCATAATAAAGGTCTTTCGGGGGCTCATCCTATTGGATGCAACCATTATAAATTACCTACTGCGATTCATCCATATGGATGTATGGCAGAGCGTTGCATCCCTGAGGGAGTACGAGGAGCTTACGATCGTCAAGGCGCCGGTGCCCGACTATGACGAGGACAGCTACCAACTGGCGTTCCAGCGCTGCAAGGAGAACAAGTGCGGGACCTTCAACACAAACTGGGGATGCAACCCCGGTGCGAAGATGGATGTCGCCACGTACTACCAAGACATAGACTACGTCATCATCATGTACAGGAAGCTCGACATGGACTTCAGGGACCGGGAGCTCCTGGAGACCATATCCTACGAGATGCAGCGCAAGGTCAGGAAGATGACGCTGGACCTCAGGAACAACGGCCTGGACTGCGACGGGTACATGGACGGACCCTGCAAGTACTGCGGGGAATGCGCCTATCCCGAACCGTGCAGGTTCCCGGAGATGAAAGTACCATCCATATCGACGCTGGGGATCGACCTGAGCGGATATTTCAAGAGCATCGGCATCGATTTCGGGTTCAAAGAGGGTTCCGTAACGCTCTACGGATTCGTGTTCGTCCACTACAACGACTGATCGCTGTATCTGTGGACGTATATTCGCGCGCACAACGCGCGATTACCTTTTTTATGACCACTCCAATAGCCCGCCGAAGGTCTAGTAATGGATGTGAAGACCGTAAGAGACGTGGCGAAGTTCGCCCATATTGCCCTCACCGACGAGGAGACCGAGAGATACTGCAAGGACCTGGGAGATATCCTGAGCTATTTCGAGCTGCTCAACGAGGCTCCGGAATGCGACGAGCGCGGAGTCAACCCCATCCTTGTCGAGGACATCACCAGAGAGGATGTCCCCAAGGTCGAGTACGATGCCGATGTCCTTCTCAGGGACATGGACACATACGAGAGATACGTAAGGGGGCCCAGGCTGTCATGAGCATGGATTCCACACTCAGGGATCTGAAGAGGATCAACGAGAAGTATAGGATGTTCCACGCCATGACGGAGGACCTCGAGCCTGGCGACTCCTCGTTCCTGTTCTCAGTGAAGGACAATCTCACATCCAAGGACATGGAGACCTGCGCCGGATCGAGGATCCTGGAGGGATACCATCCGGCATTCGATGCGGCATCCGTCGAGAAGATGAGACTCGCTGGAGGAAAGCTCATAGGCAAGGCGAACATGGACGAGTTCGGTTTCGGAACGTTCTCCACCAACTCCGGCTTCGAGATCCCCAGGAACCCCTACGACCTCGACAGGGCCTGCGGAGGATCCTCCGGAGGGTCCGCGTGCGCCGCATCCGTCATCGAGGATCACGTTTCCCTCGGAGTCTCCACGGGAGGTTCCATCTGCTGCCCCGCATCGTTCTGCGGGGTGTATGGGATAGCTCCCACATACGGGCGCGTCTCCAGGTTCGGGCTGATCGATTACGGCAACTCGCTCGATAAGATCGGAGTGATCTCGCAGAAGGCCGCCGACCTCAAGAAGTTCATGGAGGTCATCGCTGGCAGGGACGAGAGGGACCCCACATCCATGGTCCAGCCCGAGTTCAATACAGCTTACAGGAAGATGAAGTCCGTGGCCGTCCCCAAGGAGGGGATCGAAGGTCTGTCCAAAGAGGTCGAGAAGGCTTTCAACGATGCCCTGGAGCAGCTCAAGTCGATGGGTGTCGACGTGGACTACGTGGACATGCCCTCGCTCAGGTACGCCATGCCCGCGTACTATGTGCTGGCCACATCCGAAGCTTCGACCAACCTGGCGAGGTACGTCGGTATGAGGTACGGCCACCAGGACGGGGACCACACGCTGAAGTTCGACGATTACTTCACCGATGTCAGGACCAGGTACTTCGGAGATGAGGCGAAGAGGAGGATCCTGCTGGGAACTTTCACCCGTATGGCAGGATTCGGAGGAAGGCACTACGCCAAGGCCAGAGAGGTCAGGCAGGTCGTCATCAACGACTACAAGAAGGTGCTTGCCGACCACGATGCCGTGCTGGCGCCGACAATGCCCTTCACCGCACCGAAGTTCGATGACATCTCCAAGATGTCCGCCCTGGATTCGTATAAGGCCGATTACCTTACCGTCCCCGCCAACCTCGCAGGTACCCCCCACCTGTCCGTGCCCTGCGGATACGACTCCGACGGCATGCCCGTGGGCATGCAGTTCGTGGCCGACCACTGGAACGAGGACGTCCTGTTCTCGATCGCGGAGGATTGGGAGAAGCAGTTCGACCTCAGGAGACCGGAGGTGTCCATATGAAGATCGGATTGGAGTGCCATGTGCAGCTCCCCACGAAATCCAAGATGTTCTGCTCCTGCCCCACGGAGGAGTGCGAGTTCCCGAACACCCATGTGTGCCCCACATGCCTCGGGATGCCTGGTTCCAGGCCCGTCCTCAACAGACAGGTGCTGGTCTACGGCATAATGATCGCGAAGATGCTCAACTGCGAGGTCAACGACACCACCTGGTTCGCCAGGAAGACGTACTTCTACCCGGACATGTCCAAGAGCGTCCAGATCACACAGTACGATAACCCCATCGGAGAGAGGGGCGTGTACTACCTCGACGGCAAGAAGCCCATCAGGATCACCCGTATCCATATCGAAGAGGATCCCGGGAAGACCAAGAGGACATCCGACCTCACATCTCTCGTGGACTACAACAGGTCGGGGATCCCGCTTGCCGAGATCGTCACGGAACCCGACATCGCCACCCCGGCGGAGGCCAGACAGTTCCTCACGCAGATGATCGGCGACATCAGGCACCTGCTGAACATCCCCGACGACCTTGAATGGGTGGTCAAGTGCGACTGCAACATCTCCGTCGGAACGGAGAGGGTGGAGATCAAGAACGTCAACGGCATGAAGCATGCCGAGAAGGCTCTCCATGCGGAGATGGTCAGGCAGATCGCCATGATCAAGGCCAAGAAGAAGATCCTCAGGGAGACCAGGAGGTACGACCCGGAGAGAGACGTCACCATCGGGGTCAGGGTCAAGGAATTCGAGGACCAGTACGGATACATCGACGAGCCAGACCTGGGAATCTACCACATCAAGGACCTGGCCGACTCAATAAAGATCTCCGAGAGCCCTCAGAACATGGTCCTGAGGATGTCATCCCAGTACAAGATCGACCAGAAGATGGCCAAGCAGCTGGTGAACACCTCGATGGACCTGGCAGGACTGTTCGAGGATGTCGCCAAGGAGTTCGACACCGCCTCGGCGGTCAAATGGGTCGCCGGACCGGTCAGCGCCAGCTGGCGCGCCATGGAGGACAGGGGAGAGACCCCCGACATGGAGAAGCTGAAGGGATTCATCAGGTCCTTCACGGAAGGCAAGGTCACCGACACGCAATGCGCCATAGACATCAAGTCGTACATGACCGGCGTGGATGCTTCCGCAGCCATGGAGGAGTCCGCAGGACTGGAATCGCTGATCAACGAGTTCCTCGACAAGAACCCGAAGATCGTCACTGACTACCAAAAGAACGACAAGGCCGCCAACCAGGTCATCGGATACGTCATGAAGCAGACCGGCGGAAAGTACTCGTCATCCGAAGTGGTCGAGACTGCGAAGAAGCTCATCGAGGCCAGATTCTGAACCCGGCGGCGCTCCGCAGCCCCGGGATCGATCCTGTAATAAGGCATCAATATCTTAGATACCAGCAACCGCTATATTGAATCCTGCCGATTCGTATCCATGGAATTCGAGGATGTAATCAATTCTAGATACTCTGTCCGCAAGTACAGCGACAGGCCTGTGGAGGACGAGAAGCTCCAGAAGATCCTGGAGGCCGGAAGGCTCGCACCCACGGCCAAGAACATGCAGGGACAGCACGTGTACGTGGTCAGGTCCCCCGAGATGAGGAAGAAGTTCGACAGGGAGTGGGCGATGACGTTCGATGCGCCCATAGTCCTGATCATCTCCATGAAACACGAGCTGGAATGGATCAGCCACTTCTCCAAGCTGAACCGCGGAGAGACCGATGCGGCCATCGTCACCGACGAGATGATGCTCCAGGCCCATGCCCTCGGACTCGGCACATGCTGGGTCGGATGGTTCGACCCTGAGAAGGTCAAGGAGGCGTTCAACCTCCCCGACAACGAGACGGTGTACAACCTCCTGCCCCTCGGATACCTGGCGGACGACTGCAAGCCCGGTCCCCTCCACGCATCAAGGAAGCCCCTATCCGAGACCGTGACATATCTGTGATCCGATGAACGCCGCGTACCTGCATCCCATCATAATGCTTCTGGCCGCGATAGCAGGCCTGGCCCTGGGCAGCCTCTTCGACTGCACCTCGGCATCGGACCTCATCGAGCCGTTCCTGATGATGATGCTGTTCGTGGTGTTCATGTGCGTGAGCATCAAGGACATCGGGAGGTCGTTCTCCCATGTCCGCTTCACCCTCACCACCGTATTGATAAACTTCGTCTGGACGCCCATCTTCGCGATACTGCTCGGACTGCTCTTCGCGGACATCGACGTTCGCATAGGGCTGCTGATGCTTCTGGTGACCCCCTGCACCGACTGGTACCTGGTGTTCACGGCCGCGGCCAAAGGGAACGTGCCTCTGAGCAGCTCGATACTTCCTCTGAACCTGATCCTTCAGATAGTCCTGATACCCGTGTATCTGCTGATCTTCTTCAACACGCAGATCACCATAGACGTGCCGGGACTCCTTTACAGCATGGTGATCGTTCTGGTGATCCCGCTGGCTGCAGCGATAATCGTCAAGGCATTGGCCACGAAGATAGGTATGGTCGAGAGGTTCGGGGAGAAGGTCACCGGCAACGGGGACAACCTCCAGCTGTTCTTCCTGTGCCTGGCCATCGCCGCGATGTTCGCATCGCAGAGCGCAGAGCTCATGAACAACCTCCAGTTGTTCCTGATGCTGATCGTGCCTCTGCTCATATTCTTCTTAGTGAACTACCTGGTCGCCTCCGGCGCATCCAGGCTCCAGGGATTCGACAGGGCGGACACCACATCGCTGATATTCACGAGCATGGCGAGGAACTCGCCCTTATCCCTGGCGATCGCCGTAGCGGCCTTCCCGGGATCAACACTTCTCCTGCTGGTCCTGGTGATAGCCCCGCTGATAGAGCTTCCCATACTGTCCATAACCGCAGGCTACAGGTTGCACAGAATGGAATCGAATGACGGGGAGTGACCCGTTCCATAATAATATCATTATAGGGGGCCGAAGCCCCCCGGAAATGTTTGCAGAATCACTCTTCGGATCCGGAATCCTCGTACTCGGAGAGATCGAGGTCCTCTCCCGCGAGGGAGATGATCTGCAGCTCCTCGAGCTTGTCATCATCGACCTTGGAGGGCGAGCCGTCCAGGAGAGACACGGCCCTCTTGTTCTTGGGGAACGCGATGACATCCCTGATGGAATCCTTGTTGAGCAGGATGGCGCATATCCTGTCGATTCCGATGGCGATTCCTCCGTGAGGAGGTGCTCCGTAGCTGAGCATCTCGACAAAGTATCCGAAGTTCCTCTCGATCCTCTCGTCGTCCAGACCGAGCTTGTGGAAGACCTCGATCTGCTTCTGGGCGTTGTGGATACGGAGCGAACCGGATCCCAGCTCGTTGCCGTTCAGACAGAGGTCGAAGCATGCTCCTCCGACGTAATCGTCGTCCAGATCGTTCTCGGGGAGGACGAACGGGTGGTGGAACGCATCGTACTTGCCGGACACGGGGTCGATCTCGAACATGGGGCACTGGTCCATCCAGAAGAACTGGAACTCGTTCTCGGGAACCAGCCCAAGGTCCTCGGCGATCTTCTTCCTGAGGAATCCTCCGCCCTCGTAGGTGCTCTTCCAGGGTCCTGCGATGATGAACAGCAGATCGCCCTCCTCGGCACCCATGGTCTTCTTGATGTTCTCGAGGATCTCGGGCGTGAAGTACTTCACGATGTTGGACTCCAGCTGGCCGTTGACGCACCTCATCCAGGTCAGTCCTCCGAGACCGACCTTCTTGGCGTATGCGATGTAACGGTCCACGTCGTTCCTTCCGACCTTGTCGCCAGCGATGTCCGCCTTCAGGTTGATACCTGCGACGATACCGTTGTTGGCGAGGATGTTCTGGAAGATCTTGTAGGGTGCATCCTTCACGACCTCGGTGAGCTTGACGAACTCCAGCCCGTACCTCATGTCGGGCTTGTCGGAACCGAACCTCTCCATGGCGTCGCGGTATGCGATGTGCGGGAAGGGCGTCTTGAGCTCCTGCCCGTAGAGTCCCTTCCAGATGTAGGCCATCAGGCCCTCCATCATATCCTGGATGTCCTTCATGTCCACGAACGACATCTCCAGGTCCAGCTGCGTGAACTCGGGCTGGCGGTCCTTCCTGGAATCCTCGTCACGGAAGCATCTGGCCACCTGGTAGTAGCGGTCCATGGATGCAACCATGAGCATCTGCTTGAACTGCTGAGGCGACTGGGGCAGTGCGTAGAACGTTCCGGGGTGCACCCTGGAGGGCACGATGTAGTCCCTTGCTCCCTCGGGAGTGGACCTTCCCAGGATGGGGGTCTCGATCTCGAGGAAACCGTTCTGCTCCAGATACTGCCTGGCGAGGTGGACGAGCTTGCTCCTGAACACCATGGCCTGGATCATCTCGGTCCTCCTGAGGTCGAGGTACCTGTACTTCAGCCTGGTGTCCTCGTTGGGGAGGACCCCTTCCTTCTGGTCCCCGATCTCGAACGGGGGGATCGCGCAGGTGTTCAGCAGCTCGGCGCCCGTGATAAGGACCTCGATCTGTCCGGTGGGGTTCCTGGCATCCTCTGTGCCCTCGACCCTATTCCTTACGATTCCGTCGATGGAGATGACACATTCGCGAGTGAAGGTGTTGATCACATCGGCGAGTTGTTTCGCATCGCAGCCTTCGGGAAGGTCCTGTGGGTCGAAGACGACCTGGGTTATCCCGTACCTGTCGGCGAGGTCTATGAACTGTACCCCTCCGTGGTCCCTGGAGAACCTGACCCAACCCTGCAGGCATACCTTCTTTCCAAGATCGGAAATCCTAAGTTCACCACAGGTGTTTGTTCTTCTCATAAGAGCGCCTCTTATAGTCGCACGCTACTAATAAGGACATATAAAAACACCCCGTCCCCCTGTCTCTTGTGGTTAGGAAGCCAGCGATGGCGCCGTTGGACCAAGGCTTATTATCCGAGACTCCATCGACCGCTCGGATAAGATGACCGACGAGATCTTCAGACATGACGGTTACATTTTCGACTTCGAGGCCCATGTCGTCTCCGTGAACGGCGACGATGTCATCCTGGACTGCACAGCGTTCTACCCCGGAGGGGGAGGGCAGGTCTGCGACACCGGGATGATACGCGACTGCAAGGTAACGGAGGTCTCCTACAACAAGGACGGGGACATCGTCCACAAGTCGCCCGGCAACAATCTGAAGGTCGGCGAGACGGTATGGTGCCAGGTTGACTGGGACAGGCGTTACGACCTCATGAAGGGGCACACCGGGGAGCATCTCCTCTTCGGATCCTTGCAGAGGCAGTGCCCTGAGCTGAACATCGTCAAGATCTTCATATCACCCGAGACCAAGTACGTCATCGTGGACAGGGACCTGACATGGGAGCAGATCCGCGCCGCTGAGGATTTCGCCAACAAGGCGATAGCCGACAACCTGTCCATCACCCACAGCATCATGGACAGGGACGACCCGGAGCTGGAGAAGGTCAGGATCAAGCTCGAGAGGATCGGCGAGGATGAGGAGATCACCGTCGTCGCCATCGGAGACATCGATTATTCCGCATGCAGCGGAGTGCATGTCATGGAGACATCCGAGCTGGAGATGCTGGTCGTCGACAGGAAGGTCAAGTCCGGCAAGGACGGATACGAGATACACTTCAAGGTCGGAAAGGCAGCCAAGGATTCCGCCGTGGCACTGTCGAACATCGCTCTGGAGGTCATCGACGAGATCGGATGCAAGAACGAGGATGCCGCCAAGGCCGTGGCCAACATGAAGAAGGAGCTGGAGGTCAAGAACGGACTGCTCAAACAGGCGACCAAACGCCTGGTATCCTCGCTGGTCCCCGAGACGGTGAACGGTGTGGAGGTGTACTCTGCCATACTCCCGGGAGCGGACAGGAACGTCATGAACGACAGGATGGAGTCCATCAGATCCAAGGGCGGGGTCGCCGTATTCATATCGGAGGCCGAGACGCTGTCGGTCATGCTCGCATCGGGAACGTCCAAGGTTGACTGCAAGAAGATATTCGCTGATGTCCTCCCGCCGTTCGGCGGACGCGGGGGCGGGAAGCCCGACTTCACTCAGGGAGGGGTCCCGGACGTGTCCAAAGCGGAGGAAGTCCTGGCCGCACTGTTGGATAAGGTGCGTTCCGCACTAAATTGATAAACAAGTAAGGGGTTGCGGGGAACATGGGTGGAATGAAGATCAATCCTCGTCAGATGCAGAAGGCCATGAAGCAGATGGGTATCAAGCAGACCGAGATCGAGGATGTCGTGGAGGTCATCATCAGGACCAAGAGGAACGAGATCGTGCTCAAGGGCGCCGAAGTGGTCAGCGTCGAGATGGGCGGGAGCAAGAGCTACCAGATCTCCGGCCCCGAGACCGTAAGGGAGCTCGGTTCCGACGACGGATCTTCAGAACCACAGGTGACCTTCGCCGCATCTGATGTGGATCTGGTCATGAGCCAGACCGGATGCGACAGGGAGAAGGCCGTCGAGGCCCTCACGGCAACGGACGGTCAGCCGGCGGAGGCCATACTCAAGATCATGACGGAGTGATTCCAATGTGTCTAGCAATCCCAGGGAAGATCGTGAAGATCGACAACGACATGGCAGATGTCGATTTCGGCGGAGTGACCAGGAAGGCCAACGTCTCCATGGTCGAGGCGGAGGTCGGCATGTGGGCCGTCATCCATGCGGGTTTCGCGATCCAGATCATGGATGAGGAGGACGCTCAGGAGACCATCAGGCTCTGGAACGAGGTCCTCGACAGCGACAAGACCACGTACTGCTGATCAGTCCATCTCATAATCTATATCGAAGGTCTCAAGGATACGCACCTGCGTATCCGAGAGGTCCGTCTGCAACTGTTTCTTCAGACCGGGGACCTTCACCGTCTTTATCGTCGACAGCTCGTTGACCATCTGCTTGAACGTCATACTCTTGTTCAGCTTCCTGGAGTTCATGATGCTCTCGGTGCTCATCCTCAGGATCAGCGCCACGAACTCGATGAATATCCTGCTCAGGTAGTTTATGTCGGTGAAGAGGTTGAAGTCCGCCTTGTCGTAATCATTGTAGGTGTTCTCGAACATCTTCGTGATCGCCCTCCTCTGGAGGAACGGGACCATGGCCATCGACGGATTGCGGGTGAAGTTGGACGCTATCACGGAATAGCCCAGGAACTCGTTGTGGTGCAGGATAGCCTCGCTGTTGTGCTCCACCACGGTCTTCCCGTTCTCCTCCTTCACTATCAGATACTTGTCGTACAGGTTCTGATGGGCCTCCACCGGCCTCTCCATCTCCAGCTCGTACTTGCACAGATTGATGATGGAGATGAACGTGGAAAGGTCGCCGACAGCCTTATCGGGATCGAAGAACACATGGATGTAGAACTTCTTCCCGTTCACGTGCTGCATGAAGGTCTCGAAGAACATCGGCACCCCGAACAGCGTCCTGTAGTTCTCCGGATTGGTCATCGAAGGCGCGGCCTTCTTGATCAGGTCCGAGACGAAATCGTTGTCCGGTTTCATACGGACGATCAGGTTGCTCTTGGCGTAGGCGATCAGCGACGGATCGACGACATCGCCCGCCTCCTCGTCAATGAATGCGGACAACCTGCTGAAGCTTGCTGCGGATACGTCATAATCCCCCATCTCACGACCTGATGCCATGTTGTACAGCTGGTAGCAGATGGGCATGTTCGTCCTGGATTCGAAGTAGATGTCCATCTTCATCCTGCTGCTGATGTCGTTGAAATCGAAGTCCTTGGTCCTTCCGTAAACATCCATGGTTGATTCGGACTGCAGGAAGTTGATTGAACTCACATACGATTCCTCCGGCTGGACGCGGAGCTTCCACAGCGTGAAGAATAATGATATATTATTATGGGAGAGACCCGACAACAGTTCGTTGATCATGGCCTTGTCCATGATCTGGTTGTACGGCGTATTGTTCTGCTCGCTCCATTGCTTGGCGAACGAGAGCTCCCCCTCGGTGACCAGGAGGTAGTACGCCAAGGATATGATCTTCTTCCAGTCGTCCGGGAACGACAGCGCGAGGGTCTCGGACAGCCTGATGTCCTCCGATACCTTATCCAATACCTTCGTAAGATACCTGCATTTGACGACGGGGCACTCTCTGGACTTGGCCTTCCTGTTGGGGACGATCTCTCCCGTCTCGGGATCCACGTGTCCGATGCACTTCCTTTTGGTGATGCACTTCTTCTTATCCGGGTCCCAGATGGACTCATTCAGATAAGCATAAATAGTATTGGACTTCGGATTACGAAGGTAAACTATCGAGGACATCGAGTTGTATAATTCAATTATTATACATATATGTTTTTAGTTATACATATGATCATAATATAAATCTTTGTTTTTTATTGATAAATCAACAATTTACAGCCAGCATATCAAAAATGAATAAAAATGTCATGCTGATGGATGGATTATGTATCCATACCCAATGATAGATATCTTTTTAAATGTTATAATGATTAACACCGATTTCCAACTTGAAACTGATTATAAACAACTCATACAATCATTCATCCACCGAAAAAGGTGGTAAAATGCTAAGCAAAGAAGGAGCCGATTTCACAAAGGTCCTCAAGCGCTACGACATCGAACAGCAGGTGTCGCTCACTCCTGAGGAAATGGCTGAGAAGATGTTGCCTACCGATGAGGTATTCAAGAAGGTAGCAGAAGAAGTTCTCCACATGAAATTCAAGACCGTCGGACCTACCGTCATGGAGGCCCTGAAGGTAAGGGATCCCCTCGATATCATCAACAACGGTCTCGTCGCCGGTATGGAATGCGTCGCCAAGCTGTACGCAGAGCACGTATACTTCCTTCCTGAGATCATGATGGCAGCTAAGACAATGGAGATCGGAATCGCGATCGCCGAGAAGCAGGTCCCCGGAGGAAGAGAGTCCAAGGGAACCGTCATCATGCACGCGGCAGAGGGAGACCCCCACGACATCGGAAAGAACATCGCAGCTGTGATGGTCAGGTCCTCCGGATACAACGTCATCGACATGGGCCGTGACGTCCCCATCGTGGACTTCATCGCCAAGGTCGAGGAGACCAAGCCCCTCTTTGCCAGCGGAACAGCACTCATGACCACGACCATGTCCGCCTTCCCCGCAGAGGCCAAGATCCTCCAGGAGAAGGGAATCAACATCCCCCTGATGGGATGCGGCGGAGCCGTCAACAGGGAGTACGCCAACTCCTACGACCTCGGAATCTACTCCGAGAAGGCACCCCAGACCCCCCTGATCGCAGAGAAGATCAGGCAGGGATACGACTGGAAGAGAATCAGAGAAGAGTGGGACAGCATTGTAGGAGGTCAGTGAGATGGCAGTAACAAGATACACAAAGATGGCATATGACAACGCGGACGACCTGGTCATGGGAAGCGCAAAGCACCCCGTCACCTACGGATTCGGCCTCAAGCTCGGAGCAGGATACGTCGTCCCCGAGATCAACTACGCACCCAGGCCCGGAACCGAGAAGGACCCCGAGAGACTCAGAAAGGAGTACGTCGACTACATCACCAAGGATGTCCTCGACAGGGCCATCACCGTCGGATTCCCCAACGTCCAGCTCGAGACCGAGTGGGTCTCCCAGATGAACCAGGCCAAGCTCTCCGCACCCGTCGTTGCGGGCCAGGAGGAGATGTGCGAGAAGTACCACGAGGAGTACGGACTGAACTGCGGTACCAGGCAGACCATCCCCGACCAGCGTGAGGCCGACCACGGACTCAGGCCCGGAATGGACTCCGCCCACGCATACCCCGAGAAGTTCTTCGAGTGCTGTGACATCGCATGCGAGAACGGTGCGGACAACCTCTCCGTCGAATCCGTCGGAGGAAAGGAGTTCGCCGACTACGCCGTCACCAACGGAGACATCGTCGCATTCCTGTTCGGAGTCGGATACCTCGGATCCATCGACATGACATACATCTGGGAGCAGATGGTCGACATCTGCAAGAAGAACCACACCACCCCCGGAGGAGACACCAACTGTTCCGGAGCGAACGTTTCCATGTTCATGGCAGGAGGAATGCTCGACCAGGATGTCCAGAGGACATTCTCCGCCGTCACCCGTGCCATCTCCGCAGCCAGGACGCTCTGCGCCTGGGAGTGCGGTGCGCTCGGACCCGACAAGGACTGCGGTTACGAGGGACCCATCGTCAAGGCCATCGCAGGAAAGCCCACCACCCAGGAGGGTAAGAACTGCCAGTGCGCACACTGCGACCTGCAGGGTAACCTCATCGCACAGTGCTGCGACCTGTGGTCCAACGAGTCCGTCGAGTACCACCCCGAGTTCGGAGGAACGTCCGTCCAGTGCTGGTTCGGATCCATCGGATACGAGTCCGCCCTGATGAACACCGCCATCCAGCTCAAGCAGGAGAAGGTCCTGAGGGACCTCTACATGTACGCCGACAGGTACAGAGGACCCGAGGCATACATCCTCGCATACGACCACGCCTTTGAAATAGGACAAGTCATTGCAGATAATGGAAACGACCTGTACCTCAGGTCGAAGGCCGCGGGACTCAAGGCCGCCGAGATCATGCTCAAGGGATACGAGAGCAAGGAGCTCGGACTCACAACCAAGCAGTTGGAGACACTCCAGGACATCCACAAGAAGCTGTCCGCACTCCCTGACGACACCGACAAGTTCGTCGAGTGGGCGATCAAGGAGTACAAGGACACCGTCCCCAACTTCAACATGAAGAACTACGATCTCTGATCGTGTGTCACCGGCCCCTTCGGGGGTCCTACCTCACGTTCATTGTTCGCCTGCTTTACACATTCCTTTCCGAGCGGACGACGATGAAACCCCCTTCCCTCCCTCCTTTGGGAAGGGGGACCTCCAATCACACTATCGTTTTACGATTCTCCGGACACGCGTCCGTATCAGATTATATACGTTCCAAAGTATGACCGAATCCAGGAACATCAGAGTTCAGAGAGGTCTTAGAATGGCAGAGGTAAGAGCGGCCCTGGTTGGGGCATGTGGAAAGATGGGTCAGATGATCGTCCGCCGTATCAACGCGACAGAGGGCATGAAGGTCTCGGCGGCCTTCGACCTTGTGAACGTCGGCAAGGACATAGGGGAGGTCTGCGGAATCGGGAAGCTCGATGTGGCCGTATCCGACCCCAAGGACCTGGAGAAGGTCCTGAAGGAGTCCAAGACGGATGTCATCCTCGATTTCACCGTCGCCCCCGCGACAGCGGTCAACGCACCCATCGCTGCAAAGGCCGGAGTCAACCTCATCATCGGGACCACCGGACTGTCCCCTGAGCAGAAGAAGGCCATCAACGACGCCGTTGTGGAGAACAACGTCGCAGCGGTCATCTCCACCAACTACTCCATCGGAGTGGGCATATTCTTCAAGCTCTGCAGGGAGGCCGCGAAGAACCTCGGTCTCGACTACGATGTGGAGATCATCGAGGCGCACCACAACCAGAAGAAGGATGCGCCCAGCGGAACCGCCCTGACTGCGGCCGAGATCATCAGCGAGGAGCTCGGAGGCAAGGAGCTCGTCTGCGGACGCGAGGGAGTCTGCCCCCGCGGAAAGGAGATCGGCATCCACGCCGTCAGGGGAGGGGACATCGTCGGGGACCACACGGTCATGTTCATCGGCAACTCCGAGAGGATCGAGATCCGCCACCAGGCGCACTCCCGCGAGGTCTTCGTCGCCGGAGCGGTCATGGCCGCCAAGTGGGTCGTCTCCCAGAAGAAGGGCGCCGTCTACAGCATGACGGACGTCCTCGAATGATCCTTTTACCGGCGGCAACGACCGCCGAGATCCTTTTCTTATCCCTTCCATCGATTACCTGCATAGTCCGACTTGGCGACAGAGAATCGATAGTTTGAATGGAAGTATATCTGAAACAGAGTTCAGCCTTTTTAGGTTCGACCGGATGTTCAGAAGAACATCAGACTCCTCACCGTCGTGAAGAAGCTGGATGTCCCTGTAGTCGACATAGACACCAGGATGGTGGTCATGCCCGACGTATCGTTGGTGGTCAGGGAATCGTTCAGCACGGACTCGGATGTGTACAACCTATGTCACATCTATATCGTGAAATTCGAGAAATCCGAAAGGGTGCTGTTCAACCCCATCGAATACACGACCGGAGATAAGATCGACTATCTGGACAAAGATACGCCATCAGGCACGGATCCGACGACCATAGCGGCGATAGTAGCTGCGATCCTCATCATCGCAGTCGCAGCTTTTGTGGTCGTGCATCACTACAGGAAGTGAGGTGCCCCAGGTTCGATTTCGCACCAAAACTATTTGTCAGAAGCGGCCTCTTGCCTTGTTTGGAATGCAGACAGGCGTGGTAAGTGACCGCTTCTGACGGAAACGCCTTCATCACAAGTATTATATATTCCTCTGATATCGCCTGTATTGGTATGACGGCCATAGCGGAGGAGTCACACCCGGTCCCATTCCGAACCCGGCAGTAAAGCCCTCCCGCGTACCTGTCTGTACTGTATTGCGCAAGCGTACGGGAACTCAGGCACGCTGTCAACCACTTTTCTTCTTCATTCTCTTTCGGTGGACGTGAGTCATTCCAGCGTCGTGAAGTGTTCGACAATTGCGACCAAACGCTTTATTATAAGACGAACAAATCCCGACAGCGATGATTCTCATCAAACTGGGCGGAAGCGTCATCACAGACAAATCCCAATACAGATCGTTCAACCAGGAGCAGACCTCCAGGCTATGCAAGGAGATCGCCGCATCTGGCAAAGGAGTGATGATCGTCCACGGCGCGGGATCGTTCGGACACGTTATCGCAAAGCAGTATTCTCTGAAGGACGGGCTGCAGGATTTCAGGCAGGTCCCGGCCGTTGCCCAGGTCCAATACGATGTCAGGGACCTCAGCCAGAAGGTAGTTGTCGAACTCATGAAGGTCGGTATCCCCGCCGTCTCGGTGCCTCCGGGATCATGCTTCGTCATGGACAACGGCAGGCTCATCGCGGACAACGACGAGGCCGTGAAGAGACTGGCCCATCTCGGCGTCATGCCCATACTCTTCGGGGACGTGGTCGCGGACCGCTCCAAGGGATTCGGCATATGCTCCGGGGACCAGGCGATGGAAGTGCTCGCGAAGATATTCAAGCCCGAGAAGGTCGTCTTTGTATCGGACGTGGACGGCATATTCACAGCGGACCCCAAGAAGGACCCGGATGCAAAGCTCATAGAGAAGGCGGACCGCAGGACCCTGGACCATCTGGATTCGGAGCTCTCCGTTGCGGACGTCACCGGAGGCATCCGCGGAAAGATAGAGGAGATGCTGAACATGTGCGGCGATTCCGGGGAATGCATACTCGTGAACGGCACGGTGCCCGGAAGGCTGCTCTCCCTGCTGAAGGGCGAGGACGTCGTCTGCACCAAGGTCAGACCGTGATATCATGACAATCAAAGAGAGGAAGGCCGACCATATCAGAATCTGCAGGAACGAGCGTGTGGCTCCCGGCCACTGCTACTGGGACGATGTGAGATTCGTGCACAACGCCCTGCCGGAGATCGACGCCGACGACATAGACATGACCTGCAGGCTGTTCCGCAGCGAGCTGGAGTTCCCGCTCATAGTCACCGCGATCACCGGAGGATTCCCGGGCGCCAAGAAGATCAACGCGCACATCGCGGAAGCATGCGCGGAGATGGGCATCGGCATGGGTATCGGGAGCGAGAGGGCAGGGGTCACGGGATCCAGCCCCGAGAGCTTCTCCGTCATCAAGGATTACGATGTCCCGCTGGTGATCGGCAACATCGGGGCCGTCCAGCTCATAGGGCAGAAGAGCGGCAAGATGTTCACCGACGAGATGGTCCAGGAGGCGATGGACCTTGTGGATGCGGACGTCATGGCAGTGCACCTCAACCCCCTGCAGGAGATGGTCCAGCCCGAGGGCGACAGGAACTTCGCAGGATGCTACGACGCCATACGCGGTCTTGCCCAGAAGTACCCGATCATCGTCAAGGAGACGGGAGCAGGCATATCCCCGCAGGTGATGTCCAAGCTCAAAGGTATCGGTATCCAGGGGGCGGACATCTCAGGAATGGGAGGCACAAGCTTCGCCGCAGTCGAGTTCTACCGTGCACTGGAAACGGAGGACAACATAGGATCCAATCTCGGGAACACGTTCTTCGACTGGGGTATCCCCGCACCGGTGTCGCTGAAGTCATGCGCAGGATGCGGGCTCCCGCTGATCGCGTCCGGAGGGATTCTGGACGGATTGCATGCGGCCACATCCATAGCGATGGGCGCCACCGCCGCCGGGATCGCCAACGCCATCCTGAAGGATGCCATGGAATCGACCCAGGCCGTGATCGACAAACTCACAATCATCAAGGAGGAACTGAGGGCCGCGATGCTACTCACGGGCTCCAAGGACCTCAAACAGCTTTCGAATGCCCGGTACGTTATCCTGGGCGAGACCAAGGAATGGATGGAACAGATATGATCGATGCCAAAGAATACCTGAAGAAGATGTCGGCCGAGCTCGATGGGGCGATCAAGAGCAACATCGTGGATGAGAACCCCCAGAACCTCATCGATGCCTGCAAGCAGTACCCGTACGCGGGCGGCAAAAGGATGCGCCCCGCCATAGTCATGGCCGCATGCAGGGCCGTCGGAGGGGATTCATCCAAGGCCGTGCCCCTGGCAGTCGCCATCGAGTACATCCACAACTTCACTCTCATCCACGACGACCTGATGGACGACGACGATGTCCGCAGGGGAATGACCACCATCCACAAGGGATACGGGATGGCCACGGCGGTCCTCGCAGGAGATGCTCTCTACAGCAAGGCATTCCAGCTCATATCCAGGCTCGACATCCCCGGCGACAGGCTCGTCGAAGTGCTGAGATACGTCTCCGACGCGGTGTGGGACCTGGGCCGTGGACAGCAGATGGACGTCAACAACGAGGGTCAGATCGTATCCGAGGAGGAGTACCTGGAGACAATCAAGCTGAAGACCAGCGTCCTATTCGCTGCGGCCGCGGCAAGCGGTGCCATCGTTGGAGGGGCCCCCAAGAAGGACGTGGAGGCCATCTACGACTACGCCATCGAGCTCGGACTCGGATTCCAGATGTTCGACGACTACCTCGGCATCGCCGGGGACCCCGCCAAGACTGGGAAGTCCGTCGGCAACGACATACGCAAGGGCAAGTGCACATGCATGGTCACCCACACGATGGACGTCCTCGCCGATCCCGAGAAACTTGACAGGTTCAAGTCCATCCTGGGCAACATGGCCGCCTCCGACGAGGAATGCGCCGAAGCCAAGCGCATCATGGAGGAGGTCGGAGCCATTGATTACAACCTCGACCTCGCCAAGAAGAAGGTTGAGATCGCAAAGCAGAAGATCGCGTTCCTGCCCGAGAGCGAAGAGAAGGAGTTCATGATCGCTCTGGCGGAATACGGAATAAACAGAGAGGTCTGACCTCATACATCGGAGATGCCGGTCTCGGTGATGCGGTACATGGCGGACCTTCCCTCGGGGAGGCTCCTGTGCTTCATGATCACCGCGACCCTTCTCCCTTCCGTCCTCTTATCCAAACGGATTATTGTTTTAGCGTTGTGATGGAGCGCGTGCCCTCCGAGGAACTCGACCCCGCCGCTGTTCAGATTTGTGTAGACCTGCGAGGTCGCCATGACGGCGATCTCGTACTGCCTCGCCATGTTGAGAAGGATCTCGGTCTGCTTGATAAAATCGTTCCTGACGGAATTGTCGTCGTGGTTCAGGCGGTAGAACATCGTCAGGGAATCGATGATGACCATCGAGATCTTCCCGGTGGATGCGAGCTTCTCTATCTTTGCGATACGGTCGGACTGCTCCTGGAAGCTGTGCACCTCGAAGATCAGAAGATTCTTCATGACGTCCTCATGATCCTTGAATACCTGGGCGAGACGCTCCGAGGACAATCCCTCCGTGTCTATGTAGGCCACCTTGTCACCGTTGATGGCGATGTTGCGGGCGAGCTGCATGCATACGTTGCTCTTGCCTGCTCCGGCCTCCCCATAGATGAGCGTGACGCTCCCTTTCTCGATCCCCCCACCCAAAAGGCGATCGAACTGGGAACATCCCAACGGTATCCTATCCACAATACCCGATATATCAAACAAATAATAAACGAATCGAAAGGTGTTAAGTGACCAAAAGGAAGATGGGGGCGGACCCCCGATGTTTTCACTCGTTCTCCTTCTTCTCGGAGGACGATTCCTTGACGGGCTTGACGTCGCTGAGGCTGTAATCCACACCCTCCTGATACTGCTCACCCTTCACTGCATACATGGGCAGTGCGATGATCGCCATGATACCAGCGATGATGAGGCAGATCACGACCAGCGCCACGACTATGGCCAGCGCGAGTGTGACGACCACGTCCAGGACCGCGGGGTTCGTGAGGATCCAGACGATCAGGCCGATCAGCAGCACTATGCCCACAGCGATCATGGCCAGGCCCACTGCGGACTTGCCCGTGCCCTGCTTCTGCAGATTCCTTGCTTCGTTTGCCATTGTGATATCCCCTTATCAGCTGTTGTTGGAGGGCAGGTACGGGATCAGCGCGCCTGCGAGGTCGCTGAGCGTCATCGACTGGATGACGATCTTTCCGGGTCCGGTGAGGGTGGTGACGAACAGTCCCTCCCCTCCGAACAGGGATGTCTTGATCCCTCCTGCTGCGGAGATGTCGTATTTGACCGTGTCCTCCCATGCAACCGCGTTGGATGTCGAGACCTTGTACTGCTCTCCGGCCTTGAGCTCCACGACGTTCAGATCTCCACATGCTCCGACGAAGGCCATTCCCTGTCCGGAGAGCTTCTGGAGGATGAGTCCCTCCCCTCCGAACAGCGCGGCGCTCAGCTTCTTCTGGAATGCCATGTCCAGCTTGACGGTGGGCTCGGATCCGAGGTATCCGGTCTTCTGGACGATCCAGGCGCCCTTCCCCACATCGATGTCGAGGATCTTTCCGGGGACGCTTCCTCCGAGTCCGACGACACCGACACCATTCTGGGGAGTGTACTTCAACAAGAACAGAGAGGAACCGGAAAGGGAGCGCTTGAGACCGGACATGAATCCGCCCTCCATTATCGCCTCCATCCTCATGTTGCCGGTCATGTATGCCATTGCACCCGCAATGGAGTTCAACTGCTCACCGGGGTTCAGTTCCACGTTGACGAACTGAAGATTATCTCCTGTGATTGTGTACTTCATTTATATCAGTGCTGTAATCTCCGTTTTAGCATTTAAACTTGTGATGGTTATGTCGGAAGATTCGATGATTCAGGGGGCGGAGGCCATAGTCGACAGGTCCGAGTTCCTCGGACGCAAGGCGTTGGTGAAGACCAGGCCCGGGAAGTCCTACAGGCTGCCGGAGATCGACGCCCACATCAGGAACATCCGCACCCGCAACGAGGCGAGGATCATGCGTGACGCGAGGAACGCAGGGGTCCGCACTCCCTGCATCTACGACATAGACCTCAAGGAATGCTCCATAACGATGGAATACATCGAGGGAAGGTCCATCAAGGACGTCCTCGACGAGGAGCCGGAGAGGGCCGACGAGATCTGCGTGAAGATAGGCGAGGCCGTTGCCAAGCTGCACTCGGCCAAGGTCTGCCACGGGGACCTGACCACATCCAACATGATCCTGGAAGATGATCAGGTATGCCTGATAGACTTCTCCATGGGATGCGCGAATGCGGAACTGGAGGATATCGGCGTGGACCTGAGGCTCCTGGAGAGGGCGTTCAGCTCCGCCCATGTCGGTCTCGAGGATTCCTTCGGAAAGCTGATGGAGACGTACTACAGCCACGTCTCCGACCCCAAGGCGGTGAAGAGGAAGCTCACCGACATCAAGAACAGGTGCAGATACACATGAAGCTCAAGGTCATCACATCCAACCCCGGCAAGGTAGCAGAGTACCAGAGGTCCTTCGCGGACCTGGGCATCGAGATGGAGCACTACAGGCTCCCGTACGATGAAGTGCAGACATCCGATCTGGAGGAGGTCGTGCAGAAGGGGATGGACGAGATCATCAGGAAAGGGGTCAGGGACTTCATCATCGATGATTCGGGATTGTTCGTGGATGCGCTCAAGGGATTCCCCGGAGTGTGGTCCGCCTATGCCCAGAAGACCATCGGCAACCAGGGCATACTCAAGCTCATGGAAGGGGTGGAGGACCGCGGGGCGGAGTTCAGGTGCTGCATCGGATGCGACATCGACGGAAGGCGCATAGTCGTCATGGGCAGGTGCAGAGGATTCATCATCGAGAAGGAGCAGGGGGACGGCGGATTCGGCTTCGACCCCATATTCAGCCCTGACGGGAAGCTGACCTTCGCAGAGATACCGATCGAGGAGAAGAACACCATGTCGCACCGCGGCAATGCGGTAAAGCTCCTCATCGAGGAACTCAAGAAGTGAAAGTAAAAAGTTAAGTCGTTTCCAACCGGGGCTCAGAACTGGACCCCGATGATGCAGACACCGAGTGCCAGCGCAAGGTAGATGAGGTATGTACCTGCGAGGGACTTGACGTCGATGAGCTCGGGGTGGAGTCCGAGAAGGGATGAGATCTTCTTGATGAGGAACATCACCGCGAAGGAGATCACGGTGGCGACGATGGACATGAGGTACCATGTTCCGCTGACCATCGGCTCCATGTTGATGAGCACCGCACCGACTATACCGACGATGATGGCGAGCACTATGGCGACCGCGAAAATCTTCGAGGTGTAGATCTCCTTAAGGATGAACTCCCTCTCGTTGAACTCGGTGGGGGTGAACTCGTAGGATTCCTCGGGTTCTTCCTCAATTATGCGCCTTTTCTTAGCCATCGCGACCGCATCCCTAATTCTACATTAAAGTTTTTGGGTATCCTTCCCGAACTTCTCCTTGGAATACTTCAGGGCCTCGATGACAGGCAGGGGCTCTCCCAGCAGGAAGGTCTCCAATGCGCCTCCGCCAGTGCTAACGTACGAGAATCTGTCGGCGAGGTCGAACTTCTCCGCCGCCCCTCCTGTGTGGCCTCCTCCGATGACGGACTGTCCGCCGCTGTCGACCATAGCGGTCATGAGCACGCGGGTCCCGATGGCGAAATCAGGCTTCTCGATCATTCCGGCGGGGCCGGACATGAAACTGGTCCTGGACGAGAGTATGACCTTGGCGAACTTCTCCGCGGATGCGTCCCCGATGTCCAATGCAGGCTCGGATGACGGTAAATCTCCGATGTTCACGGATACGCGCTTCCCGTCCCTCTCCACCGCCACATCGACGGGGAGGAGGATCCTCTGGCCGTATCTGGCGAGCACGTCCTTGGCCGCCTGGAGGTTCTCCTCGGTGAGCTCCTCCGCCAGGATCTTGGAACTGGCCTCTCCTATGTCAACGCCCCTCGCGTAGAGGAACGCGTTGCCGGCCAGTCCCGTGAGTATGACTGTATCGGCGGTGCCGTTGCCGAGCACACGGTCGATCATGATCGACACGTCCCCGAACTTGGCGCCTCCGAGTATGAAGACGGAAGGCCTGCGGGGGTTCTCGAAGATGGCCTTGAGGGCGGACATCTCCTTGGCCATGAGCCTGCCGGATGCCGAGGGCACCTTTGCTGAGAATCCTACCAGCGAGCACTGGGACCTGTGCGATGCCCCGAAGGCGTCGCACACGTAGTAATCGATCAGAGGTGCCAGCGTCTGCACGATCTCCCCTTCGGAGTGCATGGCCATGTCGCCCTTGGCGGTCTCGCTGTCGATGGCCCTGACGTTGCCGAGCAGGAGGACCTGACCGGGCTTGAGGGCCTTGATCGCGTTCATCGCATCGTCGCCCAGGACATCGTCCACGTACTGGACGGGGGCGTTGAGATGCTTGGAGAGGTGCTCCGCGTGCTGCTTCAGGTCGATGAAGTCCCACTTGCCCTTCCTGCTCTGATGAGCCAGGATGACAAGCCTGGCCTTCTTCCCCATGAGCTCCCTGATGGTCGGGATTACCCTCCTGATCCTGGAATCGTTCACGATCTGGAGCGACTCCTTGTCGAGGGGGCAGTTGATGTCCACCCTGAGGAGGACGGTCCTGTCCCTGTAGTCGAAATCCTCGAGCGTGTTGAAATCCTTCTCCATCTTCAGACCTTCACTGGGGTATTCCCATGGACCTGTTGGTCTTGGCCTGGGATGCGGCCGCGTCCTGCTCCAGCTTGCACATGGACCTGATGCAGTCGATGTTCTCCGGGATCACATCGGACTCCTGGTGCACGGCCTGGTAGTAGTACAGGGTGTTGCCCACGACCTTCACGCCGTCCGCCCATACGACGATCTCGTACATATCGGACCTGTCGCGTCCGAGCTCCCTTGCGAGCTCCATAACGTTGGCGGTGCTCTTGATCCCGTCCTTGCTGCTGACCAGCCTGACGCGGGGCGCGTTCCTGAACACCTCGAGGACGTCCTCGGTGGTGATATCGGTGTTGAACTGGACCACGACGGTGTGGAGGTGCATCAGGGTCGTTGATGCCTTCACAGCCATGGTGTTGATGTCCAGCCAGGGCATGATGCTCTGCACATCGGGCCCGTGGTGGGTCGGGAGCTTGACGGAAGGCTCCAGCGCATTGACCGGTCCCGTCTTCGCGTCTCCGGGGTCCGCGGCCCTCCTGACGATGGTCACGAACGCGTTCTTGATCTTGAACTTCTTGTCCAGGGGATTCAGGGTCCTGAGGAGTCCCGTGGTGTTGCATGAGACGACGCGCGAGAGCTGAGCGCCCCATGACTCTGAATAGTTAGCGGTGGAATTGAAAGAGATGCCTGTGAGGGCGTGGTCCTCTCCTCCCTGGAAGATGGCCTTCACGCCTGCAGCCAGGTACTTGGCCTTGTACTCCTCGCCCACGTTGCCGGGGGTGCAGTCCACGATTATGTCCACGGATCCTATGAGATCGTCGATGGTACCGCTGACCTTCATGCCCGCATCCTCGAACGCTTTCACGTTGTCCGCGGGAACGTAGAGGCCGTAGCCTTTGTCCAATGCGGACCTGGCCTCGAACGACGGCCTCGTCTTCGTGACACCGACGAGCTCCATGTCATCCTGTGCCGAGACAGCTGCTGCAACTCTCTTTCCAATGGTTCCGAAACCGTTGACTCCGACCCTGATCTTCGCCATTATAATTACCTTGAAGTCTGATAGTGCTGGTCCATAATAAAGTATCGCGGTTGCCGATAAGGTGTATGGCGGAAGGGAACTGCGGCCATACTGTCGCATCCAACGCAACCATTTTTACCATCGGACCATGTCGTAGCCCCATTGGTCCGGCAGTCGTTCCGCCGGCAAGGATTTGATCGATATGTCCGAGAACCCGATAGAGATCGTCAACCTCAGGAAGGAATACGGCAGGTTCACCGCCGTGAACGACCTCAACCTGACGATAAAGAAGAACAGCTTCACCGGTCTGCTGGGTCCCAACGGGGCCGGCAAGAGCACGACCTTGAAGATATTGACACATCTGATAAACGCCACATCCGGAGAGGCGTATCTCAACGGGATCGATGTCACCAAGGACCCGAAGAGGGCCCTGCAGGATGTCGGAACAGTCATAGAGACCCCAGAATTCTACCCGTACCTCACCCCCAGGGAGACCTTCAGGTACGTCGGCGAGCTCATAGGCATGAACCGCGAACAGATATCCGCGGAGACGCAGAGCATCCTGGAGAAGGTCAAAATGACCGAATGGCAGGACAAGAGGCTCGGGACGTTCTCCAAGGGCATGAGGCAGAGGATCGCCCTCGGACAGGCGCTGCTGGACGACCCCCGCATCATCATCCTGGACGAACCCACCTCCGGACTGGACCCCAGAGGCATGGCGGAGATAAGGGAGGTGCTGAAGAACCTCAGGAACGATTCCAAGGACCTGACCATCGTCATGAGCTCCCACATCCTGCCCGAGGTCCAGGACCTCTGCGACAGGATCGCATTCATCAACCACGGCACCCTGCTCATGGACGACGACATATCCGCATTCGAATCCACCAGCGGCGCCAGGAACGTTATCGCAAAGGTGGACGGCCTCCCGACGGACGACATGATCTCGGCGATAGACTCGCTGGACTACGTCATATCGGCGGAGCGCCTGGGCAACGACATATCGATAAACATCGGCTCCGACGCGTCGCTGAGGTCGAGACTCTACAAGGACCTGGCCGAGATGGACATGAAGGTGTACTCGCTGACCGAGGAGGACTCCCTGGAGGAGACCTACCTGAACCTCATAAAGGAGTCGAGATGATGACGAACGACTTCGTGCAGATAGGCGTGGTCGCAAAGAACGAGATCATAAAGAGCGTCCGCGGAAGGAAGTTCCTGATCAGCACGGCCATCGTGTTCCTGGTGTTCCTGCTGATCACCGGCCTTCAGATGGCCACCAACGGATGGGATGACATCAAGGACATCGGTCAGTTCATGAGCGTCTACTTCAACATGTTCCCGATGGTGATCACGCTCGTGGTCGCCCTCCTGGCATCCGTTGCGATCGTCTCCGAGTTCGAGGAGAGGACCGCGCTGATCCTGTTCACCAGGCCCATAAGGAGGACGTCCATCTTCCTTGGTAAGATCCTCTCGTGCCTGATCATCGAGGCCCTGCTGATCCTCGCATATTACATCATGGCCAGCATCGTCGCGTACGTGAAGCTGGGGACAGTACCGTCCGACCTCCTTACGTCGTACGGGGTATCCATCCTCTACGCCTTTGCAGCATCCGGGATAGCGTTCATCATCAGCTCCTTCTTCAAGAAGGGCAGCGTATGCACGATCATATCCGTGCTCATCCTCGTGATCATCATCCCCATATCCTCTTCGATGATCGGTTCCGACGACGGCGAGAACTGGTACATGCTCGACCAGTCCGCCGATACCCTGTACACCTGCGTGCCGGAGTACGTGGACCAGTACAATAAGACGGCCGAGCAGTTCAAGAGGGTGGTGGACAGCGCGATAACCATCCTCGAGGGATTCACGGACAAGGGTCTGGACCCAGCCAAGGAATGGCTGACCGAGTTCATACAATCGCCGGATTATCTGGCCCTGGATGATGAACATAGGGAATCCATACTGAAGATGTTCATGTTCCTCAATACTGGCGCCGACGGCAACCTGAAAGTGATGATCTCTGTGCTCAAGTTCATGAGCGTAGGGGTACTCCCGCACATGGACTATCCCGACGTCGGAAGGGCTGCCCTCGTCCTGTTGGCATGGGGTATCGTCTCCTACTTCGTGGCCTGGGTCAGATTTGTCAGAAGGGAATTCTGAAACCTATGGGCGGGCCCGACTTTCCCGTCAGGTCTGCTCCCATTGATATACTTGTTACCCGATTAGTAGGTCCATAGGGTCAAGGCTTGGAGCCATAGTGACGGAGGCATTGAGAATGGATGCGGAACTGGTCGAACTGTCGGTGTTGGGGGAGATCGTACCCTCGAAGGAATCGATGGAGCGCCTGGACGACATAGCATCCCGCCTCATGGAGAAGGTCAGAGGATACTACAGGGAGAAGGGCCTCGATGTGATCTGCAAATATGCCGGATCCTACGCCAAGGGCAGCTACCTGTCGGACCAGGACCTGGACCTCTTCATGATGTTCCCCATAGATATGGACCGCAAGGAGGTCGAGCGCATCGGCCTCCAGGCCGGCAAGGACCTCATCGGAGGTGAGCTCGTCTACTCCGAGCACCCGTACACCACCGGATACTTCGAAGGGGTGGAGGTGGACCTGGTCCCCTGCTACCACCTGCAGTCCACGTCGCAGCTCAAGACCTCTGTCGACCGTACTCCGTTCCACACGGAGTACATGAACTCCCACCTGAGCGCCGACCAGAAGGACCAGGTACGTCTTCTGAAGAAGTTCATGAAGGGCATAGGCACCTACGGTGCCGAACAGGACTCCAGGGGATTCTCCGGTTACATGTGCGAGATCCTCATCGTCAAGTACGGGTCGTTCAGAGATGTCCTGAAGGCGGCCGTTGGATGGAACCTCGGAGAGGTCATCGTCGTAGAGGAGAAAGGCCCGGACTTCGATTCCGCACTGGTGGTCTACGATCCCGTGGACAGCACCAGGAACGCGGCCTCCTCGGTGCACCAGGACACCCTGGAGATGTTCAAGTACGCCGCATCCGAGTACCTCAGGGAACCTGACGAGAGGTTCTTCCTCCCCAACCCAAGGGTACCGCTGCAGACAGAGGAGCTTGAATGGATCTGCGCCAAGAGGAAGTCCAGGCTGGTATCCATCACGTTCGACAGGCCCGATGTCGTGGAGGACAGCCTGCAGGGTCAGCTCTGGAGGACGCAGAACGCCCTCGAGAAGAAGTTCAAGGAGTTCGATTTTAAGGTCCTGAGAGCAGTGCACAGGCTCGAGGACTACGGCATGAGGATCATCTTCGAGCTGGAGACGGACATCCTGTCGGAGACCCATAAGCACAGGGGCCCTCCGGTGAAGGTGAAGGGCGCCTCCGATGACTTCCTGGAGTTCTGGAAGGACAACCCGTACGGAGCGCCGTACCAGGAGGATGGCTACTGGTACGTGGAATCCGCGAGGCACATCCGCACGGCCACCGAGTTCCTGGAGAAGCAGACGCCCGTCGCCGGCATCGGAAAGAACATCGATCCGTCCACGGCGACCGTGTTCGACCACTTCCAGACTCTGGCCACGGCCGATGCGGGCCTCCTGACGGAGCTCCTGGACCCGATCCCACCATGGAAGAACTGACCTCCGGGATCATGGTCTCGCAGTAAGGAGCGCGGCGATCCGCTGCCAGCAGCGACCGGAGTCATGTTTTTTATATCGAGGATTGATGGAGAGGTTCAGTGGGCCTATGGGCTAGCTTGGTATACTTGTGGCTTTGGGAGCCATTGACCCCGGTTCAAATCCGGGTAGGCCCACTCATATCTTGCTTTCTGATGCTTATTACCTATGAACGACCTGCCGCCGTTCTTTCACATTCGGATCGCATCTGTTGCTTAAAGCATACCTTTCAGTCCAAATGGTAAATGTTTATCTTAAGTTGAAAAAGTGGTCCTTGTTCAGAAAAGGACATTTTCGATATTTTAAATCGAGTGCCATATTGAGAGCATTCGCTAGGATGTAGAGGAAAACCGATGCTGTATCGGCCGTTTCTGAGGATGATTTTCAT
>JAEEOP010000002.1 GCA_016284295.1 Methanomassiliicoccaceae archaeon | reverse complement strand
GCGGATCCCTCGAGAGGATCGGACTTCTCCCTGAGCTTCAGGACCCTCTTCTTGTATCCCCTGTCGAGCCAGCGGAACTTCTGACGGTCCGTCTTCATTTTTCTTGCGGTATACAAACCATTTCCCATTGTTTCACCTTCAGAATCTCTGAGATTCCTTTGATCGTGAATGCCCAAAATCTACCCATAGGGTCGACTCAAGCAATCTGCGTAGCCCCAACTGATATATAATGTATTCCCCCGCGTGCAACTATAATAAAGGAAGTCGCACACGAGGGGGCGGGACCGTCGGATCCCGGCCTAGTCACTGGAAATCGTTGAATGCCTTGAGCATCATCTCGGATGTGACGCCTTTCAGCTCGGGGTTCATCCTGACGATCCTCTCGTGCCATGACCTGATGGCCTGGGTGTCGGGCTTGCCGTCCTTGTAGAGCTCGTCGGGCAGAGGGATGCGCTTCGACCTGGAGACGTACATCCACTTGTCGCCCATAGAATCCCTGTGCAGGAACGGAAGCTGGCGGACCGGGACAGAGATGGATGTGCGGGGCTGACCGTCATGCATCTCGACGACCTCGGCCTCGATGACGTCCTGGGACACTGGCACATTCGGATTCTCGGATGATACCCTGACCTCCTCGACGGACTTGTCGATCTTGTAGAGGCGGCATACGCACTCCTTGACGCTCGGATCCACCTCAGCGATGATCGAGCCGTCCTTGAAGCTCGCCTTGATCCTGACGGGGTTCCTGATGGTCATGAACTTCCTGTTGGGGAACGAGTTGACGGTGATGTACAGGCAGAACGTGGACGACGGGGCGTCGAAGACCTCTGCGCGGATGGGCGCCATGTCGATCTCGTATGTGTCGCCCTCCCAATCGGGGGTGACGTCCCTCTTCTTGCCCGATATACCTCCGAAGAACAGGGCCTTCTTCCTTGCTCCCTTCACGGTCACCTTGATGACGTCCTTCAGATCGAGGATGTCGACGTCCGCGACGGAGAACGGCTGCGGGCCGTTGCCTATGTCGTATGTGATCGCCGGCACGCACCAGACGACCTTGAAGTCCATACCGTCGTGGCTGAAGGAGTACGGGTCCTCGGACATGACGTCCCTGACGCCCTCCTCTCCGAACACCTTGTACTTCACTTCGGTGTCGTCTGTGATGTCCCCTTTGCCGGAGTACTCGCAGCTGAATCCGGGGATGATGAAGTATCTGGATGACGAAAGGACCTTGGCCCCCTTCTCGAGAGAGACAGTTACCGGTCCGCCGTATTCCCCTGTGTCCACGCTCATCTGCGCGACTGCCTCGGTGACGGAGATGTCCCCGTCCTTTCCGGCGATGCGCACGGTGCATTCGGGGAGCTCGCATCCCGTTATCGAGAATATGGCTATCGGTGCCGAGGCGTACAGCGGGAGCCTCTCGTCGCCGTAGACGACATCGGCATCCGCGCAGGACTGGGACAGAGAAACCTCTCCCTTCGCCACTGCCTTCTTGGCAGGCTTCTTCTTTGCGGCGGGCTTCTTCTCCTCAACCGCTGGCACAGGCTCCTCCTTGGGGGTTTCCTCGACCGTCTCGTGCGTGGCGTTCTCATCCACCTTCGCCGTTCCCGAGACGAGGACGTTTAGCTTGAACACAGCCAGTCCGTTCTTCTCGGTGGACTCCAGGAGCTCGGCCTTGAAGAGCTTGAGTTCTGAACCAGCTCTGGCGACCGCGGTGACCTCGCCCATGGGCCTGATCACAGGGGAGCCTACGCTGTTGTAGAATGATATGGGGCGCGCCTTGTTGACGAACGCCTTCTCGCCGTCGATGGTGAAGACGAAGTCGTCCATGGGCGTCACGCCTGCTGGAGTGAGATCGATGGTGTCGGGGCGTGTGACCCTGCCTCCGCCCTGTTTGACGGACTCCAAACGGTGCATGGGCGTGACTGTCCCGGCGCACTCTACGGCTATGTCGAAGCGATCGTTCTCCAGACCTCTGTACCTGGGGACGTAGAGCAGGAACTTGCCGTTGTTGAAGTTGATCTTCGGAGTGGCCCCGATGAATCCGCGCCCGGTCTTGGGAGAATCCTGCTGGCTCTTGGCGGCATTCTTCCTGTCCGCCTCCTTCTCGGCCTTCTTCTTGGATTCAGAAAAGAACTCTTCGAAACTCATATCAGCAATATCCTTCTGATCGCTCATTTTTCTCACTCGAGCCCACATAGCGCTCTTCACTCTAATACTTGACGAATGAATGCAGGCCTGCGACCGTGCCAGGCCTCCTTACTTTTAATCTAAATATTTTTAAAGTAAACTATGATAGCCCGTTTTAAAGGTGTATAAAATGGCCGGTGACGATGATTATTTGGCATTACTTGACAGGGCGAAGATCGCCTGTCCTGAGACAATCGAGAACCACGAGAGATTCGAGCTCCCGGAGATGGATGTCCTTCAGGAAGGGAAGATCACTGTCCTGAGGAACTTCATCGACATCACCGACAAGCTCAGAAGGGACCCCCAGCATCTGCTCCAGTTCATGCTCAAGGAGCTCGGTACCCCCGGAAACGTGGAGGGCCGCAGGGCAGTCTTCAAAGCGAAGATCAGCCCCCAGCAGATTAATGACAAGGTCCAGATGTACACCGAAACCTACGTTATATGCTCCGAGTGCGGACTGCCCGACACCAAGATGACCAAGGACGGCAGGACGCTCATGCTCGAATGCGAAGCATGCGGTGCACGCAGGCCCATCACCGTGAGGAAGTCCGTCAAGGCGGACACCGCCAACACGATCAGGGAAGGCGACATCATCGAGATCACCATCAGCGATGTCGGAAAGAAGGGCGACGGTGTCGGAAAGATCTTCGACTACCTCGTCGTCGTTCCCGGTACGGTCAAGGGCGCGACCGTCCACGCCAAGATCACCAAGATCTCCGCGAAGACGGCGTTCGCCATGCCCACCACGGAACCCTGCACACGCTGATGAGATACTACGTCGAATCGTACGGATGCACCATGAACTTCGGGGAGGGGCGCAAGCTCTCCCGCGACATGGCATCCCTCGGATACAGCGAAGCGTCCTCCGCAGAGGATGCGGACATAGTCATACTCAACACATGCACGGTGGTGGAGACCACTGAGAAGAAGATGCTGAGCAGGATCTCCGAACTCAAGAAGATGGGAAAGGAGATCATTGTAACAGGGTGCATGGCGAAGGTCCAGCCCAAGCGCATTGAGATACGCCTGCCCGGATCCGCCATAGTGCCCCCTTCCGATTATCACATGTTCGCACGGATCGTGGCGGACAGGTTCGGTACCGCCGGACCCCCGCTGCCCATAATGCAGGGCTCCGATGCGATCCTGCCGATAGCGCAGGGCTGTCTCGGCAACTGCACATACTGCATCACCAAATTCGCCAGGGGACGGCTCCAGAGCTATGATGCCGCAGAGCTCAGATCCGAATTCGACAGGTTCGTCGATTCCGGTGCGAAGGAGATACTCGTAACTGCTCAGGACACGGCCTGCTATGGTGTCGACACCCATACGGACCTTCCGGAGCTATTGCGTTCGATGCTACTGAAAGAAGGCGACTACAGGGTCAGGATAGGGATGATGAACCCCAACCACCTGAAGAGGATCCTGGACGGTCTGGTGGACGTCATGGATGACGGAAGAATGTACAGGTTCCTCCACATCCCGGTGCAGAGCGGAAGCGATGACGTCCTCAAGCGGATGAACAGGGGCTACAAGGCATCAGACTTCATGGAGCTCGTTGACAGGCTCAGATCGACCATTCCGGAGATCAGCATCGCCACGGACATCATAACAGGATTCCCGGGCGAGACCGACAGGGACCATGAGCTCACGATGGATCTGGTCAGGGAGCTGAGGGCTGATACCCTCAACATAACCAGATTCTCTTCCAGACCCGGTACCGAAGCGGCCAGGATGGAGCAACTGCACGGACGCGTCCTCAAGGAGAGGTCAACAGAGCTCACCGAGCTGAAGAACCAGGTCGAGTATGATGTGAACAAGAGGCTCGTAGGACAGCGCTTCAGGGCCCTTGCTACGGAAGTAGGCAAGGAGGGCACGATCGTCCGCACGGAGTACTACAGGCCCGTCGTGATCCGCGATGAGGTGCCGCTGGGCACGTTCCTGGAGGTAGAGGTCACCGACTGCAGATCGACATATCTTCTAGGAACAAAATTGTAATAAGACGACCGCATCCAGACACCTATAGTCCCGTAGTGTAGTGGTCAATCATGCCGGCCTTTGGAGCCGGCGACTCCGGTTCGAACCCGGACGGGACTACCATAGATTCTCCCCGCCCACTGTGCGAGGTGGGCGGGTAAGGTTTTTGAGTTCGGCAGATAACGCTGGTATCGGATGTTCGGAGCGTGCTTGTTGGCTCTCACGCTCTGACTCAGCGCAATACTCTATAGGACACAGAGTATATTAATTTTGGTATTCCTAAATTTAGTAAGGGAATATGAAACATCAGTTGCAGAGGGACTGGATCTGATCCAGCCCTTTCTCGTCGAAGAAGCTGCCTCCCTCCATCATAGCGTCGAAGAGCGGCTTGGTATGGTTGTCGAGGCCACGGAGCTTCATGATCGCGCACAGGACATAGAAGAAGAGCTTCTCATGGATGTGCAACTTGGAGCGGTCGATCCATCCCAATAGATGGTAGAATGGTACGACGATACCGTTGGTATCCTTCACCTTGTTCCATCCGAATGACGGAGGATCGGAGAGCGATACCGACACGACAGCGATCAGCCTCTGCTTGTTGACAGAGGACAGGCCATCGATGCGGGGGCCGTTGAGCCAACCGAAGTAGATGATCATCTCATCGGGATCGTAATCATCCTTGTTGGAATAGCATGAGAAACCATTCCTGGAAGCGAAGATCTCCGCATATTTGCGGGTAGAACCGGTATGAGATGAATAAACTACAATAGTCATGATACCAAGTTAGAAGATAATGACGTTCGATGCTACGTTTAGTGCATGGTAAGCTGCCTAGGAATTGCGGGAAATCCTTTACGATTTCCTTGCAATTGTTACGCTAATATTGTTGAGAGGGATGGGGCGAACCCCATCCCTGCGTAGGAGGTGATCCATCTGCAGGTTCCCCTACAGATACCTTGTTACGACTTAACCTTCCTTGCTAAATCTCAGTTTGAAGACCCTAATCAGGAGCCACCTCACTGAAACCCAACTCGGATGGTTTGACGGGCGGTGTGTGCAAGGAGCAGGGGCATATTCACCGCGAGTTTTTGATTCGCGATTACTACGGAATCCAGCTTCATGAGGCTGAGTTACAAGCCTCAATCCGAACT
>JAEEOP010000018.1 GCA_016284295.1 Methanomassiliicoccaceae archaeon | reverse complement strand
TGGCTGACATCTTTCATCTGTTCGTCTATCAGCTATCATCGTGTACGGGTTCTCTAACAGCAAACAGTTTGCTCTCACGGTGACCAGAAATCTATGATATTTCGATTTTAGCTTTTGCGATAATCCAGGAGGTGAACATTCCCCAATCCATCGTTTTTTGTCAAACCGAGTATATAAACAACTTTTTTAACTACAGTTTTATCAAAGTGGTTTATATACTAACTTTGATAACTGCCAGGATCGAATTCGGAATACACATCGGCTTAACCATCTGGCATCGGATAACAAGAGAAGACGTATCAGTTGACGGTGTGCCGATGGTAATCAGGTTCATATCACTTTGACATTCCAGCTGCTCTTCTTGGCCGCAGCCGTGAGTTTGGACATGTTGTTGGCATCCACAGGATGTTTTCTGTCCTGCTTGAGGATGAACATGGCGCATTTGCCGCATCTCTCCGCTAAGGTCTTGAGGGAATCCTCGTCGTGCTCGGATGCGTTCACTGTCAGGGCGAACTTGCATTTGTTGTCCCTAAGGATCGACAGGCACTCCAATTGCTCCTCGGTGGTCTCCCTTCCGAGCAGGAGGTCGGCGGCATGGGCGTAACCTGCTCCCACCGTGTCGTCCAGGACCTGAGGGTCGTGCCCGCCAGTGATTATCAGGACATCCAGTCCGCGGGGCCTTACGGATTTGATCGCCTTGTAGAGGTCCGGAAAATCCAGCGGATCCGTGTCCGAGGCTACTGCCAGGTAGTCAAGGGATTCCCTGTCCTTCTCCAGTCCGGCCCTTATCGTCTCCGCATCTATCTCTGGTCCGTCCGATGACACTGTTATCACGGACATGAACTAGTCCGGGACGGTCACAGTGTCGATCCTGGTGTATCTCGAGATGTGCAACGTATCATCTCACAGATTCCTGGAGCACCCCGAGGGTCTCGCAGCTGTCCTCGTCCAGGTCGTCTGTGACGACCACCGCATCGCCCGACAGGATGGACACGGCCGCCATCGTCATGGCGTACTCTCCTGACCAGGTCCTGACCATCACTGGATGGTCGGCATCAGGCATCCTTTCAGACAGGCGCTGAAGGTCCGTGCAGACCTCCAGGCATTGCTTCATGTTCCTCATCATCGGGTCCAGGAGGATGTTCTCTACCCCCAGCGATGAGGCCTTCGCGGACAGGTCCATGAGGTCCTCCAGCCTCTCTGCGCTGACGCACAGGGGGCAGTCGAAGAGCGTGGCGGTCATCGAGAACTGATCGATGTTGTCCGCGGTCGCTCCCAGCAGGATCGGCCTGCGGCCCATCACGCGGACCAGCGCCTTGGATGCGATGGACGGGTCGGACGTCTCCAGGATCAGGACGCCGTCCCATATTGTCCCTATAAGTTCCGTCATGGTCACGAAGGGTTCGTCCGAGAAGCTGTCGTTCCTTATGCAGACCGCTTCGGGGACGCCGTGGTCGCAGACCCTCTTCCTGAGTTCCGACAGGCGGAGGACCGCCATGTCCGCATCCATGAGGTCGGAGATCGTTAGTGCTATCATAGGTCCGCCAGCTCCTCCCCGTACACGCGCGCCATGTCGGCGGCTCCGGGGCCTTTCACGACGATCACGTCGGCTCCGGCCATCATCGCACCCAGCGCGGTCATGGCCTCGATCATCGATGCCTTCCTCGCGGTAACGTCGTGGCCGTGCTCGTCCCACGAGGGCGTGGCATCGCAGATTATGTTGTGTTGCGAGTCCGGCACACCGTTCAGACCGTCCATGCGGTAGGAGGAGATCCTCGACCTGAGGGTCTTGAAGGACGGCCCCATCTTCCCTTTGCCGAGGTCCACGATGATGTTGCTGGCACCAAGCTCCTGCATGCGTCTACAGAGGGTCTGCGGATCGGTGTCGCCACAGTTGGCGACCAGTATGTGATTGTTGGAGTATGAGGACATCTCCAGGCTCTGAGCCTCGTCCCTGCAATATAGGATGAGGATGGAATCGTCTACTTCGGACGCGGTCTTTTTGAGGATGTCCGTATCTGCGGAGACCATCACGGGGATCCTGGTCCTGTCAGCTATGCGCTTGACCAGTTCTTGGGAGTCTGGTCTGGTGAGCCTCAGGCATATGCCGTCGGCGCCCAGCTCCTTCCACATGACCGCCCATTCCTCGATGTCGTTCTGGCGGCCGGAGAACATGGAGGCTGCCGATTCGTTGTAGAGTCCCAAATCATCGTAGGCCTCCCCGAAGATGACGGGCCTGCGGTTCCTCGCGTTGTCCAGCTCCAGGAACGGGGGGCTGCGGGCGCCTCCAATGATGTAATCGCCTTTGCCGACGATGAGCTCCTCTATCTCTGATCCGTAGGAGCGTGAGGTCCTCGGGAGTTCCATGATATCACATGAGTTCTACGAACTCTTTGAGCACGAATATGCCGTTGAGCTTCTCGAGGCATGTCGGAAGCAGGTCCCTGATTTCGGAGGCGGTCTTGTTGCTCTTGCAGACATCCATGACCAGCTCCAGGCTCATGGTCTCGTAGCAGATCTTGACCTTGCTGAACACCGAGATGAGGTTCACGTTCCAGTCGGCGATGACGCTGAGGGCCTGCGTGATGCTTCCGGGGCAGTCCGGGATCTCCAGGCCGACCTTGACGAGCTTGGTCTCTTCCTTGAACAGCGTGATGGAGCATATCCACGAGTCCGCATCCATGGTGATGAGGACGTTCTTTCCGTCCAGGTCCGGGAGGATGTCCCCGTAGACCTCGGCTATGTCGAAGCATCCGTTCTTGATCGTGGTGGGGTATCCGCGCCTGATCTCCTCCTTGCCGGCCTCGTCGACCTTGCCCTTGAACAGCCTTCCGACCTCTGCCGGCTTGAGTTCGATCCTCTTGATTTTGGAGACCGAGGGGTCGCCGTTGTCCTTGAGGTTCCTGAAGTCCTCGAGCAGGAGCTCCCCTTCGCCGGCGAAGTTCATGTCCGCCATCAGCTTCCACACGATGACCGTGTCGGAGATGCCGTTGAGCGATACGGAGTTGAGGATGTTGATGTCCTTCTCGGCCAGGAAATGAGCGGCCTGAGCACTGGAGCCTGGCACATCGTCGAGGTACATCGTGATGTGGGTGAGGGTGCGGTAGTTCTCCTGAGGGAACATGGAGAGCATGATCTCATAATCCTTGGGTCCCTGGGCCGGGTGTTTGAAGAGGGTGCTGTACACGCATCCCCCGTCCACTATGCCTATCGTGTCCGAGATCCAATTGTCCACCTTGATGGACGATCCATTTACTTTCGCGAATTCCCAAATCTTCATCGGAGACCCTTCAGCACCCTAACACCCTCGCCCGTCATATACCTTCGCGTTTGGTGTCGGAGCGGATGCAGGCATCATTCACCATCTCGGAGGCTCCAACGATAAACCTGACAAAGTGGCCTCACGGCCTCCTGTTCTTGAACATCAAAGGACGGTCATTCGTCCTTCTTCAATTCGAACTGATGCTTGGGGGATGTAAGGGGCTGTGTCCATAAGGGCTGCTCCCTCTCGCGGTACTCCATGTCCAGGATGATGTTGCGGAGGCTGCCTGCATCATCTTTATCGGAGGCGATCCTCCTGATCGTTTCCGTGCTGTCGCCGGTACGCGATTCCATGCCGGACATCCTGAGCGAGGAATCGATGAGGTCCGCCGCCTCGTTGAGCAGCTGCTCCGCCCTCTTCAGATCGGCGATGCGGTCCATGTCAGTTCCTTCTGGTGATGATGTACCTGGCGGGCCTGCCGGCATCCGCCTTCGCCGAATAGCCGCACACCTTGCAGTCGCGGGACAGCTCCACGGTCTTCCAGTCAAGGGTCCTGTTCCTCACGGATTCCAGCTTGTTCCTGCATACCGGGCACCTCTCGTAGGGGACGGTCCTGTTGGTATGCGCATACCTGATCTCCAGGTCGAAAAGTCCCTTTTTGATGCCCACGCGCCTGATGCGCTCGCCGCTCACGCGGTACCCCTCGTCGATGCACAGGAGCTCAGTCTGGACGAGGTCGGTCAGAACCTTGAGCGACTTGACCCTGGGTGAGCGGGTGAGGCAGTTGTCTATCGCCTTCGAAACATCATCGTCCCTGGGTATCCTGTAGGCCATCGCTAAGTGATTGGCATGCATGTATTTCTCATATGCTGGTATGAACGGCCGACAGTGACCGTGTACCCTTTATTAACCATGATACGATTGACACTCAGGCGGGGGTAGCCGAGTTGGCCAAAGGCGCTGGACTTAAGATCCAGTCCTTAGTGGTTCATGGGTTCGAATCCCATCCCCCGCACTCGCGAATTCCGTGCACATCTGTGAAAAGTTTGGCTTTATAATAGCGTATTTATATAGGTAAAGCACTTTTCGACGTCCAACGGAGTTATACTCTTGCCTGGAGATACAGAAAAGACAAGGCCCGCAAAGCCCGCACAGAAGCCGGCGACCAAACCGGCGACCAAACCGGCGTCGAAGCCCGCGCAGAAGCCTGCCCAGAAGACCGGACAGAAGCCGGTACAGAAGACTGTACAGAAGCCTGTCCCCCAGACCGGCAGTTCGTACGGCGGCGACAAGGGTCCCAAGAAGAACAAGCCTGTGAAGACGAAGGAATCGACCAAGAAGCAGTCGATGCTGAACACGCACAAGCTGGCCCCCTTCAAGTACGACATGAACGAGATCCTGTCCGCTTCAAGGATGGATCCTGCGAAGGCATCATCGTTCCTCGCATCGGTCATCGCGAAGGCATCCCGTATCTCCACGAAGGCCGCGAAGGAGTTCGCGAAGACCTTCCTCGACGCTGACGACCTCTCCAAGGACGAGTACGACAAGATCTGCAAGTTGCTGGACAGGTACAGTAAGTTCCGCTGAAGAGGTTTCCCAGATGGCATCCGAAGAGATCCTCTTCAAGACTCTCAAGAATGCCGATGGAAAACCCTTCCAGAAGTACAAGGGCATTCAGAACAATTTCGTTTTCGACGATTTCGAGCTCATCTTCGACGACATCCAGAACGACAGGATGGGCCATACGAACATCCGCATCAGGGTCCCGATGAAGAAGGCGGGGTTCCCGGCGGACATGTACGACACCAAGCTGAGGGAGATCGCCCTCAGGGACCTCATCGCCAGGCGCTTCAGGGAGTCAGCCCGCACGCATGCACGTTCACCTATACCGAAGACCTCCGGAGGGGAGGTGTTCATCCCCCGTCCCGGCCAGGAGATCCTGGAGAGGGGGAGCATCAGGATCACGCAGTACTATGTGGAGGCCCGCTTCACCGCCGATCTTCCCGCGGACGGCAACAAGGTCAGCGCGGCGGCGATGAACCTCCTGATAGAGAGGATCAAGACGATCATCTCAGAATCATTGTACTACTCCGCATACAAGCAGTCCAAGGTCTACAACCATCTGCAGACCTATGAGAATGCGGAGTACATAAGGTCCCAATTGAAGGAGAAGGGGCTCGTCGCATTCATCGCTGATGGCTCCATCCTTCCGAGACGCGAGGACGACATGGCCCCGATGGTCGATGCCGTGCCTTTCGAGTCCGACCAGAGGTTCAGGGTGACGTTCGAGGTGCCCTACGGCGACTCGATCCAGGGAATGGGCATTCCCAAGGGATTCACAGTCATATCCGGGCCGAGCAGGAGCGGGAAGTCCACACTGCTCGATTCGATCCTGTCGGGCGTCTACGCGCACATCCCCGGCGACGGAAGGGAATATGTGGTCACATCCCCTGATGCGGCCTACGTCATCGCAGAGCCCAACCGCCCGGCGGATTCCGTGGACATATCGATGTTCGTCGAGAACTCCGCAGAGTTCGAGGACACGTCCGCGGCGAAGAGGGAGTTCGTATCTTCCCCGATGTCCGAGCTCCTGTCGATATCCGAGGCGGTGGAGATGGGCTCCGAGCTGATCCTGATGGATGAGGAGTACTCCAACCCTTGCGTCCTCAGAAGATCGTTCCTGGGAGAGGAATCGATGGTATCAGTGTCCGAGTTGGCCGGATCCATGGCTGCTAATGGAATCTCACTGATGGTCGTATCCGGTGACGAATCCGTCATAAGGGCCGCGGACAACGTCTTGCTCGTGGAAGGGATGAAAGTCAAGGGTATCGACGTGGAGAGGAAGCCTCTCACCGCGGAGTACCGCAGGCCGATAGAGAGGTCGCCAGTTTCCAAGGGGATGGTCTTCGAGAAGGGTCACAGGGACGTCAACGTCGTGGCCCAGGAGATTAGGACCATAGAGATAGGCGAGTTCAAGGTCCACGTGCCCGTAGCAGCCCTTTACGATATTTCTCAGACTAGCACCGTGGCCGATGCCATCGCAGTGATGAAGGACCTCATGGACGGGTCCAGGAACATGCTGGAGACCTGCAACGCGGCAATAGCGATGCTTAGAGAGACCGATGACGCAAAGGACAGCGGCACCGGCATGCACCATGCTCAGATAAGGGCGATAGACGTAGCTGCGGTCGTCAACAGGCATCCTCAGATGCTTGCGATCCAGAAGAGATGATCATCTTCTGTTGTACGAGTCGGAGAAGCGGTTGAAGACGTCCTGCGCATAGTTAGTCATGTGCACCTGATCCGCCTTCGCTCCCGGGTTGTTGTCGGGGACGATGAATCCCCTGATGGGGTATTCCTTGTCACAGTAGGGGCATCTGACGTTGGGGCAGTTCTGATCCGCTTTGGGACAGTATTTGCAGGCGATCGCCCTGGACTGGAAGAGGCTGAACTCCCTTCCGCAGTTGGGGCACAGGTACCTGCGTGCAGCGACCTTGAGGTCGTTGTTGATCCCGGCGGCCCTCTCCTCCGGAGTGTTCCAAATGAACTGGCGGGGGGAGATCGGCGTGTTGTAGCTGGGCTGGTCGTCGTATGACATCTCAGTTACCCTTTGCTGCGGATACTACCGCCTTCAGCTTCGCATCGTCCGCACCCTGCTCGATGAGGGTTCCGGTGACGACGATGTCCGCGCCTGCAAGCCTCGCCGCTTCGGCGGCCTCGGGCGTCCTGATGCCTCCTCCGATGATGAGGGGGAGGTCCACACAGCTCTTGATGGCCTTGATCATCGCGGGGGGAACAGGCCTGTCCGCTCCGGATCCGGCCTCGAAGTAGATGAACTCGAATCCGAACATCTTGCAGGCCATGGCGTATGCGACGGCCTTCTCGATCTCATCCTGTCCTACGACCTTGGCGCTGGTGACGCGGGCCACGGTCATTCCGGGTTCGACGATGACATAACCCATTGAGATGGACTCGAGGCCGAGTTTCGCGATGACGGGTGCGGCCATGACCTGGCCGAACGTCACGAATCTGGGGTCTGCGGAGTTGACGATCTGCATGAAGAACACCGCATCGAGCTCCTTGTTGATGGACTCGGGCGTTCCTCCGAAAAGAATGACGGGCAGTCCGGAAGCCTCCTTCACGGCCTTGGCTGTGGCGGAGAGGTTCTCGATGGTGATTCCGCTCGATCCGCCGACGAAGATGATGTCGGTTCCAGCCGCCTTCATGGTCTTGGCCAGCTTTCCGGCCTCCTCTGCGGGCTGTTTGTCGGGGTCAATGAGTGCGGCGTGCATGGTGCCTTTCGCAATCTTATCGAGCATGTACTGTTTGACTGTCATCGTCTATCACGTCAACGCGACGGAGTTTATACCCGCGCGTAATCGTTGATTGTCCGTTTCATATAAAACCAATACGCATTCTGTCGAACATCATTGCGGATTGCGGAATATGTGGTAATGCCTTGTCAGCGTGCCGTGTACCCTCTGTTCGAACATCTGCTGTAGCTCCATGCCCTCGATCTTCAGGGGATTGGGCAGGATTATTCCCGCCAGGTGGCCCTTCTTGAGGCATTTCGGTATCACGTCGCCGGCCCTCTGGTAGAGCTTGGCGATGGTCTCGCCGCCCGTCTTGGTGGACCTGCCGTAGGGAGGATCCGTGCACACGGCATCCATCTCCGGGAACCTGTCGGCTATGTCGCCGATGTCCAGGACGTCGAAGTCGTGCAGTTTCAGGCCGTAGAAGTCCAGGTTCTCCTGGCATCCGCAGATCATCTCCTCGTCGAAGTCGGAGGCGACGGCCTTCATGCCCATGTGGGCAGCCTCGATCATTATGCCCCCTGTTCCGCAGAACGGGTCCAGTACGGTCTGGCCCCTCTTGACCTCGGCCATGTTGATGAGCGCCCTGGCGTACTTCGGGTGGAGGGATATCGGCGAGAAGAACGGCCTCTCCGCCACCTTCCTCTTCTCCAGGAGGTCGGTCTCGGTGACCCTCTCCTCCAGATACAGGTGCACCTTGTCGCACATCTGCATGCGGACGACTATGTCCGGATCCTTCAGGTTCACGTCGTTGTGCTTGGACAGCAGGCCTCCGGCCTTGCGGATCAGCGATTGGGAATCGACGTCCCTCATCATCCCTTCGAACCTCTTCGCCCTGATGGCGAAGGTGCCTTCCGGGAGCTCTATGTCGGCCAGCCCGGATATGTCGTCGGGGGTGTACTCTCCGAGGTATCTGCCGACGCTGTGGGACATGGCTATGCGGTCCGCTATGGGGCCTAGCATGTCCTCATCGAAGGATGCTATCGCGTATCCGGGGCCGGTGGCGACGATGTCGCATGTGTCGGTCTCGGCTCTGAGGCACCCCTTGATCTCGGCAAGGGGCATCTCCTTCGATTCGCCAGATGTCTCAAAGAAGTATTGGGGGCACACGCCCCCGTTTAGCGTTTAGTCCTTAATACCATCTTCGGTGACCATGAAGACGGCCTCTCCCTCTGGCAGGTTGGGCGAGTCGATCAACCTTGCGATCCTCTTGCCGGCCTTTCCCTTCCTGAGGTAGATACGGAACGTCGCGGTGTGTCCGACGATGTGTCCTCCGATGGGCCTGGTGGGGTCCCCGAAGAACGCGTCGGGCTTGGCGGCGACCTGGTTGGTGACCGCGATGACCGCGTTGTTGAGCGTAGCGAAGTTGAGCAGGTCGTGCATGTGACGGTTCAGGATCTGCTGCCTCTCGGCGAGCGCTCCCCTTCCCACGTACTCCGCTCTGAAATGCGATGTGAGCGAGTCCACGATCAGCAGCTTGACCTTCAGGGTCTGAGCAAGCTCCAGTGCCTTGTCCACAAGGAGCACCTGGTGCTGCGAGTTGAACGCCCTGGCGACGTGGATCCTCTTGAGGGTCTCGTCGGGGTCCACGCCGAGGTAGTTGGCCATCTGGATGATCCTCTCGGGCCTGAACGTGTTCTCAGTATCGATGATTATGACATCCGAATCGAATCCTCCCCTCTCCTCGGGCAGGGTGGCGTTGACCGCCAGCTGGAAGCAGACCTGTGTCTTGCAGCTTCCGAATTCTCCGAAGAGTTCGACGATCGACTGTGTCTCGAGTCCTCCCGCGAGGAGTTCGTCGAACGCCTTGGATCCGGTGGTGAGTTTGGTTATCTGCTTGCGCCTCTCCAGGATGTCTTCTCCTGTCTCGAAACCGCCAATGTCCGCGCAAAGCTTGGCACCCTCTATGATGTCCATTGCCTTCTTCTCACCTATCTCGCAAGCTTCTGAGAGCTCGGACGGGGAAGCGACTGCGATGGCCATCAGTTCGTTGTATCCTGCTTCACGGAGTTTTTCTGCTATGGCTGGTCCTACTCCTGGTATGTCTTCAAGGGTTTTTGTGGCCATTGTGATTCCTCAGCTCACCATCGCAGATTCCGTATTTAAAATTGAGAAGGGGGTGACCGAAAGTGAAACGGACGATCTGCTGTGCCAGACTACCTGGCTTAGAATCAGAAAATGCTGGACGGGACTGTCAGTCGCCAAGGCCGCTAGGCTCCTTAGGGAGCGGGTCCCGAAAGTGGAAAGGGAGGGGTGTTCCCCCTCGGTTTCATTCGATGTACTTGTTCTGCTTCATCCTCTCGAGCGCCTTCCTTATGCGCTCGACAGGCTCGGTCACGGTCATCCTGATGTAGCCCTCGGCGGATTCGCCGAAACCGCTTCCGGGGGTGACAATGACGCCGATGTCCGCCATCTTCTGCGTGAAGTCCGAGGAGGACATGCCGCAGTCGAACCAGACGTAGAATGTTCCCTTGGGCATCTTAACGTCGAAGCCCAGCTCCCTGAGCCCGTTGACCAGCACGGACCTCCTCTCGGAGTAGATGGCCATGTTGTCGGAGATGTCCTTGGGCGTCTCCCCGTTGGGCCCGTAGAGGCTCAGCGCCTTGATGCCGGCCTTCTGGATGAAGATGGGCGCTCCTGAGTCGATCTGTCCCTTGCACTTCTTCAGCCCGGCGATGAGGTCGGGGTGTCCGACGGCGTATCCGAGCCTGAACCCGGTCATGTTGAACGTCTTGGAGAAGGATCCGAACTCGATGCAGTCCGGTCCGGCCTGCAGCGCGGACGGGGCCTTGTAACCGTCGTAGACCATCTCGCAGTAGGCGTTGTCGTAGCACATGATGGTGCCGTTCTGCTGGCACCAGTCGTACACCTTCTTCAGGTACGCCAGATCGCAGGTCGCTCCCGTGGGGTTGTTGGGGTAGTTGAGGTACAGCATCTTCGCGCCCTTGGGGCACTCGTCCACGTCCAGGAGCCAGTCCTTCTCCGCCCTGAGGGGGATCTTGACGCATTTGGCATCGTTGAATATGGTCGCCGCTCCGGAGTACACGGGGTATCCGGGCGAGGGTGCGACGATCGTGTCGCCGGGGTTCACGAAGGCCTGGGCGATGTTGAAGATGCCTTCCTTGGAACCGATCGTGATGCACACCTGCGTGTCGGGGTCGATGTCGAGGCCGTATCTCCTCTTGTACCACTGCGCCACCGCGACGCGGAGGTCCTTCTCCCCTGCCGAGGAGGAGTACTTCTGGTTGTCGTTGACCTTGGACGCCTCGCACATCGCTTGCACGATGCTGTCGGGTGCCGGGAGGTCCGGGTCGCCGATACCGAAGTCGATCATGTCCCATCCCTGCGCCTTCTTCTCCGCGAAGAGCTTCTCGAGCCTCACGAAGAGGTACGGGGGGATCTGCTTCAATCTGTCTGCCTGCTCATAGTTCGTCATTGGAATCACTCCGAGTATTCGCTGGAGAGCTCACCCTCGAACACGAGGTCCGCAGGTCCCTCCATCATAACGTAATTGAGGTCCTTGTCGACGGTGATCTTCAGCCATCCGCCGGGGAGGTGCACGTCCACTGGCTCGTCGAACGGGACCAGTCCGTTCAGTGCCGCCGCGACGGTGCTGGCACAGGCTCCCGTGCCGCATGCGAGCGTCCAGCCCGCCCCCCTCTCGAAGACCCTGATGTAGATCTTGCCGTCGATGATCCTGCAGAACTCCACGTTGGTCTTCCTGGGGAACATCCTGTGGCATTCGAGTATGGGCCCGAGCCTGTCGATCGTGGGGTCGTCCATCTCCTGGAACGTGATGAAGTGCGGGTTGCCCATGGACACGGCGTTGGCCTTGAAGTAGTACCTGAGGCACGAGAAGTCCTCGTTGATGTAGCGTCCGTCCCAGTCCAGGGGGATCTCCCTGCCTTCGAGGATGGGCGCGCCCATGTCTATGGTGGCCGCGACGGCCTTGCCGTCCTCCAGGGTGACCTTCGCCTTGAGGTCCCCTGCCATGGTGTGGATGGAGAACTCCTCCTTGTCCACGATGCCGTAGTTGTAGGCGTGCACGGCGACGCATCTGATGCCGTTGCCGCACATCTCCGCCTCCGTGCCGTCGGCGTTGATGATCCTCATGGTGATGTCCGTTCCCTCTCCGGGAAGAATGTAGAGCACACCATCCCCTCCGATCCCGAAGTGGCGGTCGCAGGCTCCCCTGCACCATTCCATGTCGACCTCCAGGTCCCCCTTTGATCCGTCCAGGAGGACGAAGTCGTTGCCTATGCCGTGATACTTCCAGAAGTGCATCACATCAGCCTCTTCGGGATTATCTGGTGCCTCCAGAGCTCCTCGACCGTCTCGGGCTCGCGGATGAGCTCCGCTTTGCCGTCGTTCACGAGGACCTCTCCGCAGAGGGGTCTGGAGTTGTAGTTGCTGGACATGGAGAATCCGTAGGCTCCGGCGTTGTAGACCGCCACGATGTCCCCGACGGTCGGCTCGGGAAGGACGCGGTTGTGGGCCAGGTAGTCTCCGGACTCGCAGATGGGCCCGACGACGTCGTACCTGTCGGTGCATGCCTTGCCGAACTTGTTCGCTATGGTGACGTAATGGAACGAGTCGTAGAACGCGGGCCTGATCAGGGTGTTGAATCCCGCGTCGCATCCGATGTACTTCTTGGTGCCGGCATCCTTGATGTCATTGACCCTTGTGAGAAGGACCACCGCATCGCAGACGATGTATCTTCCGGGCTCTATGACCAGTGTCCTGACGTCGGTCTGCTGCTCGATCATGTCCGTGATCTCGGATGCGAGCTCGGCTAGGTCCATCTCGTCCTCCTGGGGCTTGTACGGGACTCCGATTCCTCCGCCCATGTCGATGAACTCCAGGTCGATGCCCAGGCCCTTGATCTCGTTGACGAGCTCTACGATCACTTCCATCATGTCGAGGAACGGGGCGACGCTCTGCCCTCCCGATCCTATGTGGGCGTGTATGCCCTTGATCTTGAATCCGAGGTCCTTGGCCCTCGCGTACGTGTCGATGACCTCGTCCAGGGGGATACCGAACTTGGCTCCCTTGGAACCGGTGATGACCTTGTCGCTGTGCCCGGAGCCGACCCCGGGGGTGATGCGGAAGGATATCTCGTGCTGAGGGGATATCTCCGCCAGCCTCTCCATCTCGCATACGGAGTCGATGTTGATCATCACTCCGAGGTCCGCGACCTCCTTCAGCTCCTTGTCGCTGACGTTGACGCCGGTGTACATGATCCTGTCGGGGGTGAATCCCGCCTTGAGGCAGGTCTTGACCTCTCCGATGGAGACGGCGTCGATCCCAGCGCCCTCCTGCTCGAGGATCTTGAGGATGGCGAGGCTGGTGTTGGCCTTGCATGCGTAATGTATCCTCGTGTCCATGTACCTGGAGAAGGCGCCGTGTATGTTCCTGTAGTTCTCCCTGATCCTGGCCTCGTCGCAGACATAGATCGGTGAACCGAATTCCTCGGTCAGCTCCACGGCGGACTTCCCGCCGATGAGCATGACCCCGTCCTTGCATTCGAAATCGCGCATCATTCGTAATCACCCAATGTATCTGGCGTGCAGGGCAGCGACCACGTCCATGACCATGCCCATAGGCACGACGAAGTTCAGGGATACCTCGGAGGCACCCTCCGATATCATCTCGACATTGACCCCTGCCTCCTTCACCGCGGTGAAGATGTCCCCTGTGACCCCGCACTTGGAGAGCAGATCGTCGCCTACGCAGCAGACCAGGGAGACGTTGTTCTTGACATCGATCCTCTCGATGATGCCTCCGGAGAACTCGTTGAGCCTCCTGATGATGGTGGAGACCTCGTCGTTGCTGATCAGCATGGCGATGGTCGAGAGCGATGTTGAGATGGAATAGATGATGATGTTCTCCTCGGCGATCTTGCCGATGATCATGGAGACGAGCTCCGGCCTGTACGCAATCTCCGCCGAGCTTACAGTGACGATCGCCAGGTCGTTCTTGGTGGCCACGCTCTTGAGGAGGCCCTTCCCTTTCTTCCTAAGGGTGTGGATGAGGGTACCGGGCTCCTCGGGCCTGAAGGAGTTCCTGACCTTCAGGGGTATGTGCTTGAGCCTCACGGGCTCGATGGTCCTGGGGTGGAGGACCTTGGCACCGAAGTAGGCCAGTTCAGCGGCCTCGCCGAAGGTCATCTCCTCGATCTTGATGGCATCCTTGATGATCCTGGGGTCGGCGGTCATGAAACCGTCCACATCCGTCCAGATCTCCAGCATGTCCGCGTCCAATGCGTTGGCGACGACGGCCGCGGAGTAATCCGATCCACCCCTTCCGAACGTGAGGGGTGCGCCGTCCTTGATGCCGTAGAATCCCGTGATGACGGGTATGATGCCCTTGTAGAGCAGGGGCCTGACCTTCATGGTCATGCCGTTCGCGGTGGCGACCAGGTCGGCCGATCCGGACAGGGGGAGTCCGATCGCGGCTATGCCTGCGGTCTCCGCGGTGAGCGCCTCGGACTTGTATCCGAGCTTCCTGAGATAGAATGAGATCATCAGGGTTGAGAACCTCTCTCCCTGGGAGGTGATGAGGTCCTTGTAATACGCATCGTTGGGGTCGCTCTTCAGGGCTTCCTTGAAGGATTCGAGCCTCTTGTTGAACTCGACCTTGAACTCGGACATGGTCTTCTCGTCGAACATCTGCTCGGCGGCCATGAGATGCTTCTCGGCGAACTGGCGGACGACCTCGTCGATGTCCCTCGTGGGATCGTCGACGACCCCGACCAGGAAGTTCGTGATACCGGACATGGCCGAAGCGACGACGACCTTGTCCCCTTTCGTATTGATTATGATATTGGCCACTCTCTGCATGGCCTCTGCGGAACCGACACTGGTCCCCCCGAATTTCATGACGGTTATCATAGTCCGAGCACCTCGCTCTTGTTTGGGGCCGTTCCGTGCGTGGCGGAGATCATCGGGTCCGACGGCCCCCCGAAAGGGATGCCGTAGGGGATGACCCTGCTTCCGGGTCCGACCCTCTCTTTCGTTCTGGCGAATGTCACAGTGTGGTCGCCTGTCTTGATAACGGCGCGGATTGAATGAGGGCATATTTCTCTTTTGCGCGTTACATAGTAATGATGTAGGTATTCCGTGGCGCAATGCGGTCCTTTGGGGGACATTACGTCCCCTAAGGACACGTTTTCCGATGTTCTGCCATCGCAATGGCGGACGGATGCACCTGTATGACCGACGACAGCACCGATCAACCGGAACACCTCAGATCAGACCCAGGTTCTTGAGGACCGGGTCCAATACGGACCTTCCCTTCTCGCTCAGGGGTGTGAGCGGCAGTCTCGGCTCGCCGTTGCCGTATCCCATCCTTCCCATCGTGTACTGGATGGGGATCGGGTTGGATTCGCAGAACAGTGCGGAGAACAGCGGCAGGAGCTTCTCGTGGATCTCCCTGGCCTCAGATACGTCCTCCGTCTTCGCGCTCTTCACCATCTTGGTCATGAGCCCGGGCACGCAGTTGCTTGCGACAGATAGCACTCCGTCCGCACCGAGGCAGAGCAGACCCAGCGTGAGACCGTCGTCACCGCTCAGGACCTCGAAGTCGTCGGGCTTCCTGGCGAGGATCTCCATGATCTGCGAGAAGTTGCCGCTGGCTTCCTTCACACCGGTGATGCCGGGCAGCTCGGCCAGCCTCATGAGGGTGTCGACGCTGACGTTGACGCTCGTCCTTCCCGGGACGTTGTACACGATGACCGGGATGTCGATGGCATCTTGGATGGCCTTGTAGTGCTGGTACAGCCCCTCCTGGGTGGGCTTGACGTAGTACGGGGAGATGGACAGGATACCGTCCGCTCCCAGGTCCTCGGCGCCCTTGCTAAGCATGACAGCCTCGGATGTGCAGTTGCTTCCCGCACCCGCGAGGACCTTGGCCCTCTTGGCCTCATCTCTCACGATCTCGACGACGTGTATGTGCTCCTCATGCGATAGCATGGCGGATTCTCCCGTCGAACCGCACGGCAGCAGGACGTCGACTCCGTTCTCCTCCTGGAAGTTCACGAGTCTCCTCAGTGCTTCCTCGTCAATCGTGCCGTCCCTCTTGAACGGCGTTACCAGGGCTGTTCCTGTTCCTGCAAACATTTTCATGCCTCTCCAAAGTGCTCCTTCAGTATGATGCGTGTACGCGTACTGAGGATGTTGTCGTAGCGCCTGATGCGCTCGATGATCTCGTTCAGATACTGTGATGATTCCACATCGACGATCGCGATGATATCCTGGTCGCCGGTCACCTCGAAGACCTCGGTTACGCCGTCGTAGCTGGCCAGTTCTTTCGCGATGCCCTGGGTGTCCGTGTTCACGTCGATCCTGATCTCCACCAGCGCCTTGACGTTCCTGGAGCTGGTCTTGATCGTGAATCCGCGGATAATGCCCTCGTCGGTCATCCTGTGGACCCTGCTGCGGATGGTCCCCTCGGATACTCCGAGCTGATTCGCTATCTCGACGTAGGGGCATCTCGAGTCCCTCTTTAGGATCTCGATGATTTTCTTGTCCAAGTTATCGATCATGATCATCACTGTGGCCCATGCTAAAGGCTCATGGTATATAAAATCTGACAGGAAAACGTAGAAATTATTATGAATTTCGTAGCCAAATTGAGGAAAAAAGTAGTAAAAAGTTTAATAATCTATCGATTTCCGTAGATTCAGTCCGCGACGTGGTCCCCGGGTCTCTTCTCCCCCTTGAAGCAGTCGTTCAGCATCGTGACCTCCAGCCTGTTGTAGGGGATCTCGATGTCGTTGTCCACGAACGCCTGGTAGACGTCCATCCTCAGGGACGATGCGGCGGTGATGTTGCCGTTGAAGTCCTGGACGGTGACTCCCAGCCTGAGCTCGATACCAGAATCCTGGAAGTTGGTCATCCTGACGTTGGGTGCCGCATGCACGTCGTCGTGCAGGACGACAGGGCTCTTCTCTGCCACGTCGAGCATAACGCGCTCGACCTTCTTCAGGTCGGACCCGTATGCCACGGAGAAGTAGACGTACAGCCTGTACGCGTCATCGTCCTTGGTGAGGTTGACGATCGTCGCGGAGGACACCACGTTGTTGGGCATGGTGATGATCTGGTCCTTGTCCCAGCTCAGGAACTCGGTGTACATCAGCTTGACCTTGTTGACGATGTAGACCTTGTCGTTGATCTTCAGGAAGTCGCCCTTCTTGAACGGCCTGGTCATGAGGATGACGATACCGCTGAAGAACTGCGAGAGGACGTTCTGGGCTCCCAGGGTGATACCCAAGGATATGACTCCCGCGCTGACCAGGATCCCCTGGAGGTCCACTCCGAAGAAGGACAGGATCCCTGTGGCACCGGCAATCCAGAAGATGAGCTTTCCGATCATGCGGAACAGTGGCATGAGGGTCATGTCGATGCTGGTGTCCTCGTTTGTCTCGAACCTTCTGAGGATGCCCTCCACGATCAGGAGGTAGACCTTCCAGAGGATGACCAGCGTCAGCACGAGGTACACGATCATCGATATCTCGGTGAGCTTGGCGATGAACTCCGCCTCTGCCCCGAGGATGTGCAGCCCCTCGTTCAGCGACAGGAAGAACACGAAGATCGCTATGAGCCTGGCTATGACATGCTCGAACCTCTTCGCGTCGTCATCGGTTGTGCATTTGTCCAGAAGCTTCGCGAGCCTGGGCGCGATGACGATGCAGGCCGCTTCGGCGATTATGATCCAGAACAGGATGGTGGCGACGAAGGGGATCCACGGGCTGTCGAAAGGTGCGGGGAGGGTGTTCTCGAATATGCCGAGGAACTTGTTGTAGCTTCCCGATGTGTCGTAGATGGATTTCACATGGACGTTGAACGTCACCGTCTTCGTGACCGAGACGTTCTCGCCAATCTCGGTGACGGTGATGACCATCGTGGCCGTGACGCTCTTGTGGGCCCCGGAGACATCGGAGACCTCGATAACGACCTTTCCCTCGTTGATGCTCTTGCCGTCGGTGGAGCCTTGGGGCACCAGGAGGGAGCCAGAAGGGGTAGTCGCGAATTTGACATCGCTGTCGTCCGTGGATGAGTTGAACGTGACGTCCAGATACTTGTCGGAGTTGTTGACGATATAGACGTTCCATGTCGCGCTATTGCCGTTCCCGAGGTCCACATCCACGGGCTGGTCCGGAGCCTGCGTGCCGGGGATTGTGATGTAGAAGTAATCCTCATCGGAATCCCCCGCGACCGCGACCGTGCTGTCGTCGGCGGAGCTCCCGGCCAGGAAGGCCGGGGACACGATGCCGAACATCATCAGCACGACCGCAAGGACTGTTAATGATCTGTAGTGCATGTTGCGGCATACGCACGCCCTTAAATAATAATCAGTCACGAATCGTACGCGATGTACGAATCGACTGTTTTCGTAGCGGCTACGGCCATAATGGTGCTGGCATCGGTCCAGGATATCTGGAGGAGGGAGGTCTCCGACTGGTGCTGGATCGCATTGCTCGCATTGGCCGTTCTTGATTGTCTCATGACCGCGGAATGGATCGAGGCGGAGATGCGGGTTACTGCGGTCATCCTCCTCGGGATGTTCATGTTCTCGCCGAGGGTGACCGGGTCGATCTCAGTGGCGGTCGTGTCCGTCGCTGCAGCCTTGCTTATCGCAGTCCATCTGATGACGTCGGACCCCTCGACGACAGTCTCCGCCGCGATGGCCGTGTCTGCGAACGTCATGTATGCGACAGGGATGATAAGGGGCGGTGCGGATGCCAAGGCATTGATCTCCCTTTCACTGCTTTACCCGATGTACCCGGGATTCGGATGCATGTTGTGGCCCGCGGTCTATCCTGCGGACCTCGTGTTCAACCCCGTGTTCTCGGCAGCGGCGATTGCCCTGGTGCTCTCGGTGGTGTGGACGCTGTGCGTCGTCCACAGGTTGGGGACATCCGGAGGATGCCCTGTCGGGCAATACGTGATGGACATCGACGATGCCCGGAGGTCCTTCGTGTGGCCTGCGGAGGATATCATCGACGGCAGGAGGGTGAGGATATCCGTCACGGACGATGCTCAGAGGATCTACGATTGCCTGAAGCAGCATGGATTCGAGAAGGTCAGGGTGACGCCCATGATCCCGTTCATACCGATGCTGGCGATAGGCCTCGTCGCATCCGTGATGCTCGGGACCCCGCTGAACCTGCTCATCTCCTGATGTTGAGGGACCTTCCGCATCTGGAGCAGGACCCTCCGTCGAGGGCTATCAGGTGCGCCGAGTACCCGAGACGGCGGATGTTCAGCTCCCCGCACTCGGGGCACACGGTATCGTCAGCATCGTCCAGAAGGGTGTTGCCGACATAGACGAAGCTCAGTCCCCTGTCCATGCCGATGTCCCTGCAGTGCAGGAGGGAGTCTATCGGGGTCAGGGGGATGTCCCTCATCTCGTAGTCGGGATGGAACCTGCTGAAATGCACGGGGACGTCCTCGGAGAGCTCGTCCCTCACCCATTCGCAGAAGTCCGAGATCTCCTGGTCGCTGTCGTTCATCCCCGGGATCACAAGGTAGTTGAGCTCTATGTGCACCCTGCGGTCGTAGACGTTGCGGACTGTGGTCAGGACATCGCTCAGGTCGCCTTCGCACACGTCCCTGTAGAATCCGTCGCTGAAGGATTTCACGTCGATGCTCATCGCTTTCACGACCTCGCAGAGCTCCCTCAGAGGGCCGTCGTTGATCAGGCCGTTGGTCATCAGCACCAGATCCAGGTCCGGCGCCGTTGCGGCTACGTCCATGATGTACTCGAACCAGACGGCCGGCTCGTTGTATGTGAAGGATATCGTGTCCATGTCCTCGTCCCTGCACATCTGGACAAGCTCCTCGGGGCCTTTGAACGTGGCGCGCTTCTTCCCGATGGTGAGCTTGGCTATCGGGTAGTTCTTGCAGTACCTGCAGTTCATGTTGCAGCCGACGCTGCCGACCGACAGGCACTTGGAATGGGGCTTGTAATGGTAGAGGTTCATCCTCTCGATGGGGTCCACCGACAGGGAGGATATCTTCCCGTACGAGTTGGATGCCAGGATGTCATCATCGGCCCTGCGGGTGCCGCAGTATCCGAACTCGCCCTTCCTGATGTAGCATTTCTGCTGGCAGAGCTCGCATATGTATGCGTCGCCGTTGCGGCGGTAGTATCTGGCCTCCACGCGTTCAGTATTCGCCATATCCTATGGTGCTCCTCTTGCCTTCCTTGACAAGCTCCGGATGGTCGCCGTCGTTGACGACGCCTATGATCGAGAACTCCACCTCGCGGTCGTACAGCCTCTTCAGGCGGTCCGGGTCTGCTGTGAACACGAGCTCGTACTCCCCGCCCCATCCCAGCATCAGGTCCTGCAAGGACACGCCGGTCTTCTCCGAGATGTCCTCCACGTATTGCTCATGGGGAAGGAAGCTGTATTCCACGTCGATCCCCACGCCGGATGCTCCGCACAGAGTGTTCAGCGCCGTTCCCAATCCGTCGGACAGGTCCATGCACGACGACACAATGCCGGAAGCGGACAGCTCCATACCCTCGGACACCCGGGGTACAGGCATGTACAGCGCCTCCTTGGCCTCCTGGCAGTCTATCCCGTGCTCTATGGCCTGGAACCCTGCGGCGGGTCCTCCCAGGGGGCCGGTAACGGCAACTATGTCCCCTGGACGCGCACCGCTCCTGAGCATGGGCTTCCTCCCGTCCATCGTTCCTATGGCAGTTCCTGCGACGATCCCGGGGCCGGACTTGGTGTCCCCTCCGATGATGCCGGTGCCGCAGAACTCGGCGCACTGGTCGATCCCGCTCATGATGTCGTACGCGGCCTGGCACTCGAGTATCGGCGGCAGGGCCAGTGCTGCGGTGAAGCCTATGGGCCTGGCGCCCATCGCGGCAAGGTCGCTGAAGTTGACCGCCGCGGCGTACCATCCGAACTGCTCGTAGGTCATCCCCGCGGGAAAGTGCCTGTCGAACGTGACGACATCGGTGGTGACCACGATATCCTTGTCTATCACGGCCGCATCGTCCCCGGGGCCTACGCGGCCCTCGGGTCTGAGGAACGTCTTGAAATCCTCTATGAGCTGACGCTCGCCTCTCTCTTCCAAAGTGGACATCTTCAGAGGAATAACCGATTCAGCCTAAAATAATGTGCTGGAGGACATCCGAAGGTCGGAAGGGCCACCGCGCGCACGAAACTTTTTATTAATAGGATGGAGAGTACAAGCCGGTCCAAATGATAATCGACGTCAAATACGGGAAAGACGAAGTGCAGAAGGTCGAGATACCTGATCAGAACTACATAGGCACATTCTACCCCAAGGATGTGGAATGTGGCGATCCGGATGAGGTCATAGGCAAGTCCATCGACGATCCGATCGGGTACGGCTCCATGGAGGATTTCCTGGCCGGAGGCGAGGACATAGTCTTCATCGTCAACGACGGTACCCGTCCCACGCCCACCGCGAAGGTCCTGGACGCATTGTCGAAGAGGATGGACCTCAGGAAGGCCAGATACCTCGTAGCCACCGGAACCCACAGGGACATGACCGAGGAGGAGTACAACTTCGTGTTCGGCAGCCACTACCAGGAGCTCAAGGACCGCATCTACTGTCACGATGCCAAGAACTCCGAGTGCGTGTTCCTCGGGACATCGAAGAACGGCACCCCGATGGAGGTCAACAAGATGGCCGTAGATGCGGACCGTCTGGTCATCATCACATCCGTCGAGCCCCACTACTTCGCGGGATACACCGGAGGAAGGAAGTCCTTCCTGCCCGGAGTGGCGTCGTTCAAGACCGTCGAGACCAACCACAAGCTCGCCATGAGGAAGGAGGCCCAGGCGCTGGCCCTCGAGGGAAACCCGGTCCACGAGGACATGATGGATGCGCTGGAGGTCGTCAAGGGCAAGCAGATCTTCGCCATCGAGACCGTCCTGGACAGGCACCAGAACATCTACAAGGTCGTGTCCGGAGAGCTCAACGCATCCTTCTACGAGGCCGTCAAGTATGCGAACGAGGTGTTCTCGGTCCCGATCCCGGAGAAGGCGGACATCGTCATCACCGTTGCCCCCTACCCCATGGACGTCGACCTCTACCAGTCGCAGAAGGCGCTGGACAACGGGAAGTGGGCGCTCAAGGAAGGCGGCAAGATCATCATGGTCTCCAAGTGCAGGGAGGGCATAGGCCATCCCACGTTCCTCAATCAGCTCTCATCTTCCAGCGACCCCAACGAGGTCCTCGAGAACCTCAGGAAGGAGTACAAGCTGGGATACCACAAGGCGGCGAAGATGGCGGAGATCGCCACATGGGCATCCGTCTGGGCCGTCACCGGACTGGATCCGGAGATCCTCTCCAAAGCGAACATCAGGCCCTTCCCTACCGTGGCGGATGCGGTCAAGGAGGCGCTGAAGGACAAGCCCGACGCGCGCGTCATCGTGCTCATGGACGGAAGCGTAACTATCCCGAGGGTGGAATGAATGTCAGGATTCGAGATCGATAATCTGGAAGAGGTACGCAAGGCGGTCAACGTCTGTACCATGTGCGGTTTCTGTAAGAGCGTGTGCCCCTCGTTTAAGGCGATCGGATGGGACACCGCGTTGTCGAGAGGACGCATCACGCTGTCCTACGGTCTGCTCAACGGTGACCTGGATGCGGACGATGCCCTGATCCAGAACATGTACACATGCACCACCTGCGCGGACTGCGTGAGGAGATGCCCCTCTAAGGTCAACATCGTGGACATCATCGAGCTCTGCCGTGCGGACCTGGTGAAGAACGGGCACATCCTCCCGAAGCACGAGGCCATGTGCGAGAAGATCATGGAGTGCGGCAACCCGTTCGGCGAGACCCAGCCCAGGGAGGAGGCCCTCGGAAGGAAGCCACACAAGGCCAAGGTCGGATACTATGTGGGATGCACCGCCACATACAGGTCCAAGAAGACCGCCCAGGCAACCCTGTCCATCCTGGACAAGCTCGGGGACGATTTCACTACCATCGACGAGGTCTGCTGCGGTTCCGTCGCCCAGAGGGTCGGATGGCCCCAGGATGACATCACAGAGCTGTTCAAGAAGAATGTCGAGGCTATCAAGGCGCTCGGGGTCGAGACCCTGGTGCTGGCCTGCGCCGGATGCTACAGGATGTTCAAGATCGAGTACCCCAAGTACGTGGAGGTGCCCTTCGAGGTGCTTCACATCACGGAGTATCTGGCAAAGAAGGATCTGAAGCTGAAGCCCATGGCCGGAGTGGTCGCGACATACCACGACCCCTGCCACCTGGGAAGGCACTGCGAGGTCTTCGAGCCCCCGAGAGAGGTCATCAAGAAGATCCCGGAGCTGGACTTCAGGGAGATGACCTACAACCGCAAGACCAGCCACTGCTGCGGAGGCGGAGGAGGCGTCAGGTCCGCCTATCCCGAGGTGTCCAAGGACATCGCCGAGACCAGGCTGGACGAGGCGGAGTTCGCCGACCTCATCATCACCACCTGCCCGTTCTGCGTCAACAACCTGCAGGCGGCCGTCGGTGACAGGAAGGTCCAGGTCAGGGACTTGGTCGAGATCATCGACGAACTCATGGTATGAGCCGTATCATCTTAGGGGGGACCGCCCCCCTGGTGATGGGCATCCTCAATCTGACGCCAGATTCTTTCTCGGACGGCGGCAGATGGACCGACAGGGACAAGGCATTGGAGCATGCCTTCGAGATGATCGATCAGGGTGCCGACATAATCGACATCGGCGGGGAATCCACCCGTCCCGGCAGCGAGCCGGTATCCTCCTCGGAGGAGCTGGACCGTCTGGAGCCGGTTCTAAGGGATCTTCTGCCGTCGGTGTCCGTTCCGATATCCATCGATACGATGAAGCCCGAGGTGGCATCCGTATGCATCTCCATGGGCGCCGACATCATAAACGATGTCAACGGCCTCCGCGCGCAGGGCATGATGGAGGTCTGCGCCGGTTCGGATGCGACCGTCATCATCGGGCACATGAACGGCAGTCCCGTCGACACGCACAGCACTGAGATGGGTGCCGATTACAGGGAACAGATCAAAGGTTTCATGGACCGCCAAATCGCCAGGGCGGTGGATGCCGGCATACCCGACGGAAGGATAATCGTCGATCCCGGCATCGGATTCGGGAAGACGCCGGATCAGAACCTGTCCATAGCTAAGGACTGCTCCTTCCTCGGGAAGGACCACGCAATCCTGGTCGGGGTCTCGCGCAAGAGGTTCGTCAGGCAGTTCTATCCCGATATGGACGTGGACGACGCATCCGCAATGGTGTCGTAGATGGCTGTGGATTCCGGAGCGGACATAGTCCGCGTGCACGACGTGGCCCGTACGGTCAGCGTGTTAAGGCCCTTATCGCGAAGAGGATGAGGATGGTCGCAACAGCGACCCCGTAGAAGATGTAATCCTTCCTCTTCTCCTTGGCGACCCTGATCCTCTCGTTGTTCCTGCATTCCTCGTTGCAGTATTCCTCCCCGAAGGGTATGGGGTCTCCGCAGTAAGCGCAGTGCGAGTGATCGGGCAGTCTTATGGTGGCCATCGGTCACCCTCTAGGCTTTAAGGGTATTATAAAAATGGGGTCTGGTTTATTATCATCAGGTCCGTTCTGATCCTGGGGATAGTGTGGTCAGATTCACATTGAGGGATGGTTTGAAGGAATTCAGCATCAAGATGGATGTGCCGAGCGACAATCCGCTCTCCAATCTAAGGGAGGTCGTGTCGGGCGTCTGGGGAGAGGACAGGGTGCTCTTCGTCAACGGGTACCATATCCTGGATCCGGAGATGACGATAGGGAACGCATTGGACGGAGGGGATGTCATAGACGTCCTCCCGGACCTGAGGCATCTCGGAAAGGTTTGATTATATTCTATCATATATGGGGGCGCATGGTCGGAAGACTGGGCACATCCGCGGACATCCTGATAACGGAATCACTGCTTGGGAAGCTGCTGGAGACGATAGACTCCATGCTCCTGGACGCACCACTGGCCGGCGTAGGCATTGGCGGGGAGCTGTGCTCCGACACCAACGGGACGTACTACCGTGTGGGAGGGATATCATCGGATTCCCCGATCGGGCTGTGCATCGGTTCCGAGGACGGGGGCACCGAGCCCACGGACGATGACCTGATGACGTTCAAGAGGATGATGGAGCGTGGGATAATGATGAAGGTCGATGTTTTCGCCCATCAGTTCTCTTTCTATATGATAGGCGACGAGGTGGAGGACGCGACCGTCCTCTTCGTCGAGCGATCAGACCCAAATGGCGTGTCTGCCGCGCATCTCCTCCTCGGAGATGTTCTCCCTGGACATTATGTCGCAGACGACGCACTCGAAGAACAGGTGCGCTGAATCCTCAAAGATGGTCCCCAGGGGGGCGATCCTGCTGGTCTCCTCGTCCGAGGCGACGTCCATGCAGATCGTCACATCGGAGGTCTTGGCGAGCGCGCTGTTGCATTTGCCCGTGACCGAGATGATCTTGCTGCCGGCCTTCTCCTTGGCGATCTTCGCGGTTTGGACGACGGATGATGTCTTTCCGGTGTATGAGATCAGAAGCGTGAGGTCGTCCTTGGTGATGATCGGCGTCGTCATCTCTCCGACGAAGTGCACATCGAATCCCAACTGCACCAGACGCACAGCGAATAACTGACCGATGAGCCCCGACCTGCCGGAGCCGTAGATGAACGTCCTGCGGCTCTTGAGGATTGCGTCTATTAGCTCGTCTTTGACGCCCTCGTCTATGGATTCGACGGCCCTCTCGCAGTACGCGATCAGTTCCTTAGGTGCCTTCAAATCACTCACCGGTGGCTGCCATCTCAGCCTTCTTCTTCTCTTTGAGGTCCTTGGAGACCTTCTTGGCCAGGACCCTCTCGTGGATGATCTTCATGTACATCGCATCGTGCTCGAGGAGAGGTGATGTGGAGATGACCGTGATGTTGGGCTTCATCTCGATGATTGCCTCTGCAAGGGGTTCGAACTTGAGGTCCCCTTTCTTGATGGGGGTGAGCCTCCTCTCGTTGCCGTTCTCGTATTCGACGCCGGCGAACGCCGTGTGGAGCCTGCCGTCGCTGTAGGGCTCGACCTGCTCCAGCACATCGAGGAAGTCGTCGACCTCGAGGAGCGAACCGTCCGTACGGGAGTGGTGGTGTGAGAAGTTGACTACGGGGACGAGTCCGTCGAACTCTCCGCATATGTCGAGCACCTGGTCGAGGGAGCCGTAGACATCCTCCTGCCCTGTGATCTCGATACCGAGCCTGGGCGTGAGTCCGAGACCCTTCCACCAGTCCATGACCATGGCCACGTTCTCGAAGATGTTGTTGTCCACCTCCTCGCGGTCCATCTTGCCGTCGTACAGCCCGAGGCTGGTGACGACGACGTCCCCTCCCAGCGCGTTGAGAATCAGACCGGCGTATCTGATGCTGTTCAGGCAGTTTTCGGTGAGCTCTGTGTTGGACCCGAGGTCCATGTAGTAAGGGGTGTGAATGGAAAGGTTGACGTCGAGTCTCTTGGCCATCTCGTTGGTCCAGAAGAGGTCCCCGTAGGTGCCGGATATCCCTGAAGGCATGTACATGAGGTCGTCATCCTCCTCGATGGGCTCGTCCGGGTCGCTGATCTCCTCGCCGTCCCTGATGATCTGGAATACGAATCCGTCCTCCACATCCTTCAGCGTAAGGCCGATCTCCTCGTCATCCGGAGGCCTGGAATACGCGTTGGACCTGACCATCTGAATTTCGAGTGCGCTCAGACTCAGGTTGTGTACGTCCTCGATACCGTCCTGAAGTGTGCGTCCTTTGCATGAAAGTGGGATTCCCGCCGGACCGAATCTTATCATGAAATCACTTTGCTCGGTATCTCAGCCATATTATAAAAAAACGGACTTTAAAAAATGAGGGATTTCAGCTGTACTGTCGTGTAAAACGAACGAAAAGCGTTATTATGACATGTTGTTTGCGAGCGTCATGAACAGGTCGAAATGGCTGTTGATCGCTGTGACCGCTCTCCTTTTGGCGGTCCCTTTGAATGCATTGTCCCTCGATGCAGCAACATCGAGTGATGTGACAGTATCCATACAGGGCTACGATGTGGACCCATTGACGGAGGAAGTCAAGGTGGATCTGGAGAGCGGTAAGTCCGAGCGTCTCACGATGTTCGTCGTGAACAAGTCAGACAGCCGCTATTCGATCTATATCGAGTCGACCTCATCATCCGACAAGGATGTGGGAATCTCCCCGGTGGACGTCTCCCCTATCATCCTGAAGCCTGCCGGATCCTCCGACAGCTCTGACATTGCGTACCTGTTCTTCACGATGAAGGCCGATTCCTACATGAACTCCGGGTCCAGGAGCGTCCCGCTCGTCCTGCACCTCCAGAACCTGGATGACAGCAGCTTCGCCATAGTGGAGATGACGCTGGCCGTCACCGTGAAATCCGCAACCGACACCGGTGACTGCTTCAACAAGTTCTTCGGGATCATCCCCAACACCCTTCCTGGTGATCTGTCGAAGCCGTTCGTCACCGCCTTCATCTCCTTCGTGCTGATCGTGTTCATAATGTGGTGCATCAGCCTCCTGATCATCCCTGCCATCCTCAGCGTGCTGAGGGTCAAGAGGTCCGGAGAGGACTACACCCATCTAAAGAGAGGCGTTGTGGCCATGACGATGGTGGCATCGTTCGTGTTCGCCTTCAACCAGGCGCTGCTGATCTACGGCGTCAACCTCGACTTCTACTATTCGGTCCAGACGATATCCAAGGTCATCTACACCCTGGCCGGTGCGATGCTCGCATGGTATGTGTACATGTTCATCGTCCTCCGTGTCGTCGGCGGTGTCGAGAAGACCATCAACAACGAGGACAGCTCCCTCATACCCCTGTTCAAGCTCCTCGGAAGGCTCATCATCGCCGTGTTCACCGTGACCTTCATCCTCGCATCGTTCGGCGTGGACCTCGCAGGTCTGCTGGTGAGCGCAGGAGTGGTCAGCTTAGGTATCACCTTGGGGGCCCAGAACATACTCGGACAGTTCTTCAGCGGATTGATCCTCCTCGCCACCCGTCCCTTCAAAGCGGGCGACTTCATCCAGATCGGCGACGACGTGTTCATCGTCAGGAGGGTCAGGCTGATGTACACCGAGTTCGCCAACTGGGGTAAGGACCAGATCGTCACCATGCCCAACAACACCGTGGCAAGTGCCAAGATCATCAACCTGACCAGGGGCAACAAGGTCGCCAAGATCAATGTGTTCGTCTCTGTCGCATATGACACGGACATCCCCAAGGCCAAGGCGCTGATGCTCGAGGCGGCCAACAAGCATCCCAACGTGATCCTCGACGGCAGCTTCAGCGAGCCCTCGGTCACGCTGACTGAATGGCTGGATTCCGGAATTCAGCTCCGTCTGTCCTGTTACGTGGACGACTTCGATTCCAGCAAGGGAATCATGGGAGACCTCAGGGAGGTCATCACCCAGTCGTTCAGGGACAACGGCATCGAGATCCCCTACAGCAGGGTGCAGATCGATATCCTGAGCGACAGCACTCAGAGCTGATAGGATAAAACAGGGGGGATGACCCCCCCCCCTTTCAAAATCTGTTTTCGATTATTGTTTCTTCACTGTTCCATCGCATCCTTCAGATGCTTCAGGAACATGCTCTGGAAGGCCTTCTGCTCGCCGAGTCCCTCGAGGAGGCACTCGACCTCGCATCCGGCGGACACGAACTTGGACTTGAGGGAATCCTCGTCGTCCCCGGACATGTCGTTCACGGCGTGGTCGCCGGCGACGAGCATGAACGGGATCAGGCACACCTTGGAGTACTTGTGGCCCGACATGAACCTCATGGTGTCGTCGAAGCTGGGGTAGCCCTCCACCGTGGTGACGTACACATGGTCGTATCCCAGGGACAGCAGCTTCATCTGCAGCTGGCAGTAGGATGCGTTCGCATAATGCTCGGAACCGTGTCCCATGAACACGATGGCCTTTCCGAGGGAGGAGTCCTTGAAGATCCTCTTGAAGTAGCTCTCGTTCAGGGCCTCGATGGCGTCGTCGTAGTCCTTCTCTGATGTGAGCAGAGGCTTGCTCATGCGTATGCAGTCGAACTTGTCCGCGAAGGATGCGGTGATGCGTGCGACGTCGTCGTACTCGATGCCGTTCATGATGTGCGTCGGGAGCACCACGACCTCCTTCACGCCGTCATCGACGAGCCTCTGCAGCGCCTCGGTGATATAGTCGATACAGATACCGTCGCGCTCCTTCAGCTTCTTGATGATCATCTTGCTCGTGAAGGCTCTTCTGACCTCCCAGTCCTTGTAGTTCTCGGCCACGGCCTTCTCGACCGCATCGATGGTCTTCTCGCGGGTCTCCTTGTAACTGGTCCCGAAACTGACTACCAATATCACCTTGGTCATGCTATCTCTCCATTCAGCCCTTGTAGTACATCATGGCATTGCATATTGTGGCCGCGATGTTGGATCCGCCTTTCCTTCCGACGGGGACGATGTACGGCACATCCCTCTCGAGGATGAGCTCCTTGGATTCGACCACGTTCACGAATCCGACGGGCGCACCGATGATCAGAGCGGGCTTGACCTCTCCGGCATCGATCATCTCGGCGAGCCTGACAAGCGCGGTGGGGGCGTTGCCTATGGCGAAGATGACCGGGTGGTCCTTCGCTATCTCCGCTCCCTTCTCCATGCAGATCGTGGCGCGGGTGCATCCCCTCTCCTTGGCGGCCTTGACGACATCGTCGTCGCTGATGAAGCAGTGGACCTCCCCACCGTACTCCTTCAGCTTGTTCTTGTTGATGCCCGCTGCGGCCATCTTGGTGTCCGTCACGATGTGCGCACCGTTCCTGAGGGCGTTGACGCCGATCATCTCGGCATCCTTCGAGAACCTCAGGTTGTCCGCGTAATCGAAATCCGCGGAGGTGTGTATGCATCTCTTCACTATCGAGAACTGGGGCTCGGGCCATGTCCTTCCGTTCAGTTCGGAGGTGATGATCTCCATGCTCCTCTTCTCGATGTCCTCTGGTCTCACTATCTCTATTGCCATTTCCTCACCTCAGATTCTGTATCCTCTGGGGGTTATCATGCGGCCGTTGGACACGTAGGTCTGCGAGTTGCCGATTATGACCATGCAGAACATGTCCACTTCCGCATTGTGGAGCTCACCGAGGGTGGTGATCTCCTTATGCTCGTCATCGCGTCCGGCGTTGCGGACGATACCGACAGGGGTGTCGGCCGAGCGGTGTTTCAACAATATCTGTTGAGCCTGATTCAGGTATTCCGTCCTGCCCTTGCTCTTGGGGTTGTAGAGGCAGACGATCATGTCCCCGATGCCGGCGCAGTCGACCCTCTTCATGATGAGGTCGATGGGGGTCATCAGGTCCGAGAGGCTGATGATTGCCAGGTCGTGCATGAGGGGCGCCCCGAGAACTGATGCGGCCGTGGATGCTGCGGTGATCCCGGGGACGGTGTCGATCTCGATGTCCGCATTCATCTCGTCGGCCAGCTGGTAGATGATGCCGGCCATGCCGTAGATGCCTGAGTCTCCGGAGGAGATCATGGCGACGTCCTTCCCTTCCATGGCGTCCTCTATGGCCATCCTGCAGCGGTCCACCTCCTTCATCATCCCGGTGGCCTTGTAGGTCTTGTCGGGGAAGTAGGGCTTGACGATGTTCACGTATGTTGTGTATCCGGTGACGACATCGGCGTTCTGGATGACCTCTGCGGCCTTGAATGTCATGTGCTCCTTGCCGCCGGGACCGAATCCGACGACGTGCAGCCTTCCCTTCATTCATCCACCGCCTTGCGGAACTCGGTGGTGAAGTGCTTGTCGTAGAGCTTCGAAAGGTTGTAGTCGCCCTGCAGGAAGTTTCCGACCACGGTGAGGGCGGTCTTGGTGATGCCTGCCTCCTTGACCTTCTGCTCGATGTCGGCAAGCGTTCCGATGACGATCTTCTGGTCGGGCCATGTCGCTTTGTAGACGACGGCGACGGGGGTCTCCGGGGGATATCCTCCCTCGATGCACTGCTTGGAGAGCTCGTCGAGGAATCCGACGGACAGGAAGATGACCATCGTTGCCCTGTGCCTCGCGAGGTCGACAAGCTTCTCTCCCGGGGGCATGGGGGTCCTTCCCTCCATCCTGGTGAAGATGACGGTCTGGCTCTGGTTCTCTCCGGGCAGGGTGTACTCCTTCTTGAGGACGGCGGCGGTACCGAACGCGGAGCTGACTCCGGGGATGACCTCGTAGTCGATTCCCAGCTCGTCGAGCCTGTCCATCTGCTCCCTGTGGGCGCCGTAGATGGCGGGGTCGCCGGTGTGCACGCGGACGCACTTCTTGCCCTCGTCCTCGGCCTTCTTCATGACCTCGATGACCTCGTCCAGGTGCATGTATGCGCTGTCGTAGATCTTCGCATCGGCCTTGTGACCGTCGAGGACCGCGGGGTTGACCAGCGATCCGGCGTAGATGATGACGTCCGCCTCGAGGATCTTGTTCTTTCCTTTGATTGTGATCAATTCCGGGTCTCCGGGTCCTGCTCCGATAAAAGTAATCATTCCTTCATCTCCTTCTTGATTAAAAGCGTTGTAAAGTAACCGTATTCGCGTCCCCTGATGACGGGTCCGATGTATTCGTCATCCATCCCGATGTTGCTCATGACCGTGATGCAGGAGATGTCCCTCCCTTTGGAGACGACCATGTCCGCGATCCTGTCGACGGACTTGAAGGCCTTCATGACAACGATGTTCTCGTAGTTGTCCAGGGCGTTCTCGAGGGCCTCCGACCTGTCGGTGTTGAACGGGATGACGACCAGGGCCTCCTCGCCCATGGTCAGGGGTATGCCGGCCAGGGACGCGCCGTGGCAGAACGAGGGCACTCCGGGGACCAGTTCGGTCTCGAACCCCCTCGACTTGATCATCCTGTCAATGCGCATGTAGGTGCTGAATATGCTGAGGTCGCCGAGAGTGATCATGGCGATATCCTTCCCGGACTCCAGTGCCGACGCGATGTCGTCGTAGGCTTTCTTCCAGCCCTGCTCGCGGACCGTGTAGTCGGGGTTCATGGAGAACACGTACTCTCTGACCTCCTTGTTGGACAGGTCGACGTTGGGTTTGATGATGTTGAGTGCGACGCTGCCTTCACCCGCGGTCTTCACCGGGTAGGCGATTATGTCGCACTCATCCAATATCTGCTTGGCCTTCAGGGTCAGCAGGTCTGGGTCTCCTGGCCCCACACTGATTCCGAATAACTTACCTTTCATGCACTCAACTTCTATTGGGATGGGTAATCCAAACAGAAATAAATAGTGTAGTATATAGGATGGATACGGTTTGCAACATGAGTGATGACTCCTACGTTTTCGTGAACAACAAGATGCTTAAGCGCGGACACACCACCGGTACATGCGCCGCAGCGGCCACGAAGGCCGCTACTGAAGCGCTCCTGACCGGGAAGAAGGTGGAGCGCGTGAGCATACACACTCCGAAGGGGATCATCCTCGATCTGCCGGTGGAGGACATGCGCTTCGAAGGCGATTCGGTATCGTGCGCCGTCAGGAAGGATGGCGGGGATGACATAGACGCGACCCATGGGACGCTGGTGTACTCCAAGGTGACCAAGGCGGAATCCGGGATAAGCATTGACGGAGGCATCGGTGTGGGAAGGGTCACCAGGAAGGGACTCGACCAGCCCGTCGGGAACGCCGCCATCAACCACGTCCCCAGGAGCATGATCGCGGAGGCCGTTGAGGACGTGCGCTTCTCCAGCGATTACAAAGGCGGGTTCGACATAGTCATATCCGTGCCGGAGGGGGAGCAGATCGCGCAGAAGACGTTCAATCCCCGCCTTGGAATAGTGGGCGGGATATCCATCCTGGGAACGAGTGGTATCGTGGAACCAATGAGCGAGACAGCCCTGGTGAACACGATCAAGACCGAGATGAACATGCGCTCCCAGGGCAACCAGGTCCTGCTGGTGGTGCCGGGCAACTACGGCAAGGAGTTCTCCGAGAGCCTTCCGGGGATAGACCCGGAGACCGCGGTGAAGTGCAGCAACTTCGTCGGTGAGATGCTCGACTATGCATGCGAGATCAAGCGCGACATCGTGCTGGTGTCCAACCTGGGGAAGATAGTCAAGGTCGCAGCAGGCATAATGAACACGCACTCCCGCAACGCCGATGCGAGGATGGAGATCCTGGCGGCGAATGCGGCTGTGGCGGGTGCGAGCATGACCGCGGTCACCCGCATAATGGACTGCATATCCACGGATGACGCGTTGGACGTCATCAACGAGGAGCATCTCATCGAGGATGTCTCCAAACTATTGATAGACAAGATAGAGTTCTACATGAACCACCGCACGGGCGGTAGCATCAGGACCGCGGCGGTGATGTTCTCATCGGTGTACGGGCTGCTTGGAAAGACCAGCCTGGCCGACGAGATGCTGGACGAGATCAGGAAGGAGTCGTTATGAGGATCAACGCGATAGCATTCTCAACCAACGGTTGCAGGACCGTGATCAGGCTCAAGGAGGCGTTCCCCGAGGAGGATCTCAGGATATTCGCCAAGACGCAATGCGACACGCTGGGCGTGCAGCGCATCGAGGAGAAGGCAGGAGAATGGACAGGGAAGTCCTTCGAGGAGTGCGATGCGATAGTCTACATCGGCGCCATAGGGATAGCCGTCAGGTACATCGCGCCGTACATCAGGGCCAAGACGGTTGACCCGGCCATCATCGGCATGGACGAGCACGGCCGCTGGGCCGTCGCCCTTCTGGCAGGGCATATTGGAGGTGCCAACGCCCTGACCGCGAGGATCGCGGAGCGCCTGGGCTCCGAGCCCATAATCACGACGGCCACGGACCTCAACGGCAAGTTCTCGGTCGATACGTTCGCAACGGTCAACAACCTGAGGATCATGGGGCTCAGGACGGCGCAGGATGTTTCAGTCAGGGTACTGGACGATGCGTTCGTCGGTTTCACATCAGACATACCCGTCGCAGGGGACCTGCCGGCCGGACTGACCAGGGCGGATTCCGGCGAGTTCGGGGTCAGCATCTCTATGGACATCGCGAAAGAACCATTCGGGACTACCATGAGGCTGGTGCCCATGGACATCATACTGGGGGTGGGCTGCAAGCGCGGCACCGATCCCGGGAAGATGCAGGAGTTCGTGGAGTCCGTCCTCAAGGAGGACGGCATACCATCCCAGCGCGTCGGGGCCGTATGCAGCGTGGACCTGAAGAAGGACGAGGAGGCGATCCTGTCACTCGCCAGAAGGTACAGGGTGCCGGCCAACTTCTACACGTCGGAGGAGCTAATGTCCCTCGAAGGGGATTTCTCTAAGTCTGAGTTCGTAAAATCAGTCACGTCCGTGGACTGCGTCTGCGAGAGGTCGGCCGTCAGGCCGTTCGGCGGCGAGCTGATCAGGAGGAAGACCGCGAAGGACGGCATGACCATCGCCATCTGCCGCAGGCCGATGGAGGTGAAGTTCCTTTGAACAGTGTGTTCATCTTCTCCGGTACATCCGAGGGGAGGAGGCTGTCCAAGGCGCTGGCGGACGCGGGAGCGGACGTCCATGTCAGGGTGGCCACCGAGTACGGCGCCGAGGTGATGGGCTATGATCCCAACATCGACGTCAAGGTCGGGAGCTGCGGGGGCGCGGAGGGGATAGCCGATGTCATACGCAAGAACGGCTACGGCATCGTGGTCGACGCCACCCATCCGTACGCGATGAACATCACCGAGCATATTAGGCAGGCCTGCGAGGCCACCGGTGCAGAATACATCAGATTGAAGAGGTCGGAGTCCGACACGGATTCCGATTCCATAGTGAAGGTGTCGTCCGTCCAGGAGGCGGTCGATTACCTGAAGGACAAGGACGGCAACATACTGGCGTCCACGGGGTCCAAGGACATAGCCCTCTACACCCAGATCCCGGACTACAAGGAGAGGGTGACCGCAAGGGTCCTGTCTACGATCGAATCGGTCCAGAAGTGCGCCGAGTACGGGTTCTCAGGCAAGAACCTGATCTGCGCCCAGGGGCCGTTCTCCGAGGAGACCAACTACGCCACGCTGAAGCAGATAGGGGCGAAGTACCTGGTCACCAAGGATTCGGGGACATCCGGCGGATACGAGGACAAGGTCAGGGCGGCCATCAGGGCCGGAGCGACCGTGGTGCTCATAGAGAGGCCCAAGGAGGAGGGCAGGACCTACGGAGAGGTACTGGAGCTCCTGGAGGGCAGGTTGGGATTGAAGATGGACAGGACAGATGATTCGGCCAAGAGGCAGATAAGCATAATCGGCATCGGGATGGGCGGCAACGGGCTGACCCTCTCCGCCAAGCAGAGGATAGACTGCTCCGACCTGGTGGTCGGGGCCAAGAGGATGGTCGAATCGGTGGCCATGGGGAAGACCGTGCTTGAGGAGTACAGGTCCGATGCGATAATCGCGTACCTGAGGGACAATCCGAACTACCGCAACGTGGCGGTCCTGATGTCCGGGGACATAGGGTTCTACAGTGGGGCCAGGAAGCTTCTCGACAGCATCGACCGCGACGAGTTCGACGTCCACACCGAACCGGGCATATCATCAGCGGTGTACCTGTGCTCCAAGATAGGCGTATCCTGGCAGGACGTGTACATGACGAGCGCCCACGGAAGGGACGCAAACCTCATAGGCCTCAGCAGGATCCACCGCAAGCTGTTCACGCTGCTGTCCGAGGAGGACACCGTCCACGCCATGGCGAGGTAGTTCATCGAGTACGGGATGGACGTCAGGATCACCGTCGGCCAGGACTTCGGATACGAGACGGAGAAGGTCTTCACCGGCACACCGCAGCAGATCCTGGAGGAGCATTTCGGCAAGCTCTGCGTGGCATTGATCGAGAACGATTCCCCAGTTACATCGAACCCGATAAGCATCCCCGACGAGGAGTTCACCAGGGGCGACGCCCCCATGACGAAGAGCGAGGTCAGGGCGCTGTCCGTGGCCAAGCTGAAGCTCAGCGACGATTCGGTGATCTACGATATCGGGGCGGGTACCGGCTCCGTCTCGATCGAGATGGCGCTCTGCGCCGTGAACGGAATGGTCTATGCGATAGAGAAGGAGGATCCCGCCGCCGACCTGATAGAGGTCAACAAGCTGAAGTTCAAGACGCCGAACCTGCAGGTGATAAGGGGTCTGGCACCGGAGGCCATGACGGACCTCCCCGTCCCGACGCACGCGTTCATCGGAGGATCCTCGGGCAACCTGAAGGACATCGTGAAGTGCCTCCTGGACAAGAACCCCGACATAAGGATCGTGATCAACTCTGTCACCATCGAGACCCTGGAGGAGACCACCCAGGTCATAAAGGAGTTCGGCCTGGTGGAGGAGGACTTCTCATGCATCAACGTCTCCAAGGCGAGGAAGCTCGGAAGGTACCATCTGATGACTGCTCAGAATCCGGTGTACATCGCAGTGGTGAGGGGCAGATGACTCTCCCGAGGTTCTTGATAGCCGCGCCTTCGAGTGGCAGCGGGAAGACCCTCGTGACCTGCGGTATCCTGCAGGCGCTGGTCAACAGAGGACTAAAGGTCGCATCCTTCAAGTGCGGCCCGGATTACATCGACCCGATGTTCCACAGCAGGGTCATCGGGACCAGGTCCAAGAACCTGGACGCGTTCTTCGTGGACGACGACACCCTCAGGTACCTGTTCTCCAGGACCGCATCCGAGAACGACATCTCCGTTATCGAGGGGGTCATGGGCTTCTACGACGGCAACAGCGTGCTCAGCATGGAGGCAAGCTCCCACGACGTATCGAGGAAGCTCGACGCCCCCGTGGTGCTTCTGATAAATGCTAAAGGGGCGAGCATATCCAACCTCGCCACGCTGAAGGGATTCCTGGGTTTCACGGAGAACAACATCAGGGGCGTCATATTCAACCAGATGTCCCAGAAGGTCTTCGACATGATCGCTCCTGAGGTGGAAAAGATGGGCATCAGGCCGATAGGGTACGTCCCCAAGGTCAGCCACCTGGTGCTGGAGAGCAGGCATCTGGGTCTGGTCCTTCCCAACGAGATAGAGGAGCTCCGCGAGAAGCTCAACCAGCTGGCGGAGGTCCTGGAGGAGTCACTGGACATAGATGCCCTCATCGACCTCGCATCCTCCGCTCCGGAGATGGAGGCCAAGGCCCCTGAGATCAGGAGGCTCGATAGGCCCGTCAGGGTAGGCCTCGCGCAGGACGACGTGTTCTGCTTCACATACGAGGACAACGTGGAGATCATGAGGTCCATGGGCGCGGAGATCGTGGAGTTCTCCCCTCTCAATGATGAGCATCTGCCCGATGTGGACGCCATAGTCCTCTCGGGAGGATACCCTGAACTGCACGCTTCCAAGCTGTGCGCCAACAAATCGATGATGAAGGACATCCGCGAGCATATCGCCGCCGGGATGCCCTGCCTCGCCGAATGCGGCGGTTTCATGTACCTTCACGATAGGCTCGAGGATGCGGACGGCAACATGCATGACGCCTGCGGCGTCATCCGCGGGGAGGTCAGGAACACAGGGAAGCTCTCCAGGTTCGGATACATAACCGTGTCCTCCGACGACCCCGGATCGGTGCTCAGGGACGGTCCTGTCAAAGGTCACGAATTCCACTACTGGGACAGTGACAACTGCGGGGATTCCTGGAAGGCCGTCAAGACCAACGGCAAGGAGTACATGTGTATGCACGAGGAGGGCGGCCTGGTCGCAGGATACCCTCATCTGTACTTCTATTCGAACCCCGACGTCCCCTACAACTTCCTCCGGAAGGCCCTGGCGTACCGCGAAGGATAGTGATTCCTCCATACGCGCGTACGTAAGTGAAATCAGGGTTAGGTTTATATTGGGGACGTGTATACAAGCGGTTACCCAATGTCGGGAGAGTCAGAAAAATGACAGCAACAAAGACAAACCCCCAGTTGGTTGCCACGATCGATAATCTGAAGGCAATCACCAGGGACAACAACGCTGCTATCTGGCGAGACATCGCGCTTAGGCTCGAGAAACCCAAGAGGAACTGGGCCGAAGCGAATCTCAGCAAAATCGAGAGATATGCCAAGGATGGAGAGACAATCCTCGTCCCTGGTAAGGTACTCGCAGCAGGTAGCATCAGCAAGAAGGTAACAGTAGCCGCATACAGCTTCTCCGATGCTGCCGCAAAAGCAATCGTAGCCGCTGGCGGAAAGACACTGTCCATCGAGGAGCTCGCAAAGGAGAACCCCAAGGGAACCGGTGTCAGGATCATGAGGTGATTTGCATGGTTACAGTTATCGACGGAAGGAATCTGATTCACGGCAGGCTCGCAGCCATCGTCGCGAAGAGGATAATGAACGGCGAGGAGATCGTCGTCGTCAATGCAGAGGCCATTGTCATCACCGGAAAGAAGGAGACCATCTTCGCCGACTTCAAGGCAAAGGTCGACCGCGGAGACACAACCAAGAGGAAAGGACCGTTCTACCCCCGCAGGGCAGATCTCCTGTTCAAGAGGTGTGTCAGAGGAATGATCCCCTGGACATCCACCAGCGGAAGAGATGCCTACAGGAGACTCCACGTCTTCGTCGGAACCCCCAAACAGTTCCAGGAAGTCGAGATGGAGAAGCCTGAGGGAGCAGTCAAGAAGTTCGGCGGTTACTACACGACCCTGGGAGCCGTATCCAAATTCCTGGGTTCAAAAGTGAGATGATCCCATGGTTGAGTGCGTAAACACAAGTGGAAAGAGGAAGACCGCTATCGCTAGGGCCGTCGTCAAGGCAGGTACCGGAAAGGTCACCATCAACAAGGTCCCTATCGATGTCTTCACGCCCGAGCTCGCAAGGCTGAAGATCGAGGAGCCCCTCGGTCTCGTCCCGGAGAAGGCAGAGAAAGTCGACATCGCCGTCACTGTGAACGGTGGAGGAGTCATGGGTCAGGCGGCCGCAGCAAGGACCGCTATCGCCAGGGGACTCGTCCAGTTCTACAAGGACGAAGAGCTCGAGGCTGTCTTCAGGGCTTACGACAGGACTCTTATCATCAACGATGACAGGAGGAAACTGCCTAAGAACCCCCAGGGACCCGGAGCACGTGCAAAGAAGCAGAAGTCCTACCGTTGAAGTGATAGCATGATAATTCCAGTGAGATGTTTCACATGCGGAAAGGTCGTGGGCTCCGCCTACCCCGAGTACGCTAAGCGCGTCAAAGCAGGCGAGAACGCCAAGGACGTCCTGGACGACCTCGGCTTCGAGAGATACTGCTGCCGCAGGATGATCGTCTCTCATGCTGATCTGATCGGCGAGATCGCGCCTCTAGGATGAAACCGTCAAAAACCCTGTCTGGGAGCCATTCCCAGGCAGGGACTTAACCAATAAAGATTTAAATAAAAACAGATTACCCCGATTCTGTCGGGCCCGTGGGGTAGCTTGGTATCCTTCGTGCTTGGGGTGCACGTAACTCCAGTTCAAATCTGGGC
>JAEEOP010000017.1 GCA_016284295.1 Methanomassiliicoccaceae archaeon | reverse complement strand
GTCCATGTTGTGCTCCAGATCGGACAGCTTGACTTTCGTGGCGATCGGATCGGTGCCTATCGATTTGATGTAATCCTCATACGGGACGCTCCTGTCATGGGTCAGCAGCTTTAGAGGTCCGATCACGGATTTGGGGATGCCCTTGTCGCGGAGGTCGTCGAAGGTGATGTCAGTGTCTTCGACGACGTCATGCAGGAACGCGACAGCTGTAGAGATCTCATCGTCCATGCGGGATGCGACCTCGTAGGGATGGAAGATGTACGGCGCTCCGCTCCTGTCCAAGACGCCGTGGTGCGCATCGTATGCGATCCTCATCGCCAGATATGTGAGCGGGGTGTAGATCATGCCTCGATGAATACCTAGGGCTATTTGGCGGTTATTGGCACTCCTCGATATGGAAGGCCGGCGAGTCGGGGGACCTTAGGAAAAAGGAATGGAAGGAATCGCCTGCAATCGTTTTCGTGATTGCAGGCGGAGGCCCCGACAGTCCATCCGTCCCATCGGAAGGCTCAGGTTTTTTCCTTCTTGGTTGTCAGGCGCTTCAACACGGTCGGCCCGTAGGCGCAGATCAGATAGCAGATGGCGAGGGAAGCCACGGCCAGCACGTATCTCATCGGACCGATGAAATCCGACGCCAGGCTAACGTCGGAGCCGAACGTGAAGAAAGGCGCAAGGATCATCTTTGCGACGAACAGGTGAAGCAGCAGGATTCCCAGCGTGTGCTTTCCTATTTCGGAGAACAAGGTCGATATCAGCGGAATCTTGGATAAGATGAAGCACAGGCATATCAGCATGAAGAATGCGCAGGTCGCCTCGACCGTGTACGGTATGGCCGAGTATCCGCCGTACTTTCCGAAATTCATGAAGTCGAAGTCTATGCTCGGAGGGAGCAGAAACACCATCGCCAGCGTGGCTGCCATGCTTCCGAGGAACAGCATCCATAACCTGCCGCTCTTGAGTCCCGTGGATTCTATCTTCTCGACGACCTCGTGCTTGGCCAGATACATCCCGATGATCATGAATACGGCGGCGAGGGGGCATAGGTTGAGGTTGAAAGGGAGGCTGAATGAGAAAAGCTCCCTGTACGCCACTGTCACGCCCAATAGAACCGCGATGACCAGGAGGCCCAGCTTCCTGTTCTCCCTTATACGATCCGCGACGGCGTAGAAGATGACGCAGGCGAAGAGAAGCACCCAGAGGAAGTAGTATCCTGCGGAGAAGCCGCATATCGCCCATGGGATCCTCGGGTCAGGGGCCCTGATATCGAAATCCAGGAAGCTGCGCTCCAGGTTGAAGGCCCTTTCCAGGCAGAGGGCCAGGTCGTCCAGATTGGTGGGCTGGCCCCACAGGAGGCACCAGAGGAAACAGATGACGGACAGGCAGACGCTGGCCGTCACGAGCGCATAGAACAGGACCTTTATGCGGCGCCTCATGTTCTCGCGGAATCCCCTGCCCGGCTTGAAGAAATACCCGGAGATTATGAAGAAGGATATCAGCCCCAGATACAGCGCCTGTATTATCGGGGAAGGCTCGCCGACATCGCTCTTGACCACTATTCCGATGTGCAGTATCACGATGATCGATATCGCCGCGCCCTTGAGAATGTCGATGGAGCGCAGGCGGACCGCCGAGTCCTTGCTTTGCGTTGTTGTCAGGTCAGTTCACCACACTGCCGGCTCGTACGACCGCCGCCGTATAAAAAGTTCAGCGGATGGCCCTGGATCTCTCCGAGCATCGGACGTCCAGCTTCATCCTGACTTATTTATAGCATGGAGGATGAGTTCCGGAACATGTCCGTCCAACCTGAAATACCCGAGAAGACGTTGTATGAGGTCCTCAGGGATTCGGCCTGCAGAAACCCCGATTCCCCGGCATGCTCGTTTCTGGGAACCAGGGTGACTTATGGCGGTCTATTGGGTCAGGTCGAGTCGCTTTCGTTGAGCATGAGCTCCGCAGGTGTCTCGAAAGGAGACTTCGTCATGGTATGTCTTCCGAACTGCCCTCAGGCGATCCTCGCGGTCTATGCGGCTAGCAGGCTCGGTGCGGTCGCGGTGATGGTCCACCCGATGTCCTCTAGGGATGAGATCGCATTCTTCATCCGTGACGGAAACTGCAGGACAGCCTTTACTCTGGACAATCTGGCTGTTAACCTTCCTGCAAGTTCCGGGCTGGAGAACATCATACTGGTGCCGTCCGGGAAGGCTTCGTCCGCGGTGGACGGAGCCATCAAATGGGATGATTTCCTCGAGAAGCCTGCGATCGGACGTCCGATGCCCCAGGTATCCCCGTACGACCCCGTTTCCGTGATGTACACCGGAGGGACGACGGGCACCAGCAAGGGCGCGGTCCTGTCAAGCATGAATCTCAACGCCTCCGCCCTCGGAATGAAGATCTCATCCGGACTCAAGACCGACGGGCAGAAGATGCTCTCGGTCCTTCCGGTGTTCCACGGATTCGGCCTCTGCACGGGAATACATCTGCCTGTCATGATGGGGATGGAGATGATCCTTCTCCCCACCTTCTCGCCGGAGGCGTTCTTTCGCACGCTCATGAGCGAGAGGCCCAGCATGATGTTCGGGGTCCCCACAGTGTATGAGAAGCTGTTAGTCGGAGAGGTGCCTCCTGGATTGCGCACGGACTTCATCACGGGGCTGTTCTGCGGCGGGGATTCCCTTTCGTCCGAGGCGAAGACCGGTTTGGACGAGTTTCTGCAAAGCCGGGGATGCAAGACAAAGATCAGGATCGGGTACGGCTGCACCGAATGCCTCTCCGCTGTGACGATCATGCCGGACGGGGAGGATCGCTACAAGAGCGTCGGGACTCCGATCCAATGGAGCAGGATCAAGATCGTCAAGGAAGGGACCGAGGAGGAGGTCCCATGTGGCTGCAACGGCGAGATCTGCGTCTCCGGACCGACGGTAATGCTCCGCTATCTGAACCAGCCCGAGGAGACGGCACAGGTCATCCGCATCCATTCAGACGGCGTCAGGTGGCTTCACACCGGCGACATGGGCCAT
>JAEEOP010000016.1 GCA_016284295.1 Methanomassiliicoccaceae archaeon | reverse complement strand
GAATGTTCACCTCCTGGATTATCGCAAAAGCTAAAATCGAAATATCATAGATTTCTGGTCACCGTGAGAGCAAACTGTTTGCTGTTAGAGAACCCGTACACGATGATAGCTGATAGACGAACAGATGAAAGATGTCAGCCACAACGGCTGCCAGGATCCTTTCCGATCTAGAAAGAAAAGGTGTGTTGAGGGAGGTATCTGAAAGGAATGTGACGGGGTCGCCCCCGCCTATAATCACCTTACGAAATTGGACAGCACGGCGGTCTTCGCAGGGCGGAGCGCACGGCTGCTGCAGTTGATGTATTTCTGAGGGACGTCGACATCCTTCTCGAAGCGGTCCAGGAACTTGGGGTCCTTGCTGAACGCACCTGCGGACAGTCCGCATTCGGTGTTCTCCAGCTCCTCGAAGATCTTGTCGACGGAGTCGACAACGAACACATTCAGGATGGGGAATCCGGAATCCATGTAGTTCAGGTCGTCCTCCTCGTCGAGACCGCACACCGCTATGGGCGCAACATAGTTCTCCGGAAGGTCCTTCGACACAGGCATCGCCTTGGCGATGGTGAAAGGCATCATTTCCAAAGCCTTCGCTTTGTACCCATCGGCGTAGTCCTGGCAGATGACCGGGCCGGTGAATGAGGTGTCGTTGACGGGATCGTCGATCTTCAGGTCCTTCATGTACTCGGCCAGGAGGTCCACGAACTTCTGCTGGTCCTCGCGGGTGATGATGACCTTGGAACACGAATAGAGGCGCTGGCCGCTGTATGCGAACGCGGACTCCATGATGTTCCTCACGGTGGCCTTCATGTCCGACGGGCGGTACACCACGGCGGGATTCATGCCCTTGATCTCGTTGATGAACTTCATCTCGTCGTCCACCTGGAGGAACATGAGGTCCTCCAGCCTTTCTCCGGAACCGGATGCGACCAGGCCGGCCACGCGCATGTCGTTGGCCAGGACCTCGGTGGTGTACTCCTTGCGGTCCACTACGAGGTTCAGGACGCCTCCGGGAAGGTCGTACTTCTCCATCAGGTTGTAGAACAGGTGGGCGGGCATCGGGCAGTGCTTGGACGGGTTCATGACGACAGTGTTTCCTGCGACCATGGCCGCGACCGCGTGGGCTATCGGGGAGGCGAACGGCGAGTTGTGAGCGGTGATGACGGCCCAGACTCCCCAGGGCCTCTTCCTTCCGAGCTCCTTCGCATCGGCCAGGATCCTCTCGACGGCCTCGATCGTGGCATCCACTTCCGCCAGAGCATCCTCACGGACCATCCCGGAACTCACGGTGATAGCGGCCGCATAATGCAGCCTCCTGGCCTTGAGCACACCGGGGATGGCCTGGAAGTACCTTGCCCTCTCCTCCACAGGCATGACGCTCCACTTCTCGAATGCCTTGACGGCCGCTGTGACGGCCTCCTCCATCGTGCCCTCCTCAGGGTCCTGGAAGATACCGTACTGAATCGTGGGATCGATCGGACTGTAGATGTTGAACTCGTGTCCCGATGCGATCTTCAATCCGCCGAAGTAATTCGGATAGTCCTTCTTCTCACCGCTGAGGATCTGCATGATCTCATTCTCGAAGGCCCTGCCCTCTTCGGTGGTCTGGAAATCAGGATAGTCTGCCATATGCATGGACGATAGCATCGGACGGATAAAAATGAGCACGGCATTCCGTTCGGAAGCCATGGATGTATATCTGCTACGACTGAATCGCAGAGGGACGATGGTTATTCTTTCCTAGGTAGGAAATTATGTCCACTCATTGCCCTTTCAAGTGGATAGGATCACGTGCATGGAGTGCAGCAAGGATGATACAAGATGGTGAATCAGAAACAAGATGGTGGACCCGGCCGGATTTGAACCGGCGACCTCCGCCGTGTGAAGGCGACGTCATAACCCCTAGACCACGAGTCCGATATGACACTGCAATTCATCAGTGTATTTATTAGTAGTTATTATGGGAAACGAGGGCGGAAGGTAAAGGAAAGGAGGAATAAACCGCCCTCGTTCTCAATTAGCCCGCCCAATTCACCGTCACCGGCTCGTTGGATGGATGCATAATCCTAATTGGGCGTATTCAGTATATAATGATTTCTTTAAACAGCGCTTAAACTACGGATTTCGATGAAAATGTACGAAAAACCTCAAGAAAATTACGGAATTTGGAGGGGTCGCGGGCGAAAGTGGTAAAGGAAAGGAGGAATAAACCGCCCGCAACCGTTCTTGTGATCCACTCATGTTGGCTTTTTATCACATGGATGGATGCTTAATCCAATGATATTTTTGAAGTATTAAAAAATTACTATAAATTTCTAATATTCATGCATATTTATGTACATCAATATCGTCCATAGGATGGATGGACGGATACAGATGATCAGAAGATGGTGGACCCGGCCGGAATTGAACCGGCGACCTTCGCCTTGTAAGGGCGACGTCATAACCCCTAGACCACGAGTCCGTAGGTGAACCTAATCATCATTTCATATAAAAACAAGTCCGTCGCGCGGATAACCTCCAGAAACCATCATAAAAAGCCTTAATAATCGGCCGAATATACGAGCAGTAGAGCGATAGTAGTCCAGCGGTTAGGACGGATGCTTCCCAAGCCTCTGACCCGGGTTCGAATCCCGGCTATCGCACTTTTATTATCGGTTTCAGATCGAACGGGCCTCGGAATTGTTCCGACAGACGCTCGCACACATTATTAAAGGAGACAATTATAAGGCTCCACCATGGACATCCTGGAGATAGACGGTTCAAGAGGTGAGGGTGGTGGACAGATGGTCCGCACATCGGTAGCCATGGCCACAGTCACCGGGATCACCACGCATCTCACCCGTATCAGGGAGAACAGGCCGACCAACGGGTTGTCCAAACAGCACTGCGCCGCGGTCGAGGCCGTCGCCCAGATGGCCGGATCCACGGTCGAGGGGAACATCATCGGTTCCCGCGAACTGCTTTTCACGCCCGGTCATGAGCACAAATACGACATCGAGATGAACATCGGTACCGCCGGCAGCCTCAGTCTGGTCCTCCAGGCGATGATGCTCGCAGGAAGGAACCACCGCAAGAGGCTCACCGTGGACATCAGCGGAGGGACCAACGTCATGTGGGCGCCTCCGATAGACTCCTACCAGACGTTACTGTTCCCTCTGATGAGGAAGATGGGCATCGAGGCCAACGTCAAGATCATCGACCGCGGATTCTACCCGCAGGGCGGAGGACGCGTCATAACCACCCTGGACCCCATCGATACGATCAAACCTCTCGACATCGAGGAGCTGGGGGAGCTGAAGAGCATCAAAGGCATCTGCTTCAGCCAACGCCTTCCGGATTGGATCAACAAGGACATGATCACCAGCTGCCAGAACACCCTGAAGCCCTACGCGGACGTGGAGTTCGACATCCAGAAGACCGACGGCGACTCCAGGGGTGCGGGCATAGTCCTCACGGCGGAGTTCGAGAACGGTCTGCTCGGAAGCAACGCCCTGACCTCCCGCGGACACACTGCCGACAAGGCCGGAGAGGATGCGGCGATGGACCTCATCAGGGAGATGACGAGCGGCGCGACCATGGACGTCCACACGGCGGACCAGGTCCTCCCGTACATGGCGATGGCCCAGGGCAAGAGCGGATTCTCCGTCTCCAGGATCAGCAAGCACCTGCTGAGCCAGATGGACACTCTGGAATCATTCCTTGATGTGAAGTTCGGGGTCGAGAGGAAGGACAACGTCTACAGGTTCAGCGTGACCCCTGGCGAGAACAACAAGGCCCTCCACCCCATCTGAACGGGATAACGTTCACTTTTTGTACGTGTATCTGCTGGCAGAGCACATGGCGAATCCCAGACCCTTCATACATGTCAACTGCGCTATGTCCGCTGACGGCAAGCTTGCCGGCGACGACCGCACACAGGTGCGCATCTCATCCGACGAGGACAAATCGCGCGTGAAGGGCCTCCGCAAGCATTACGATTCCATATTGGTCGGAGTCGGCACCGTCATCGCCGATGACCCGCACCTGACCCTGAAGGACAGGGACTACGACACCAACCCCATCCGCATCGTCCTGGATCCGCACGGCCGCACGCCTGATAACGCACAGGTATTGAACGACCGCGCACCCACCGTGATGGTCACCCTCGAGGGATGTACCAGGACATGGGACTGCGACGGTATCATCCGCGCCGGGAAGGTCGATATCGACCTGGATAAGGTCATGGACGAGCTCGTCAGGATGGGTGTCGAGAACATCCTGGTGGAGGGCGGCGGGAAGACCATAGCATCGTTCTTCAGGGCCCATCTGGTGGACCGCTACACCGTGTTCGTAGGTGGACTAGTAATCGGCGGATGCAACGCGCCTACGCCCTGCGACGGGGACGGATGGGTAGAGCCAGAAGGGATAAAACTCCAGCTGGACGACTGCCAGATGCTCGGGAACGGCGCCCTCTTAAGTTTCAAGCCTCTCTACGAGTAACGGGATCTTGTGCTCCCTCGGCTCGAGGACGAAACGTACGTAGTTGTAATCGGTCCCGAACACCTCGCTGCTGACCATCACATAGGGCTTGCCCGTGGCATCCTCGAGGACCCTCGAAAAGAATCCCGCGGCATACTGGATCAGGCATTTGGCGGAGCCTTCCGTCAGCGGGATGCTGTCCTTAATGATCAGCGTCAGGGGCTTGACTGAGTAGACGCTGACGTCCCCGAATCCGAGCTCCCTGAAGTAGTTCCTTGCATTGTCTATGGTGTCCTCCATCGTCTCCCCCGTAAGGGAACCGGACATGGCCGCGCCGTGTATGAAACCGAGGATGCTGGCCATCGGATCCACGTTCAGACCCATTCCGTCGAATCCCAGGAATATGAACCTGGGGAGGGTCCTGATCATCTTCTCGGGGTCCTGAGCCACCTTGGTGAGGAGCTTGAATGCGAGCTCCCTGGATTCGTCCGAGGACTGTACGGCCTTGCCGAACGGGAGCGAAATGAGCGAATAGTACCTCTTGCGGTTGTCCTGGAGGTCATCATGGACGGAGATCAGCTTGTCATGCACCATCGAATCCAGGTGGACCGAGATGGTGGACTGGGCCTTGGAAACTTTCTTGGATATCTCCGTTAGTGACAGATCGCCCTTCTCCAGCTCGTGCAATATGTTCAACTTCACATCGCTGGAGACCTGTACCGTGCCGTCCCCGGTGATGTAGAGTTCGAAGTGATTGGACGTTTCGTCTGCCATAAAAGTCCGTATGCGGTTCGTATATTAAAGTTTCGCATTAGTCACTCCAAAATTATGTATATGCGCGCGAGGATGGTCAAGAGAGGAATAGGCATGAAAGCTACTGTGGATGGAAAGACTTGCGATATCAGGGCAGTATGGTTCGAGAACGGAAAGGTCAGGATGATCGACCAGAGGGAACTCCCGGCGAAGATCGTCCTGGTCGACTTCGACGACTATCTCGACATAGCGGAGGCCATACGCAACATGACCACCCGCGGTGCTCCTTCCATAGGGGCCACCGCCGCATACGCGATGTGCATGGCGGCGCTCAAGGGATGCGACCTGAAGAAGGCCGCGGCGGACATCAAAGCCGCAAGGCCCACGGCCAACGACCTGTTCTACGCCGTCGACTACATGAGCGAAGAGCTCTCCAAGAGTGTGGACCCGGTCAAGGCCGCCGACGGATACGCCCAGATGATGGTCGACAAATGCATCAAGATAGGCGAATACGGGGCGGAGCTCATCAAGGACGGCATGAAGCTCATGACGCACTGCAACGCAGGAGCGCTGGCAACGGTCGATGTCGGCACCGCGCTGGCCCCAATGAGGAAGGCCCACGAGCAGGGAAAGAAGTTCTTCGTCTACGCCTCGGAGACCAGGCCCCGCCTGCAGGGCATGCAGCTCACAGCCTGGGAGCTCAACCAGGAGGGAATAGACCACGCCATCATCCCCGACGGGGCATCGGCATACTACATGTCGCAGGGCGTGGACATGATCATCACCGGTGCGGACAGGATCGCCGCCAACGGGGACTTCGCCAACAAGATCGGCACGTTCGACAAGGCAATCGTCGCCAAGCACTTCGGCATCCCGTTCTACGTCGCCGCACCCATTTCCACATTCGATTTCAACACGAAGACCGGGAAGGACATCGTCATCGAGCAGAGGTCGGAGACCGAGGTCACCATGGTGAAGGACTACAGGATCGCCCCGGTCGGCTCCAAGGCCCTGAACCCCGCCTTCGACGTCACCCCGGCGGAACTGGTGGCCGGGTTCATCACCGAGAAGGGGATCCTGAGGCCTGACGAGATCCACAAGGTGAAACAATGAACGAGAGATACGCCAGGCAGGAGCTCGTGAAGATATGCAAGCTCCTCTACGACCGCCAGCTGACCGTCTCCGCCGGAGGCAACATGAGCGTCAAGATCAACGATTCAGAGATACTCATCACCCCCTCCGGGAGGAACAAGGGCATGCTGGAGCCGGAGGACCTGGTCCTCATCGATTCCAAGGGCAAGGTGCTCTCCGAGGGCAAGCCGTCGATAGAGCACAAGTTCCACCTGGCGCTGTACAACATGAACTTCGACACCCGTGCCGTGGTCCACTGCCACCCGCTCCACTGCGTCACGCTGGCCGTGAAGGGCGAGAAGATCAAGAGCAACATCACGCCCGAAGGCGTCCTCCTCCTTGGGGACGTCCCCATGATCGGGTACTTCACCCCGGGATCCAAGAAGCTGGTCGAGGCCGTGGCGGCCGTCGGCGACCACAAGGCGATACTCATGGAGCGCCACGGCGCCATCACCCAGGGCCGCACCCTCGAGGAGGCATACAACAGGATGGAGGAGCTGGAATTCCAGGCCAGGCTCCAGCTGCTCTGCGGCGATGTGGAGGACCTCCCCAAAAGGGAGATCACCAAGCTCTCGAAGATGTGATATCATGACGATCCTCGTAACGAAATGGTTCGGCACCTTCCTCATAGACGAGAAGTCGCACAGCATCATCGACAAGAGGCTGATGCCCATGGACGCCTCCGAGACCGCGCAAAAACTAGCGGTCATGCAGAGGGGAGGGGTCCTGGAGGAGGAGAGGGAGCTCGCCTCCAAGGTGCCCGAGAAGCTGATGGTCGGGGAGCGCAGGCAGTCCGAGCTCGGGAAGCCGGAGCTGTTCGACTCGTCCTTCCTCACGCCCCAGAAGTTCGGATACGACGACGCGTTCATGCACGAGGTCATGATGGGCCTGGGGAAGCTCAGGACATCGGAGCCCATCCCCAGGGACAGGAGCCTGGTCCAGGCGATCAGGAACCTTGACGACCAGATAGCCACGATCAACCTCTACAACGAGAGGCTTCACGAATGGTACGGGATGCACTTCCCGGAGCTGGCCGACCACGCCAAGGACTCCAGGTACGCCGACCTGATCGCCAGGTACGGCGAGAGGGACGCCATCATCGAGGAGCTCGGACTCGACATACAGTCGATCGGAGCGGATTTCAACGACAGCGACATGCGCGCGGTCATGGACCTGGCGGACACCCTGTACCGCCTGTACGACGACAAGGAGCGCACCGAAGCGTACATCCAGGAGATCGTCGAGGAGACCTGCCCGAACATGTGCAGCATCGTCGGCGGCCCGCTGGCGGCCAGGCTGATATCCCTGTCCGGAGGCCTGGAGAGGCTGTCCACGCTGCCATCCTCCACGGTCCAGCTCCTGGGGGCGGAGAAGGCGATGTTCAGACATCTCAAATCCGGCAAGAGGCCTCCGAAGCACGGAGTGATCTACCAGCACCCGGAGGTCCACAAGGCACCCTACTGGCAGAGGGGCAACATCGCACGCGCCCTTGCAGGCAAGATCCTCATAGCCGCCAAGGTGGACCAGTACCGCGGCGAGTTCTGCGGCGACAGGCTCAACGAGGAGTTCTTGGCCAGGGTCGAGGACATCAAGCGCAGGTACCCCGAGCCGCCCAAGAAGCCACAGAAGAAGGGCAAGCCCAGGAACAGGGGCAAGGGAAAGAGGCGCTAAATCCGTAATCATATAGTCTTCCGGAACGGCCTTTTCCGCTCTTATCCCCCTTAGATACTATTATAATAGTAGGAGCCATAGCCTCAGCCAGATAACATGAGGTCAGTAACCGTTTACGACTTGCATGTGCTCACTTCCTTCGGGGAAGTGAACTACCGGCCATGAGCTGGAAAATATAATCCAAAAGGATAGTGAGACCAATGTGGGAGATGAAAGAGATCAGAGAGCTGAAAGAGGGAAGGTACGTCAACGTTGACGAGGAACCTTGTAAGATCGTCAAGATCACGACCTCCAAGCCCGGAAAGCACGGATCGGCCAAGGCGAACATCGATGCAGTCAGCATCTTCACCGGGGCAAAGAAATCCATCGTTGGACCTGTCAGTACAAAAGTCCAGGTCCCCATGATCGACAAGAGGAAGGGACAGATCCTGTCCATCAACGGAGAAGAGGCGCTCGTCATGGACCTCGAGTCCTTCGAGAACCTCTCCATCGTCATCAACCAGGATGCAGAACAGAAGATCGAGGAAGGCGCTGAAGTTCTGTACCTTGTCGCGATGGGCAGATACAAGTTCATGTGAGGACTGGTAAAATATCATACGGACTCGGATATGCCGGCGCAGATTCTGAATACGACGAATCGGACATCGTCATATTCGGAGTCCAGTATGATCATACCGCCTGCTTCAAAGCGGGCGCAAGGGAGGGACCCACCGCTATAAGGCGGGCCTCCTACAATTTTGAAGAGATACATTTCGAGCACGGCATCCACCAGGAGCTGCCTGCGGTATGCGACTACGGCAACGTGGACGATTTCGTCGTACCGGAGGACATGGTCCAGGAGGTGGATTTCGCCGTCGGCCCCGCCATCAGGGACGGCAAGTTCCCGATCACCATCGGCGGGGAGCATTCTGTGAACATCCCCGTGGTGAGGAACTTCGACAGCGACAAGATATCCGTGATATCGATAGACGCCCACCTGGATTCCAGGGACGAGTATCTTGGCACCCCTCTGAGCCATGCGTGCATCATGAGGCGTGCGGCGGACCATGTGGGGATAGACAGCACGTACGTCCTCGGATGCCGTGCGATCGGCGAGGAGGAGCTGGACAGGGACGATGTGATCCCGTTCATAAGCGCGTACGAGATCTTCGACAAGGGCATCGACTGGGCCATAAAGCAGGCTCTGGACAACGTGAAGCACGAGTCCGTCTATCTGACGATCGATATCGATGGAATAGACCCCGCATTCGCGCCCGGGACCGGAACGCCCGAACCCTTCGGACTCCACCCTTACGATGTGAAGAAGGTCATCAACGCTGTGGGCGACAGGCTCGTCGGATTCGATGTCTGCGAGGTATGTCCGCCTGCGGACCCGTCCGGGATAACATCCATCCTGGCTGCAAGGCTCATCAACGAGGTCATTGCTGTTCAGGGGAAGAATCTGAGGAACTGAGGATCCTTTTCAGCTCATCCAGCGTCTCGGAGAGCCAGCTTGCGGATTTGTCGCGGCTTCCGGACTGAGCGTACACCTTCACAAGGTCCCTTACGTTGGACTTCCTTACCAGCGTCCATCCTTCGGGACTGTAGATCTTCACGCCGTCGAGGAGTTCCATCTCCTCGCCCTCATGCAACGCCTTGTAGCTCTCGAGAAGGAACGGGATCCTATCCTCGGGGACCTCCAGGGAGTCTTTGGAAATGTAATAATCGGGGTACTTCGAGATCTGGTCCCCAAGGGGTCCCTTTTTGGCGATGATCTCGAACATCTTGACCATTGCCAATATGGCATCGCAGAGACAAGCGTGTCCAGGAAGCACCAGGCATCCGAATATGTCTCCTCCGAGCACCGCAGAGTACTCCTTGACCTTCCTTATGACCGTCTGCTCCCCCACTGTGCACAGGATCAGCTCCCCGCCGTTGTCACGCACCACAGACTCCATCAGAGTGGATGCGTTCACAGGCACGACGACCTTGCCGGGACCTTTGGAGAGGATGTCCACGGCCATCACGGCGAAGCTCTTGTCTCCATGCACAGGGACGCCGTCAGCAGTGGCGAAGAGGACATGATCGGCATCCATATCGATGGCGACACCGAGGTCCAGCCCCTGGCTCTTGACCACATGGCCCAGCTTCATCTGCCTGTCCTCGTCCAGCATGGACGAGTCGCCGGTTATGAATATGCATTCCACGGACAGCGCCATGAGAAGGCCGGCCACTGTGTTGGCCACTGTGGAGTTGCGGCAGTCCAGACAGATCCTGAAGCCTGCGTTGCGGATGGCCTCCACATCTATGCCCTTCATGATGGAATCGATGTAGGACTCTGTGAAATCCGCCACCTTGGAGATCTCCCCGATCTGCATCGCGGGAACCTGAGAGTTGTCCGCCATCACGTCCTCAATGGTGCGTTCGTCGAATATCGGGTCGTCGATGCCTCCGGACCTCATGATCCTGAAGCCGTTGATCTGCTGACCTGCGAAGGAAGCGGTGATGCTCACCCCTCCCATGACCTCCGGGTGGACCGCCATATAATACTGGATCATCGGGGTCGGCACCGCGCCGAGGTCAAGGACGTTGGCTCCCACGGACATCATACCTGCGACCAATGCGGTCTTCAGCATCATGTTGGATGTCCTTCCGTCCATCGCGACTGCGAGAGGGCCTCCGTAGATCTTGCCTACGGCCTTCCCGAGCTTCAATGCGACTTCGACATCCATACCATCGTTGATGGTACCCTTCACCGTGTTGCTACCAGCGAGCAGACTCATAGAACGACCTGATCGATTTCAAGGGACAGCATCTTAAAGCGATGCCCGTCTCCGATGGAGTCTGCACTGAATCGGCCAATAAATACCTTAGGTCCGACTGCCAATAACCAACCGATGTTAACGTGCCAGACAGAAGCCCGGACAGGCCTCACTCTGTGTCCTTCGGAGCCGCCGAAGCCTGGTCGCCGAGGTTGGTGGACCTGTCCTTGATCCATTTCTGGATGTCCTTGATCTTAGTGCTCCCGATACCGAAGTACTCGGCGAACTTCTTCGTGGTGGTCAGCTCCCAGGTGTTCCCTGCCTTCTTCCTCGCCACGAAGTCCATGTCCGTGAGGGCGTGAACATCGTCGTAGACACGGGGGCCGCGGAGCTTCAGGAGCTCCGACTGCAGCACCGGCTGGTAGTACGCTATGGTCGTGAGCGTGCGCAGGACGCCTGCGGACAGCTCCGGCTTGGCGAAGGTCCCGGTGCACTCGGAGTACTCGGGCCTGAGCATCATCCTGTACTCCACCCCGATCTTGGCTATCTGGATGGCGGAATCTCTCTCCTCGTACTCCCTGCGGAGGTCCATAAGGGCGGAGCGGACCTCCTCCACGGGCAGTCCCGTCTTGGCCGCTATGTCGGAAGTGCGGAGGTTCCCGGAAGCCGAGAACAGCGCCGCCTCGACCGCACCCTTCGTATCCACCTCACATCACCGCTTCGATACGGTCCCCGAGGTCATCCTCGATGGTACCGGAGGCGCCCTCGGTCATGATCTCGACGTATATCTCCCCGAACGGGAGGGACTCCTGCCAGACGTCCAGGCGCCCGATCCTCACCAGGTGGAGGATGGACACGAAGGTCTTCAGGTTCTCCTTGAGGTCGGAGGTGTACAGGTCCTCGATGCAGATCTGTCCCATTCCGAGCTTTTGGATCCTCTCCCAGACCGCCTCGACGTCCCTTTGGTCGTCCTCCTCGTGGGCCTTGTTGTCGAACTTGACAGGTTCCTTGGCCTTGAGCTGCGACTTGACGCGCTCCCTCTCCCTCTGGACCTCGATCTCCTCTCTGGCCGCCTCGAAGGCGTCGATGAGCTCGTACATGGTCACCGGGCGAACCGGCTCCCTCTGGAATGCCTCGCTGAGCGTCACCTCGGGGACTACCATCATGTCCTCGTCCTCGTAGAAGAACGAGTCGTCCACATCCATGTCGAACTCCTCCACGGGGGGCTCGGACATGGTGCGGGTCGAATCCGACTGGAGCCTCAGGATCTTCCATGCCATCAGCATGAGCTTCCCTGCGACTATCATGTCGAAGGTGTCGTTGACCACCTTCATGTTGTACAGCTTGACGAACTGCGACAGGTCGATCTCCCACGGATCGATCCCGTTCTCCAGCACCAGGCTGAATACTGCGCGTATCGCCTCGTCCACGGGGTCGTTGAGACGCTCCCCGGACTCCACCTTGTTCAGGATGTCAACGTACCCGTTTATCCTGCGGTAGGTGTCGGTGTTCTCCGTCATAGCCTTGTGGAACAGCAGATGCTGCTCCAGATCCTCAATCCTTATGTTCCCATCCATCTCAGATCGCCTCTTTGTCCTGTACAGCCTCTTCCTCGTATTTCGAGACCTCAGCCAGATCGGGCTGTATTATGATCTTGCTGATGCCTGACGGTGGCCTGGTGACGCCGATCAGCTGGTCCGCGACCGCCAATGCGACCTTCCTCAGGGACACCTGTATGAACTGTGCCTTCTTCGAACTCTCCTTGACCCTGAACGCCACCATCTCGGAGTTCACTGAGTCGAGGAACATGTCGACCTCGTCCAATACGTAGAACGGGGACGGCTGATACTCCTGTATGGCGAAGATGAAGGACAGCGCGGTCAGGGACTTCTCCCCTCCGGAGAGGGCCTCCAGCCTCAGGAGCTTTCCGTTCCTGGGCTTCGCGTTGATTATGAGTCCGCCGCTGAACGGGTCGTCCTCGTCCTCCAGTGCCATATACGCCTCGCCTCCTCCGGAGAGCTGGGCGTAGATCTTCTTGAAATTCTCGTCCACAGCGGTGTACGCCTCCATGAACAGCCCCTTCTTCTTCCCTTTGAGGGAGTCCGTCAGGGCCGTGAGGTCCGCTATGTTCCTGTTGAGGTCCGCCACCTGCTCGTTCAGGGCGTCCAGGCGGGCCTTCTTCTCATCGTAATCCTCTATGGCGCGCAGGTTGACATTGCCTAGCCTGTCGATCGCCGCCTCGCAGGTCTTGATCGTGCGCCTGATCTCCTCCTCCGAGGGTATGGGCTGGGCGACCTCGAAGGTGATCGCGTCGACCTCCTCCTGGTAGGCCATGATCTGCTGCTTGATGACCTGCAGCTGGGCCTCGAATGTAATCACGGATGCCTTGGTGTTCTCTATCGCGGTGGCCTTGTCCCTCACGACGGTGTCCAGCTCGTACTTCTGGTTCTGGAGCTCGTCCTTCCTGTCACGGAGGTCGCCTATGCCCTTCTCCATCTCGGCCTCGATCTTGCGCAGCGCATCCAGATCGAGCTTGAGGCGGTCCAGCAGGCCTTTGCTGTCGCGGATGATCCTCTCGTCCTCCTCGATGGAGGAGTTGACGCTGTCCAGCTGCATCTGCAGGGACTCATTCTGCTTCGCCAGACCGACGATCTCCGTCTCCGCGCCGCCGATCTGCTGCTTGTAATCGTAGATCTGCTGGGTGATCCTGTACAGGTCGTCACGGACCTTCTGGATCCTGTTCTGCAAGTCCGCAGGCGCGATCTCAGCGATGCGGTCCTTGACCCTGTTCCTCTCGTCGCTCAGGGCGGTCATGCGCTCGGACATCCTGCCGAACTCCTCCCTGGCCTTGGACAGCTGCGCGTCCGCGTCGGACACCCTCTGCCTGGAATCCTGCAGGCTGCCCTGATACTCCTTCTTGGACCTCTCCAGCTCCGATATCCTGGCCTTGAGCCCGGCGACCTTCTCCCTCTGCTCCGCTCCGGACGAGGTCGATTTCCTGAGCTCGTCGTCGATGGTGCGGATCTCCTCGCGGACCTTCCTGATCTCCGCCCTGACGTTCTCCAGTGCGTCGGATGCCTTCCTAAGCTTCTCTCCGAGCTCGGTCAGCTTGTCCTCCGATGCGGCGCCGAACTTCATCAGCTTCTGCTGGTTGATCGTTCCTCCGACCATGGCACCGGAGGCCTCGATGAGCTCCCCGGCCTTGGTGACGATCCTGATCCCGCCCATGATCCTGCGGGCGGTGTCCATGTCCTTGACCACGAGGGTGTCTCCAAGGACGTACCAGAAGGCGTTGTAGTACTTCTGGTTGAATTCTATGAGGTCTATCGCGTATCCGTCGGAGTCCTTCTCGCTCATGATGGCCTTCGCCCTGGGCTTTCCGCCCATCATCTTAGTGAGCGGGAGGAACGTGACCCTTCCGAGCCTCTCCTTCTTCAGGTACGCGATGGCGTCGGCAGCGACCTGGTCGTTGTCGACGATTACCGCCTGCATCTTGCCTCCGGCGGCGACCGACAATGCGGTCTCGTATCCCGGTTCGACGGTGGCCAGCTCCTGGATCGTCCCGTGTATGCCGGGCATCTCGCCCCTGTTCCTGAGGGCAAGGATGGCCTCCACGGCCATGCTCCCCTGGTTCATCCTGTCGGACACCTTCTTCTCGGCCTGCAGGGACTTGTACTCCTCGTCGATCCTGCGGTACGCGTTGTTGAGGTCCTTCTCCTGGTTCTCCAGCTCCGTCTCCCTCTTCTTGGCGTCCAGAATCTTGGCGGAGAAGTCCTCCAGGCTGGGGCCGGCCTCGGCCTTGATCTGATCGAGGCTCCATTTGGCATCCTTGATCTCGAAATCTATGTTCTGGACCTTCTCGTCCATGTTCGCATATGCGTTGTGGGCATCCTCGGATGCCGTCTCGGCCTTGGAGAAGGCCGCCTGGGCGGACAGCAGCTCCGCCGAGCAGTCGGAGATCTGCTTCTCCAGGGAATCCTGCTTCTCCTGGAGCTCCTTCTGCTCCCCTCCGGTGTTGGAGATCATGTCAGAGATCTGCTTCTCCTCCTCCGACCTGGCGGTCTTGCGCTGCTCCGCATCCGCAAGCTTGATTGACAGCTCCGCCTTGGTCTCCTCCAGCGATCTGGACTGTATGTTGTTCTCAGAGATGGACTCCTCGAAGTTGGCCTTGAACGCCTTCTGCTCCTCCAGGTCCGCCTCGGTAGTCTCGATCTTGTCCTTCTTGGTGGCGTACTCGATCTTGGCGTTCTCGATCTTGCCCTTCAGCTCCCTGTACTCGGGACCTGCCTTGACGGCGATCTCCTCCTCGACGTCCCTTATCTCCTGAATCTTAGCGTCCCTCTGGGCCTCGGCCTCCGCCTTCTCCTGGGCGAACCTCTGGGCGTCCTCCCTGAGCTTGGCGATGTGGTTCTGCTGCGATTCGTACGACGCCTTGCTCATCTGGAGCTTCCTGTGGGAGTACTGGGCCTTGGCCATGTCCAGGGCATCCTTGTACTCCACGTACTTCTGGGCATCCTCGCGGTCCTTCTCGAGCTTCTTCACCTCGTTGGTGAGCTCCCCGACCACGATATTGATCCTCTCGAGGTTGGCGTTGGCCTCGGACTTCTCGGCCTCGGCCTTGTCTATGTCTGCGTCGAAGCTCGCGATACCGGAGATCCCGTCCAGGATGGCCCTCCTCTGGGTGTTCCCCATCTGGACGATGTGGGTGACGTCTCCCTGCTGGACCAGGTTGTATCCCTCCGCGCTGATCCTCGCCTTGGTGAGGAGGTTGTCGAACTCGGTGAGGGTGGACTTCTGGTCGTTGATGTAGAAATAGGAACTGTAATCCTGGCCGTTGTCGGACATCTTGATGTAACGGGTCAGCCTGACCTCGTCCGCGTCCCACGGCATCATGCGGTCGGTGTTGTCGAAGATGAGGGAGACCTTCATGAAGGAGGCCTTGTTCTTGCTCTTGCCTCCGTCGAAGATGAGATCGGTAAGCCTTCCTGCGCGGACGGCCTTGGGGCTCTTGGGGCCCAGAACGAAGAGGATCGCATCGGTGATGTTGGATTTCCCTGATCCGTTCGGTCCGGTGACTGCGGTATAACCTTCCATCAGCGGCACCGTGACCTTGCCACCGAATGATTTGAAATTCTCCATCTCGACCTGTTTTAAGTGCACCCGATCCCCCCATTAGGAGGGCAATCGACCTATAGTCGCTTGCATCCCATCATCACGCGACCTGACATGCGCACACGCGCACGCACACATGATTATAGTAAAGTAAAGGATTTTTAATATATAATAGCACAACCGAAGAGCCAGCCGGGGCTCATTCCAGCATGGAAGGAATGTCCGCCACCGAATCCAGCACATAGGTCGGCTTCACATCGGAGCTACTGAGGTCATCCCTCGAGGTCTCTCCTGACAGTACAAGGATACTGGTGATCCCGGCATCCTGCCCCATCCTTATGTCCGTATACAGACGGTCGCCCACCATGACCGCCCCGTCCGGGTCCACGCCCATCTCCAGGGCCGCCATCTCGAGCATCAGACGGTTGGGCTTGCCGATGATCACGGCATGTGTCTGGCACATCTGCTCGAACATCCTTATGAAGGGCCCTATGTCGATATCGTAGTCGGTTTCCGTAGGGCATACATCGTCCGGGTGGGTGGCTATCAAGATGGCTCCCTTCTTCAGGGCCTTGAAGGCCTTGTTGATCTTGTCGTACGTGATGGTGCGGTCGAAGGTGAGGTAGACTATGTCTGGCTCATCGTCCACGACGTTCACTCCGGCGGCCCTGACCTCCTCCACAACATCGGGGGAACCGACCACGTAGACCCTGCTTCCCGGATGCTCCGAGAGCACGTATCTGATGGTCGCGATGTTAGATGTGAGGACGTTGTCCAAGGACACGTCGAAGCCCATCTTGGTGAGCTTATCGTAGTAATACGAGCGGGAATGGGAGGAATTGTTAGTAAGGAATACGAAAGGTATCCCCTTGCTCTTCAGCGCGTCTATGAATCCCTTGGCGCCCGGGATGGGGTCCCATCCCTTGTAGATCGTGCCGTCCATGTCGAGCATGAATCCGGTGAACCTCATCTCAGCATCTCCCCTATCATCCCTATCGTGCGCCTGAGCTCCTCCCTCGAGACCTTGTTGTAGATGGTCGCCGCGGGATGGTAGGTGGGGATGAACTTCACATCCCTGTCCCGCACCCTTATGGTGGTCGGGACGTTCACGATCTCGTCCATCCTGCCCTCGTAGCCCATCAGGTCCCTGCAGGCTGATTTTCCAAGTCCAATGACCAGCTCCGCATCGTACAGCTCCGACTCCAGGAAGGGCCTGCATGCGGCCATCTCCTCCTGAGTTGGATCGCGGTTAGAAGGGGGCCTGCATTTGACTGTGTTCGTGATCAGGACATCGGAACGGCTGAAGCCCGCATCCTTCATCATGCCCTCGAGGATCTTCCCCGAACGGCCCACGAACGGCCTTCCCTCGTGGTCCTCGTTCTCCCCAGGCGCTTCGCCCACGAAGACGATGCCCGAATCGTAGGTGCCGTCGGGCAGCACGATGTTGGTGCGGCCCTCGCAGAGCCCGCACAGGCTGCAGTCGGCCTCCGGCCTCATGCCCTGTTTTCCTTGAGGATCTCCGTGGCCTTGACCAGGGAGTAGAACTTGACACCGATCTTGGCGTAGTTCTCCTCTCCGCCGCTCTCGCGGTCGATCACGGACATGGCCTCCTCGACCACTGCGCCGTTCTCACGGAGGGTCTTGATGGCCTCGATGCTGGATCCTGCCGTCGTGACGACATCCTCGACCACGAGGACCTTGTCGCCGGGGTTGAGATCCCCCTCGATGAGCTTGCCGGTCCCATGGTCCTTCTTCTCCTTGCGGACCATGACATAGGGAATGCCGGTGGCCAGGGACAGGGCCGCCGCCAGCGGAACGGATCCGAGGACGACTCCCGCGATCCTGTCGGGGCGGATGTTCTCGGCCTGCATCTTCTCGGCCATCATGACTGAGAACATGTACAGCACCTTGGGGTTCGTGCTGGCCTTCTTGATGTCTATGTAATACTCGCTCTTGGCACCGGATGCCAACGTGAAGTCCCCGAACTGGAGGGCTCCGCAATCCTTCAAAGCTTTCGTAAGCTCACTCATGTAAATCACCACGGCTCCTTCTTGAGCCCCATCTTGTAACCGATGATGTTCGCTATGCGGTGTATGGCGAACATCACCACCAATATGAATATCAGGGCGGCAATGTGCGGCCCTTCGATGTAAGTCGCGTACACCCAGCCCGGATAGAACAGGGCGGTGATGCAGAACGCGCCGATGACGAAGTCGTACTGGTCCAGAATGGGGGCCTTCTGTCCCCTCTCCAGGCCGAGCCTCCTCTTTATGAACGCTCCGCAGAGATCCCCCAGCACGGCGCCGAAGGACAGGCAGAACAGTATGCCGACGTTGTCCCAGAACGGTCCATATCCGCCGTAGTTCTCCGGGTCCCAGAGGGATCCGATGCCTATCAGGATCAGTCCGAGCGCTACGCCTGTGAGTCCTCCGCCGAAGAATCCGCCCCAGGATTTGCCGTCGCCGAAGATCCTCTTGCCTCTCCAAGTCTTGCCGAAATCGATCTTCGTCTTAGACTTCTTTCCGAAGACGACCGCCGCAGAGTTCGGGATCATCGCGGGCAGGAACAGCCACAGGCCGACCGCCATTATTCCCAGTATCTCGAGGATCTCCATATGTCACCTTGCATGTAGATTGCAGTGCAGTTATTATCAGTATCGTCCGCCCAGCGTCAGCCGAGACAATGTTTTCTATCTGCTAGGCCATGCATCAGACATGATCGTACTGGACAGCTCGGCGTTCTTCTCAATGGACGGCCTCCCCGAGGAGGAGCATGTCTGCCCGCCCGGGGTCATCAGGGAGCTGCAGAACCATGAGGACCCCCGCCTTGCGCTATGGGGCGACATGGTCCGTGTGTCGGACTGCTCCAGGGAATCCCTTCAGAGAGTGGAGGAAGCGGCCAAGAGAACAGGCGATGATACCAGGCTGTCACCCGTCGACATGACCGTGCTGGCACTTGCGCTGGATGTTAACGGAACGATATGGTCCGACGACTATTCTATACAGAACGTCGCCAGGGTCCTCGGGGTGGAGTTCAAGCCTGTCGGCATGAAGGGGATCCAGAAGGTAGTCAAGTGGAACTACAAGTGCACCGGATGCGGCAAATGGTACAAGGAGAAGTATCCGGACTGCCCGATCTGCGGATCGCCCTTGAAGGGATGCAGAAGGAAGCGATCACGGGAAAATGCGCTTGCACCTGATGAGGTTGCCCATCCTGCGCTTCCCGAGGATCCTCATGCACAGCTTGGTGGACGCATCGGACCTGAAAGCGAACGTGTCTGCCAGCTTCTTGTTGAACGCAGCGAGCCTGAGGGGCTGCTCCATGATGTCCCTCCACTGCGTCTCGTAGTTCTCCAGGGATGCTCCGCTCCTGACGTTCTCGGCGGCCACCTGACCGCATATGCGGCCGGCGATCATAGCGAGGGGGATGCCTCCGCCGTTGACTGATATGACCTGTCCTGCCGCATCTCCGACGACCATCCCGTTACCGGACACGGTCTTGGGTATGGGGCCTTCGCTGGGAACGTACTTTCCGTAGGTCTTGCCCTCGGCCTTGAACCCGTGCCTGTCCATGAACTTGTCGAAATAGACTGAAAGTGATGCGTTGGCGAACTTGGGAGAGAATCCCACGCCCACGTTGGCGCGTCCGTCCTTGGGTATGATCCATCCGTACGCACCGGGCGCGATGCCTCCGAAGAACATCTGCGTGTAGGGCTCGAAATCCCCTTTGACCTGCGCCGTGACGGCAGGGTAGGGGTTCTTGTTGTGCTCCAATCCCAGCGACTGCGCGACACGCGAACCGGGTCCGTCGGCCCCTATCAGGACCTTGTACCCGATCTCGCCCTTGCTGGTCTGGGCCTTGCCGTCCTTGATACCGTAGAAGGCGTGCTCCATGCTGAACTCCGCTCCGGCCTCCGATGCCAGAGATGCAAGATACTGGTCGAACCTGTCGCGGTCCGTGGTGTATCCGTTGAACTCCAGCATGGTCTCCCTGTCATCAGGATCGATAAGGTCTATCCCCACGGTCTCCAGGCAGTGGAGCTCGTCGGGGATCGTGAATAGGGACTCCATGTCCTTCAGCTTGGGGAACATGTTCATTATCTCCTCGTTGGAGGGCATGAACTCCCCGCACCTCACGGGCACTCCGACCTGCGGACGCCTTTCCAATACCATTACCGATGCTCCGGATTCGGCGGCGTACCTTGCGGTCACGCTGCCTGCAGGTCCGGAACCAACAATCAGGATGTCGACATCTTCGGACATGTTGACCTCATACAGAGATTCTCTCTGAGAACTTTATAAGTGCTGATTTGTACTCGGAATCCGGCAGGAAGGCCATCATCTCCCTCGCTTTCGATGTGTACTGAGCTATCATTGCCCTGCACCTGGGGATTATATCGGTCTCCTTGATCCTCGAGACCGCTCCGGACATCTCCTTAGGGGACGGCCCGTCCTTGGAGAACACCCCTCTGACCTGCTCGCCTATGCCCGGATCGTTCATCGCATAGTACAGCGGGAGCGTGGGGAATCCGGTGAGCAGCGTGAGCATGTCCGCCTTCTTCTCGTCGGGGAATCCGATGAGGTCTAGGACATCGAAGGACAGCTGGATCGCCATTCCGAGGAACTTGCCGCACTCGGACATCCTGGTGACGGCCTCCTCATCCGCTCCGGCGAGCTTGGATGCGCTCTCCATGATTATCTGGAACTCGATCGCCCCCTTGCGGACGAGTATGTCGAGACAGTCCTCCTCGCTGACGTCGGGGTCGCAGGTGTGGTTGTCTATCTTGAAGATGGTGTCGCTGATGACCGAGGTCGCCCTCATGAGGTAGGGGACGATCTTGGGCACGCTCCCGTAGGCGAGACGGAAGCCCATCATGTACATGAAATCGCCGGCGACTATGACCTTGGTCGTGGATGGGGTCTTCGAGAACAGCTTCTTCCTCTCTCCTACGACCTTCCCGTTGCGACCGATATGGTCGTGCAGGTGGAGTCCGTCGAAGACCGATTCGTAGCAGGAGGACATCCTCACCGCGACGTCCGCATCCTTGCCGCCATTGGCATAATATGTCAGGATGCAGAGGGCAGGCCTCAGCTCATGGTGATGCGTCGACAGGGTGGCCTCGCACATAGCGTTAAGTTCGGGGTATGCAGACCTCACCTCCGTCCTCATGACCGCATCGACGGATTCGAGCTCCTTATCGATGACAGGATCCCTGCTCTGAGCCATTGTTGCAATATCGCCATACCATACTTAATGGTTCGTCTTAAAGTCTGGCACATAGAAAGTAAGGGGTTTGGGAAAGGGTTTGTGGATCGTTTTCAGCTCATCAGGAAGGTCGCGTCCTCGCAGAATCCGTACAGGAGGTCGGGGTAGACTCCCAGTACGATCACGAAGATGAGACAGATCACGATGGCCAGAGTGAAGACCCTAGGGATCTTGATCTTCTCTGTGCTGGTTCCCTTCTCGATGTACATAGCCTTGACCACTCTTGCGTAGTAGTACAGGGATATGGCGGAGTTCAGGATCGCGATGAATGCGAGCCAGACGAACTCTCCGGATGCCTCTCCGGGAACTCCTACCGCGGAAGCGAACAGGAAGAACTTGGAGGTGAATCCTGCGAGAGGGGGTATTCCTGCCAGTGAGAACAGGAACAGCATCATTGCGGCTGCGAGGAACGGTGCCCTCTTGGCGAGTCCCTTGTAGTCGGAGATCTTCTCACCGATACCGGCGCAAATGAGTGCACCGACGATGAGGAAAGCTCCTCCCTTCATGAACACGTGGGTGAACATGTGGAACAGACCTGCCGCCTCCGCCTCAGGTGTCATGACTGCCATGATGATCAGGATGTATCCTGCCTGGGCGATGGAGGAGTATGCGAGCATCCTCTTGATGTTGTTCTGTGCGATGGCCACGACGTTTCCAACCGTCATCGTGAATGCCGCGATAATGGCGAAGACGTACTGCGCGGTCTCTCCATAGATCTGGCCGACGGTCGCCGCTCCGATGAACATGATCATGAACACCTGGATGAAGACGGCGAGACCCATCTTCTTGGATCCTGTCGCCAGGAACATGGAGACGGGGGTTGCAGCTCCCTCGTAGACATCGGGTGCCCACATGTGGAACGGCACGGCCGCGATCTTGAATCCGTAACCGGCGATCATAGCGATGATACCGATTCCGAACATCCACTGGAAAGTGCTTTCGGCGGCGACTGCCACTGCGAGCTCAGCGACCTGAGTGGTTCCGTAAACTCCGTAGACCATGGAGATACCGTAGAGTGTGAGGGCGGTAGACATTCCTCCGACGATGGCGTACTTCACAGCAGCCTCGGAGGCCCTTCCGTCCTTCCTCTTCAGCGCGACCATGGCGTATGAGGAGATACTGGTCAGCTCCACTCCGACGAAGATCGTCAGGAGGTCGTAGGATGTGGTCACGAACACCATACCGAGGGTGGCTCCGAAGAGCAGGGCATAGAACGCACCGGAGTGGTTCTTGGTGGTCTCGATACTGGAGTTGGACACGAGCACGACGAGCGAGAGCACAATCAGGAACAGGAGTCCCATCAGCGAGGAATAGGGTGTCATCCACACGCCGAGGTAGTCACCGGAATATCCGTCCACGAGGAGACAGATGTCGATGAGCATAGCGACGACTGCGAGGATGAGCGCCACGGCCCATGTGACCGTGTGTCTCTTTCCGAACATCTGGATGCCGGGGAGTGCCAGGGCGCCGATGGCCAGGACGATCATCGTTGCCAATGGTGTGAGATCTCCGAATATTGATGTTATGATTTCAGATACCATTTCAGATCACCCCTATCGACATGAGGCCCTGCACATAGGGCTCAAGGAACTGGAGAGCCGCGTCGGGCCATACTCCGAAGAGGGCGACCAGGATGGACAGCACGAGGAGCACTGCGAACTCGTAGTGTCCTACATCGTGTGCCTTGGACAGGTCGATCTTCTTTGTCTCGGGTCCGAACAGCGTCCTCTGCATTGCCCACAGGTAGTATCCTGCGGTCAGCATGAGGGACAGCATACAGAACAGGATCATCCAGATGACGTCGTTCGCGAGGATGAACTCGTAGAACGCGAAGATGACAGGGAACTCTCCCCAGAATCCTACGAGTCCGGGAAGTCCGAGGGATGCCATGAATGCGATCATCATGAAGGTCGCATAGACGGGCATCCTTCCGGCGAGTCCTCCGAGGAGGGGGATCTCTCTGGTTCCGACCTTGTGTCCGGTCATACCGCACACCATGAACAGCATGGCGGTGATGAGACCGTGAGCGAACATCTGGAAGACTGCGAACACCAGTCCGGCCTCGGACAGACATCCGATACCGAGCATGACCATTCCCATGTGGCTGATGGACGAGAACGCCACCATCTTCTTGAGATCGGTCTGGGCGATACAGCCGTATGCACCGTAAATTATGGACACGATAGCGATGGCGATGATGAGCCACTGCCAGTAGTGGGCTGCCTCGGGCAGAGCCTCGATACAGATACGGATGATACCGTACGATCCCATCTTAAGCATGACACCGGCCAGAAGGACGGATCCCTCGGTAGGTGCCTCTGTGTGCGCATCCGGAAGCCAGGTATGGAACGGTACGGACGGCATCTTGACCATGAATCCGAAGAAGAGCAGGGCGAAGATGAGCGACTGTACGTTGAGTGCTGCGGAAGCGATTCCGCTCCTGATGGCCTCGAACGCGAAGTTGACAGGCTGGCCGACATCGACGGACTCGTAACCGATCGCGAAGAATCCGATCAGCATGACGAGCGACGCCACGTGGGTGTAGATGAAGAACTTGATCGCAGAGTAGTGCCTGCGAGGTCCTCCGTACCATGAGATCATGAAGTACATCGGGATGAGGGTGACCTCCCACATGATGTAGAACAGGAAGTAGTCAGCTGCGGTGTAGACACCCATCAGACCGACTTCCATCGCCATGATCAGTGCGTAGAAGTAGTTGTT
>JAEEOP010000015.1 GCA_016284295.1 Methanomassiliicoccaceae archaeon | reverse complement strand
TGCTTGGGTATGGCCAGATACACCGCTGCGGCGACCATGAGGCCGTACAGCAGGATCGAGAGCCAATAGGATTCGATGAACTGCGTGAAGTCCAGTCCGTAGACGTACTGCACATCGGTGCCGTCCTGGGTCAGCCAGGAGATGCCCAGGTCGATGCCGACCCAGGCGAGCATGGATGCCAGAGCGGGGATTATCGCAGGGAGGGGCAGATGCAGCACCTCCTTCCGATGCGCCTCCTTATGATCAGGGCGATTGCGAAGAGTCCGACGGCGGATGCCAGCCAGAAATAGCCGTCATCCAGGGCGTTCGCTACCACATCCCATACCGTTGTCACGGGTACGACGATGTCGGTCATCTGAATCCGCCCCCGTTCCTTCCTCTGAGAAGCCTTCCGATCCCGGGGAGCCTGTGCGCCTTTGCCGTTCTCGGACGGATGTCCTTGAGGACGAACAGGGCTATCGCTGATACTGAAATTATGAAGAAGACGGCCATGATGACCATGTAGTCGTGCTTCTCCTCCTCCAGATCCTGGACCTCGGAACCCCTGACCGTGAGCTTGACAGTCTTGGACGAGGATGTTCCGTCGTTGTGATGCACCTTGACGGTGAGATCGAACGTTCCCTTCTCCGTCGGTGCGACCCTGAGGGTGTTCTCCCTGACGGTTACGAAACCGGATCCGGAACCGGACACGGTGACGATGTCGCCGTCGGTGACCGCCAGGACGATGTCCTGCTTCTCGCCCACCAGCATCTCGAAGTCGGTGAGCTGGAGGACGTCCGCCTTCTCTGACGGCACGATGTCGATGGATACCGTCCTGGAGCATGAGGTCTCGGAGACGTTGTTGACAGCCTTGCAGACGATGGTGTACCTTCCCTCGGAGGGGTAGGTGTATCCGTTGCCCTGCTCGGGGATGCCGTCGCCGTCGAAGTCGTAGGTGTAGAACGATGCGCCGTGTCCTCTGAAGAGCACAACAACGGTATGTCCGTCGGTGCCGACCTGGCAGTCGAAGTCGGCCACAGGAGCCGATGTCTCCGTCTGATAGATCTCGATGGACCAGGATTCCGAACCCACGGTGACATGGTAGGAGCTGCCGATGTCATACTCCGAGGGTGTGCCGTAGATGACCGTGTAGGACACTTCGCCTATCACTTCGCTCCTGACGGAGAACGGGGATCCGCTCTCCACGGATGCCTGGTGGTCCCCTTCGATGACGTAGGAGTACTCCAGACCGGCCCATGCCGCCTCCCTGTAGTAGTTGTCGAGGCAGATGATCCTGACCTCTTCGGAGACGAAGGAGCCGTCCAGACCCGCGATGGTGCATTTGACCGTATATGCCCCCGACGAGGGGAACTCGTACAGTGCCGTCGGAGACGATGTGGCGAAGACCAGCTGATCGATGGACCAGATTATGTTGGATGCGTTTGCGTATCCGGAAAGGACGAAGTCGTAGACCCTAGGCTCGGTTGCCCTCGGCGTCGCCGTGATGATCCCCATTATCGGGGCTGGGGCCGAAGCCTGTCTCTCGTTCACTTTCACGAACACTGTGTTGGTCACATCCACGTAGCCTTCCATCGATGCGGTGTAGGTGATTGCATAAGTTCCCACGTTGGAGAGGGTTCCCGTCACGGTCCTCCCGACCACCTCCAGACCTGCGCAGCCCGGGACGGTGTTGCCGTTCAGGGTGACCGAATCGATGACGATCGCTGCGTTGGTGGGGTTGGTGACGGGGGTGTAGGAGAAGAGATCCCCCTCGCTGAGGACGTACTCTATGGGTTTGACGATGGTTATCGGTACGTTGACGGTTATCTCCGCCTGGCCCGAGATGTATCCGGTATAGGAGGCTTCGACGATGACGTGGTACGTTCCGGGCATGACGTCGGTCATGTCAAGTACCGCCGAATGGCCGTCCATGATAACGGCATTCTCATTCAAGCCTCCGTATGAGACGACGGAGAGCATCGCATCTGAGGGGTCGGTGGCCATGGGGAGGGTCGCTGTCTGGCCGCTTGTTACGGTGGCCGTGGCATCGGAGATTCCGACGGTGTTCCTCTCCCATACAGCGTACAGGGTGGTGTCCTTGACGGCCGCATAGGATTCCAAGGAAACGATCGCCGTCGAGGACGTCGCCCATCCCTTGAAGGTGTACGCACCGCTGGAATGGGATGCCTGCGGCAATGACGCATAGGATCCCTTGGTTATGGTCTCCGACCAGGTCGCGTGACCCTTCACCAGACCGATACCCGCATCGTATGTGACGGTGCATTCCCCGGCATAGGCCAGCACGTAGAACCTGTAGAAGTACGAGTCATCGGAGAGGGTGAAGGTGTAGGTCCCTGCGGAGGCCTCCATGGTCCCGCGCAGATAGGTCCTGTACTTCCAGCCGTACCAGGTCTTCTCGACCTGATCGAGATCGAGGTGGAGGCCGGCGGGGAGGGAGCCGCTGTAGAGGAACAGGCCCTCCTTGCCGGTGATCTCGGTGAGATCCGTCTCGACCTCTTGGCCGACCTCGTATTCCAATGTGTAGTCGTTCGAGTATGCATCGGAACCATCCGCTAGGATGAGAGCAGATGCCATCGCCATGACGACGACCATAGCTATCGCTGAGTAACGTATGATTCCGTTCATGGGACGATCACTCCGCAGACTGTTTCCTGCTCGGTTTCGGATTCCTGAAGAAGAGTCCCGGATTCTCGTTGACGACCTCCGTGAAGGCCTGCTTGTCAGCCGGGGAGGTCTCGGGATCCGTTGTTACGCGGAGTCCGTATGCGCAGTTCTTCTGGCGGCTCTTCCTGTTCACGGCCCCGACGAAGAACATCTTCTTCCTCGGGGACATGGCATCGAACTCCTCCTTAGACTTCCAGAACCTGGACCTGAAGGAATCATCATGGGGTGCGGCCTGGACCTCCTCGGGGGATGCGAAGAGATGCGGGTTGGCCTCCTTGAAGGCGATCAGGTTGTCGATGGTCTCGACGTTGGAGTTGGGGTTACCGATGACCTTGTCGTAGTATCTGGTCCTCGCGACGTTGCTCTTGAGGTGGGTGACGGTGTTGGCGATCTCCTGAGGGGAGCGTGCCTGGTCGATGGGCTTCTGGAAGAACCTCTTGAGGAATCCCTGCCTCTGACCTCCGACGTTGGGATGGGACGCCCTGTACTGGGCTATCTGCTCGTCGGAAGCGATGAAGGTGCTGCCCACCTCGAGGAAGTGCATCGCATTCTTCACGGTCTCCGGGTTGGAGCTCGGATTGTTGATGATCTTCTCGATGTAGAACCTTCCCCTGATGGGATCGTTGAAACCCTTGAGGGTCTCTCCGATCTCGGCGATGGACCTGACCTGGGAGATGGGCTTCTGCCTGCGCCTGAACATTCCGCCGGAGCCACCGCCCCTGACGTACTGGTCGCCGGTCACGAAACCGTAATCCCTGGTATCGACGCCGCCGTCGTGCCATCCCCCGACCTCGTTGCCGGAGGGGTCGTAGGCGCGTCCGTAGCTGTCGTAGGAGTATCCCTGGGAGTAGACACGCCCGTTGGACCTGTCCTTCCATCCGCCGGAATAGCCCTTGCCGGCCATCCAGGAGCCCTTCGATCTGCGGGATCCCTTCATCTGGTCCTCGGAGAGGAACTTGTTCGGATTCTGTGCTCTGAACTGCATGAGGAGATTGACGTTCTCCACAGGCGTGTTCGGGTTGGTCATGCATTTGTTGTAGTATCTCGTCGCCTGGAGGGGTGACATCCCGCTGAGGATGCGGGTGACCTCCGACGGCGAGAGCTTCTGCGGACCGTTGAAACTGTTTGCTGAAGACATTTCTATCACCTGATGGGTGTGAGTCCGGATTGGGTTCCCTCCGGACGGGGGAATTTCTGGGACGGAGGGGCAGATCTGCCACATGGACGAATGGGATGGTAAAAATCGGACATCTCTGCTCCTCCGTTGTTTTGGTGATGGGGCGTCAGGGAGCCTGCCATACAGAGATGACAGACAGTTTCCTTCCGATACCCTTCTTGGAGATCCGGACCCTGGAGGTGGAGTCGAAGGCGATAAGCGATTCGAGCTTCTTCTTCGCCTCCTCCAGGGAATCGGCGTGATACCGCTTCTTCCGGACCTCGGAATGGTGGAAGAAATACCATTGGTCGATGACGTACTCTCCCTTCTCGCTCATGCGCCTCTGAATTTCGCCATGAGCTGCTTGGCGTATTCTTCGTCTCCGTTGCTGTTCGCGGACACCATTGCGACTCCGTCGAGGGCGATGCTCATCTTCAGAGCGAAGTCGGCGAACTCCTTCCACCACTTTCCGTTGATCGGAAGGTCGAAGTAGTTGTTCTTGCCGATGATCGTGGTCAGACGGGGTGACTCCTCGACGGCACCGGTCCTGGGGTTGGTCCTTGTGTTGATCTTGAGGCCGATGTAGAGTCCGCCGCCGCTGAAACTGAGTGCGGCTGCCTTCTTCTGCTCGCTTCCGTCGGTGAGGTTGACCTGACCGAACTCGTTCCTGAGCTTGTTCAATGTGCTGTTCTGTTCTGATTTCTGTGTCTCGTTCGACATTTGCTGTCCTCCTTTGAGGTGGTTTTTTTTAAGAGGTTTCCCGGTGCAGAACACCGTAAGAGGTTTACCTGACCTCTCAGGGGATCCTATAACAGAAAGCTAGGATGATGCAAATGCAAACTCATGATAATTATCGGACAGTGACAGTAGTCGAATCAGTGTTTCCACTGATGTTTTCCACTGGTTGTGAGATGTCTGGCGGGGGAGTTGTGGCTCTCGCCCTGTCCACTCATTCTTCCTATCAATACCTATATTCCTGATTCTGCCTATCGTCGATGTATAGGGCAGCCTGTTTCGTATTCTCGTAGATCCTTGGATTTTGTTGATATCAACGGACGGAGAAAACGATAATATGAAGCTATTCGGATGCCAAGGGTGTGAAAGATATCCCTGCAACGACGATTTCAAGAGTATCCGCGAGAATGGCGGGTACTACGTCGACAAGACAAAGCTGATAGAGGACATACTGAACAGTAGGAACACGAAGGTGTTCCAATTCACGAGGCGCTGGCGAACCTGATTGCATTCGCAGAAGAGGAACCGCATCTGAAGGTGGATAGTAAAGTCAAAATCAGGTATGATAATGAGGAGGAGGTTATGAACCGCCTCATGGCCAGATATCTCCAAAGGTCGATCGAGTGACAGTAGAAGATTTCGACGTCATACCTCTATCTGTCCTTTTGAAAAGATTCGGAGAACAGAACGTATCGGCCATACTCAAGTATTACAAATCAGTCTATGATTCATCGACAGAATCGTTCTTGCATGATAGGGCCATTGAGATGGAGAAGAGGGCATTGGCAAGGACATATGTTGCGATAGACAACAGAGATCATGTCATAGGCTATGTGACTCTCGGCATCAAGTGTCTTCAAGTGACTAAGGATGCGAACATCGACAAGAAGACTGCACACAGGATGAACATAGAGCAGGATAGCAAGGTGGCGCAATCATACCTGTTGGGGCAGCTGTCCAGATCCAAGGATGCACCCAAAGGGTTTGGGAAGGAACTCGTATGAGCGGCCCTCGATGAACTATCAATTGCTAAAAAGAAGGTGGGCTGCAGAACGCTGCGGCTCGACTGCCATGATGAATTGGTACCCTATTACGAGGGACTCGGATTCAAATACATCTGCAAGAACAGAGAGGGTAATCTGAATCAGATGGTGACCTTCATCCGATGTATGTACTGACGAAGGACATGGCGGGCATATCTGATCAAACAAATGGTCTGTCTTATTGATGCACAGATGAACCCGGTAATCACGCCAGGATCGGGATCATTCATCCATGAGCCAGTCTAGGATGTTTCTGATTAGTATCCTGTTCTTGTCCCCCAGGCCGAAACGGTCCAGCGTCAGAACCGTTTTGGGATAGTTGTCCTTCGGCCTCATCAGAGGCCTAATCTCCCGCTCCATGGTATCGTCAGACATCAGCGTCTGGCATACCTGGATGTATTCCACCCTGTCGTATCTCATTGCAAGGAAATCCACCTCGGAATCCCTGTAGCACCCGACTCTGACGTTATACCCTCTGCGCAGCAGCTCCACGAACACGATGTTCTCCATCGGTCTGCTGATGTCAGTACTGTTCGCGAATCAGACAATCTCCATGATCTGTTGATGGGCTCTTGTGTATAAAATTCGATTAATTGTGGAATTATACAAATCAGAAGAGGGGGCGATGTCCAGGTTGGTGATATGGCAAGGATGTATAAGCGGACCTATCATCCCATAAGGGCATCCATATCCGCGGCCGCATCCTCGTGGATGCTGCCGACGACCTGCACGCCGTCGAACAGCGCCTCGTTGCTCGAAGGCTGCTTGAGGTTCGTTCCTCCGGAGACCGCAGCCTGGACCGAGGGGTTCGTCTTCAGATGGGCGATCAGGTAACCTCTGTCCGCCTCCTCGAGCATGCGGAGGTCCACCACCTCATCGCCGAGGGCGATCACGTAGCGACCGGCGTCGTGCAGATACCTGACGATGAGCGCCTTTCCGAATTGGGACATGTTGCGGTGCGCTTCTGTGTCGGCGCCGACGACCATCCCGAACACGCCGGTCCGGGCTGCGGCGTAAGTCCAGAGGTCCTCGTTACCGCCGGTGACAACGACCCTGTAGGAATCTATCTGCCCCAGATCGTCCAGGAGGGCGCGGTTGAACACCGCCGCTTCGGCGGTCCTCCGCTTCCTCTGGTCCAGGTCCGGGATGTTCCTGTAGAGCCTGTACACCGCCCAGAACTGGAAGGTGGTGTACCTGTCCCTTTCGAAGACGTCGATCAGGTCTATCAGGATCGGCACATCCAGGCTCCTGGTCAGGTCGTAGTCGGTAAGGGTCTTGTCCCCGTCGGAGATGAGGATGACGCGGCTGTCGGTGGCGGCGAGGATGCGGTCGGCCGCGATCCTGGCGACCTGTGGGGCCGTGAGGATGGAGCCGTCGAACAGGCCTCTGAGGAATTCCAGGGATGCGTCATACTTCGGATCGAAGATGATGAACTCCTTGCCGAGGGCCATGCAGACGGACTGGAGCTCGGATATCTCGGAATCCCTCCATGATTCGATGTATTCGATGGAGGCGCGGGTGCGGTCGCATCTCTCCATGCTGTCGCGGATGAGGTCTGCGGCCAGGTCCACATAGATGAACACGTCGAAGCATCCGGCATCGTCATCGGTGAAGACGGTGCGGAATCCGTCCTCGGAAGGGATCGAGAAACAGGTGTCGACCGCGATGTTCTCCCGATGATCTTTGATCTCCTTGATGAAACGTCTTCTGAGGTCCCCGAGATCCTCCGGAGCTAGTTCTGAGGGGTCGACATCCGAATGCGTTCCGAGCCATTCGGATTCGCTGATGTGCTCGACGAAGTCCATCCTGGAGACAATCTCAGCCTTTGCCACGCACGGCAGACCGTACAGAACCATCCTCATGTCGTAGCACCTCGGGAACATACATGTTCCGGCCGTGCTGAGCGGACGATCCTATGCGCCAATGGGCACGGATTCTCAGAGCAATCATGCCGGAACTCGTATGCGGAAGCAACTTGGATTTCCGATATAAGGGTTAGGTTTCGTTCATTCTGCTTAACAAGTTGCTATCCAGCCACTCATCCTAGGTGCTGGTGATTGCCCATATTCGTTTTCGGCCTCTTGCGATGCAGGGCCCGTTTATTTTTCCAATCATTGTGATGAAAGGGCGGAGCCCTCAGGGAGGCCCGCCTAGGCGGGCCTCGGTTCATCTTGCCGACTTCATCTCCTCCTCCAGCTGTCTGCTGGTCTCATCCGAGGGCAATCCCCCCAGGGAGCATGCGAGTACCTTGATCCCGCTGAACAGCTCCAGCGCACTGGCCGTTAGGCCGTCCAGCGCATTCGCGTAGTATTCCTTGGGGAACTCCCTTTCCGTATCCAGGCAGATGTCGCCGGGTGCAGGCTGGGCCCGGAAGGCCATGAGTTCCTGTAGATCGTTCCTCAGGACCTCGTTCTCGCGAATCATGCGGTTCCTCTCGCAGCGCATCTCGTCGAGACTGCTCTCCATGACGCAGAGCCTTTTGCTCATGACCTCCACCTGGGATTGGAGCTCCCTGATGACCAGGAGATCGTCCCTGCTGCACTCGTATGCGTTACCGGCCCCGCGGGCGGAGCCTGTCATATGATCATAGTTTTCCATATCTTCTCCTCCTTGAATCGGATGGACGCCGTGACCGACGCCCGTAAAGAGTTTCGTTCCTTCATCGTGCTCTCATGTGTCGTTGGTGAGCACCAGGATCCCGGAGGTGTAGTTCGGGTAGTCCATGCTGGGGCTCTTCACCTCGAAGTAGTACGACAGCTTCGGCACCAGCCTGAACCTGACGAAGTTCTCGTTGTGGTTGGGGAAGCCGTAGGTCGCGATGGTGGTCCTCTTCCCGCCGATGATCGCATAGATGTACAGCTTCACATCGCGGGAGTCGAGCCCGGTCTCGTCGACGATGACCATGTACTCCCCGTTGTCGCAGATGGATATCACTCCGAAGTCCTTCCCCTTCCAGGAAGGGCCTCCGTATCCGCCCTGCTCGACGAGCCTGTTGATCCTGACGTCGATGGGATCATCGTCGGGGACGAAGGAGCACTTCGATGCGATCTCGCTGTTGATCCTCATGCGCTCCTCCTCCACCTTCTCGATGTATTCCTTCAGCTTCGCTATGTCCTCCATGTGGGACTGCACCCAGTCCTGCCTTCTCTTCTCGATGCCGGTCGGATCGGATTGATCCGTCCACTGTACGTCGAAGTCCCTCAGCTCGTCCTCCAGCTCCCTTATCTGGTCCCTGGCGAGGTCCTCCATGTACAGCAGTATCTTGGATTCCCCCTGCAGGTCGCCCTTCTCCCTCAGGGATGCGATGATGTCCATCTCCCCTGCGGATCCGGAGCCGCCGTTCACCTCCAGCCTCTGGAAGTACTTGCAGACGTCCTTGGGGATCTTCTCGTATTGGTTGTTGCAGTAGCGTTCGATGTAGTTGTACATCGTCTGCCTGTTGCTGATTCCGTTGTTCTTAGCAGCCTTGGAGACGCTTCCGTCCCTCTTCTTGATCAGCTCGATGAGCTCTTTCGGCTCCATGTTACGATTACCTCGCGGACTGTATTTAGTTATTTGTAAAAAGTGTTAATTGGACATTTTTACAATAATAGGGATGAATCAGGTTCTATTTAGGCAATAATCATTGATGATTAGATTAAAAATCGATAGTTATGGGCTGAATCTGTCTATTATGTGGAATCATCGATGACAAATTACTGTAAAAACATGTAAAAACAATTACATGAAATCTGTCAAATTATAACTGAAGCGACAGAAGTATAGTGTGACGATCAGCATCCGGGGATAGATTTCATCGCGATGAAGGAAGACGGAACGGATTACTATCAGGTCACGAGATCCCTGGAGGACCCTACGGTCCGCGAGAGGGAGGTCAGACCGTTCAAGGAGGTCACCGGAAGGGGGGAGAGGTACATCCTGACATACGACGACGTTCCCAGATCTCAGGGCGAGGATGCCATAACGATGAATGTGATCGAATTCCTGCTGGATGACGGGTATAGGCTTGCGGAAGGATACGATGCGGACGGCCGTATGGCGCTGCACGACGTGCTTGAGGATTACATCCGCATCTGCTCCGATATATCCGGCACCGCAGTGACCTCGGAGAACTTCGACAGGCTCTCGGGAGACCTGCAGGAGTGCTTCTTCGATCTTCAAGCGTTCCTCAGAAGGCCCGGCATGAGGGATGACCGGGATCTGCAGGAACTGCTGCAGAGGCTGAGGAGCAACAACGTGATGATATTCAACAAGATGATCGGATGCGTCAATGCGAACAGGGGCGGGGCATCGTACAGGCCGGTGATGGCCGGCGAGATGTCGGAGCTGAGCTCCATATCTGAGCGGATATCCGAATGTCTGTCAGCCGACAGGACGGATGGATGAGAGCCGAAGGGCGGGCAGAAGCAGTACTGTAAGATGTACCGACGGCCTTTCATATAGGTGCAATCGGTTACCATGGGCATGAAGCTTGCCGAGGCATTGAAGATGAGGTCTGATCTGGATGTCAGGCTCAGACAGCTGCAGACCAGGCTGTCGAACAATTCGAAGGTGCAGGAGGGGGACGTCCCCAGCGAGGACCCGAAGGTCCTGCTGGCGGAGCTGGATACGATGACCGAGCAGATGGAGTGCCTCATCCGCAGGATCAACCTCACCAACTGCTCCGTGAAGGATAAGGGGGGCCGCACGCTGACGGCGCTCCTCGCCCGCAGGGATGCCCTGACGAGGAAGTGCGAGATACTGCAGTCCTTCCTGAACGATGCCAGCGACAGGGCCGAGCGCAGGTCCGCGACGGACATCAAGGTGCTGAGCACCGTGGATGTGAGCTCCCTGAGGAAGCAGGCTGATGCGATATCCAAGGAGATCAGGGAGACGGACAACACCATCCAGGGGCTGAACTGGACGACAGAATTGATCTGATGCGGGACGGTAACCGTCTCCGGAGCGGGTGCAGCCCTGCCGCGGGCGAATGCGGCACTATGGTCGTCGAAGGGCCGGCGAGTTCGATTCACACGCCCCCATCGTCACATCCTACGTACACTTTGTATCGTAACTACCGCGCACCGGCCGGAGGCGGCGAGGGCGGGTACGGGGAACCGCATTATATCCTTCTTTGTACAACGGCCCGTGTGGGGCCGTCTGCCGCACGGAGTGCGGATGGAGAACGATGTTCCGTCTTCGGATAGACAATCTATGAAGATGCCCTCCCTGTGAATCCGTTCAGAACGGAGGCGATCCATGTCCTTTCGGGCGTGATTTGAAATTTGCCTTTTGATGGAAAGATAAGCAAGAAGTTCGGACGAAATCGTCTTAAGTAGAATTGTAAAAGGGACGGTCGGAGAGGCTCTCGCCTCTCCTTCCGCATTCATTCCTCCTTGACGACAATCTCGGAGTCGGCGTTGTTCCTGACGGACTCGATACCCTTCTTGGCTGCGGCCTTGGTGGTGTATCCCTCAGATGCGAGGATGTTCTCACCGTTGGATGCGCAGAGCCTGAACCTGAACTCGCCGGCCTTGTCGAGGTAGATCTCCCACTTGGGGTTCTTCTTCTTCTCGTAGTTCTCGACGGTCTGGTCCTCGATCTCGGCGTCGCAGAACCTCTTGACGGATCCGCAGCTGTCCTTGGCGGACTGCAGGGACTTGAAGACCTGGGATGTGCCGATGATCTCGTGGTTTCCGGCTGCGAGGTTGAACCTGTAGCCGTCGTTCGATGTCTTGGTGATGATGTATTGTCCCATAGTAACATGTACGGTTTAGTGATTATATAGGTGTAATGTTGGATGAAGTACTTGATCGCAGATGAAATTAGTTTGATTTTCTATACTGTTCAAAAAATTGTAATATTAGCTGCTGTGATCCAGTAAGAACCCCGACGGTCCTCGGAGCGATCTTCGGATCGGTGCAGAGGATTGTATCCTCGTCGCTGCGGCACATCGGGTCTTTTTGGCCGATCCCGTGCGACGGGATCGTCTTCGGGAACGTTCGGTTGTGCTGCCGGCAGTTAGCTCTTGTTTCGTTTCTCTATCTTTTCTGTAATTACGAACTCACCCTTTCCGATGATTATGCGTCCGTTCTCCTCCCTGAATGTGACGTAATTGCCTTCTTTGAGGCCGAGCTTATCGCGGATCTCCTTCGGAATGGAGATCTGACCTCTGACCGACACCTTCGCTTTGAATACTTCCACATCGGACGGCATGTCCAGATAATTATGCTTTTGGCTGATTAACTGGTAACAATGAAACAAGGAAACAAGATTATATTGTAAGTACGGAATATGCGGATTCATGGCATTATATGGGGATCCGCCACAGAATGTGCATGTAACGGAGGATGATTCCTCGGGATCCGGGAACGGCCGCAGGACCATACCGGTGGGCGGGAAGCTCGACGGGAGGGACAACGTTTGGAAGAATCCGAGGCCGTTCGAGGACCTGCCGGAGGATGTGAAGAGGCTGCTCTCCGAGAAGGACCGCAGGAATCCAGGAGACGGTAGGACGACAGTGCAGAAGCTTGAGGGGAAGCACATGCTGACGCTTATCCTATACCTGGATTCGCTGTCACCGGTTGTGAAGTCGGATGTCTACAACGATATCTCCAGGTCGGTGAACATGGCGTCCAAGCTGAACGATCTGTACGAGATGGGGATCATAGAGATCTTCGGCACGGGCAGGACGAATACGAATGTCATTCTGATTACTGAAAAGGGCAGGAAGGCCGCTAGGACGATCCGCGAGCTCATCGGGATAATCGAAGGATGAGTTGCTTTGGGCGAACTCTGTTCCTTGGGTGCATTAGGCTGTACTTATGCCATATCTGCACATTTTATGTGATTCCTATTCTTTTGTGAAAAATGGATTCTTTTGTTGAATTGTAAGCTGTTTTGTGACGCTTTTTCACTGATTTTCAAGAATTAGATAGAATCTCGAACCTCGTTTAATAATCTGATTCGATGAAGGATGATTGGCAGACTGTAGCTTCTTTGAGGAAATAAGGGGCCTACGGGAGGTTGCAGTCTGCTGAGATAGTAAAAGGCCCCCGGGTCCATCGATTAGGGTGATGGGATCCGGATGTATGGGCTGAGGATTTTCGACATCTCCTTCCAGATTTTGGAAGGTTACCCGGTTCAGAGGCCGAGTAGCTATGCGAAAAAAAAGGAGAAATTTGAATGAACACGAAAGGAATGAAATTCCTGGCAGTCTTGGCTGTTCTCGCAATGGCTTTCGCTGCATTCGCTGTTATGGCAGACACTGACCAGAACAGCGCGGCGATCCCTGAGGAGGTTACAACAGTCACGACAGAGCCCGACTTCAGAGCAACGATCACTGGAGACGAAGAATTCAACGTGAAACTAGGTGCTAACATCACTGTAAACAGTGGAATGACAGCATATCTGGTCAAATCGGCCGGAGTGATTGATTTCAACGGATATACAGTCACGGCGACTGGGGCTTTGAACCCAGTTAAGGTGTCCGATCCAGATAGCTGGGAAGAGGCTGCAGATGGTCTTCGTTCGGTTATAGTGAACGAGTCAAAAGGTCTGACGCTCAAGGACACATCCGAAAAGGGCAAGGGAGGAATCGTCAACGCATACGGTACAGCTACCGCGGGAATGGCCGTCCTGTACAACGCCATGGGCGGAGTAATGACGGTAGAATCCGGTTCTTACTCAGTGGACAACGGTACCATAAAGTATGAGCAGGTGGACGCCTCGAAGTCTTACTGGTACACAGTTGTGAACAGGGGAGATATGACCATCAACGGCGGTTACATTGGTGGAATGAATCACTTCAAGAGTGGCAGAAGTGCCTCTTCCGTTATTGTCACCGGATCCGGACAAGATGAAGGAACCACTCTTGTAATAAATGGAGGGGTAATCGAGTACGGACTCTACGTAAAGAATGAAGCAAACTCCGAACTGACGATAAATGGAGGAACTATCAAGAATGGCCTTTATGGAGCCATCTACAATTATGACGTAGCTATAATCAATTCAGTTACCCTGGAAGGCAAGTATACAAACATAGGTAACGAACTTATGGTAATGCCGGCCGGATATGAAGAGCTCCAGAAGTACAACAGAGGAAGCATGTATATCGGCTGCGACCTTGATGTAACTGGATTGTCTAATACGGGTGGAACAGTAGTCATAGACGGAACGGTCAGCGTCTCTGAAAAGGTCAAGAATACAGGATTATTGTCCGGTAACGGAGAGATAATCACATCTGGTACACTTCAAGGTAGTGCAGCTGTCGGTGATGAGCCCAGCAAATTCATGGTCGCGGGCACACTGAAGCTCACGCTGTTGGAAGGCGCAAAACTTCCGGCGAGCATAGCCTTCGGATACATGGACGAGTATAACGACGTTCACTCCTTCATGACCGACAAAGATCTCGAGGTCGGAATGGGAGATTTCACGATCACCGCAGGACAGAACAAGCTCTTCGTTGACGGAACCGTCACTCTTGGGGCAAACACAATCTATACCACCATCGGAAACGTGACGCTCTCTGGAATGGTCTATTCAGACACATATACTCTGGAGCTGAAGAACGCTACTAAGGATAAGACAGGTGCACCTATGCCCGCTGACATCAAGCTCAGGACATTCCAGGTAACCGGAATTACTGGCACTCCTGGAAAGGTGACTCTCACAACATCCGCTCTGGTCGAGGCAGGATGCAGCTTCTATGTCGCTGGCGATTTTGCTGTCGACGGCATACTCAAGATTGCAGAGGGATCCGTCGTCAAACCTGAGGGAGCACTCTCGGTTGGCGCAAATGGTGCTATCTGGAACGCAGGACAGTTCATCGCAACCAATTATAACGATGGCGCATTCGATGCCAAGCTCATCAGGGTGTTCATGAGTACCAGCTACCAGACTGGAACATTCTATCAGGGTTCCAGCGTCTATGATGGAACCACGCCTACCGCAGTAACTGCTAGCAATGATCCTACAAACAACAATGCTAACACTGAAACAGTCGGTCAGACCCCACTCACCGTCGCATTCGGATCATACATCGACATGACCGGTATTGATAAGGTCAACCTCACATCCGGCGGAATCAACGTCAACAGCGCACTGTACAAGTACAACACGCTGATCCTCGCGACTTTCAACAACACTATCGCACTGACCGCCAGCTACGACAACCAGTACCCTGTCACCGTAACGCTCGACGGAAAGTCTTCCGCAACACCCGTGTACACCCCGAAGTCCGCGACCTTCAGGAACGTAGTATGGGATTCCCCCATGAGCGCTACGCTCTACGTCACTGCGCCCGAGCAATATACCGTCGTCCTTGCTCAGAAAGTTGCACCGGGTGATAACGGCAAGTGGATCGTCGACGACGACCCCGCCACTACCGAAGTAGTAGAAAACGTATGGACATCCGGACTCACCATCAAAGACCAGAACGGAAGGGTCATTCCGATCGATGCTACTACTGGAGAGATCAAGGTCGTATTCGGATACGAGTACACCATCGAGGGTGCCAACTCCACCAGCAACTACAAGTTCTTCTCGCCCAACGGCGAACTCACCGACCTGACCAAGGTCAGCAAGACGAAGGGAACTTTCACTATGATCAGGAACAACATGTACTACCCTGGCGAGGAGGAACCTGTCGTCCTGCACATCACCGAGGGTTACGCAACCGAATTGACCATTTACCTCGATGACGGCGACAAGAAGTACTCTGTCGGAGATGTCTTCATGTACTACAACATCGAGACCGATTCAGGAGAGGTTGTCGGAGACGGAACTCCTGTCATCCTCCAGACGAACACGGATGACAAGAAGGTCGGAGTTATCACTGGCATCTACAGCAACGACACCCTGGTCTTCAAGTCCGAGTTCGTTAAGTTCTACAAGTCCACTGCTATTGCGATGAAGGACGGAAAGGTTGTATTCCCCACGGAAACAAACAACAATAATACACCTGATGATACAACTGATGACGTAGTGGTGCCCATACCCCAGCCCATCCCGTCCAACGATTGGTCCGAGTGGAAATGCACGTTCGACGGAATAACCAAGACCGCGAACAAGGCATTCTTCACCCTCAAGTGCGAACTGAATTATGTTCCCGTAACTTTCACATTCGGTGCTAATACCGATGATGACCAGACGATTACGGTCGAGTTCACCGAATACTGCTCCAAGGCGACTCACACGCAGACCATGACCTCTAAGAAGGTCGACGTTAAGGCAGGAACAGGTCCGGATTTCACATACATATGGTCCTTCGATGTAGTCGTCGGAGAGGTCTACAAGGTTACCTGGACCGAGATTGACGGATATCTCAGCAAAATGGTATACGAAGACCCCAATGACGAGGAACAGGAAGAGCCCGTGATTTACGTTAAGGGCACAGCTATGACTGTCGAGGGCGAACTCGACTACTTGCTCTCTGAACAGAAGCTCGAGTACATCACCGTCGAGAACAATACCAACTACGACCTCACCCTCACCATCGGACAGTTCTCTGCCGACATTCCGGCCAAGGGCTCCAACGAAAAGGTCATCGTTAACGAGAGCGGTAACACTATGGTCCTCTCCAAGAAGGGATGGACCGTCGAGGGCTGGGATTTCGCCATAACTTACAAGGCTACGCCTACCACGTCTAAGAACGTCTACGTTTCTGGTCCCCAGACCACTCAGACTTATGCATGGTACAACGGAGATGGAGCGGAAATACAGGTAACTAGTGACGACACCAACCGTATCTCGAAGATCACCATCACCAAGGCCGATCTCACCATGACCAGGTACTTCGTGAACGTCCTTGCGGACGACCACGGAGCCATCGACCCCTTCGACCAGACCGGATACATGGGAGAGCTCAGGAAGGCATACGTCACCACCCAGTACGGATACAACGTCGTCGACGTGATCTACCAGTACCAGGAAGTCGACGATCCCGAGATCGTCGAGGGACACGCCACCAAGGGAACCACTCCCGAGGGACAGGAAGTCTGGACCTACACCATGCCCGCATCCAACGTCCTCCTGAAGCCCATCATCGAGAAGGAGACCCGCGACCTGTCGTTCGTCGACCAGAACGGAGAGCTCCTCGCACCCGTGGAGAAGGTCGCACCCAGGACCGAGGTATTCATGCCCGTTCCCTG
>JAEEOP010000014.1 GCA_016284295.1 Methanomassiliicoccaceae archaeon | reverse complement strand
TTTATCTTAAGTTGGAAAAGTGGTCTTTGTACGTAAAAGGGCATTCTTCGTATTTGAAACCAAGTGGAATGTCGATAGCTTTCGCTAGGACATGACGGAACACCGATGCTGTATCGGTCCAATCCGAGGATGACTTTCATCCGCTGACCATTTTATCTTCGGTGCCGGTCAGAACCGGCAACCTTCTGGCTCCGATCTTACGAACAGACCGTTGGACAAGTTTTTTGTACGAAGGTATGGGGCAAGCCCATCCGACAAAAGCGATTCTGTCTCTAAGGTCTGGACGGTGCCGATTTGGATCATCCTGTATCCCTCATCAGAATCTGTACGGTTCCTTGGTCTTCAGGATGGTGAAGACCATCTTGGCCATCTTGTTCCCGGCCGCGGTCAACGCCTTCTTATGGGGAAACCCGCGAGCAGTTAGGCGGTCGTACATATGTGATACCGGTGAGAGTCTGTCTGGATCGTTCTTGATATGGACGAAGGTGCTCTGAAGAAGCATCTTCCTGGCCGTCTCATCACCCCTCCGGGTGATGGGGCAATGGGGAGAGGATCCTCCGGATTCCCTCTGCTTGGGTACGATGCCAAAGTATGCTGAGAACATCTTGGCATCCTCGAACCTGTCGATGTCCACTATCATGGACACGATGTATGCTGTCGTTATCAATCCGAAACCGGGTATGGAGTAGAGCAATCTGAACATCTCGTCATCGGCGAACTCCTTCCTGATGGCCTTCTCGCATTTGTGTATGCGGACTTTCAGGTCGCGGGCACGGGTGATCAGAAGGCTGAGGGTATCGTCGGCTACCAGTTCGAGAGTGTTCAGGCTATTCACTGATGCGACATCCCTGCTCACGTGGTCCAGTTTTATTCCACGAAGGAGCATGGATGATCTGATCTGGCGGCGGGTATCGGAGAGCATATCCGATTCGCATGCATATATTCTGCAGAGCTGTCTCCTGTTCATCCATTTCCTGTCTACGATGAGGCTGGTGGCGAACTCTAGTTCGCCGAGCAGCCTCCTTCTCATGTAGTGTGCAAGCTCGTAGCAGTCGTGCTGATCTGTCTTCTTCACTGATTTGGTAATTCTGTAGAGGTCCGTGGTATGGGCGACCAGGACCGTTAGGTCCAGGTCGGCCATCATCCAGAACACCTCATGGGTCTTGGTGGAGTTCTCGATCAGGATGCTGTGTTCTATCCCGGTGAGGAACGAGGCCACCTTGGCGTAACCGGGACGGTCGCTGTAGAAATTCTTGAAACTTCTGTTGAAATCCTCGGCTAACGCGCACATCTCCAGGTCCGATTCGTCCAAAGGGACGGCGTAAGCCGTCGTCTTGGACGAATGGACATCCATTCCTATCGTTAACATGTGGTTCTGTCTCCTTTTTTCAGAGACCACACAAACGCTTCGCGCAGACCAGCGGTAAATTAATTAGGATTGAGGTAAGTGGACGAACTGGCCTGTTCGTTGTGTTTGTGTGGTTACTTTCTCAATGGACAGACCACTTTTTCAACTTAGAGGCCAGTTTTTATTTGATGATCTTCTCCTCAGGCATGTCTTGCAGGATTCCTCCACAGGATACATCGCAAGGTTCTTCAGAGCAGGCACATCATAGCTCAGCTGCAGTTGTATCCCAATTCTTTTAGCACATTCGCATATCTGGTCGAATTCCTCATTGCGTACGATCGATCCGGGTATGTTCCCCATGAAGTCGATCTTCTTCGCATCCTCATGCGATATGTTTTTCCTGAAGGGCTTCAAACACGGAGTACCATACATGTAATGCTCTCTCCATGCCATCATTTCCCTGGGGATCCGATGCCTATAGCATTCTATCGCGAAATGCTCCAGGTCGAATGTCGGATCGTAAGGATGCAGATCGTATCTGCCTATCTCGCTGTCAGGCTTTATCTCCGCCAGATACTCTCCGGAGTCCAATCTGATATGCAGCGTATCCTCTTCGATCCAAGCCTCTCTCAGCGGTTCGTACTTCCATTGGCGTATCTGCTTCCCGTTCATGTAATGCCATTTGTAGGGATGCGGGTCCATGCAGTCCATGACCTCACCGGAGCTCTTGACCATCTTCTTGATCCCCAACCCCTTCTGCTGCCAGATGCATGCATCCCAATCCCTGAACTGGGATTCATAGGACCTCGAATGGTCCACCTCCAGGCATCTTATCCACGATCCCTTCCCGGAAGGCATCATGTTGAGGTCTTCCACTATGGCTTCGGCATCCATCCGATACACGGCATCGTGGTTGCCGTCGAAATCCTCAAGCCACTTTGGCTCCGAGGATATCGGAGTATCATCGAACGCGAACATCGTCATCTGCTTCGCTGTCGCCATCCAGATCCCTTTGTAATGGGGCCTTTCGGCCCCGGTTTCACGTCAATACTCCTCGGGGAGAAGGACGGTGGTCATCGACCTGTCCCATTCGGTTATCACATACAGGGTGCAGTACTCGGTCTCGTACATGCTGAACAGCCTCTCGGTCCCCTCTCCGAGCTGCTCCAGCCTCAGGGCCTCGTCGTTCAGCTTCTTGTCTTCCTGGCAGATGTCTCCCCAATCACCGGACAGATGCCTTTTGACGCATTCGAGCATCTTGTCGGTGAATTCGACCCCATGACGATCCATCAGGTCCCTGACACCGCAGGTCATGGTCAGTCCGCCCATGTCGAAAAGGTTCATGCGATCACCTCCTTCGACGGGTCCACGCAGACCTCTCTCCCATTCCCGGTGACCATGATTGTGGATTCCGATCCGTCCCTCCATTTGAATCTCGGGAGGTTCCTGACCTCCCCTCCGATCTCGGCTACAAGCTCCATCGTTGTCTTGTCCACGACCCTGAAGTACGCATCGGGGTCCCTTTCGTTGTACGTGTAGTATTTCCCAATCCCGAACCCTCCGACGTCCTTCCCGGCCTCGGCCCTTTTGCCGATCTCGTAGGCGTAGTTCCAGGAGATGTCCAAGATCACCTTGCCATGGTACAGGAGACAGTCGATCATGTCTCTCCCGAGCTGCTGCCCTTCGGGCTGCAGCCTGTCCAGTTCGTGGATGAAGTCCACAAGGTCGTAGCAGTTCTGCTCCTTCGAGTGGAAGAATTCCCTCCCGACGATCCTCCAGTCCCTGATCAGATACACCCCGTTGTCTCCGTTGTCCATATCCAATCTGGACACGTCATCGATGCCGACGGAAGTTCCGTCGGCACCCATGAAGTTCGCGATCACTTGGCATAGTCTGGCCCAGCCGTAGTCGTCGTTCTCCGGTCTCCTGTATGATCTGAGCCTGCAGTACTCCAGGAACCCTGAGATCGAATCTCTTCCTCCGTTCCAGTGCACGTACACTCCGAGTCCGGATCCTTTCGCGAAGTTCTCTTCGGTGGTGATCACAGCTCTGTTGCCCATCAGATCACCCCGCACATCTTGGCCTCGGCCATCGTCATCGCATAATCCTCGTACTCGCTGGTGCTCATCAGCACATCCAGGACTTCCTTCCTGTCAGCGAACATTCCCCTGAAGGGCTCGTCCGGGCACATGATGACCGGTTTCCTCTTGGATTTCCTGATGATGGCGACTATCGTCGGGATCCCCATCCTGTGCTCTTTGTCGGTCTTCCTGATCACCAGGCGGTACCCGGTGCTCTGGTCCTGATCGATCCTGATGTCCTCGCTGTTCAGAACAGCGATCTGCCAGTCCTGCATTCAGGCCACCTCCCCGGATTCTTCCAGAAGCTTGCAGGCCATCCTCACTCCTGTGGGGTTCAGCTTATAGCATTTCCTGAGCTGCCTGTTCAGGCATCCGTCTCTGTAGGCGTGTCTCCTGAGATGGTACACGAGTCCTTTCTCCTCGAGCCTCTTCAACTCGATGGACACGTGTGCTCTCCCCATCCCGATCGCTTCCGCGATGCCGTCCTGAGTGGTCTCGAACGGCATCTCGAATTCGTTCTCGTTTCCGTACTGCCTGTACAGGTGCATCAGCACCTGTTCCTGTCTCGTCGTCATCAGGACCACACCCTCGTCGCGAAGAAACAGTCCTCGCAGATGTGCTCGTTTTCGTTCCTTCCTTTGGAGGTCCACTCGTCATCCTTGACCCTCCTTCCGCATATCGCGCAGGTCCAGAACATCAGCAGCACCTCCCGAAGGCTCCGTCCACGTAGTTCCCGTCCTCGTCCAGGGGGTAGAAGTATGGGTCGTCGTCGACCATCATTCCGTGATTGCTGTTCCCGCATTCGCGGATCCATGCCGCAAGGCATCCGATGCCCTGGTAGTCGTGTGCGTCCAGCATCCTCTGGAGGTCGTTCCTGTCCCATCCGTACTGGACGATCCCGATGATGTCGTCGAGGCGGAGCCTGTCGACGCTCACCTCTCCTCTCAGGATCCTCAAATCGTTTCCGAAGGTGTTTCCTAAGCTGTTTCTCTTGTTTCCGGGGATGTTCTTTCCTTCGAACATTTCTTTCAACCCTGGGCTTTCTTCGAAACCCGAGGCGAATTGACCGAAGCCCGACGATCATGCGATTTGAAGCGAAGCGCAAATCACAATTTCGACGGGCGAGATGACGAAGGGTGAAGAAGAAAAAGCACGGGGTTGTTTGTTACGTCTTTCTTTATTCTTTTATACCGAATATGACCTTGTCGCTCTTATGTCGACTTCAGATGTAGAACTTGAGAAGCTCAGAAGCGATGTGGAATCGTTAACTAAACAGGTCGAACATCTGTCTGTTCTTATGGTTCTGAATTCATCAATCCATGCATTCCATTATATCGATTATACTGTTAAAAATGAAGAAATGGCTGATAGGAAATGCAGCTATTGCTTCAAACCTATTGAAAAGGGTTCTGTTATAATCCGTACATTAACGAAGGATCATGCAGACAATAAACCTCATCTTGGTAGAGATTACCATAAATCTTGCGTTGATCCGTTCCTTAATATTTCAGATAATATGAGGGCTAAACTCGAATCAGACATTTCTCAATAAATGAGTTGATTCCACGCTTTAATCATATTCCTTGAGTATGCTGTGCATATGTTCGACGCATTCCGCGATCCTCTTCCCCTTCTCGGTCAGCTGCAGCTTCTTCGTCTGCTTCCCGTTCACGTTCATGTACTTGATGTAGCCCTTGGCGATCAGATACTGCACACGGGAGAATTTGGTATTATGAGCCGGATCCGAGATGTCGGCGATGTCGGCCTTGATGCATCCCGGATATCTGTGTATCATCAGCAGCACATGCATCGAGTACCGCTGTTCGAGGTCCACAAAATCATCGTCCTTCAGCATCTGCTCCTCTTCGGATGTCATCGTAGATAGATGATAACCAACTTTTATAAGTATATCGCCAAAATAAGTTACTGTCCACCAATTTATAAAGGTTTAATATACCCATTTATTAGGTCAATATTACCATAATTTAGCGGTTTAAACTAACCAATAGTTGGTATAAATTAAATACAGGAACGCCGTTCTTAGGTACAGAGACGGACGGTGAAGGATACTGTTCCGTCTTGCAGGAAAGACAACCTAAGGAGGTAGATAGGAAATGGGAAAGTATCCGTTCAAGGACTTCGCGGAGCAGTACATGGAGAAGATGAAGATCACGTACTCCCCGGAGACCTACGCCAACAGATCGCGCAGATATGCAAGGATGAACGCCTTCCTGGTGGACCTCAGGGAGAGGAAGCTCATATCGACGACCTCACCCAAGCAGCTCACCGAGAAGGATGTCGACATCATCATCCGCAAGGATATGGAGTCGCACAGTCCGGCCGACATGTACCACGAGATCAACTGCCTGAACAAGCTCTGCAGGTTCTGCGGGAACTACTGTGTCGAGGAATGCCTAGACCACAATCCAGAGCTCAGACCGAAGATCAAGGGCAGCAGGCGCAAGCCTTCGATGCAGGATGAGACCTACGAGCTCATCCTCGACAGGGCCTTGCAGCTCGATGGCACGGACTTCAATCTGATCAGGGCGTATGCCCTCGTGCTGCTGTGCATCGACACCGGTACCAGGAACAAGGAGATCCGTCTCGCGGAGCTCAGCGACCTCGACACCAGGGCATGGACCCTCGACATCATACATGTCAAAGGTGAACTGACCTACGGCGAGGAGCGCATAGTCCCGATACGCGAGGAGATCAGACCTGTGATAAGCACCTACATCAAGGCCCGTGCCAAATGGGCCTTCGAGAAGGACTGCGGATCCAAGGCGCTCTTCCCGTCGGCGGACAAGCGCAGCAAGGACGGTTTCCTCTGCGGCAACTCCTTGAGAAGGATCAAGGACTTGGTGCAGGACGACCTTCACATCCGCTTCGACCTCCGCGAGTGCCGCAGGACATTCGGTCAGAGATACCTCGATCAGAACCTCGAGATATCCTCTGTAAGCGTGCTCATGGGACACTCGACCACGAAGACCACAGAGCGCTTCTACGGTCGTCAGAAGAACAGGATGGCCATCGAGAAGGCCCGCGCAACATGGGCCTCTTCCAACGCCCCTCAGACCGTATCCCCGGAGGGGGTACAGGGTATGCAGGGCGAGAAGGTGGACAGTTCGTCAACTGTGACAGGTGGACAGACACCCTCGGAAAATACCCCTAAAACAGGTGTTTCCGAAGGTGGACAGGCTCCAAAAGAAGGTGGACAGATACCGGAAAAGTGCTGAAATGAGTAGAATCAGGAATTTAGGGATCTGGATAGGGAAAAAGAGTGGACAGGGCGAGATTCGAACTCGCGGCCTCTACAATGCCAATGTAACGATCTTCCAACTGATCTACCTGCCCAGAGGATAATCGCACATATACTTGTTGTAATTAAACCTTTGGATTGCGCCGGCTTCACTCAGCGTCGAATCTGTATTCCTCACCCTCGATCTTGGTGGGATACTTGTTGTTGACGCATGCCAGACAGAGCTCGTCGGCATCGAAACCGATGGCCTCAACCAGCCCTTCCAGGCTGATGTACCCGAGGCTGTCCGCTCCGATGATCTCACGGATCTCGTCGACGGTGTGCTTGTTGGCGATGAACTGGTCCCTGGTCTTCATGTCGACGCCGTAGAAGCACGGGGCGATGACCGGGGGGCATCCGATACGGACGTGGACCTCCTTCGCTCCCGCATCCCTGAGCATGCCGATGAGGATCTTCAGGGTCGTTCCTCTCACGATGCTGTCGTCGATGATCAGGACCCTCTTGCCCTTGACTGCGCTCCTGATGGGGATCATCTTCATCGACACGGCAGACTCCCTGAGCTTCTGCTCCGGGAGGATGAACGTCCTTCCCGCCGCACGGTTCTTCATGAATCCCTCTTCGTACGGGATGCCTGCCTCGATGGCGTATCCGATGGCGTGCGCACGTCCCGAATCAGGAATAGGCATGACGAAATCGACATCCGCAGGGCACTCCTTCGCAAGGATCCTTCCGATCTCCCTGCGCACATCGTACACGGTCCTTCCGTCGATGACGGAGTCGGGCCTGGCGAAGTACACCCACTCGAACATGCAGTGGGCACGGGAATGCGGCACCTCGCTGGGTGTGAACTTGTAAGAATTGTTGGTGATCTCGCAGATCTCCCCGGGCTGAACGTCCCTTATGACCTCTCCCTTGAGGGCCTCGATGGCCGAGCTCTCGGAGACCAGTATGTATCCTCCGTCGAGCTTTCCGAGGATGAGGGGCCTGAACGCATACCTGTCCCTGAAACCGAACGTCCTTCCGTTTATCGTGAAGACGACGGAATACGCTCCGTCCAGCTCATCCATGACCTTGTGGATGGCGTCGATCGGGTCGTATCTGACAAGGTACTGCCCCAGGAGCTTGAGGATGAGTTCGCTGTCGGACTGGGTGAAGAAGACCCAACCCTCCTTCATGTACTTGTCCCTGAGCTCCTTGTAGTTGGTGAGCTCGCCGTTGTGCGCGATGGCGATGTCACCGAAGTTGGTGGCCACATTCAGCGGCTGGGCGTTCTCATAACCGTTGGCGCCCATCGTCGCGTACCTGACATGGCCTATCCCGGACTTGCCGGGCAATTTAGAAAGGGAACCTGTCGGTATAGCATCGTTGACGAGCCCCTGACCCTTGATGGTCCTGATGGCCGCCCCGTTGTATACCGAGATTCCCGCACTTTCCTGTCCGCGGTGCTGGATAATCATCAAGGCCGTGTACAAATCAGATGCAACGTCGTAATCAGCTGATATCGCAACTACGCCGCAACTATGATTCGGTCCGGCCATCTTGGATCACTCGCGGAGTTTGGCCCAAGCGTATGTTCTCATCTTTGCGGTCCTTCCGTAACCGCATGAAGCACAGACTCCCTTCCTGACGTGGTAGGCGCGCTTTCCGCACCTGCGGCAGGGGATGTGGGTCTTGTACTTGTTGTGCCTTCCCTGTGCCGGTGTTCCTGCTCCTGACATTTTAGATATCTCCTTTGGATTGTGATTTTCATTGTCCCCGCGGACAACCGCACATCACCGTCTCAGGACGTCTTCGGGAACGTCCAACATAGACAATGTGTGCTACCGATTCGACACCTATAAGCAAACTGTATTTTAAGGTATCGTGTGCGTGCATCAGACGAAAGCGCCTATCGCGGGTGCATCCAGACGGTCCATGTCGTAGAATATTATGGCTTCCCTCACGCCGTCGGCGCCGGTGCCGATGTGCATGAAGTGATCGAGCATCGACATCCTCCAAAGCAGGTCCATCACGGTCACCGCGAGGCTGCCGAAGTACGCATTGGTCATATCGTCCTCGTAGCCGTTCTGGTCCATCATAGAGAACACGCTGCCCATGAAGCTGTCCCTCTGGTTCAGGGTGTTGATGTAATCGATGAGGACCTTGGTCCCCTCCGCATCCGGGACCTTCAGCTTAATGTCCGTCGCCTCGGCGTACTCCTTGTGGTGCATCTCGCCGTCGTCGTCCATGACGAGCCATTCGATCCTACCGTCCTTGGCCATGAACATGTTCCAGTTCCACTGGCTGTCGCAATAGACCGGAACGCTGAGCGGGTCCGACGAGGACATCGAATCCATAGCCAGCTCCCTTCCGGCCTCCTCCAGGGATTCCATGTCCAGCTGCGTCTCCGGGCGTATGCCGGCGATCGCCATGACCGGTTCGATCGTGGAAAGGTCCATGATACGGCTCAAGTATCCCAGATCGGCGAACATGCTGGCATTCTCTGATACAGTCATACGCAGCATCGACGGGTCCTGGTAGACGCCTGCCTCCTTGCAGTTCATATAGAATTCATGGTAGACCGCCTTGGACTGCTCCAATGCTTCGATTATCCTGGAGTCCGCCGCCTTGATCAATTCTTTAGCTTCGGCGACGGCGTCGTTTCCCTTGCCGGTCCATGCCCCCCTGCAGGAGAGGTCCAGCTCCACCTTCACCTTGTCGCTGGCATAGATGTGGTACGGGAACTGCCTGCAGTACGCTGTCCTGTGGTCGTAGACCTTGCATCTCCTGTTCTCCAGGAACACGCAGGACCCGCATCCCTTCTTCAAGGCCAGGGCGTTGTACGGCTGGGGGCCCTTGGTCCTCACCAGGAACTGGGGGTAGTTCTTCTTGAAGAACGGACGCTCCTCGGGAAGGACCTCCGGCTGGCAGAGGCAGCACATACCGCACTCCTCCGGGCAGGACACCAGTCTTCCCATGATCTCGGAATAATCAACCTCGTAGTCAGCCAAAGATATCGACCCCTCTGCGCTCCCCGCAGAACTCTCCATCCTCGACCTGTATCTCTCCTCTTATAAATACTGTGTCCGGGAAGACGGCCTCCATGCCGCCATACTGGCTATGGCCGCACTTGCTGTGGAGCCTCTTCACGTCTATAATGGTCGATTTCCTCATGTCGAATATGGCCAGATCGGCATCCATGCCGACCTTCAGCTCCCCCTTCGGGAGCGAGAACGCCCTCCCTGGCGCGATGGCGCCCATGGTCACGGCCTGCGACATGGGAATGATGCCTTTGCGTACCATGTTCATGACCATCGGCATGGCGGTCTCCACACCTGGCATCCCTCCGGGGGCAGCGTCGAACTCCTGGGATTTCTCCGACAGGGTGTGAGGAGCATGGTCGGTGCCGAACATGGTCATCTCCCCGTTGAGGAAGCGCTTGTAGAGCGCATCGCGGGTGGCGATGTCGCGTATCGGAGGGTTCACCTTGTAGAATGCGTCGCTGAAGCGGTCCACCTCGAACATGAGATGGTGCATCGTGACCTCCGTGGTGAAGCCCGCTGCCTTGGCCAGGTCCAGGCCCTCGGGCGTGGTTATGTGGCAGATGTTGATGTTCCTGCCCTTGAAATGCTTAGCCAATCTCCTGATGGCATTGTGCTCCGCCTCCGCCGGGCGGTTCCTCAGATGATCCCTGGTGCACCTCTCGGGCTCCTTCAGGATCATAGAATCGTCCTCCGCGTGGACGCTGACCCTCTTCCCGGTTGCCAATGCGTCGGACACGGCGGGGACCAGCTCCTCGTCGTCGTTCAGGAGGATGTTCCCGGTGGTGGATCCCATGAAGAGCTTGAATCCGGGAACGTACCTGGCGATCATCGCCGCGTTGGTCTCCGGTGTTACGGCCGCGAAGAGGCCGTAATCCACATAGGACCTGCCTTTGACATGCGATTTCTTGTCCATCAGGGTGTCGAGGTTGTACACCGCAGGCTTCGTGTTGGGCATGTCCAGAACGGTCGTCACACCCGCGTGCACCGCCGCCAGCGTGCCTGTCGAGAAATCTTCCTTCTGCGTCATCCCGGGATCGCGCAGATGCACATGGGGATCGACGAATCCGGGGAGGACCGTCATGCTCGTCCCGAGCTCGACCCTCTCCTCGCCTCCGGGGACATAGCTGCCGATGGCGACTATCTTCCCGTCCTCTATGCCTATCTCGGTGTACCGCAGCTCGCCTTCGAAGAAGGCCCTGCCCATCAGGACCGTGTCGACCATGTCACTGGGCGGATGTCCCTTCCGGAGCGGGATTGATCTTGATCTTGCTGTCGTCCCCGGCGGGCTCCCCGGCAGGCTTCTCCTCGACGGGAGCGGCCTTGACCTTTGCGGGGCAATCCTTGTTGGCCCTGCATGCGGCGCTCTTGAGGTTCCTCTCGAAGTCGCGGGCGGTGTCCTTCATCACTCCGGGCATGGGCGCGGCCTCGGCCAATGCCGAAAGGCCTGCGATGAACTCAAGTCCGGCGTTCATGAAGTGCCTCTGGACGATGGGGTTCGTGATGGTCCTGTAGGTGGACTTGACGAACTCCTCGCTCTGCTTCCTCACGATGTCGGCGGCCATGATCGTCGACTCTATTGCAGTGGTCGTCATCTCCTTGCCGATCTCTGAGGCCGCCTGGATGCCTTCCTTCTGGGTGTGCATCATCCTCTCGATGAGCTCCCTGTTATCCGCTACGAATCTGTCTATCTCCTCGTCTGTGGCCATGGTCATTCCCTCTTGAACTTGATAACGAGTTCATTATCTATGAAATCTGCGCCCAACACCTTGGCCGATATCAGGGAATCCGGCAGGTGGATGTTGCGCTTCTGGCTGCCAACATGCACCATCATGGTCGTCGCATCCACGCGGAACAGCTCCACCTGGGATGCCTCGATGAAGGGCATCTTCATGACCAGAAGGTCCATGCCGTCGTCCGTGCGGAAGCTCATGGGGCTCTCCGAGGAGTAGACCTTCGACGGATCCTCCTGCCCGTAGATCTCCTCCGCCATGTACTCCAGCATCGCCAGGCCGCGGAGCTCCGTATACCTGAGGTGGCAGAGCTTGATCTCCATCGGGTCGAAGGCGTCGTGGATCTCCTTAAGGTGGTGGGCCTGCTCCTCCCTCTTGTCCTTGAAGTGGTCGGTGCTGAGCATCTCGTCCGTCATGACCTTGTTCACAAGCAGCATCTCCACGTTCCTGTTGTACAGGCTCAGGTAGGTGTAGGCGCGCATGGTCTCCTTGATGACCATCTGCTCAGGGTTGAGGACAAGCCTCACCGTGGTGCACTTGGGATCGTCCAGGATCTTGCTGACGTTCTGCAGGGTGTCCTTCAGCTCGTCTATGCTGTCCATGACGTCCGCCGAAGGCAGCGGAACGGACGACAGCTTCCCGAACGTGGCGCGGGCCAGGGCGATCATCTTCTTGAACGTGCCGTAGAACCTCATCACATACCAGTTGGCGGCCTCGGGCAGGCTCAGGAGCCTGAGGGTCTCGCCGGTGGGGGCGGTGTCCATCACTATGACGTCGTACTCCCCGCTCTCGTAGAACTGGTTGACGTAGAACAGTGCTGAGATCATCTCCATGCCCGGGAATATGGCCATCTCCTCGGCGGTGATGTTGCCCATGCCCTGGGAGACCATGAAATCAGTCACATACGACTGTATGTCCGACCACTTGGTCTTCATCTCATGGATGATGTCTATCTCCAGCGCATCGAAGTTGTCGGACACGTGGCAGATGTCCACACCAAGGTCCGTCCCGAGAGAGTCCCCCAGGGAGTGCGCCGAATCTGTGCTCATCAGCAGGGTGCGGTATCCGAGCTTGGATAGTCTGTATGCTGTTGCCGCAGAGGCGGATGTCTTCCCGACACCGCCCTTACCCGTGTAGATGATGAGCCTCATGTGCGTTCCAGTATCCTCAAGGATATATGCATATTTCCCACGGTCCTTCGGAACGGCCGGCAACGATTCATTCGCAGAACTCGAACTGGCTGTCTTAGCGCAACATTAGCGCAACAAACAGTTGCGCGATACCCTTATCAAGAACATCAATCATCTTAACCATATGATAGGGAAGGAGTATCCTGAAGGCACCTTTGACTTCAAGGCGATGGTCACAGGAGATCACTACTTTGTAGACAAAACCATGATGATTGCGGATGTCTGCAAAGCTGTGAACAAGACCTTCCTTTATACCAGACCGAGAAGGTTCGGTAAGTCAACCAACCTATCGATGCTCAATTACTACTTCAACATGAAGTACATAGATGAAGAGGATATCTTCAAGGGACTGTACATCGAAACCTGTGACAAGTGCGAAGAGTTCAAGAACGCATATCCTGTGATATGGATGAACTTTGGCGATCTAGCCAGTTCTTCTTCGGAAATGTTTGAGTATAGCTTGTCCAACATGATTGCCTCAGTAGCTAGGGATGCAAATATCATCCTAGAAGGACACAATGTAAGGCCGGAAGATAAGGCGATCATCTCAAGAGCGTACGCGTCCCAATTGAATCCTGTCGAGGTCAGAAAATTCATCCGGACCCTTTGCGCAATTTACCGCGATGTTTTCGGTAAAAAGACCATAATCCTTGTGGATGAATATGACCACTGCATACAAAACATACATTCAAGAACGAAATTCGATGAAATCATACAGCTGTTGGGCCCGTTCATGGAACAGTCCTTCAAATTCAATGAAGACATCCAATTCGGTGTAGTAACTGGAATAATGCCACTGGCCAAGACAAGCATGTTAAGCAGTTTCAACAATGCATCAGTCTGCAGCATACTGGATAAACAAGGTGATGAGTTCTTCGGTTTCACGGAAGAAGAGGTTATCCGGCTCCTGAAAGAAACAGGCAATCCCCCCGAGAAGATATCTGAAATCAGGGAGTGGTATGACGGGTACCGCTTTGGTGACAAAGAAGTGTACAACCCATACAGCGTTATCATGTATCTGAAAAAAGGATGCGTACCAAAAGCGTATTGGGTCAACATGACTGGAGGAGGGCTGTCAGAGGACCTCATCGCGTCCATGAGCCGCGAGACTTTGCAGAACCTGAAGGAGATATCTGAAGGGAAGAGGGCCATTGAATCCCCCATCGATACAGCCATCGCTTATCCGGATATCCTCAGGCCGGGTGCTGATCCGTCCCTGATCTACTCATACTTGGCGATGTCAGGATACCTGAAGACCATCGACACCATGGAGCAGGTTGGCGGAAAGTCGCTATGCACTGTCAGCATGGTGAACAAGGAGGTATCTTACACTTTCGATACGATCGTCAAACGCGCAACGGATGTGGATACATATGTCCAAAGGGCCGTGGATGCGATATGTGATGTCGACCCGGATGTCCTGAAGGATAACCTTGAATCCATGCTCAGCGGGCTCGCAATGGATGAAGATTGGGTAAAGGCCGCCAACGACACCGAGTTGCACAACAAGTACCGCGACGTGTTCATGGCCTACCTCATGGACCCATTGCACACGGCCAAAGAGGAACAGCCCTTCGGCATCGGGAGGACAGACATATGCTTCCCGGGATCGGACAGGTCTCGCCCGATAATCATCGAAGTCAAATCCACGAGGAAGGAAGGCACAGACCTTCATGCACTTGCAAAGGAGGGCCTCAGGCAAATCGAATCGAAAGGCTACTCCAAACAACAGGGCATGCGCGATGCGATACGCGTAGGGATCGGCGTCTGGATGAAGACGGTGGAAGTGGCCATCGAGAAGTGAGCGCAGACATCATTCGCAGAACTCGAACTGGCTGTCGTACAGGCTGCGGTAGAATCCCCCTTTGGAAAGGAGCTCCTCGTGGGTGCCGCGCTCTATTATCTCGCCCTTCCTGATGACTATGATATGATCGGCGCTCTTGATCGTCGACAGGCGGTGGGCGATGATGAAGGACGTCCTCCCTTTCATCAGACGGTCCATCGCATCCTGTATCACGCCTTCAGTCCTGGTGTCCACCGAGCTCGTGGCCTCGTCCATTATGAGCATCGGGGCGTCCTTGATGATCGCCCTAGCGATGGATATCTGCTGCCTCTGGCCGGATGACAGCGAATCCGGGTTGGCTATGGGCATGTCCAGACCATCCTTGTGGGACGATATGAAGTGCTCCAGGCCGACCGCCCTGCAGGCATCCATTATCCTCTCGTCCGAGACGTCCTCGGTGCCGAAGACCAGGTTCTGGCGGATCGTCCCCTTGAAAAGCCACACATCCTGCAAGACGACGCCGAACTGCCTCCTGACCTCCTCGCGCCTGATCTCCCTGATGTCCTTCCCGTCCAGGGTTATGGACCCGGAATCCGGGTCGTAGTATCTCAGCAGAAGATTGGAAATCGTGGTCTTGCCGGCCCCGGTGGGACCTACTATCGCGACCCTCATGCCGGGAATCACATCGAGGTTCAGATCGTGGATGACCTCGTTGCCGGGCTCGTAGGAGAAGCACACGTCCTCGAACCTAACCCTGCCCTCCACGGGGCCGTCGATGATGCCCTTCCCGCTCTCGTCGTCCATCTCCGGCGTGTCGAGGAACTCGAATATCCTCTCGGATGCGGCCGCGACCTCCTGGAGCCCTCCGAGGGAATTGGAGAGGTTCATCATCGGACGGTTGCATATCTTCACATAAGCCAAGAATGCGACCAGAGTACCGAACGTGGCCGAGCCGTCGAGGATCAGCAGGGAAGCGGTTATGCAGACCGATACGTATCCGAGATTGTTCACAAGCCCGGTGATGCTGGGCATCAGCTCCCCCATCATGCGGGAGCGGAAGGACACCTTGTAAAGGTCTTTGTTGACCTCCATGAACCTGTCCTTCACCCCTTCTAGGCCGTTGTACAGGCTTATCACGTTCAGTCCCCTGTAGGTCTCCTCGACGACGGTGTTCATCCTTCCGAGGTTCCTGGACTGGGCGCGGTAGTACTTCTGCGATATCCTTACAACTCCTCTCATGCACAGGAACCCGAATACCACCGGGACCATGGCGGCGAGCATCAACCTCCAGTCGATGTAGGCCATCATCGCCACGCATCCACCCAGCATGATCACCGATTCGAATGTCCTGGTGATGCTCTCAACGCTTCTCAGGCGGATGGTGTCCACATCGTTGACGAAACGGCTGATTACATCCCCCTTGCGCATCTTGTCCAAGGATCCGACGGATATCCTGGACACCTTGCTGGACAGGTCCTTCCTGACCATGTTCCCTATCTTCTCCTCGGTGTTCCATTCGGCCAGGACCTTGGTCCTGTCGATGATCATTATGAGGGCGTAGATCGCCACCAGCAGTAAGACCGTGGGGACGACCTCGTCCGGGATCACCTTCCTTCCGTACTCTATGCAGTCCGCGGCGTAGTCCGCTATGGAGCCCAGGTAGTTGGGTGCCAAGATGGACATGACCATCAGGATTATGTCGAAGGCTATGATCATCGCGAAGGTGAGATGGTACGGCCTGGAATAGGCTATGAACCTGAGGATGTGGGGCCAGATCCTCCTCTTCTCTGGACGGTCGTCGATATCCTTAGCCATCACGCCGCCTCCGTCAACTGGGATTCCGCGACCTCGCGGTACAATTTACAACTCTTCATCAGTTCCTCATGCCTTCCTATGCCGACGATGCGCCCCTCGTCCAGCACGATGATCTTGTCGGAGTCCATCACGGTCCCGACCCTCTGAGCCACGAAGATCTTGGTGGGCGCGTCGCGGTACTCCTTGATGGCGGACCTGAGCCGGCTGTCCGTTATGAAGTCCAATGCGGAGAACGGGTCGTCCAGGATCCATATGGGTGCGTCCTTGCAGATCGCACGGGCGATGGATATCCTCTGCCTCTGTCCTCCAGACAGGTTGCGGCCCTCCTCGTTCAGCTGGAAGGACTCGTTCCCCTCCAGGCCGTCGATGAACTCGCTGGCCTGGGCGATGGACTCCGCCATGTGGATGTCGTCCATGTCCCTCTCCGGCGCGGTTGAACCGTAGTTGATGTTGAACTCTATCGTTCCTGTGAATATGGTGTTGGTCTGGGGCACGAAGCTTATCTGCGAGTTCAGGGACCTGCGCTCGTACTCGGTCACATCCACCCCGTTGACGGTGACCTTCCCCTCGGTGCATTTGTAGAGACGCATGATGAGATTGACCAGCGTGCTCTTGCCCGAACCGGTGGCGCCCATGATGGCCACGGTCTCCCCGGGATCGATCCTGAACGATATGTCGTGGAGGACCTCCACGTCGGTCCCCGGATAGGTGAACGAGACGTTGTCGAACTCTATCGAACCGCTGCCGTCGCCGGTGCCGTTGTAGCTCCCGTCAGGGATGACCGGCTCGTATCTCAGGAGTTCCTCCACACGCCCGATGGAGGCGAATGCCCTGGTGGAGAACTGTATCATCAGCCCCAGCCTCATGAACGCGCCGAGGATCTGGATCGCGTAAGCGGAGAAGACGATCATATCAGAGAACAACACCAGCTGATGGTCCGGGTCATCGGTGCCCGCGATGAGCAGTATCCCGACCCAGTAGATCGCCAGCATCAGGAAGTTGCTCGTACCCATCGACAGCGTCGGCGTGAGGGAGCTGTACTTCCAGATGTTCATGGAGTTGTACATCATGTCATCGCTGGCCTCCTCGAACTTGCGCTCCTGGAACCTCTCGGCGTTGTAGGCCCTTACCACCCTCAGTCCCGTCAGGTGCTCGAGGGAATAGTGGTTGATGCGGTCCGTCAGTATGGGTATGCGCCTGTATCCGGAGCGGGTCTTCCAGATCACCAGAGTTATGGACAGCACTGTGATCACCACCCCGATGACGGTGGCGGCGGTCCACTCCCACTCGGAACCCGATATCTTGATCAGACCCCAGCCGGTGATGATCGGGACGAGGATGATCGTCTGCATCGCCCTGGTCAGGAACTGCTGCACCTGCGTGACGTCGTTGGTGCTGCGTGTTATGAGGGAATCGACGGAGAAGCTGTCCACGTCCCCGGGGGTGAACTGGCTGACCTTGTCGAACAGCCTCTCCCTGATCATGAAGCACAAGGACGTGGCGGCCTTCACGGCCATCATCGTCCCCAGAAGTGATGCGGCTATGCTCAGCAGGGAGCATGCGATCATCTGCACTCCGTAACCGGTGATCACCGAAGGATCCTGGTTGTCCACTATCGCGTCGGTTATGACGCTCATGTATTCAGGGATGCGGAGATCGAGGTACGCCTGGACTATGACGAACACCACGCAGAATGCAGTGAGCATCCATTCCTTCCAGGTGAAGTACCTTAGTATCATCTCCTTCCACTTCTCTCCGATGCGCTGAGAGCCATCCTCACACAAGGAGCAACAATGTACCAGCCGCTATGCCAACTAGACCGATTGCGCTCTTCTTAGATAGCCTCTCTTTGAACACAAGGTATGAGAATATTATAGTTACCAGTATGCTGAGCTTGTCGATCGGTATGATGATGCTTGCCAGACCCATCTGAAGTGCACCGAAGAAGAACATCCATGAGAGTCCTGTTGCCAAACCCGAGAAGATGATGAAAAGCATGTCCCTCCGGCCGATGCCGTGCATCTTCTCCTGTTTATGGGGGACATAGATCATCACCCGTGACATCACCAGTACTACGACGGTACGGATGGCCGTTCTCAGATAGGAATCTATGTCTTCCTTCCGACCTTTCCAAGGATGGATGTCAATGCTGCGAACGCAAGATCTACTCACGGGACGGACGATTGGCAATCATCTATGCGAAAGACCGGTCTGCAGAAGTGTATTATGTAAGACAAAACGGTTAGAACGGCCGTCCGGATTTCGCCCGGGCGGCCGTCCTGTCATCAGGACTTGAACGCCGCATTCAGTCTGTCGACGAATTCGGTCTTCTTGGCTTTGGTGACCACGGAGATGTTGGCCTTCCCGATCTTGGGCATTGAATCGTACGTGAACCCATCCTTGTAGAACACCACCATCCCATACGTCTCGCCCGGATCGGTTATACAGCTTCCGTAACACTGGGTGGTCTCTTCCACGTAGTCGGGCCATACCAGGCAGCCCATCGCGACGGCGTCGGGGAGGTCCACGGCAGGTATCCCGTTGCCTTTCTTGAACTCGAGGAGCTTGCGGACGGCGACGGATATGAAGCGTTGGATCTCGTTTCCGTTCATCATCTCGTCAAGCTTCTTCTCGTCGGACCATGTGGGATCGTCATCCTGGTCCAGGCCGATAACGGTTATCGGGACTCCCAGTTCGAGCATAATCTTGTACGCCGGGGCATCCTTGTAGACGTTGAACTCCGCCACAGGCGTCGCATTGCCCGGTCCGAAACCGGCGGTTCCCATAGACCAGATGCGCTTGACCTTCATCATCGTCTCGCGGTCCTTCATGATCGCCATGGCAATGTTGGTCACCGGCCCCAGTGCCACTATCTCGACCTCGCCGGGATTGGCACTGACGGTGTCGAGGATGAAGTCGACCGCGTTCTTCTCCTGAGGCTTCCCCTTGGGGTGTATGAGGTCCGCCTCGCCCATGCCGTCCTTGCCGTACACGCTGAAGCACTCCTTGTCCTCCCCGGACAGCGGGCACGTCGCTCCGAGGTACACGGGCGCATCGCACCCGGCAAGCTCCAGCGATGCCATGCTGTTGGCTGCCGCCTGCTCCAGGGTGACGTTTCCGGCTGCGACCGTCACTCCCACGATCTCCACCGACGGGGACTTCGCGGCCAGTATGATGGCGGCAGCGTCGTCCCCAGCGGTGTCGCTGTCGATGATGATCCTATGGCGTACCCCGGACTTCGTGGCAGCCCAGTCCCTGTTGAGGTGGAGTATCAGCCTCCCCTCGCCGGAAGCGTTCTGGTGCTGCCCCACCTGAAGGGCCTCTTCGATGACCTGGGTGCAAGAGGTGGCCACCACGCGGTCCACATGGTTCTTGCGGAGTTCATCGATACTTATGCCGAACGTGTTCTCGATGTTCAGGTAGTGGAAATGCTGCAGTCCTACGGTGAACACACGGTCGTCGTCCACCGGCTCGCCCTCGAACTCGAACCTGAGGTAGGAGTGTGACGACTGGTCGTATTCCACCACAAGCCCCTTGGACAGCTGGTAGAACTCGCAGTGGGCTCCTTCGAACACCTCGTCCCGCATCATGCGCTTGAGCATCTGCTTGAGTTGCCCGCCGGTCACATAGACGACATGAACTGCGTCATCGTAGGGGAAGCACTCGCGGAGGTCGCCCTTGGTGACTACCGGCCCAAGCTGCTCATTGCGTATGCTGCCGGATCCGAGCAGGAATATGTCGACGCCGAGGGATTCCTTGAGGACGTCGCTGAACAGGTCACCCAGCTCAGTTTCCCTTATCCTCGACGGGTGGGTCAGCTGCCTGACGAACTTGGTGATGATCTTTCCGTATTTCTCATCGGTACGAGCCTTATACGTTCCGATGACCTCCTCGATGGCCGTGTCGCGGGGGCAGTTTTCGGAATTGATCGGGATGGGGGCCCAGGTGTACGAGTTTATGCTGTTGGTGTCTGTATCTATCAGGATGTCGAAGCGGCCGATTTGATCTGTTCCCGTTCCTGCCTGCACTATCGGAATGCCGTTGACCACGCAAGGTTCTGTAAGGAACGTGTGCGAGTGACCCCCGATGATGACGTCGACACCCCATGAAGGGTCGAGCAGCTCCGCCAGCTTCTTGTCCTCCTCGAAACCGATGTGCGTGAGCAGGACGGTGAAATCGACGTCCATGGCGTTGTAGGTGTTGCATATCCTGCCCACTTCCATTGCGGCATCCTCCACGTTGACGAACGTACCTATGATCCCGTCGGTCTTGCACTGGGATAGGACACTCTCCGTGAGGATCCCGATGAACAGGATCTTCATCCCGTCGATTTGGATTATGTGGCAAGGCTCGAACAGACGTGCGTTGTTAGTCTTGATATGGAGGTTGGCGTTGATTATGGGGAACTCTGCGCATTTTTCCAAGAAGAGCAGATGGGCGACACCGTAGTCGACCTCGTGGTTCCCGAGGGTCACGATATCCGGACCGAGGAGGTTCATGATCTCTATGGTGGATATGCCCTGGTACTCCGAATCGATGATCGATCCTCTGAACATGTCACCCGCTATGGCGTAGATGACATTCTTTTCCTCCTGCCTCACCTTGTTGATGTAACCGGAGAGCATCGACACGCCGCCGATGAGGTTAGCATCCACGTTTTCCGCAAGGAAATCACCGTGCATGTCGTTGGAATGCAGCAATGTGAGTTTTTTGATATTCGCCATGTAAATCACCTTGGCCCGGGGTTCTGTCAACCCCGATGCTCGATATTGGCACCGATGAGGATTGTATATTATAGTACCTGATCTAGCACTGTGAAACACTCGAAACCGCACGCCTTTATGACAAGACTGGAAGTGCGCCGGATCTAGAACACATGCCATAGGAGACATCTTAAGTCGAATAGGAACCGACGGTTACCCGTCAGCCCCCTTCTTGGAACCGTACGTGATACTCTCGCATCATACGGCTCGAGCCATCGATAACCCCGCTGCTCGGGGCGCCTCACATCGCGAAAGATTTATCCCTGTATCCGCGC
>JAEEOP010000013.1 GCA_016284295.1 Methanomassiliicoccaceae archaeon | reverse complement strand
GTAAGAGACCCAAGACGGATCCGGAAGGATCACCTCATCGCCGGGATCGATATAGGCCAGACAGGTCATGAAGATGGCCTGCTTGGTAGGGGTGACGAGGACATTCTTCGCCTCGCACGGAACATTGTCGTTCTTCTTCGTATAATCCGCGATGGCCTTCCTGAGCTCGGGGATTCCGGTAGAAGGTGTGTAATGCGTGAAACCTGCATGCAGAGAGTCGCATGCTGCATCGATGATGTTGGAAGGTGTTGTGAAATCGGGTTCTCCCATGGAGAAGGACACTATGTCGATACCATCTGCCTTCATCTGGCTGACGAGATTCGATATCGCTATCGTCCCTGACGCGGGGACCGTTTGCAACCTCTGGGAAACCATTGCTTAACACACTTCTTGACCCCAGCATCAAAAAGTGTTATAATAATAGTTTCGAGGAAGGACGAATTGGCGAGCAGCGCCCTTTCAGAGCGCCGCCCGCCTAAATGGTTTAGAGGCTCCAAGTACCGGAATTGGTCTGCAGGTCCACCATTCTTGAGAAGATACCTCCCTCCTCCTTGAGTTCCGATGGCGCTCCCATCTCCGCCACCTTTCCGCCGGACAGGACAACGATCTTGTCGGCATCCTCGACGGTCCTCATACGGTGCGCGATAATCACCACGGTCTTGTCGGCTATCAGCCTGGAGAGTGCCTCCTGCACTCTGCTCTCTGATTCCGTGTCCAAGGAGGCTGTTGCCTCATCCATTATGATGATAGGGGCATTCTTCAGTATCGCACGGGCGATCGATATCCTCTGCCTCTCGCCTCCGGAGAGTTTGCCACCGTTCTCACCTATGTTGGTATTGTAACCATCAGGCAAGGCAGATACAAACTCATCGCAATGTTCGAAGAACCCTCTTGTTCCGAATTCACTGAAATGCATCCTTGTCCCGAACGGGGGCCCCAGAGGGTCCCCTGGGATTTCAAGCCGTGCCCTTCTTCTTCACATAGAATGCGACGGCGACTATGGCCAGCAGGACCACTATCGCGATAGCGATGTAGATAGGTGTGCTGTTGCCTTCCTTCTTTGTATAGAAATCGTTCATGGCTTTGCTGATGGCGTCTATGTCGTAGAGGGCCGCGTAGTCCGTGGTCGAGGAATTGATGAGCACCTTGTCAGGTTCCGCCCCCGCTTCCATGTCTTTGCCACTCTTAGTACCCGTGGTTTCAAACGATGAGTACGAGCCGAAGAATCCATCGGCAGTGCTTCCGAGCATTAGGTAGCAAATCCCTCCGCCGGATCTCTCTCCGATGGTCATTATCCCGTCCTCCTTCGAATACACCGAAAGCATATTCGCACTGGAGAACGAGGCACTGCTAGTCAGCATAGCGAAATTGAAATCATACTGCTTCTTGAGATCGTCGTCATCGAGCTTCCCATCGAGGTTAGTATCGGCGTGGTAGGTCCAGAATGTCTTGCAACTAGTCTGTACATCCAATTCGATAATATCCGTGAGGTTGCCTGTTATCATGCATTTTATAAATATCACGGCGAGGACCGTTCCGCCATTGTTGCTACTCACATCAATCACGAAGTTCTTGATGTCTGGATTCGACTTCGCTTTGTTCAGGGCTTTCATGAAATGGCCAATCGAATCTTCCGGATATTCCGTGCTCCCGGGCACGAAATCCGCCCATGCATTGAAATCCGCATCAAAAGTGTTGAATGAGAAGACTGCTGTGTCCCCCTTCTCGTAATAGGTATCCTCGCCGCCCAGGAATACCGCGGTCGGCCATGCGGCTTCCCTGACTTTCTTAAGATCCTCCTGCTTCTGATGCAGGTCTGGACTCTCTGGCAGCTTCACCTTCTCGAGCTCGGCAGCTATATCCTTGGCCAGTTCTGGGAACATCTCCTCGTCCATGAACAGCGGGGTCATGATTTCGATGACCGTGTGCCCGTTATCGTGGAAGTACGCCCCGATACCTATCAGCCCTGCGATGTATTGGGCAAAGTCAGTGGACAGTAGCCATTCCCTGATCTGCTTCAGATTGCTATCGTTGCTCGTTCTGAGGATTGTGTCAAGGGTCGTCGTCCTCATTTGTTCGCCGAGCACCGACGAGCTGACCTTGCCGTAAAAGTTATCCATGTAGAAGCAGAGGTCGTCGTAAGCGAATTTGGCCATATCCGCGGAGCGATCGTATTTCGCCAGAGCGATCAAACTGTTCAAATAGGCGAGAGTGTAGATCTTTATCTCACCGTAGAGGAGTGTGTTGTTGATCATGTGCACCGAAGGCGAGCTCTCCGGAGTGCCCGGAACGTACATCATCATGAAGCCGTAAGTGCTCATGAAGATGTTCGCTGCAGCCGCGAGTGGGAAATACACCTCGCCGTCGTCGTAATATGCCTTGATGTTGTAATCGGCGTACCTGAGGGTCACTGCTTTAGAACCTTCGGTCGTATGTGCAACCGTATTTACAATGGGTGGGTCATCAACCCATTCGTCAAGAGACAGTTCGCTGAATTCTCTGTAATCTTCGCTGTAGACGGTCCCTTTGTTGAGGTCTATGACGGCCGAACCATTCTCATTCTCAACTGTATATACCCCGTCGCTGCCAGTAACGGTCATTTCTTTGTCCTGGTAGATGTTGTAGAGTTGACAGATGCCTATGTATGGGACGGTGGGCATATCGCCGTAGTATCTCAATTTGACCTTCTCCGGAGTCTCGGCCGCCAATTTATACAGGTCGACGTCCACGATCACCGGACCCTCATTATCCGCATCATAGCCATCCGACACTATGATAACGGCTCCGAATAATGCTAGCACGAACACAGCGAGAAGTGTCATTCCTTTCGTGTTCATCTGATTACCCCTGAAGAAAATGTTTCCTGATAATCGGTTCCTGAGGATTTGGACTACTCTGGGCTATTTAGTTGTTAGCCGTGTCCAGCTTTGAGGAAACCCTCGATTGAAACCGTTTTTGATCTTTTTCGATTCAATGCAGCATTCTTTGTCCCGGGACTTTTTCATTCAAAGTTAATACTTGATTATAATGAACGGCTCTGCCGTTCATATATATCAAGTATTAAAATATAAAAAGCATTCGGGTTCACATCGAAAGGGGCCGGAGAAGGAACACCTCTCTCGCACGTCTACCAAACAACCGAGACAGGGGACGACCCGGTCCAAACAGAGGATGGACCGTGCCGACGGAAATTGAAACGATCAGCTGGTATTTGACGGATTTGAATGTGCACGAGGGGGACTTCCTGGCCGGGATGGTGGTTACGGCCATGGCGGTGCTGGAGCATCTGGAGATGCCTAAATACTTCTCCAGGTTCAGCAACAGGATCTTCGGTGACAGATGGAAGTTCGGACTATTGGTGCTGAAGGAGTACCTGGACGTGTCGTACGAGGACCTGGTGAAGCTTCTGCCGTCGTTCAGAGGCGTCTTCGAGGCGGGAGGCGCTCCGCGCATCCCGCACAAGGACACACTCAGGAAGTGCAGACGCACATTCGGTCAGAGGGCCATTAATGAGGGTCAGAGCATGCACGATGTTTCTCTCGTTATGGGGCATTCGACGATGGCGACCACTTAGAAGGATTATTGCGACAAGGACGAGCATGAAGCTGCCCGCGATATGCAGAGATATTGGGATGCACAGGAGGCATCTGAGTGAGATAATCGCACCCGAATCTTCGATAGGTTCGGGTGCAATCTCACTCGATATGGGGCGTCGAGGTACTCAAAACTCCAAAACAATAGTATTTTTTGAGAAGATCTGGGTAGACAAGTGGCGGGCCTGAAGGGATTCGAACCCTTGGCACCTCGATTAAGAGTCGAGTGCTCCACCTAGCTGAGCTACAGGCCCACTTGAGTGAATTCCCGTTAGAGACTTCTTATACATAAACCTTACCTTCACTTTTCTGACCATGGCCGGGTCCGATGGCATTCTCCAGGCCATGCATCACATGTTATCGATACGCCGTCCCATCGGCAGCATCATCCATAAACGCATCTGAAAGATATTTCATGACATATGCTATGTCGTCCAACATGGCATTCGGATTGTTCAAGAAGAAGGAGAAGAAGGCAGACGAGCCCGCACCCGAGACGGAGGTTCCCAAGAAGGAATCCAAGCCAAAGGCGGAGGAGGCCTCCGAGGATCCATTGAAGAAGACCAACGGCGCCTACTTCGTATCCCCTCATCCCGACGGCGGATGGCAGGTGAAGAAGGCCAACGCCCAGAAGGCACTCAAGCGCTTCGACACCAAGGCCGAGGCCGAGAAGTATGCCAAGCAGGTCGCCCAGAACCAGGGCACCAACGTGGTCAGGCAGAAGAAGGACGGCAAGATCCAAAAGAAGCACTGAGACGCCAAGGCAGCGGGACGGGAACGGCGGATCCCCGTCCTTCTCAACCCATTTTCAGCCCTTTCAGACGCTCCGAGGAATCATTTATATCATCCCCACTGGATAACTGGGGTGATGACAAAGCTCAAAGTTAGGGATCTGATGACGACGGAGGTCCTGACATTCCGTCCTACCGATACGGTCAAGAAGGCCGCGACCAAGCTCGCTCTCGAGAACGTTTCCGGAGCGCCAGTTGTTGATAACAGGAATCATCTCCTCGGTTTCGTGAGCGAGAACGATATCCTGACCGTCATCATGAGGTACCAGAGCAAGATGGATAAGGAGAACATAGACGGAAGCCTCCTCGAATACTCCATGGATGCCCTGGACGAGCCCGACGACAAGCTCAAGCAGGCCTCAGAGGAGATCTCCAACATCGAGATGTCCACTCTGATGGTGCGCTCTGTCATGACCACCTCCCCCGACGCCCCCATCATGGAGGTCCTCAGGACCATGATCAAGATGGGCATCAACCGCATCCCCGTCCTCGAGAAGGGAGTGCTCGTCGGTATCATCTCTAGGGGAGACATCATCTTCTCGCTCTACAAGAAAAAGGTCTGAAGTATGGAGGTACACGTACTCGCCAGCGGCAGCGATGGGAACTGTACCGTCATAGAATCCGACGGCGAAGCCATAATGATCGACGCGGGGATCAGCTGCAAGCGCATACTTTCCCTGATGGACCGCCACGGTATCGACAAGGAATCCCTGAAGGCGATCCTGGTCACCCATGAGCACACCGACCACGTATCCGGCGCGGGTGCGACGGCCAGGAAGCTGGATGTCCCCGTGGTGGCCAACATGGCCACGTTCAACGCATCGGATTTGGGCAACGTCCAGCATTGGGTGTACAAGTCCAACCAGGACCTCAACATTGGCCAGTTTCATGTCACTCCGCTGCCCACCTCGCACAACGCCGTGGAGCCCAACTGCTACTTCACGGAGGTGGACGACAAGAAGGTCCTCGTCGCCACCGACACCGGGAAGTTCTCATTCCAGATCGAGCATGCATTGGCGGTGTCCGATGTGGCGGTGGTCGAGGCAAACTACGACCTGGACATGCTGGTCAACGGCCCCTATCCGTATTCTCTGAAGTCCCTCATCGGCAGCGAGCGCGGCCACATGAACAACATCGACACCGGCCTGGCGATAAAGCGTACCATGGGGGAGAACGACCATCGCAAGATCTTCCTGGCCCATCTGAGCAAGACCAACAACACCCCGGACATAGCGAGGCAGGCGGTGTCCGATATCACGGGCATAAAGCGCTTCCAGGTGGATTCGTTGGAATTCCCGGGTGACAGCCGCATAATCAAAGTGAGGGAACGATCGGGACCGCCTTCTCCGTCCTGACGAGAAGCTCCGCCATGGACCTCGGAAGCGTGACCACATCCTCTTTGTGCAGGTCGTAGTCCCTGTCCGGACCCACGAACGGCGGGAGGTCCTCCAGTACGCGTATCACTACAGTGTCGTCGCTTTTGACCTCAGTCTCTGTCTGCACCGGTTCGGGTTCCACCGCCTGGGGCGAGGCGCTCTCCGGTTCGGGGACGTCGTCGAACGATTCCTCCACGACCATGTCATCGAACATCTCGGGCTCATCCATTGGGAAGGGCTCGTCATCGGCGGGCATGGGTTCGTCCACAGGGATGTCCGGCAGAGGTTCTTTCACTGGCGCAGGGTCCTGGACGCGGGGGATGTCGTCTATGTGGGTGTCCACCACGGTCTTGCCCCTGTAGCGGTCCACGAGGGACAGCTGCCTCCTCGCGACATCCACCAGCTGGAAATAATAGTCCCTCTCCTCGGGCGTCAGCGACCCTAGGTCCTCGTTCGCCCCGTCGGCGGAAAGCACGGCCTTCGTGGCGATCTTCTTCGCCCTGAGGCTTATGATCACCTTTGCTATGGTCTCCGCATTCTTCCTGTGGAGGTTGGCGCCCTCGCTCATGACCGAGTCGGGATCTATGGAGATCTGCTTGGTGTATTCGTTCCTGAGCCTGTTCAGAAGGTCCGCCATGGCCCTGTAGAGGTCGGGTCTGCAGCTGGTCAGAGCCTTGACTTTCATCTCCTCCCGGTGTATTTGGGAAAGCTCCTCGAAGGTCATCGGCTGCAGGACAGGGCACATCGTTTCTCCATAACCGAGAGATGTAATTAAGTATTCCCCGATACGGGTTCCATGAAGGTCGTGGACGTATCGAGGGACAAGGGCGACAGGCTGGAGCTGGATGTCCTGGTGTCCCCCAGGTCCAACAGGTCCGGCCTGGATGGATTCGATGAGTGGAGGAAGAGGGTCATCCTAAGGGTTAGGTCCCCTCCGCTCGACGGCAGGGCCAACAAGGAGGTCGAGTCCTATTTCCGCGAGGTCACCGGCTGCAAGTCCAAGGTGACCGCGGGGATGACCAGCCATCAGAAGATCGTGACCATATCCGGCGACCCCAAGTCGATAATCGAAGCCTTGGAGAGGTCCCTGCGATGGACGATGTCTAGCGCCTTGAATGCCTGGAGGAGGTCCTGGATAGGCTCAGGGCCCTTGCGCAGGACCACGTGATCCTGGTGGAGGGCGCGAAGGATGTCGCCGCCCTCAGGAACATGGATATCGACGGCGATTTCTTCACCATCCAGGTCGAGGGCGGACCCGTCAGGGCCGCCGAATACGCATGGAGGTCCGGCCGGAAGGCGGTGATACTCACCGATTGGGACCGCAGGGGAGGCAGCCTGGCCCGTTCGCTCAGGGAGAACCTGTCATCCCTCGGCGTCGGATACGACGACAGGGTCCGTTCGGACATGGCGTTCCTCGCACGTATGTACTGCAAGGACGTGGAATCTATGGACACCGTGCTCGCCAGGCTCCGCAACCATCCGACGGTTATATCTTAAATGGACGTCATTCACGTTCGAATGAGCGGAGCATTCATCGTGATCGAAGGAGCGGACGGAGCAGGCAAGTCCACCTTGTGTAGAAACATCTCCAAAGCATTGGAGTCCAGAGGCATCGACATTGTAGTGACAGCGGAGCCCACGCACGAGGGCATAGGCGCATTCATACGCAGCGGAGAGGCCGGGAGCATCTCCCAGAGGACCGAGGCGCTGCTGTTCGTCGCGGACCGCAACAACCACACGGAGAAGATAGAGAAGATGGTCTCCGAGGGCAAGGTGGTGCTCTGCGACAGGTACTTCGCATCCACCGTGGCCTACCAGTCTGCGAAGCTGGACGGAGACTCCTCGGACAGAGGCTGGCTCATCGACATCAACAGGCGGTTCATAGGCATCCCGGACGCCACGATCCTGCTGGACATCGACCCGGCCATCGGCATGGGCCGTGTCGGGACCAGGGGGGAGGAGATCAGCAAGTTCGAGAGGCTGGATTTCCAGAACCAGGTGCGCTCCAACTACCTCTTCCTTGCAAAGGAATTCGGTTTTAACATCATTGACTCATCCCGTTCCGAGCAAGAGGTTTTTAGTGAAGCTATGTCGATATTGGACAGGGTGATCAGATGACACATCCAGCAGACGAGATATACTGCGAGAACGGCGACTCCCTCATGGGGAAGGTCATCGTGCTCGGTATCACGGGGAGCATAGCGGCGGTCGAATGTTTCAGTCTCATCAGAGGTCTGGTGAGGCGCGGAGCAGAGGTCATACCGGTGATGACGAAGGAGGCCCAGAAGCTCGTCACTCCGGATTCGCTCTATTTCGCATCCGGCAATCAGCCGATCACCGAGCTCACAGGGCTCACGGAGCACATCACGCTGATGGGCGACAGGGATTCGGCGGATCTGCTGCTGATATACCCCGCAACGGCGAACACGGTATCCAAGATCGCGAACGGCATAGACGACACGCCGGTCACATCCATGGCCACGGTGGCCCTCGGAGAGGGGATACCGGTGGCTATAGCACCTGCGATGCACCAGGGGATGTACGACAACCCGGCCGTGATCGAGAACATCGAGAGGCTCAAGTCCTGGGGAGTGACGTTCATAGGCCCCCGCGTCGACGGCGTGAGGGCGAAGGTGGCATCCAAGGAGGAGGTCATCGAGACGGTCGAGAGGATCGTCGGGGACGATTATCTCAGAGGGAAGAAGGTCCTCATCATCGGAGGGCGCAGCGAGGAGGCCATAGACTCCATGAGGGTGATAACGAACCGCTCATCCGGACTGATGGCAGTGAAGCTCGCGGAGGCGGCCTTCAGGAAGGGGGCGGACGTGGAGCTCTGGATGGGTGCATGCAGCGTCCAGCTTCCGGGCTACATGGACGTCAGGAGGTTCTCCAGCGTTTCCGAGCTGATCGGCATGCTCGACGACATCGACCACGACATAGTCATAGTGCCTGCGGCGCTCTCAGATTTCAAGCCGGAGGAGCCCGAGGGAGGGAAGATCCCCAGTGAGATAGGGTTCGACCTGGGCCTGATCCCGGTGACGAAGGTGCTGCCTTTGATAACGGACAGATGCCGCACGGTCATAGGATTCAAGGCGGAGTCCGGTCTGAGCGACGAGGATCTCGTCGATGCGGCGGAGGAGCGCATGGAGGAGTACGGCCTGTTCGCCGTCGTTGCGAACGACACGAGCTCCGCAGGAAAGTGCGAGTCCAAGGTCATACTCGTCCGCAAGGGCAGGACTGACGTGCTGTCGGGAACCAAGACCGAGACGTCCGAGACCATACTGGACCTCTGCTTCGGAGGACTATGAGGGCCGAGGCCTTCGTCCCCGGGCACATCTCCAGTATATTCAGGCCCTACAGGGGTCCCGATCCCGGAACGACCGGGTCCAGAGGAACAGGGATCAGACTGAACATGGGCAGCAAAGCATCCGTGGAGACGGTACCGGGGAACGAGGTGTCCATCAGGATAGACGGCAAGGAATCCGATGCGGCCGTCACCAGGGCGGCCGTCGAGATGATGCATCCCGAAGGGGGCCTGGAGATCGAGATCTTCCACGACCTCCCGATGGAGCAGGGCTTCGGCACCAGCGCATCGGGGACGTTCGCCGTCTGCCTGTGCCTATCGGAGATGTTCGGAGGCGACCCCGTCATGCCCACACACACGGCCGAATGCGGATACGGGGGAGGTCTGGGGGATCTCCTGGCGATAGATTCGGGATATGCCGTGCCGGTCAGGACGGTGCCCGGTCCGCCGAGGTTCGGCGGTGTCACGGAGGATGCCGGTATTAGCATGCCATGCCTGTCCCTGATAGTTCTCGGAGGCCCGCTCGTTACCGGTTCGGTCTTAAGCGACCCGTCCGCCGTGGAGAGGATATCAGCATCGGCCGACGAATGCCTGGAGATGTTCGCGGCTGACCGCACGATCGAAGGTTTCTACAGATCGGCCAACAGGTTCTCGGCATCGACAGGTCTGGAGTCGGATGCCATAATGGATGCGTTGGAGACCATACACGAAGAAGGATATCATGCCGGAATGTGCATGCTCGGCAACAGCGTGTACTCCGACATCCCATTCGAGGAGGCCGAGAGGCTGTTCCCCGGCAGAAGGATCTTCCAATCAGCGCCGTACAGCGGTCCGGCGACCGTCACTCGTACAGGGTGAAGAGGACATCGTCCCCGTCGACATCGAAGAGGCCCATCCTCGCGGCGCCGTCTAGCCACGCATGTGAGTAGTTCACGGCCGCGAAGGCTCTGAGATAATCGCCGTCGTTGCGGTATCCCACGGCGGTCCTGAAGAACGAGTCGGACCTCTCCAGGAAGTCCAGTGCCAGCTTCCTGTCGAACGATCTCACCGGAGGCGCGATCACGACTTTCTTCCTGGCACGCGTCGTGATGTCCAGGTACTTGGCCATCCTCTCGTCGGTTATCACCGCGGATACATCCGAATCGGAGGAATCTAGCTCCAGGAAGAGCTCCCTGTAATCCGTCATCCTGAACAGTCCGAGGTCGCGGAAGCATCCGATCCAGGCATGGGCGTAGTTGATGGCGGCGAAGGCCGTGACGTAGTCCCCGTCCCTGCAGAAGTTGCCCGCATCCGTGCGGTAGCAGTCGACCATCTCCAGGCCGCTCTCCGCAAGCGGCCTCAGCATGGCGCCCTCGGCCACCGAGATCTCCAGATCCGGGCGTACCTTGTCGAATCTTCCGAGGCAGTCCCTCATGCAGACGTCCGTGACCGTGACGTTCTTCTTCGCCATGTCTATGCACATCCCTTGGTGGAATAAAAGCGGATTCCCCGCGCACGCATCTATATTATTAAGGGGAAGGGGATAACCTCTCTCCATGATAGTTATTGGCGGGTCCACATCCGAGGTTCTGGCGAAGCAGATCGCCGATGAGCTCGGATGCAGGTACATTCAGGCAGGTACGAAGAAGTTCCCCGACGGGGAGGTCTACACCAGGGTCGACAGCGAGGATTTCAACGACGATGTGATCATCGTCCAGAACACATACCCCGACGACAAGCTCGTCGAGATGTTCCTCCTCCAGGACATCGTTGCCGGACTCAAGGCGAAGAAGGTCACGCTGGTGATCCCGTACTTCGGATACGCCAGGCAGGACAGGCTGTTCAATCCCGGCGAGCCCGCATCGGCCATACTCATGTGCAAACTCCTCGATTCGCTGGCATGCGACCATGTCATCACGATCGACATCCACAAGGAGGCCGTCCTCGACGCCTTCAAGTGCAAGCACACCGACCTGAAGGCCGCACCCGTCATCGCCGACTTCTTTAAGGACAAGGGAATCGACCTGGTCCTCTCGCCCGACATCGGTGCCGCCAACCGTGCCAAGGACGTGGGTGACAGGATGGGCAAGCCCTACGACCACCTGAACAAGACCCGTCTGTCCGGTACCGAGGTCAAGATCGCCCCCGCCCACATGGACTGCAGGGACAAGAACATCCTGATCGTCGACGACATGATCTCCACTGGAGGAACGATCATGACCGCCGCTCAGGCCCTCAGGGACGCCGGCGCCAAGAGCGTATCCGTCGCATGCACCCACGGGGTGTTCGTCAATAACGCCATCGACAAGCTCACCCACAGCGCACTGGACAAGGTCCTCTGCTGCAACACCCTGGAGAGCTCCCAGTCGGACATATCCGTCGCCGCGCTCGTCGCGGACGCAATCAGGAAGGGATGATTCATGAGCAACAAAGAGGACAATTTCGCGGAATGGTACTTGGACATCGTCGAGAAGGCAGGCCTTTCCGATAAGAGGTACCCCATCAAGGGGATGAACGTCTGGACCCCCTACGGATGGAGGATCATGAGGCAGATCGACTCCTACATACGCGAGGAGTTCGACGCCACCGACCACGACGAGGTGTGCTTCCCCCTGCTGATCCCGGAGAGTCAGTTCGCGAAGGAGAAGGAGCACATCAAGGGATTCGACAGCGAGGTCTACTGGGTGACCCACGCCGGACTGGACGAGCTCGACGAGAGGCTTGTCGTCAGGCCCACATCCGAGACTGCCATGTACCCCATGTTCGCCCTGTGGATCAGGTCCCATCAGGACCTCCCTCTCAAGACCTACCAGATTGTCAACACGTTCCGCTACGAGACCAAGCAGACCAGGCCGTTCATAAGGGTGCGCGAGATCCACTTCTTCGAGTCGCACACCTGCCACACCGACTACGACGATGCGCAGAAGCAGGTCGACGAGGACATCGAGATCCTCGCCAGGATCGCAAAGAAGATCTGCCTGCCCTACACGCTGCTGGTCCGTACCGATTGGGACAAGTTCCCCGGAGCGTACTATACCGTCGGTATCGACACCTCCATGCCCAACGGAAGGACCCTCCAGATGGGATCCATCCACCATTACAAGACCAACTTCTCCGAGCCCTACGAGATCACCTACGAGGACAAGAACGGGGAGCACAAGTACGTCCACCAGACCACCTACGGCATGTCCGAGAGGCTGGTCGGGGCGCTCATCGGAGTGCACGGGGACGACCAGGGGCTCATCATGCCCCCAGGTATCGCACCCTTCCAGATCGTGCTCATCCCCATCTTCAAGAAGGACAACCAGAAGGCCGTCATGGCAGCTGCTAAAGAGATGGAGTCCGTCCTCGAGAAGGCAGGGTTCAGGGTCAAGTTCGACGACCGCGACGACCGTCCCGGCGCGAAGTACTACGAGTGGGAGATGAAGGGCGTGCCCCTCAGGCTCGAGCTCGGAGGACGCGACATCGAGAACCAGGTCGTGTCGTTCTTCAGGAGGGACAGCGGCGAGAAGGGAACTATCGCATTGGCCAACCTAGTGCCCGGCATCCAGATGCTCCTCGACGACATCTCCGACTGCATGTTCGCGAAGGCCAACGAGATCCAGAAGCAGCGCACGCAGGACATCGATTCCATGGAGAACATCCCCGAGGACAAGATCCTCAGGTTCGGATGGTGCGGATGCGACGAGTGCGGTCACAAGTTCGAGGACACCACAGGATTCAAGATCCTCGGAAGGCCCTACTTCAAAGAGGAGTTCAAGGGCAAGTGCATAATGTGCGGAAAGGACACCGACACCCCCGCATACGCGGCTCACACGATGTGATACCATGTCGTTCCAGGAGGGTGAGCTGGTCTATCTGGAGGATGCCGGCGGCAAGAGGAGCTGGATGAAGCTGTCCTTCGGGATGATGAAGGTCCAGTCCCTCGGGGCCGTCGACGGATCGAAGTTCAGGGACCTCGAGGAGGGCGAGAAGGTCACGATAGTCGGCCGCGACTACAGGATCTTCAGGCCCGGGGTTCTGGAGCTCATGGAGTCCCTCGACAGGGGCGCCCAGATCATATCCGCCAAGGATGCGGCCACCATCCTGATGCACTGCGACATCAAGGCCGGGGACAAGGTGATAGAGGTCGGAGCAGGCTCCGGAGGACTCACCACCGCTCTCCTGCATGCGGTCGCGCCCACGGGGCAGGTCCTCACATTGGAGTTCAGGGAGGAGAATGCCGTCCGTGCGGGAAAGAACGTCTCCAGGGTAGGGCTGCACAAGTACTGGTCCTACCAGATAGGGGATGCGAGGGACATGGATGTGGACGTCGACTGGAAGGCCGATGCTCTCACCATGGACATGCCCGACCCCTGGCTGGCCCTGGGCAACCTTGAAGGTCATCTCCGCTCGGGAGGAAGGCTGTGCGCCTACGTCCCCAACATGAACCAGGCTGAATCCATCGTCAACGCGCTGCGCGAGCACGGATACGTCGATGTGCATGCGCTGGAGAACATGCAGCGCGGCCTAGAGGTGCATCCGGGAGGGGTCAGACCGTCATTCGAGATGCTGGGCCACACCGGATACCTGATTTTCGCGAGGAAGACCGCCTGAAGCGGAGGATGCGAGGATGTCCCACGGCCATGTGCTTAGCCCCAGGCTGGTGAAGGCGTATCTGGACAGGGTCACCGCGCCGGAACTGGAGAGGATAGGCATCACGCCCTCCAGCTCCATCTTTCTGATAGAGATACTGCATCACGAGGGGATATCCCTCAAGGAGCTCTCCGAGCGTCTTCTGGTCGACAAGGCCCACACCACCCGCATGGCTACCAAGCTCATCGAGTCGGGGCTGGTGAAGAACACGGCCGAGGGCCATCAGTACAGCCTCAGGCTGACCGATAAGGGCAAGGATGTCACACACAAGGCCGTGCGCATCAACTCCGACGCGATGGACGAGCTGCTGAAGGACCTCACCCCCGAGGAGATGGCAGTCCTCCAGTCGGTGTCCGAGAAGGTCTCCGCGGTCCTCCGCAGATCATGACGATGTTTTCCCGAAGACGAACCGTCCCTGCCAGTCTTTTTATAGAAGTTGACGACTCAACTTCTTCCGATGGAAGATACTCTGGAGAATTGCTGCGGTCCGAGGCTTATGAAGACCTACATGGACAAGAGGACGATAGGGCCGCTGGAGGAGATCGGTCTGACGGTGGCCGGGGCGCAGTTCCTGGGCGCCATATACCACAACGAGGGGGCGTCCATGAGGGACCTCTCTGATATGCTGTCGGTGGACAAGGCCCATGCCACCCGCACCGTTCTGAAGCTGATAGACGATGGTCTGGTCGAGAACAGGGGGCACGGCCACGCATACAGCCTCGCCCTCACCCCAGAAGGGAAGGAAGCGGCCAGGAAGGCCAAGCGCATCATCGAGGATGCATGGTCATCCATGTTCAGGGACCTCACCCCCGAGGAGAGGGATGTCCTCAAGGTGATAATCTCAAAGGTCTCGAAAGTGATAAGGGAGGATGCGGAATGATACTGAAGTATCTGAGGAAGGTCGACTGGGCCCTGCTCGCCGCGACTGTGGTATTCGTGTTCCTCCAGGTCTATCTCGAGCTGGAGATCCCGGGGTACATGAACAAGATAACCACCATCATGACCACCGGAGGCACCTCTCAGGATGTCATGGAGGAGGGCAAATGGATGCTCGCATGCGCATTCGGCAGCCTCGTCATGGCAGTGATCGTCGGATTCATCGCCGCATACATCGGAACGTATCTCGGTAAGACCCTCCGTGAGCGCCAGTTCGATAACGTCCAGAGGTATTCAGCCACCGAGCTGAACAGATTCTCTATCTACAGTCTCATAACACGTTCCACCAACGACGTCAACCAGGTCCAGATGGCGTTCACCATCGGACTCATGGTGATGATAAGAGCACCGATCATGGCGGTGTGGGCGATCATGAAGATCTCCACGAAGAATGTGGAGTGGACATCCGCCACGGTCGTTGCGATAGTCGCCATGGTGAGCTGCATAGCGCTCATCATATGGTATGTGTTCCCGCGCTTCAAGAGGATCCAATGGCTGAACGACGACGTGAACCGCATCACCAAGGAGGGTCTGTCAGGGATACGCGTGGTGCACGCATACAACGCTGAGGGATTCCAGGAGAGGAGGTTCGAGAAGGCCAACGAGAAGCTGACGAACACCCATCTGGAGATCACCCGTGCCTTCGCTTTCCTCTTCCCGGCGATGACCACCATAATGAGCGTGCTGTCCATGGTCATCTACTGGCTGGGAGCGGTCATCATCAACGCCACGGAATCCCCGATGGAGAGGATCACGGAGTTCTCGGACATGATCGTATTCTCGTCCTACGCCATGCAGGTGATAGGGGCGTTCATGATGCTGATCATCGTGTTCATGATCCTTCCCCGTGCCATGGTCGCCGCCAAGCGTATCGAAGAGGTCATCAACGCCGATCCCGTCGTGAAGGACGGTTCCGTGGAGGATTCGCCCGACGGAAGAGAAGGGGAGATAGTATTCCGCAACGTGTCCTTCAGATATCCCGAATCGGCCAATGATTCGCTCACGGATATATCGTTCGAGCTCTCCAAGGGCGAGACGCTGGCGATCATAGGGTCCACCGGAAGCGGGAAGAGTACATTGGTGAACCTGATCCCGCGCTTCTACGATGTCACCGACGGCCAGATCCTGATCGACGGCGTCGACATCAGGGAGTACAATCTCGAGAGCCTCCGCGGTAAGATAGGCTACGTCCCCCAGAAGGCATCCCTGTTCACAGGCACTATAGAATCCAACGTCAACTACGGCGGCACCGAGGAGGAGCGCACCGAGGACGATGTCAGGAAGGCCGTGGAGATAGCACAGGCCAGGGACTTCGTCGAGAGGACCGAGGGGCAGTATCAGGGAAAGGTCGCCGAAGGCGGAACGAACCTCTCGGGCGGCCAGAAGCAGCGCATTTCCATTGCACGTGCGGTGTGCAAGCGTCCGGAGATCTACATCTTCGACGATTCGTTCTCCGCATTGGATTACAGGACAGACCGTCTCCTCAGATCCGAACTGAGGAAGGAGACGGCGGGGGTCACCACCATAATCGTGGCCCAGAGGATCGGTACGATCATGGATGCCGACAGGATCATCGTGCTCGACGAGGGCAGGATGGTCGGAATGGGCACCCATCACGAGCTATTGAAGAACTGCGAGGTGTACCACCAGATCGCAGCATCCCAGCTCTCAGAGGAGGAGTTGATGAGATGAGCGAGAGGCAGTCGAGAAGGCAGCGCGACAGGTTCGCACCTCAGGAGAAGCCCAACGATTTCAAGGACGCCTGGGGCAAGCTGTTCCGCTACATGGGCCGCTACAGGCCGTTGTTCGTCACGGCGGTCGTGATGTCCATCATAGGGACATTGCTGATCCTCCTGGGCCCCAACATGCTCAGGGACATGACCGACCTGATCAAGGACGGCCTGATGCCGGGCTCGAGCATAGACATGGAGGCGGTCGCGGAGATCGCCATCTGGCTCTTGATCATCTACGCCGCCAGCGCGGTCATCTCCCTGGTGCAGGGATACATTCTCGCCACCGTCACCCAGAGGACTGCAGGCAACCTCCGTGACGACATATCGAGGAAGATCGACCGTGTCAAGCTGAGGTACTTCGACAGCTCCAAGTCCGGAGACCTGATGAGTCGCGTCACCAACGATGCGGACACGCTCGGGCAGGACTCGAACCGTGCCATCAGCACCATGATTCCGGCGGTAACGCAGTTCATCGGATCGATCGTCATGATGGCCGTGACGGACTTCACCATGATGGCCACCGCGGTGCTGTCCACCCTGTTCGGATTCGTGCTGATGATAATCATCATGTCCAGGTCGCAGAGGTACTTCACCGCCCAGCAGAACAACCTCGGTGCGATGAACGGGCATGTAGCGGAGATCTACAACAACCACGCCATAGTGTCATCCTATAACGGTAACAGGAAGGCCAAGGAGCAGTTCGACAGGATCAACGACGACCTCCAGAGGAGCGGATTCATGTCGCAGTTCCTCGCAGGGCTGATGATGCCTCTGATGGCGTTCATCGGCAACTTCGGATACGTTATGGTGTGCATAGTCGGCGCCACATTGGTGATAGAGGATGCGATCAGCATCGGTACCATCGTGGCGTTCATGCTCTACATCAGGCTGTTCACCCAGCCTCTCCAGCAGATGTCCCAGGGCCTCTCCACCATGCAGTCGGTGGCCGCAGCAGCGGAGAGGGTATTTGCTTTCCTCGACGAGGAGGAGTTCGAGGACGAGTCCGGCAAGGAGAGGAAGGTCGTCAGGTCCGAGGGGCATGTGGAGTTCAAGGATGTCCACTTCGGATACGTCCCGGACAAGGAGATCATCCATGGATTCTCCGCAGACATCAAGCCCGGGCAGAAGGTCGCAATCGTCGGTCCCACCGGGGCCGGTAAGACCACCATGGTCAACCTCCTCATGAGGTTCTACGAGGTGGACAGCGGCGACATCCTCATTGACGGGGTGTCCACGAAGGACCTTCCCAGAGAGGTCGTACATGACCAGTTCTGCATGGTGCTGCAGGACACCTGGCTCTTCGAGGGAACGATACGCGAGAACATCGTGTATTGCAGAGAAGGCATCACCGACGAGATGGTCGAGGAGGCCTGCCGCGCAGCGGGGATACACCACTTCATAACCACCCTCCCGCAGGGTTACGACACCGTCCTCACGGACAGCGACTCCCTGTCGGTGGGCCAGAGGCAGCAGCTCACCATCGCCCGTGCGATGATCGACGATTCGCCCATGCTGATCCTGGACGAGGCCACGAGTTCGGTCGACACCAGGACCGAGGCGATAATCCAGGCCGCGATGGACAGGCTCGCAGAGAACAGGACGTCCTTCGTGATCGCCCACAGGCTCTCGACCATCAAGAACTCCGACCTGATCATCGTCATGAAGGACGGAAGCATCATCGAGCAGGGCACCCATGACGAACTGCTGGCTAAGGGCGGGTTCTACCAGGACCTGTACGACAGCCAGTTCGAGGAGACCGACATAGACTGAATGCGGATGCCGATGTCCCGGAGTACGGACCGATCCCGGGAAGGGAGGCCCGGCCTCCGGCCCCGCTCTCCAAAAAACGCTTACGGAACAGGGGTTCTTATATGGAAGAACGCATTGTATCCCCGTTACTGTCCTTAACGAGGAAGCAACCCTTTTATAATACTATATGTTGCACCGAAATTACAAGCTTGAACGCTATCCATAAGGGCCTGTAGCTCAGCTAGGTGGAGCACCTGACTTTTAATCAGGCTGCCAAGGGTTCGAATCCCTTCAGGCCCGCCAATGGACTTCATGAGAGATCGACGGCAGATCAAGTATGAGGAAAGGCACACACTTTTTCTCAAAATCAAACGTCTTCCCCAGATGACCGGTCTGGAAAAAAGTAGGTGAAAACTTGGCAACAGAAAGCATCTCGTTCAATGTACTCAAGCACTGTTTGGTGCCTGAGCACCATCTCTTGACCGAGGAAGAGGCTCAGGCGGTTCTCGATAGGAAGGGAATCAAATTGGAGCAGCTCCCTAAGATCAGGAAAAGTGACCCGGGAGTCAAAGTCCTGGAGAGCATCCACGGTCCCATCGATGAGGGTCGTGTCATCAAAATTGTAAGAAAGAGCAGGACCGCCCAGGAATTCGTGGCGTATAGGCTCGTTACGAGGGGATGAAGATGAGGGACCTAGTGCAGCTTTACTTCAACGAGCACAACATCGTCAACCACCACCTCTCGTCATTCAACGACTTCCTTGCATCCGAGGACAACCCCAACAGCAGGATGCAGAGGATTGTCGACGACATCAGGGTCCCCACCGATGACGCGGTGCGCGGAATCATCAAGCTGGACCCGGAGAAGACAGGCGGAAGGAACTATGAGATCCGCATCGGAAGGAGGAGGGACGAGGACGGACACATCGACGTCAACGCGAAGCCTACCATCCGCGTCGGGGAGCCCTACGTGAAAGAGGCCAACGGTTGCGAGCACTGGACCACCCCCATGGAGGCCAGGCTCAGAAAGTTCAACTACGCCTCCCGCGTGGAGGTTTTCTTCGAGATCCTCGAGGACGGCCAGGAGCCTGAGAGCGGAGAGAACTCCGGATGGCTCTGGGTCGGAGACCTGCCCATCATGGTGAAGTCCCAGGGATGCAGTCTTCACAGGGATAACCTCGAGTTCCACCTCGACCACAAGCTCACCGATGAGGAGTACGAGGCCGAGCTGATCAAGGAGAAGGAGGACCCCAGGGAGCCCGGAGGATACTTCATCGTGGGCGGAACCGAGAGGGTCCTGATCACACTGGAAGACCTGGCACCCAACAGGGTCATGGTCGAATACAACGAGAAATACGGCGCGGCAGTCGAAGTTGCCAAGGTCTTCTCACAGAAGGACGGTTACCGCGCTCTGACACTTGTGGAGAAGAAGAAGGACGGAATGCTCTCGGTATCGGTCCCCGCGGTATCCGGTTCCATACCCCTCGTCGCCCTCATGAAGGCGCTGGGCATGGAGTCCGATCAGGAGATTTACGACACCATCGTGTCCGACGAGCTCATGGCGAACACGGTCTACGCCAACATCGAAGCGTCCTTCGACAAGAAGACATACGCGCCCAACGGATTCCACTCCGAAGAGGACGCGATCCTGTTCCTCGAGAGGAACTTCGCCGCCGGTCAGGCGAAGGAGTACAGGACTAAGAAGGTCGAGTCCATCCTGGACCGCTCCCTCCTGCCCCACCTCGGGGACACCAAGGCCGACAGGAACAAGAAGGCCATCTTCCTCGGCCGTGTCGCACGTTCAGTCCTCGAGCTTTCTCTCGAGAAGAGGAACGAGGACGACAAGGACCATTACGCTAACAAGAGGCTCAAGCTCTCCGGAGACCTCATGGAGGATCTCTTCAGGACCAGCTTCAGCAGCCTCATGAAGGACCTCAAGTACCAGCTGGAGAGGAGCTGGGGAAGGAAGAAGAACGACAAGTTCGACATCAACACCATCCGCTCCTCCATCAGGACAGAGCTCCTGACCCACAAGCTGATCCACGCTCTTGCCACAGGTAACTGGGTCGGAGGACGCGCAGGAGTGTCGCAGCTGCTCGACAGGACATCCAACCTGTCCGCCATGTCGCACCTCAGGAGGGTGACATCGTCCCTTACCAGGAGCCAGCCCCACTTCGAGGCCCGTGACCTGCACCCCACGCAGTGGGGAAGACTGTGCCCTTCCGAGACGCCCGAAGGACAGAACTGCGGTCTGGTGAAGAACACCGCCCTCATCATCGAGGTCTCCGAGGGAATCCCCGACATGGACATCAAGTGGATGCTCAGGGAGCTCGGAGTCAAGACCGTCAAGTCCGTGGACGAGACCCGTATCTTCGTTAACGGGGACCTCGTCGGAGTGCACAGCGACGCAAAGAAACTGGTGAGCGAGATCAGGGAGCGCAGGAGATGCGGCCTGGTCTCCGGAGAGATCAACGTCCGCTTCGACCAGGACACCAACGAGGTCATCATCAACTGCGACGAGGGCCGTCTCAGAAGGCCCCTGCTCATCGTCAAGAACGGAAGGCTCGCGCTCACAAGGAAGCACATCGAGGGAATCCGCGAGGACAAGATCAAGTGGAACGACCTGTTCCGCGAGGGAATCATCGAGTGGATCGATGCAGAGGAAGAGGAGGATACGCTGGTCCTCGTCGACCCCTACGACGTCCCCTCCAGGTGCCCCTGCTGCAACCACGCGCTCTCGCCCACCGACGCCGACTGGATGAACCCCGGCAAGGAGGGCGACTCCGTCCTCAAGTGCAGGTGGTGCGGCGAGGAGTTCACCGTCCCCACCAAGCTCGACCCCAAGTACACCCATATGGAGGTCGACCCGATGATCATCATCGGAGTCGGATGCGGTATCGTTCCCTATCCGGAGCACAACTCCGCACCCCGTATCACAATGGGTGCGGCAATGGGTAAGCAGGCTCTGGGAATCTCATGCTCCAACTACAGGATGAGGCCCGACACAAGGGGCCACCTGATGCACTACCCTCAGAGGCCCATGGTCCAGACCCAGACCATGAACTTCATGCATTACGAGCACAGGCCCGCAGGACAGAACTTCTGCATCGCCGTCCTCTCCTACCATGGATACAACATCGAGGATGCGCTCGTCATGAACAAGAGCTCCGTCCAGAGGGGACTCGGAAGGTCCACCTTCCTCAGGTCCTACTCCGCAGAGGAGCACCGCTACCCCGGAGGAACCGAGGACGCGTTCGAGATCCCCCAGCCCGATGTCACCGGAGCACGCGAGGAGGACAAGTACTCCATGCTCGGAGATGATGGTCTGATCCTTCCCGGATCCAGGGTCGGAAGCTCCGACGTCCTCGTCGGAAAGACATCGCCTCCCAGATTTAATGAGGAGGACACCGACTTCCTCACACCCCAGAAGAGGAGGGAGACATCCGTCACCGTCAGGCACGGAGAGAGCGGTTATGTCGACTCCGTCATGATCACAGAGGACCTGGACGGACGCAAGCTCGTCCGTGTCAAGGTCAGGGACCAGAGGGTGCCCGAGCTCGGAGACAAGTTCTGTTCCAGGTTCGGACAGAAGGGAGTCGTCGGAAGGCTCGTCGACCAGTGTGACATGCCCTTCACGGCCGACGGAGTCACGCCCGACCTCGTCGTCAACCCCCACGGAATCCCTTCTCGTATGACCATCGGGCACGTGCTCGAGATGATCGCGGGTAAGGTCGGAGCCATGGAGGGACGTTTCATCGACGGTACCGCCTTCTCCGGAGAGAACGAGGAGGCCATCCGCGACGGTCTCGTCAGGAACGGTTTCAAGAACACCGGTAAGGAGATCATGTACGACGGAAGGACCGGAAAGATGATCCAGGCCGATGTGTACACGGGAGTCATCTTCTACGAGAAGCTGCACCACATGGTCAGCGGAAAGATGCACGTCAGGTCCAGGGGACCCGTGCAGATCCTGACCAGGCAGCCTACCGAGGGACGTTCCAGGCAGGGAGGTCTCAGGTTCGGAGAGATGGAGCGTGACTGTCTGATCGGTCACGGAGTGTCCATGGTCATCAAGGACCGTCTCCTGGACGAGTCCGACGGAACCCAGCAGTGGATCTGCGGCAACCCGTCCTGCGGACACATCGCCATCATGGACAGGCACGGATCCCTGTACTGTCCTGTATGTAAGAACAACACGAACATCTACCAGGTGCAGACATCATACGCTTTCAAACTGCTTATGGATGAGTTGCTGTCCCTTGGTGTGGCCATGAGGCTTCAGCTGGAGGATTTGAAATGACATACGGAATCACCAAGAGAATCGGATCGATCAAGTTCTCCTGCCTCTCCCCCGAGGAGATCAGGAAGATGTCTGCGATCAAGGTCATCACCCCCGACACCTACAACGACGAGGGCTATCCCTATCCCGGAGGACTCATGGACCCCCACATGGGAGTCATCGAGCCCGGAATCCGCTGTAAGACCTGCGGATGCAAGGTCGACGAGTGTCCCGGACACTTCGGACACATCGAGCTCGCCCTCCCCGTCATCCATGTCGGATTCATCAAGGACATCAAGATGCTCCTCGAGTCCACGTGCTGCAAGTGCGGAAGGCTGATGCTCTCCGAGGACCAGATCAAGGACCGCATGGAGAGCATGGAGAAGATGGAGGAGCTCGGAGGAGGAACCATCGAGAAGAAGCTCTTCACGAAGGACACCGCCAAGGACGCGTCCGGAAAGGCCGTCTGCCCTTACTGTAACGAGGCCCAGATCAAGATCAAGCTCGACAAGCCCACCACGTTCAGGGAGGTCGAGGACAACCACAAGCTGACCCCCAAGGAGGTCCGCGAGAGGCTCGAGAGGATCCCCGACGAGGATCTCAGGGCGCTCGGAATCGATCCCGAGACATGCAGGCCCGAGTGGATGGTCCTCACCGTCCTCGCCGTGCCTCCCGTGTCCGTCAGGCCCTCCATCACACTGGAGGCAGGAGACAAGTCCGAGGATGACCTGACCCACAAGCTGGTCGACGTTCTCAGGATCAACCAGAGGCTCAGAGAGAACCGTGACCAGGGAGCGCCCCAGCTGATCGTCGAGGATCTGTGGGAGCTGCTCCAGTACCATGTCACCACATACTTTGACAACCAGACATCCGGAATCCCGCCCGCGAGGCACAGGTCCGGACGTCCCCTGAAGACCCTGGAGCAGAGGCTCAAGGGAAAGGAGGGACGTTTCAGATCCAACCTTTCCGGAAAGCGTGTCAACTTCTCGGCCCGTACGGTCATCTCGCCCGACCCGCTGCTCTCCATCAACGATGTGGGTGTCCCCACATTCGCCGCCAGGGAGCTCACGGTCCCGCTCCGCGTGAACCAGTACAACATCGAGAAGGTCAGGGAGATCGTCAGGCGCGGCCCCATGGCCGACGTGCTGGACTTCCCCTACGTCCCCGGAGCGAACTACGTCATCCGTTCCGACGGAAGGAAGATCAGGGTCACCGAGAGGAACGCCGCGGAGGTCGCGGAGAACCTCGACATCGGATACACCGTCGAGAGACAGCTCGTCGACGGAGATGTCGTCCTGTTCAACAGGCAGCCCTCGCTGCACAGGATGTCCATGATGGCGCACCGCGTCAAGGTCATGGAAGGGAAGACCTTCAGGTTCAACCTGTGCGTATGTCCGCCCTACAACGCCGACTTCGACGGGGACGAGATGAACCTTCACGTCCTCCAGTCCGACGAGGCCCGTGCAGAGGCACGCATCATCATGCAGGTGCAGGAGAACATCCTCTCGCCCAGGTACGGAGGACCCATCATCGGGGCCATCCACGACCACATCACGGGAGCTTACTTCCTGACGCACAACAACCCCCGCTTCGACGCGGAGGAAGCAGCGAACATCATGTTCAAGCTCAGCGACATCGAGATGCCCGAGCCCTTCATCGACGAGGAGACCAAAGAGAGGTACTGGACCGGCAAGCAGCTGTTCTCCACCGTCCTCCCCAAGGACTTCAACACCAGCTTCAAGGCGAACATCTGCCAGAACTGCGGCGTCTGCAAGAAGGACCAGTGCGAGTACGACGCATACGTCAAGATCCGCGACGGAAAGCTCGTCTGCGGTACCATCGATGTCAAAGCCATCGGAAACAGCAAGGGAAAGATCCTCGACCGTATCGCCCGCGACTATGGCTCCGCAAGGGCCGCCCAGTTCATCAACCAGGTCACCAGGCTCGCCCTCGGTGCCCTCATGAACCACGGATTCAGCACGGGTATCAGCGACGAGGACATCCCCAAGGAGGCATCCCTGCAGATCAACAACAACACCCAGGAATGCATCGACAAGGTGACCGCGCTGGTCGACTCGTACCGTGCCGGAACACTGCAGCAGATGCCCGGACGTTCCCTCAGGGAGACCCTCGAGGTCAGCGTCATGCAGGTCCTCGGACAGGCCCGTGACGAGGCAGGAAAGATCGCAGGGAAGTACCTGGGAATGGACAACCCTGCGGTCATCATGGCCAAGGCCGGAGCCCGTGGATCCATGCTCAACCTGTCGCAGATGGCGGGTTGTGTGGGTCAGCAGGCCGTGCGTGGAGAGAGGCTGTCCAGAGGATACTGGGACAGGACGCTCTCCCACTTCGAGAAGGGAGACCTGGGCGCGTACGCCAAAGGATTCTGCTCCAACTCGTACAAGTCAGGATTGACACCCACCGAGTTCTTCTTCCACGCGATGGGAGGAAGAGAGGGACTGGTCGATACCGCGGTCCGTACCTCCAGGTCCGGATACATGCAGAGGAGGCTCGTCTCCGCTCTGGAGGACCTCAAGCTGACATCCGACGGAACGGTCAGGAACACCGTGGGAACCGTCATCCAGTTCAGGTACGGAGAGGACGGTGTCGACCCCGCTAAGACGGTCAGGGGTAAGGCCATCGATCTGGACGACCTGTTCTTCGAGGTCTTCGGAGAGGAGTCGGAGGAGTTCGTCCACGACAACGAGAAGGACGTCGGAGGAGACTACGGATCCCTCGAGAAGGACGAGATGGAATACATCGAGGAAGAGGGAGAAGGAGAGGACATGGACGACTTCGAGACCGATTACGACGGCGGAGGTGAGTGATAATGGCTAAGAAAGATACAATGAACGCCCTGATCAAGAGGGGCATCAACGAGGAGACCGTTGCGCTGCTGCTCACCCAGTACACATCGCTGGACGCCATCAGGACCGCCGGAGAGGAGGAGATCGTCAAGCTCGGAATCAGCGAGGATGAGGCCAAGGACGTCATCCAGAAGCTGGGAGCAGTCAGGAGCTCCTCCACATCCAGCAGATCGAAGAAGAAGGTCGTAGAGGAGCCCGAGCCCGTCAAGATGGAGGAGGTCACGGACTTCTACGTCTACAACGACACCGAGCTCAGGCTCAAGGGATACCTCGAGGAGGAGAAGATCGAGCTGCCCATGAAGGTCATCGTGGACATCGCCGCACGCATCGAGGGGCATGACGTCTCCGAAGACAAGTGCAGGGAGCTCCTGAGAAGGGCCAGCGCCATGTACGAGAGGCACAAGATGGACCAGAACGAGTCTGCCGGAGTCATGGCTGCGCACTCCATCGGAGAGCCTGGTACCCAGATGAACATGCGTACCTTCCACTACGCAGGAGTCGCGAACATCAACGTTACCCAGGGACTTCCCCGTCTGATCGAGATCGTGGATGCCAGGCGCATCCCCAGCACTCCTTCGATGGACATCCCGCTCGAGGGCATCGCAGCCCAGGACGAGAACGTCGCACGTCTCGTCGCATCGAACATAGAGATGACATCCATCCTGGATGTCGCCACCATCGACACCGATATCACCAACATGATGCTGATCGTCAGACCCGACGTCCGCAAGATGGAGGAGAGGCACATCGAGGTCGAGGAACTGGTGGAGAGATTGAACAAGGTCAAGGCCGTCCGCGGTCTGGTGAAGCTGTCGGGATACGACATCGTCATCCAGTCGGACGAGCCTTCGTACAAGAAGCTCCAGGTGATGTACGATTCCGTCAAGACCGCCAAGATCAAAGGTATCGACGGGATTACCAGGGCCGTCCTGTCCAAGACGGAGGGATACTGGAAGATCGTCACCGAAGGAAGCAACCTCAAAGAGGTCCTTACAGTGACCGGAGTGGATGCACCCAATGTGATGACAAACAGCATATTGGAAGTGGCCGACGTCCTCGGAATCGAGGCCGCCAGGAACTCCATCATCCACGAGGCAATGGGAACTCTGGGAGAAGCGGGTCTTGATGTCGATATACGTCACATCATGCTCGTGGCCGATCTCATGACCAACGACGGTTATGTGAAGGCCATCGGAAGGCACGGAGTGTCTGGAAAGAAGTCCTCGGTACTTGCCAGGGCGGCTTTCGAGATCACTGCCGCGCACCTTCTGCACGCAGCTATGGTAGGAGAGGTCGACCACCTTGAGGGAGTTACCGAGAACATCATAGTTGGACAGCCGGTCACGCTTGGTACCGGTGCAGTAAACCTTATTTACACACCCAAAAAGAAGGGGGATAAAGAATGAGCGAAGTAGACATAAGCAGAGCTTTGAAGTCCGCTATCACCACCGGAAAGGTGCAGTTCGGACTCGATCAGACAATGAAAGCAGTAAAGGCCGGAGAGGCGCAGATGATCATCCTCGCGAGGAACTGCCCTTGCCAGGAGCTGAAGGATGCGAACGTAAAGGTCCGCATCTACGAAGGTAACAACATGGAGCTCGGTGCTCTTTGCGGAAAACCATTCTCAGTCTCTGCCCTTGCTATTATCGACAAAGGTAGCTCCAACATCTTAACGCTGTGAGACCATGTCCGCTGATATCGTACTTACCGAGGATACGCTCAGGTACATCGCTCTTTTCGAGCAGATCACCAAGGCCAACGCCATCGACTGCATGGACACCGAGGACAAACTCGTGTTCGTCGTTGAGAAAGGACAGGGTAACATCGCTGTCGGAAAGAAAGGAGAGCATGTGATCAAGCTGAAGGATAAGACCGGCAAGAACATCCAGGTCGTGGAGTATTCCGATGATCCGGAGCAGTTCGTCATGAATGTGTTCCACATATACGGTCCTCAGAAGGTCGTTATCGAGCAGCGCGGAAACATAACTCACGCAACAGTCACCGTGGATCCCAAACTCAAGGGCCGTGCGATTGGCAAGGCCGGAAAGAATCTGCGCATAGCCAGGGACATCGTGAACAGGCATCACGAGATCCAGAGCCTTAGCGTAGACTGACCGTCCCCCTACGATCTGCCGATCGCCCGACGGGAATTCAACAAACCTCTTACCTTCAAACCACTTAATTCTTGGTTCAATTCAGAGGCGTGCGCTCCACTTCGAGACCGTCCGCCGTGGGGTACTGCTCGGATATGTAGCACTTGTAACCGAGGTCGTCGGCTATGTCCTCGAGCACCCAGGGGGCCACCTCGACCTTGTTCTCGAGCACCGAAAATAGTTCATCTGGAACATCTAGTTCGCGGAGCTTTTCGACCACCGCATCGAGATCGTCGGAGTACACGTATCCCCTCACGAGGGTGCCGTCGTCGGTGATCGCCTGATAGTCCGTGCAGATGTGCTCCGCACGGCGGATCAACCTCTTCCTGAGTTGGACCCCGTCCTTGAATGCTGACGAGCAGAGGTGGATGTTGGCCTTGCGGTTCCTCTTCATGACCGCTATCGCGGTCTCATGGGCGCCGAGCACGGCGGATGAAATGTCGTCCTTGACCTCGAAATTATGCTCCGCCATCATGCCCCAGTTGCTCTCCGAGAACTCCAGCTCGTTGAGGTTGATGAAGTCGATTCCGACGGAATCAGCGTACTGGACGAGCTCGGACAGCTCATCCTCCATGCCGGGGATAGAAGGGACCTCTATGCCGACGTCCATCTCCGTGGAATTGACTATCTCCTTCAGTTTCGTTTCGGACATGCGTGTCCACATTGAGACTGGCGGGTGGAAGCGTATCTCATCCAACCCTGCTGCCTCCAGCCTGGCGACCTTCTCGGGGTCCAGGGTGGCGGTGTACAGGTGGATGTGGTGCTCCTTCCCGAACCTTCCCTTCAGGAGCTCGATCATGTGGACCGTGCGGTCCATTACCAGGAGGGGGTCTCCTCCGGTGATCCCGGTGCCGGTGGCATCGATGGATTCCGCCTCGGCGATGATCTCCTCATCGGTGGTCACTTTCGCCTCGTTGGCATATATGACGTCGAGCCCCTTCTTCTCCAGGGAGACGGGGCAGTAGAAGCAGTTCCATTTGCATTGTCCAGTGACCAGCAGGACCATCTTGGACCCGTTCATACAGTGCTCGCACCCTACGGCCACATGGCCGTTGCAGGCGGAATCGCACTCCATCTTCCTGAGCATGCCTGGGGCATACGGGACGATGGTTTATAATCCCTGTCGGGGATAGGCCTAGCATGAAGATGGACAGCAGACTGGTACTGGCCCTTGACGAGACTGACGGAAAGAAGGCACTTGCAGTGGCCGAATCCGTGGGCGACATAGTGGACGCCATAAAGATAAACTGGCCCCTGGTCCTGTCCGAAGGCCCCCAGATGATCACGAAGCTGTCCGAGATGACCGACGTCATCTGCGACTTCAAGGTCGCGGACATCCCCAACACCGCCAGGCTCATCGTCGAGAACGCCGTGTCCAGAGGGGCATCGGCCGTCATCGTCCACGCGTTCACCGGCGACGATTCCCTGAAAGCGGCCGTGGAGGCCGCAGGCGATGCGGAGATCTATGCCGTCACAGAGATGAGCCACCCTGGAGGTAAGATGTTCACTGCCAAGCACGCCGAGGAGATGGCCAGGTTGGGCGTGGAGTGCGGCGTCAAGGGATTCATCGCCCCCGCCACCCGTCCCGAGAGGATCGCGGACATCCGCAGGATCATCGGCGACCTCAAGATCCTGTCCCCCGGAGTAGGAGTGCAGGGCGGAAAGGCGTTCGATGCCATAAGGGCAGGAGCGACCTACGCCATCGTCGGACGCGCCATATATGGCTCCGCTGACCCCCGGTCAGCGGCCCAATCGTTCGCCGACGACATCAGGACCGTCCTCTGATGTCCGTCGCTTTCTTATTATTATTATAAATTACCCGCATAAACGTTTTAATATGCGACCGAGTATCAACGCCATTCATAAGACGGAGACTTATAGAATGCGCAAATTCGGAAAAGAGTCAACCGCCCCTTCTGAAGGGGTAGGCCGCGAAAGCGGTAAAGGGTGGTTGCAGAACCACTGTGCTCTTGTCGTTTGCTTGATCGCGGTTCTTGCGATTTTGTTGAGGACCGTGTTCGCTTACGGCGTTTCCGCAGACAGCGGTTTCGCGTTGTCTGGGGGTTCGGCAGCACAATATCATCTGCACGTAGTCGAAAGCATACTCAACGGAAGCTATGTCCTCGGAAGCGATATGGCTCTCAATTACCCTGTCGGGGGACTCAATGTTAACCCGCCGCTCTATGATTTCATCGCGGCTGGTCTCGGATCGGTGACTTCCGCATCCACCGCCCTGGCTGTGTTGGCACCCATCTTCGGAGCCTTGACCGTTATTCCTGTCTTCCTCATCGGAAAGGAGCTCAGGGACTACAAGGTCGGACTCCTCGCCGCATTCATCTACGGCTTCATGGCGTTGCCCATCAGCGCAACCGTCCTCTCCAACGGAACAGAATACGGCTTTGCTGCATTCCTGGTGGCTTTCTTCTTCTTCGCACTCATCAAGCTGGCCAAGAAGGTCGGCGAGGGCGTTCTCGCAAAGAAGGAGGTCATTGTCGCAGGACTTCTGCTCGCGCTCATCGCGCTGACCTGGAACGGATTCCGCGCACTCCTGGTCATGATCATCATCACGATGGTCATCCAGATGCTGATCGACCGTTTCAACTCCAAGGACTTCAGCGTCACGCTCTACTCGTACTCCCTGGTCATGCTGATCGGAGTCGCGATCGCGGCAATCTATTACATTCCTGCAAACCTCTGGGATGCGGTTTTCTCCGGACCTGTTCTCATCACTGTCATCGCGATAGTCTTCGGATTCATCTTCAAGGCCCTCCAGAGCAAGCCCTGGATCTTCGTCGTGCCCGGACTCATCATCGCGTTCGCTGTCATCGCAGTCGTGCTATACTTCGTCGCACCCCAGCTCTGCACAGCACTCATCTTCGGAAACTCCACGTTCTTCAACCCCATCATGGATGAGCTCGCGAACGTCGGAATCTCCATCTCCAAGATGTCCTCCTACTACGGATGGCTCCTCATGTGGATGCCTTTCGCGCTTGGACTCTACGAGTTCTACAAGTACGCCAGGAAGGACCGCTCCCACACGCAGCTGTTCATCACCATGTGGCTCTTGGTCCTCTGGATCTTCTCCTGGTCCTCTGTCGGAGCGGCAGTCGTCATCGGACCCATCTACGCCTTCGCATCCGCGGCGGTCATCGTCGGAGTCCTCAGGAAGGTCGACCTCAAGGCATACTTCGCCAACATGAAGGGAGCCGGATTCCCCGGAATCTTCAGGAAGATCATCAAGCCCGTGCCCTTCATCACACTCCTCGTCGCGGTGTTCCTCGTCGCCGTCCCCGGATTCGTCTACGCGGTCGACGCCGGTATCTCCTCCAACGAGACATACGGATACTTCGCATACGGAAACACCACATACACAATCGAGACCGGCGACGCATACCCGGTCACCCAGATCTACGACGACCTTACCGAGACCGGCGACAAGAGCAAGGCAGTCGTCTCCTGGATCGACAATGCGACCGATATCCAGGCACTCGGATTCAACACCGTCAACGACATGTACGGAGACGGTGCGTCCGCAGCCGCCCAGATCTATCTGGCGGAAGGAAGCGCAGGTGCCACCGCAGCGCAGATCGTGCGTGTCATGGCGGCCAACCCCAACACCGACTTCAGCGCCAGCTTCACCGGATACGCGAACGTCTTCGGAACCGTCAACAGCTTCATCAAGGACCCTGCGACCGCTAAGACCGTGGTCCTCGCAGACCCCGACACATACGGAAGCATCGGAACCAACGTCTCCGACGAGAATGCGATGTACCTCGCATCCGTCGAGGCCATCACATCCGCAATGGGAACCTCTGCCATCATGGACACATACGAGTCCGTGTGCGACAAGGCCGACCAGGACATCGGATACTACCTTGTGGACGGATCCATGGTCCCCCTGATCTACGGCGACGGAACATCCCTGGCCACCATAGCATACTTCGCCGGACACAACACCGACAGCTACGGAGCGGCCACCGATTACTACTCATACATCACATATTATTCCAACTACTATCCCGCGTACGCGACGGACGCCCTCTACGACACCTTCCTGTGGAAGGCGCTCATCGGACCCTCGCCCGCAGAGGCAGGATACACCTCCTCGTTCTCGTACCTCTACGCCCTCACCACCAGCGACGGTTCCGTCAAGGCTATGCCTGGATACGGACTCGCAGGATACGAGGTCTCCAGCTGGTATGTCAGGTACAACCCCGCATCCAACGCCACCACCGTGGACTCCGGATGGGAGTACATGTCCTACGAGAAGGCAAGGGAGCTCCAGCTCACCGAGGGAGGACTCATCAACTACCTGTCCTCCATGATCATGCTCAAGTATGTCGGATACGACAACGGACTCGCATCCAACCAGGTCGTCAACGAGGCCGGAGAGCCTCTCCAGGGAATCACGGTCCAGGTCCTATCCTACAACAGTCAGTACGGTACCAACACCGTCTACTCCGAGACGAAGACCGATGCGAACGGAAACTACTCCGCCATCTACCCCAGCGACTCTGAGTACATGGTCGTCTTCAAGAACGGCTCCGTCAAGCTGGAGACACAGATCACCGGCAGCAAGGTCGTCATCGACTCCGCCAAGTTCGAGGGAGTAATCGTCCTCGGCAACAGCATCGACATGGATGGATACTTGTACGTCCTTGAGAACAACGGCAACAAGATCTTCATCGAGTCCGACCTCGCCAAGGTCAGGTCCGCAGACGCCAAGGATGCACAGGGCAAGTCCGTCCTCATCACACCCGGATCCTACAGCTACGAGCTCCGTGACGATTCCGGAACGGCAGTCGCATCCGGTACCGTCAGCCTGTACGCAGGAGAGAACGTCGGACTCACCGTCTCGCCCAAGTCCTACACGATCACAGCGACCGTCGTGGACTACTTCGGACAGTCCGTGACCAGCGGCTACGTCATGGCCACCAACTCGTCCAACGGTAGCGTCTACGAGGCAGAGATCACCGACGGAAAGGCCGTCGTCTACGTCCCCAGCGGAACATACACCGTCGATGTCTACGGCGGATACAGGGCGCTCAACACGACGTCCCTCAACGTCACCAGCAACAGGACGGTCAGCATCACCGCATACGAAGCTACTCAGGTCAGCATCCCCGATGTGCCTGTGACGTTCTCCGTCTACGGAGGACCCTTCAGCACCGTCGCATACGGTGGAACCCAGGAGTGGCTCCCCATATCCATCGGTGCAACCGAATCCCTCTACACCTTCTACGGATTCGACGGAAGGTCCGTGTACATGGGGACCTACAAGTCCGGCAGCACCGTCGAGATCAACTCCGGAAACGCCTACAAGGTCTCCGGAACGGTTGGCACCGCAGCCACCATCGACTTCATCAACGACGACGGAGGATATGTCAGGACCACCGCCGCATCCGACGGAAAGTTCACCGTCTACCTCATGGCAGGCACCTACACCATGCATGCTTACAACAGCAGCAACAAGGTGCTCGTCGATAAAGTGAACGTCACCGGCGACAAGAGCGACATCAGCAAGTCCCTCGTCGACGGAAAGAAGGTCACGATCACATACAACTATGCGAGCAAGACCAGCAAGTCCAACGTCAGCATCCCCTTCGCACCCGAGACACTCTCGTTCAACAGCGGAAACGGGGTCTACAACGTCTACGGCATGAGCAACGCCACCGGAAAGACTGAGTTCGTCATCCCCAGGGATGCCACATCGGCCGAGGTCAAGATCAACGGCGGAGCGATCGACAACGCCGCATTCAAGTACGACTCGCTGAAGGCGACCATCGACAACGGAACATCCAACGTCACCAAGACGGTCACGATCCCCGCAGCCAACATGGTAACCGCATCCGTCGTGCTCCCCTACGACATCACCCTCACTCCCTACGGAGGAGGAGACAAGATCACCGGAACGAAGGGACAGACCGTCTCCGTCGCTCCCGGACAGTACACCGCGAAGGTCGAGGGATCCACCGGATACTACTTCAGCGGAACAGTCTACCTGTACCCCGGACAGACCAGCTTCTCCGGACTCAATGCTACCGAGGTCTTCGGTGTCAAGATCACCAAGGCCGAGCTCGACACGATCACCGTCAAGGGTGACAAGTCCTACTACCAGGACGGAGAGACGTACTACTTCGAGTACGATTGCGAGTACACCGTCGAGAGCAGCAACGGCAGCACCGGATGCGTCAAGTACGCGACGGTCTACAGGGAGTTCGGATCCCCCGAGATCCCCACGCTCAACATGACCACATCCGCCAAGCTCATGGAGATCACCGGTTACACCGGAGTCGTCGCAGACGGCAAGCTCCGTGTGGAGTACGGTGACACAATCGTCAACGCGGATGTCTCCAGCGGAGCATTCAAGGTCAATATCCCCGAGGATGTGACCGCAGCGACGTTCTCCGTCACCCTCACCAAGACTGTCGACGGAGAGACCTACGGATTCACCGGATCCGCAGACGCCACCGGTCTCAAGGCCGGAAGCATCGTGAACATCGCTGTTGTCAGCGACGACAGTGCGGTCGACGGAACCGATGACGACCTCGAGGCCCGCATCCTGTCCGCCAACTTCAACAACGGAACCGGAAAGGTCCAGCTGGCGATCACCAACAACACCGACACGGAGAAGACGTACGCCGTCACCGCAGGAACCGCATGGGTCCTCAAGAAGTCCGTGCAGGTCAAGGTCGCCCCCGGCATCACCGAGACCGTCGACGTCGAGGGTAACTACCAGCCCGAGGGAACCGGAATCGCTTCCAGCGGAATGACCCTCATCGTCTCCGACTACAACGGAACCACATCTCAGACCGTCCACATCATCGACGGAACAAACGTGCCCGGAACGACCCCCATCACCATGAAGGTCGCATCCGAGTGCAACAACAAGGACATGATCTCCGGATCCGAGTACCTGTACGCGCTGACGTTCATCAACGACGGTGCGACCAACCAGGCCACGATCAATGTGAATATCACAGGCGGATACACCGTCAAGCTCATGAACGAGAACGGAGCCCTCATCAAGGACAATGGATCCACATTCATCATCCCTGCGAAGACCTCCTACGTCGTGTACGCCAAGGTCATGAAGACCGACGGTGCGCTGTCCATGCCCGCAGGCATCAGTGTCACCGCGACCGATGGAAACGGAAACACCATCGTTAGCGGAAAGTCCGTCACTCCTTCGGATATGAACGTCGAGGTAACCTCGATGACCGTGTCCGGAGACACCGCCGTTGACCAGAAGTCCGGCATCCCGCTAGGAGTCTGGTTCATCTTCGGTGTCAGTATCCTGCTCCTCATCCTCATTGTTTGGATGGGATCCAAGAGGGGGGTGTTCTCACGCAGATGAATAAAGTAACCCTAGGAATCCTGGCCCTGTTGGCCGCGGCAGTCGTCTGCTTTGCGCCGATGGGTGCCTCCCTGGATGCGGCCGGCGCAGAGATCTCCCACGAGGGGGTCGACTACTTCAAGGTCTCCACATCCGAGGACTTCAAAGTGAAATACACGCTTTCCGAGCAGGACGAAGGCAGGACCATCTCCTACTCCGCGAAGGTCGTCAACAAGGCGGGCGAGACGCAGTCCAACGCTGTGTCCCCGTCCACCGGATCCATGACCAGCGGCGTCGAGAGGACGCTGACCGTGACCGCTCCCAAAACCGCAGGCAACTACACCCTTGTGGTCGACTTCGAGCTCAAGAAGGGCGACGACGACGTCAAGAAGGAAAGCGCCAGATACGACTTCAAGGCAGTCAACCCCATCAAGCTGACCGTCAACCTGAAGGCGGACGACATCACCCTCAACCTCGAGGAGTTCGGAGTCTACTTCTACGTCGACGGCGAGAAGATGGAGGACAGCTACACCACTGTCACCCTGTCCAGGGACGGAACCGGTTCCATCTCCTACGACTGGATCGCTGACCCCGCATACGGTTCCACCCACACCTACTATGTGGAGGCCGTCGGAGCAGCAGATGTAATCAAGGGTCTCGGCGAGGTGCACACCTTCTACGCCAACGACAACGATTACTCGATGGTCATCGCGATCGCGTTCATCATCCTGATCGTCCTGATCATCATGGCCATCTGGATCTACCGCAAGCCGATCAAGAACTTCGGTAAGCCCAAGTCCAGGCGCTGAAAAACCTAAAGATCAAGGGAGGGAATCCCCTCCCCCTTTCCGGTGTGCTCTGCACACCGTCATCCTTCTACGATATCCGTCAGTGTCCCTTCCGATTCAGAAAGCTATGTATGGAAGGGACGTGAGTCCTGTTCGGTTTATGGTTTCCTGCCGGTGACGCAGATCCAGGGCTTCTTGTCATCCGCGTACGTCCTGACCTCGGAGAATCCGGCGCCTTCCAGCAGTCCTTTCAGGTCCTCGGGCGTGTAGAGGTTCATCCCGTCGATGATCTTGGAATACTTCACGGACGCCTCGTCCTTGCCTGTGGACTCGTTGGTGATGGCGAACACCCCTCCGGGCCTCATGACCCTGAGCACCTCCTTGAAGGACTCCCCTATCTCGGGCCAGAAGTAGACCGTCTCGAAGGCGGTCACGGTGTCGAATGAGGAATCTTCGAAAGGCAGCTCCCTGACATCGGCCCTGACTATGCGGCAGTGCCCATGGTCTATGGAGACCTTGTTCAGTTTGGTGGATTCGGCGACGCTGACCTCGGAATAATCTGCTCCGGTAACGGTCTTCACGCCGGACATCAGGAGCATCCTTTCGATGTTCCCTCCCCCGCCGCATCCGATGTCGAGGACGTCGCCTTCTACCTTGAAATGGGAATGGCCCCACTTGGCGAGCCTTTCGTGGGCCCCTCCGTTCATGCCTTTGACCATCATCTTTCCCATGAAGCCTGTCGGCCTCTTCGCGTTGCAGTAGAATTTCTGAGATATGCTCATTTTTCCATCTCTATTCTGTTATTAACTGTGTTAAACAATTGGGCATAGATAAATTTAGTTATTCCTAAAATTAGATGGAACTCTCTGATGCAAGATGGTTCAGAGGGAATCGAAGAACGTTCTGCGGAGCCCCTGGGAGAAGGATTCCTCATCCTTCCTGGACGAGAACTGAGAACCGTCGGCGGGCGTGAATTCCAGCCAGTCGTAGACCACATCCATCAGCGTCAGCGCATCGGGCCTGGCGACTCCGAAGTTGACCTCCTGCAGGTCATCCAGTGCCCTGTGCACATCATCGAGGGTGTGAGTCCCGATGGACACCGAGTGGATGGCGGCGACGATTCTGCGAATCATGTTCCAAAGGAAGTAGCGGGCCTCGAACTCCAGGATCAGGAGCCCGTCCCTCTCGTCCATGTCGATGCGCTCCACGTTGGCCACGGTGGGCTTGTTGTCGGGACGGCAGAACCTGGCGAAGTCATGCTCCCCCAGGAAGATGTCGGCGCACTGCCTTGCAAGGTCCATGTCCATGCCTTTCGAAGGAAGGACGTAGCGGTAGATGCGGCAGGACGCGTAGCGGACGTTGAAGTCATCCGGCACTGTGCATGCGGACCTGAAGAATATGTCCCCGCCTATGGCGTTGAGGGCCTTCAGCATCACCGCGTTGTCGGAGAAGATAGAATTGAACAGTATGGCGTTCCCGAGGGCGTTGACACCCTTGTCGGTGCGGCTGGAGAACTTCAGGTCCAGCTCCTCGGCGGAGCATCTCATCACTATCAAGAGTTTCTCCAGGACGACCGATTCCACGGTTCTCCCGGAGGGCTGTATCTGGGAGCCGTTGAAGCCGTCCCCCAGATACGCTATCTTGACCAGGACTCTGTTCATGCCTAGCGGAGTTCCCTCATGTGGTCCACCCTCTTCTGGACGAGGGCGCGGGTGCCGATGTCGTGGCGGAGGAAGATCGCGTCGCATTTCACGAATCCGACCGCCTTCTCGCAGTTCCTCTCGGCCTCCTCGATGTCCTTGCCGATGCCGACGACACCGACGGACCTGGATGTCCCTGTGACAAGCTTTCCGTCCTTCTGGTCGACGTTGGCGTAGTAGACGACGGCGTTGCACTTCCTGATGCTCTCCTCGTCCACCGTGATCTCGTGTCCGGATTCGGACTTCACGCCGTATCCTTTGGGCACGATGTACTTGCAGACGGTGGCCTTGTCGAAGAACCTGACATCATCCTTCAGGGTCCCTGTCGCCATCTGGTAGCAGATGTCCTGGAAGCTGGATTCCAATGCGGTGAGTACGTTCATCGCCTCGGGGTCTCCGAACCTGGCGTTGAACTCGATGATCTTGGGTCCGTTCACGGTGAGCATGAACTGCCCGTAGATGGGTCCGTGGTAGGGGCATCCCTCCTTCGCCATCGCATCGATGACAGACTGGATGATGGAGATGGCCTCCTTCCTCTCGTCCGCTGTGATGAACGGCAGCAGGTGGTTTGAATCGGTGTAGGAGCCCATTCCTCCGGTGTTCGGTCCCACATCGCCTTCGTAGGCCCTCTTGTGGTCCTGGACCAGGGGCATGGGGACAACCTTCTTCCCGTCCACGAAGGCCATCTGGGTGAACTCCTCTCCTACGGCCTTCTCCTCGAGGATGACACCGGCTCCGCCGATGTTCGCATCGAAGATCTCGTTGATGTAGTCCATGGTCTCCTCGAAGCTCTTGAGGTGCTCTCCCTGGACCTTGACTCCCTTTCCGCCTGTGAGCCCGACGGGCTTGACGACGATCTCGTGGTCGATCTTCTTCAGGTACTCCTCTGCATCCTTCGCGTTGTCGAAGCTTGCGAATCCCAGATTGCCCTTGATCTTGTACTTGTCGACCAGTTCCCTCATGAATGTCTTGGACGTCTCGATCCTGGCGGCCGCCTTGGTGGGCGCTGCGCACTTCACTCCGATGGCCTCGAGGGCATCCACGATACCTACCTCGAGAGGGGCCTCCGGACCGATGTAGGCGATCTCGACACCCTTCTCCTTGGCGAATGCGCACACCTTGTCCAGGTCCTTCTCGCTGCACAGGAGGTGATCCTTGGACCTCGCTATGATTCCGGGGTTGGCGTTCTTCATGACCGAGTAGATCTCCGCTCCCGATCTGTACAGCGCCTCGACCGCCGCATGCTCTCTTCCGCCTCCTCCTACTGCCAATACCTTCATGTCTATCCCTCACAGATTGAGCGCCTTGATGATCTCATCCAGGCCTTCGTCCTTCTTGACGCTGCACTTGTAGATCTCCTTCAGACCACCGGTGAGCTTCCTGTAGTCGTCGGCTATGACCTCAGGGTCCACTCCGACGGCGTCGCAGATGTCCATCTTGTTCAGGATCGCGATGTCCGAGTGGAGGAAGATGTCGTGATGCTTCCTGACCATGTCGTCGCCTTCGGTCGTGGAGATGACCACAACCCTGTAGTCCGTTCCCAGCGGGAAGTCCGCAGGGCACACCAGGTTCCCGACGTTCTCGATCAGGACCACATCGTACTGGTCCAAATCGATCTCCCTGAGCGACTTCCTGACGAGGTTCGCATCCAGGTGGCACTCGTGCCCCGTGTTGCAGTTGAACGCCTTCAGCCCGGACTTTTCGAATCTGGAGTAGTCGTCGACACCCGTGACGTCCCCCGCTATGGCACAGACGCGGACGCCCTTGGCCCTGAGCTTCTCTGCCAGTTTTATGATGAGGGCCGTCTTCCCGGCTCCGATGGAACCCATGAAGTCGACGGATCTTATCTTGTGCTCCTTGAGGAGACGGTAGTTCTCGTTGGCCACCTTGCTGTTCTCCTTGAGCACGTCAATCTCCATTCCAGGCTGGACTATGTGCATGCGCCGACCATGGGTATGGTCGATTATAACCTATCGTATCGGTAACGCGTGCGGGCACGAATAATATAAACACGACCAGGCCTATCGTGCGCCGAACAGCATGTATTCCGAATCACTTTCAAAGAGGCTGGAGGACCTCGGCGCGGTCGAGGGTTCCAGGTTATCGGTGACGAAGGATGGCAGGAACTCCGTGGGCACTTTGATGCCCCACCACGAGTTCAGCGCACCCGATGTCCTGATCATCAAGGTCAAGAGCGGTTATAATGTAGGTATCAGGGTGACCCCCGAGACCACCATAGAGGTGCTCGAGAAGCCGGTGGAGAGGGTCAGGAAGGAGACCCCCGTGGAATTCCAGAAGGGGCTCCCCAAGCTCGTGCTCATCGGTACCGGCGGTACCATCGCATCCTACGTGGACTACAGGACCGGTGCGGTGCACCCCGCTCTGTCCACATCGGACATGGTCAACGCCGTCCCCGAGATCAGGGAGATAGCCAACGTGGACGCCACCGTCCTCTTCTCGATATTCTCGGAAAACATGGATGTGGACCACTGGCAGAGACTGGCCGAGGAGGTAGCGAAGCAGATTAACGACGGTGCGGACGGCATAATCATCCCCCACGGTACGGATACCATGGGATACACCGCGGCTGCATTGTCGTTCATGCTCGGGGACGTCCCCAAGCCTGTCGTTTTGGTCGGCGCCCAGAGGTCATCGGACCGTCCGTCATCGGATGCGTCCAGCAACCTCATGGCCTGTGCCAGGTTCTGCGTCAAGGGGAAGAAGTCCGGTGTGTACGTCATAATGCACGACACCTCCGGCGACGATTCCTTCGCGGTGCACATAGGTTCCAGAGTGAGGAAGATGCACACGTCCAGGCGTGATGCGTTCCATTCCATCAACGTGCTGCCCGTCGCACATCTAGACAAGGACGGGAAGATCGAGATGCACATCGAAGGTCACGAGGTGACCTCGGAGAAGGCCGTCGCCAGGACGGCGATGGAGAAGTCGTGCATCCTGCTCCAGTACTACCCGGGCATGGACCCCGCGCTGTTCGAGGACATCATCATGAGGTCCAAAGGGGTCGTCATAGCGGGTTCCGGTCTGGGGCATGTCAATTCCAACATGGTCCCGCTGCTGAAGAAGGCATGCGACAAGGGGATCGTAGTCGTGATAACATCGCAGTGCCTTAACGGTAGGACCAACCTGAACGTCTACAACACCGGAAGGGATATGCTGTCCGCAGGTGTGATCACGGTTTGGGACATGCTCCCGGAGACCGCCTACGTCAAGCTGATGTGGGCGCTGGCCAACACATCCTCCGTCGAGGAGGTCAAGGAGCTGATGAGGACGCCGCTAGCAGGCGAGATGTCTGACAGGAGGACCATCGATGTCTGAGGATTACGAGATGATGTGCGGTATCGAGATCCACCAGCAGCTTGATACCAAGAAGCTGTTCTGCTCATGCGACAGCGTGCTGCACGAGGAGGGGACCGGTGCGATCTACAGGAGGCAGAGGCCCACCACATCCGAGATGGGCGAGATCGACAGGGCGGCCCTCATGCAGTTCCAGAAGCACCTGGGATACAGGTACCAGTGCTGCCAGGGATCGTCATGCCTGGTGGAGCTGGACGAGGAGCCTCCCCACGAGTGCAACCCGGACGCGATGGACATCGCGCTCACGTTCTCCGAGATGCTCGGGGCCAACATCATAGACGAGATCCACTACATGAGGAAGATCGTCGTCGACGGTTCGGACACATCCGGATTCCAGAGGACGGCACTGATCGCCACCGACGGTTCCGTGGATGTGGGGGACAGGAAGATCTCGATCCTCTCCGTCTGTCTGGAGGAGGACGCCAGCCGTAAGGTCGAGGCGAACACCAGCGAGGTCCTCTGGAGGACCGACCGTCTGGGGATACCCCTCATCGAGGTCGCCACAGGGCCCGACATGAGGACGCCGGAGGAGGTCATGGAGGTGGCCTTCAGGCTGGGAACGCTCCTCAGGGCCACAAGGAGGGTCAAGAGGGGTCTCGGTACCATCCGTCAGGACCTGAACATCTCCATCCCCGGAGGGGCCCGTATCGAGCTCAAGGGTGTCGGGGACCTCAAGCTGATCCCGGACTACGTCAGGAACGAGGTCGCCAGGCAGAAGATGCTCATCCGTGTAAGGGACATACTGGCACAGAGGGGAACCAAGCCCGTGGCGTTCGAACCCGTCGACGTCACCGACATATTCAGGACATGCGAATCCAAGGTCATCAAGGGCGCATTGGACGACAGGGGCAAGGTCATCGCGGTCAGGCTCCCGGGCTTCGCCGGGGTCATGAACGGCGACAACAAGACGCTCAGGCTCGGGTCCGAGATGGCAGGCTACGCCAGGACCAAAGGCGTGAAGGGGATATTCCATTCCGACGAGCTGCCCAACTACGGTATCGAGCAGAAGTACGTCGACGACCTGAGGAACTTCCTCGGAATGACCGGCGAGTTCGATGCGTTCGTCATCTGTGCCGCGAAGGAGAAGAGGGCCACCGAGGCACTCGAGGTCGCGGTCGCCAGGGCCAACCAGGGCCTGGTAGGCGTCCCCGAGGAGACCAGGGACCCGCTCCCGGACGGAACGACGAAGTACTCCAGGCCCCTGCCCGGAGCCGCCAGGATGTATCCCGAGACGGATGTCCCGCCGATAACGATCACGGATGACAGGATGGGCCGCATAAGGGCCAACATGCCTGAGTTCCCAGAGCAGATCCAGGAGCGCCTCCAGAAGGATTACGGAGTGAACGCCCAGCAGGCCAGGCAGCTGGTCAGGGAGTCTTACGACGAATCCTTCGAGAGGATCGCTACTAAGTACCCTGATCTCGCACCTGTTGCTGCCACGGTGTTCCTGAACATCTACAGCGAGATGCAGCACGACGGCATCGACACCACCGCGCTGACCGATGACGCTCTGATGGAGGCGTTCTCCATGCTGAAGCAGAACCGCTTCGCCAAGGAGGCCCTGCCCAAGCTCCTTAGGGAGATGGCCAACGGCACCGGTGCGGAGCAGGCCATCAAGAAGCTCGGTCTGGAGGCAGTGGACTCGGACGAGGCCAGGAAGATCATTGAGGGCATCGTCAACGAGCGTGCGGACTTCGTCAGGGAGAAGGGAATGGCCGCCATCGGAGGACTCATGGGTCCCGTCATGGGCGCCCTCAGAGGGAAGATCGACGGCAAGCAGGCCAACGAGCTCCTCACCGAAGCCATCAAGAAACTTCTAGGTTGAATCAGCCGCTGTCCGGTCCTTCGGGACCGGCCACGGCATCATTCTGCTTGTCCAGATAGATTATCACGAGACCGACCATGGTCAGGACTATGCCGGCCACGATCTCGAAGGTCAGCATCTCCCCGTACCAGAGCAGCCCGATCATCGTGGCGCATATGGTCTCGGAATACACCAGGATGGACACCTTCCCCGCTCCGATTCTAGCTATCGAGAAGCTGTAAAGGAACATCTGGGTCATCGTCAATCCCAATGCGAATAGCAGCATCAGGACCAGGGCGTAGCTGTCGGTCGCCATCACGTTGATGGCAT
>JAEEOP010000012.1 GCA_016284295.1 Methanomassiliicoccaceae archaeon | reverse complement strand
TGCGGGAAGGATCAAGGGAAAGAAGGGATCCATCACACAGATCCCCATCCTGTCCATGCCCGGAGGAGACATCACCCACCCCATCCCCGACCTGTCCGGATACATCACAGAGGGACAGATCGTTCTGTCGATGGACCTGCACAGGAACGGTATCTACCCGCCGATCAACGTGTCCTCATCCCTCAGCCGTCTGATGGGAGGAGGAACCGGTAAGGGCAAGACCCGTGAGGACCACAAGGGAGTGTCCGATCAGCTCTATGCGGCATACGCAGAGGGTAAGGACCTCCGTGGACTGGTCGCAATCGTCGGTAAGGATTCGCTGTCCGCAAAGGACAGGAAGCTCCTGGACTTCGCAGACCTGTTCGAGGACCGCTTCGTAAGGCAGGGACTCGAGGAGGACCGTTCCATCGAGCAGACCCTCGACCTCGGTTGGGAACTCTTCACCGCTCTCGATCTCGATCAGATCACAAGGATCGATCGTAAGTACATCGAGCAGTACCTGCCTAAGAAGGCTTGATATCCGTGGGAGCACACGATGTCACCCCCAACCGTTCCGTACTGCTCCAGCTGAAGAGCAGGATCAAACTGACCCAGGGCGGTCACAAGGTCCTCAAGATGAAGAGAGACGGTCTCATCATCGAGTTCTTCGACATCCTGGAGAAGGCGAGGGCGATGCGTGCCGGCGTTAGCTCGGACTACGAGTACGCCATGAACACCATCACCATCGCACGTGCGGTTGAGGGAGAGGTCGCCGTGAGGTCCGCGGCATATGCCCTGAAGGCAGACCCGCAGGTCAATGTCACCAGTAAGAGCATCATGGGAATGGTCGTCCCCAAGGTCGAGGCGGAGCACATACACTGCCTCATGACCGAGAAGGGATACGGAGTCATCTCCACCTCGGCCTACATCGAGGCCGCGTCCATCGCCTTCGAGAAGCTCCTCGAGACGATCGTCCGCGCCGCGGAGGTCGAGACCACCATGAAGAAGCTGCTGGACGAGATCGAGAAGACCAAGAGGAGAGTCAACGCACTCGAGTTCAAGATCATTCCCGAGCTCAAAGAGTCCGAAAGGTTCATCAAATTCAGTCTCGAAGAGATGGAAAGAGAGAACACCACCAGGCTCAAGCACCTGAAGAAGGCATGATGGAGAGGATGGGTATGAAATCGCTGGAGGAACGCTACGAGGAGATCAGGGAGGACCCGAAGAAGTTCAAGAGGGTCTTCTACGCGATCTGGATCATAGCCTACGGCATGCTCATACTCGGGTTCGTCTTCATCATCTGGATACTGCTCCAGGGTCAGTTGTAACCACTTAAGGAAACATCTCACCCCGGTCCCTTCGCGGGACCGGGTCACTTATACACTATTTGCGAAGATTCTCTGAGAACGCTGCCGATGTTGGTATTGGCGGAAGAAATGATCAGTTGAAGTCGTGCATCTTCATCTTGCCGCTCGCCAGGTCCACGACGGGCATGATGGCGGGGTTGGGATTGAAGTTGTGGAGCCTCTGGTACTCGGTCTGGCTCTGCCATGTGGACGCGTTGATGAGGCGGACATCGTTGTACATCAGTTGCCCCGCTCCATGCACATGACCGGAGACGAAGATGTCCGGGATGTACTCCATGGCCATGTAATCCTTCTTCTCTGGTGCAAGGGCGTTCTTCATTCCGTAGATGGGCGCGAGGTGGCGCCTGATGCACATCTCCTTCATGACCCTGAGCGGATCGTCGTATGTCAGGTACTGAACGGCGGACACCCAATCGTCGATGCTCTTCCCGTGGTACGTGAGGACGGTCCTCCCCTCGACGTTGAGGTAGACGGGGTTCCCGACCATCAGGATGTTGGAGTCGAATCCCTTCGTGAACACGGAGTTCAGCGCAGGCTGCGGCTCCGCGGGACGCGCGGCGTCGTGATTGCCGGGATGGATGACCATCTTGATGTGGTCGGGTATCTCCTTGAGGTATTCCGCGAGCTTCTCGTACTGCTCGTAGATGTCGGGGATGTCCAGCTCCTTGTCCTGGTCAGGGAACACTCCGATACCGTCGACGACGTCACCGGGGAAGACGAGGTAGTTGATGCCTTCCTCCACCGCATGCTCCCTGAGCCATTTGGTCATCTTCTCCCACTGCGGCTCGAGGAAGGTGCTGCTTCCCACATGGACGTCGGAGAGGAAGGCGATCTTGGAATAGGAGTCGCTGAGCTCCCACTTGTTGGACTTAGGGATGTCGGGTCTGACGATCTTCTCGGCCATGATGAACTGCGTCCTGGGGTTAGGCTTCCCGACGACGCCGATGACCTCGTCGTTCACGAAGAGCTCGTTGGCGATCGGCGATTCCTTGGATATGAAGACCTTCGTGATCCCGGTCTCATCTTCCAGCGAGATCATCGTGTGCCCGTTCTTCGTGGTGCTCTTCTCGTAGATGATGCCGATGATGCGGACCTCCCTGTCGAGGGTCTGGGCCTTCTCGATGGACATTGCCCTTCCGAAATCGGGGCGCTTCTCGATGAGCCTCTTCATCGTGAGGTATCTCGCTTTGAAGTACTGGGCGAAGTCGTTGACCTTCCCCTCGCAGGTGGACTCGCCGGTGATGTCGGTCCCCTTGACGATGTTCAGGTCGGATGTGAACTTGTTATGCGGCTTGATCTCCTTCGGGGATTCGAAGAGGACCTTGTCACCTGCGATGCAGTCCATGATGTCCTTCTTGCTCACGAACATGCAGTTCGCAGCCAGATGGGAGAAGACCGTGTTCACGAATTCCATCGGCTTGTTGTTGGATAATATCATCTCCATGGCATCAGGGGTGAAGAAAATCCCCTTGCTGAGGCCCGCCGATAGAATCTCTTCCTTCATGATGACCCCCATCCCGTACGGATTATTATTCGTTTTTATCTGCGGTCGGAATGTGCCGAAACGTGTTCGTGATCGGTGTTTTTCCACAGTTTCCACCATGTATCGTATGCTCATTCGATCCTGTCCCTGAGCCTCTCGAACATGCTGTTCATCCCGTCGATATCGGGTTCCGGTATCGTTCCCACCGAGTAATCCTCGAAGAAGAACGGGGCGTACAGCGGGAGATGGACGATCCCTCTGTCATCCTTCATGATGTTGGTCTCCATCAGCTTGATGCCGATGCAATCCAGGTCATCCCTCGCCATCAGAGTGTTTAGCGATTTGGAGCGCCTGTTCTCTCCGGACTTCACCTCGATCAACGCAACCTTCCCCTTGAATCTGGTGACGAAATCGATCTCCAGAGTGCTGTCCTGTTTGGAATAGTAGTACGGGGTGTAACCTTTCCTGACCAGTTCTGCGCAGACCGCGTTCTCGGCGAACGCACCATGGTTGGAATAGGGATCCCTCAGAACGATGTCCGCGGGGTCGAAGCCATCCATGAACGTTGCAAGCAGGCCGGTGTCGCTCATGAACACCTTGAACTGATCCTCGATGATGTTCTCGCTCAGAGGGGCTGCGGGCTGTGTCAGGTTGTGGCATGTGTAGGACAGTCCCGCATTCTCTATCCATTCCAGCGAGTTCCCGTAGTTCCTCTTGCCGGTCCCCTTCCTCTTCTCCACATCCTTGTATAGGAACTGCTTGTTCTCTCTGGCGATCTGGCTGGGGATCGACCGCAGGCATGCGTTTATCTTCGCACGTCCGGCCTTCTTCGAGTATCTGCCTGCATCCTTCATCAGTACATCCTTGATGACATTCAGCACGGACATGGTCGCAGGATAGTCGCGCGTCTCCGAGTATTTCTTCACGGCCGCCGGCATCCCGCCGACGACTATGTATGTCCTGAAGGCATCCAGGAACATCTTGTTGAACGGCCCTTCGATAGCCTTCAGTCCTCTGATGTGGTCGCGGACCATGCAGATCAGGTCCTCGTTGACACCCATGGCCCATAGGAACTCCTGGAAATCCATGCTGTACATGCGCATTATTTCGACGTAGCCCAGGGGCGAAAGGCTTCCATCGTCATCCTCCAGATTGATCCCGAGGAAGGAACCCATTGCAATGACATCTATCCCGCAGCCGGACAGATGCTTCAGGGACGAATAGGCCGGAGCGCAGGATTGGATCTCATCCAGGATTATCGCCGATCTACCCCTGACCAGGCTCGTGTTGCAGAACATGGACATCCTCGGAACAAGGGTGTCCGGATCCAACGAGCCATCGAAGATGGTCTTGGACAGGGGGTCCATTTCGAAGTTGAGGTAGACATACGAGGAGTAATTCTCACGGACGAATTCCAACACGGAGTACGTCTTGCCTATCTGCCTGCATCCTGTGATGATCAGAGGTTTATGATCGGCACGGGCCTTCCAGGCCGCCAATCTCTCCGATATCTTGCGCTTCATATTATGACATGTGTCCAGGCGTATAAAACTACAACTGAAACCAGGGGAACTTTGAATAAAATTTCTGCTAGAACGGGGGGAACTTTGAGACTAAATGCAACTAAACAGGGGGGAACTTTGACTCATTTTTCTGCTGAAACCGGGGGAACTTGGATCTTCATCCATGCTGGACACCTGTGCCATACTGCCATACCCTTGCCGACCCGTTGAAATCGTTATAAGAAGCGACGGTGATGCGAGCAGTATGACGACAGTGACCATCGAATGCATCGTGAATCCCAGCGAGGATCCCGAGAAGGTGGAGGCAGCGATTCTATCCATCTTCCCAGATGCGGAGCTGGAGCGTGATGAGCGCGGCTTCAAGGGTACCGCTACGCTCGACCACTTCTCCAAGAAGATCCGCAAGCAGAAGATCCTGGATGCCACCCGCGGAGTAATGATCAAGAACATGCGCGGGAATAGGACCTGGGTGAACCTGAACAAGCAGGTGGCCACTGTGGGCAAGGTATCCTTCGCGGACAGGAACCCTGTTCTGGGAGCGATCGAGGTCTGTATCGAGGACGATGACATCGAAGGCCTGATAGACATAGTGGCCCCGGTCACCGTCGACGGAGAGGAAGTGAGGATTTGATCGGAATCTCCTGCACGGAGTTCTCCGCGGAGCCGCCGCAGGTGTGGCTGGACAGGATCGTAGGCGTCTTCGACCTATGGGAGATATTCTCGGAGGCAGATGACAGCATCGTCCACAACTTCAAGGTCTTCAAGGAGCTGCTCCCTTCGTACGACCTCAGCTATTCGGTGCACGCTCCAATATGCGACATCAACATCGCATCCATCAGCGAGCCCGTGAGGAAGGCTTCCCTGAAGGAGACCCTCGATACGATCAAGGCCGCCAATAGGCTTGGGATCGACCGCGTGACCGTCCATCCCGGACTGTCGTCCATGTCGGTCCACGGGATCGAGAACAGGTACATCGAGAGGGCGAAGGTCTCTATGAAATCGCTCGAGGAGGCCCAGCACGAGTACGGGGTGTCGGTCGCAATAGAGAACATGCCGGACATGTACTTCTTTCTCGGCCGCAAGGCGGAGGAGCTGGCGCACATCGTAGAAGGCACCGACCTGGACATCTGCTTCGATATAGGGCATGCCAACACTACCGGCGACATCGATGCCATGATCGACACCTTCGGGGACCGTATCAGCAACATCCACATCCATGACAACAACGGCGACAAGGACAGCCATATGACGATAGGAAAGGGATCCATAGACTTCGACCGCGTCCTGTCGAGGCTGAGGTCCTACAGCCGCAACTACGTGATAGAATCGAAGAGCTTCGAGTCCGCCGTGGAATCTCAATCCGTGTTGGAATCCATGCTGTCCTGAACCTTATCGAAACCGGTCAGCGGAAGGTCCTTGCAACCGCGTATGCCGTCCAGGGTCTTCTTGACTAGTATGGGAATGCACACGACGCCTAGGAACAGCAGGCCAATGAACATGAGGGAACCGAATCCTCCGAACACCTGGAGCCATACGGTGGCGTAATCGTTCACCAGGTGGGCGACGATGCATGCGTGCAGTCCGAACCTCATGTAGAGGTATCCGAACATCAGTCCGCCGAAGACGGTCGGGAACATCTTCCACAGTCCCCATCCGTCCACATGGGCGTATGCGAACAGCAATGCCGAGATGACGGTCAGGACGATACCTACCTTGGTGACCCCTGTGCCTCCGAACAGATGCCTGAGGCCGTTCTGCCTGAAGCAGAACGCGATCACCATCATCGGCACGCCCATGAACATCACACGGAACGCGATCTCCTCCCACACCGCAGCCTTCGTGAACGAGAATATGGCCTCAGGGAGTGTCATCTCCAGGATCCATTCTGGGGTCTCCGGGGCATATCCCACGAGGGTCATCAGGAAGTTGACGATCAGCTCCACCACAAGGACGGATCCCAGAAGCAGGCCGACCCAGTATGCGGAGGTCTTCCTGGTGTTCTCCAGATAATCGTAGCTTCCGATACGGAACGCATCCCGCGAATCGTACAGCAACACGATGACGGACGCTATCGCAGCCGTCGCTACAAGAACGAAGAACACCTGCAGCGCCGTGTCGGTTATCGTCGTTAGCACGAAGACGTCGATGAAGTACAATGAAAGATTGGATTTGTAAGTGGATAGGAAATCGACCGTCACGCCGGCGTTGAATATCAGTATGATGGCGGACACCACCGCCAGGACCATGATCAGGGCCATTGACGGTAGAACAGATTTGTGTAACAGGTCCATGCCCGACGATTCCTTCTCGACACGGTATGGCGGCACGGGGGCCGATGCTGAGAAGTCCTGTCCGCATTTTATGCAGAACCTGTAGCCCAGCGCCCTGCACCTGTCGCAATCGTCGCATGCCATGATATCACTGGAGTCTGGAGACGACACCGTCCACGCGTTCGACCTCCATTATCACGAGCAGGCTCTTCCTGTATTTGGCCACATCCCTGATCTCGTCGGCGATGTGCTGTTCGCGGATCTCCGACAGCTTCCCGTAGGACTTCAGGCTGTCGTTGACGAACCTGTCCCACTGCTTGGCCAGCCTCTCGGGCGTGCTGCCGTCGAATATCCTCTTCATCCCTCTCTTCGCCACGTTGTGCTCCTTGATGAACTCCGTGACGCCGACGGTGTCGCAGTAGACCTCAGTGAAGTCCGCGTCGTTCATGTCCAGGGGTATGCAGAGCTTGTCCCTCTCGGTGACCAGGTCTATGAACGTGTACATGGCCGGGGACGGGATCTCGACCTCCCCGAAGCGCTCCATGTGCTTGGCGTAGACCATGTCCAGCTCGCTGACGTCGAATGTGTCCTCGATGTTGAACCTGTTCTTCAGGCACTGTATCCCCTCGATGCTGAGGGCGGCGCCGTACGCCTCGTGGTCGCTGAACTCCTGGCGGACCCTGTCCGCCTCGGACACCAGGCCGTTGACTATGGGCAATATGTCGACCTTGCACTCGCCCACGTCGAGGGAGATCATCTCTTGGTTCCCCTTTCGGCAACGAGGTCCGTGAGCTCGTTGGGTTCGTCTATCTTCTTGAGCTCCTCGTTGGACACGACCGCGGTGGAGTTGATGTTGTCCCTATCGTGCTTCTTCTCCACGATGAGGATCGAGAACTTGTCCACGATGCGCGAGATCTCGGATGCGACTATGGCCCTCTCCATGACTTTCTCGTCATCGGATCCGAGACTGGTGAGCATCAATGCGCTGTTGTTCACCGATACCGCCTCGAACGGGCTCCTGACGACCGGTCTGACAGAGAATCCCAGCGTGGACAGCTGCTTCAGGGCGAAACTGTCGTCTATGCTCGGAGGCTCCCTGATCTCCTTCATGCGCTCCTCGCTCCTGAAGGTGAACGGGTCGATCGGCTCTATGATGGGCAGCTCCAGGAACTCCTCCATGCGGAGCGCCGCATCGATCATCGCGCCCATGCCGGACTCGTACATCTGGATGGTGCGCCTGGACACCCCGGCGGTCTCTGCGAGGGCCCCGAGGCTGATGCCCCTGGCCTCCCTTGCCGCCTTCAGGAGCTCGCTGTCCAGTTTGACATATAATCCTCCGGGCGCGGCGAAGATAAACGGCGGCGCCTCTTCCAGAAGGAGGTCCGCAAGCGTCTCGTTGGACACGATCGATATGTTGAATCTTGAATAGACGATGCCGGGTTCCAGCGCACCGGAGCTGGAGCGCTCGCCGGTCACCAGAGGTGTGGCGCCGAGGGATTCGGCCAGGGTCTTCATCTCCTCCGCGTTGTCCTTCGAGAATGCGTCTATGTTGCTTAGGACCTTCACTATCAGGACCTGCTGGTCCCTCCTCGCCACTATGTCGAAGCAGATGCCCCTGAGGTTGAGTGCGGAGGAGACATCGAATCCCGCCCTGGCGAGTATCGCACGGGTGGTGTTGATGAGTTCGGTCCGATCCATGTGCCTAAAAGTGTTTTCACTTCTATATATGCTATCGCCACGGTTGTCGGGGGGATCGCTCCCCCCGTTGTGGAATGGTGTTTCAGGCGAGTCCGCTGTACTCGCTGAGCCTCTGCCTGGAGCTCGGTCCGAACTTGTCGATGGACTTCTCGAAGTCCTCCTTGCAGACCTTGCATGAGGCGATCTCCTCGTCGGTGGGCTCTCTGCCTTTGGCGACGAGACCTCTCACCGCATTCATGACCGCCTCGTTGCAGATGGCGGAGATGTCCGCTCCGGTGCACCCTTCGGTGCGCTTCGCGAGGTCGTCGAGGTCCACGTCGTCGGCCAGAGGCCTTCCGCGGGTGTGGATGCCGAAGATGGACTTCCTGGATTCCTCGTCGGGCGGTGCGATGAAGATCGACTTGTCGAATCTTCCCGGCCTCAGTAGCGCGGGGTCCATGATGTCGGGCCTGTTGGTCGCAGCGATGACGACGACGTCGCTCAGCCCCTCGAGGCCGTCCATCTCGGTGAGCAGCTGTGAGATCACACGCTCGGAGACGTGGTTGTCATCGCCGGAACCCCTGGCGGGTGTGATCGAGTCGATCTCGTCCATGAAGATCACACAGGGCGAGGCCTGCCTCGCCTTCCTGAACGTCTCCCTTACGGCCTTCTCCGATTCTCCGACCCATTTGTTGAGGAACTCCGGTCCTTTGACGGAGATGAAGTTCGCCTCGGATTCGGTGGCGACGGCCTTCGCCAGCAGGGTCTTACCCGTTCCCGGAGGGCCGTACAGCAGTATTCCCTTTGGCGGCTTGGCGTTCATGTGCTCGAACACCTTGCCGTACTTCAGCGGCCATTCGACCGCCTCCTTCAGCTCCTGCTTGGCGCTCTCCAGCGCTCCGATGTCCTCCCACTTGACGTTGGGCTTCTCGATCAGCACCTCCCTCATGGTCGAGGGCTGCATGTCCTTGAGTGCGTTCTTGAAGTCGTCCTTGGTGATCACGATGCTGTTCAGCACCTCTGCGGGGATCTCGTTGTCCTCGTCCAGGTCGACTATGTCGCGGACCCTCCTGAGGGCGGCCATGGCCGCCTCCTTGGTCAGTGCGGACAGGTCGGCTCCGGCGTATCCGTGGGTCTTGTCGGCCAGCCAGTCAAGGTCCACATCACTGTCCAGAGGCATTCCCCTGGTGTGGATCTGCAGGATTTCGAGCCTGCCGTCCCTGTCGGGGATACCGATCTCGATCTCCCTGTCGAACCTTCCGGGTCTCCTTAGGGCCTCGTCAATCGCGTTGGGCCTGTTGGTGGCTCCGATGACCACGACCTTTCCTCTAGAGTTCAGACCGTCCATCAGGGACAGGAGCTGTGCGACAATACGCCTCTCCTCCTCCCCGCTAACCTCGTCCCTCTTGGGTGCGATGGAGTCTATCTCATCGATGAAGATGATACTCGGCGAGTTCTCTTCGGCCTCCTTGAAGATCTCCCTCAGCTTCCCCTCGGACTCCCCGTAGAACTTGCTGACGATCTCAGGTCCTCCGATGGAGATGAAGTTGCTGCTGGTCTCTCCGGCGACAGCCTTTGCTAGCATGGTCTTTCCGGTTCCTGGCGGTCCGTGGAGCAGCACCCCTTTGGGAGCTTCGACGCCCAGCCTCTTGAAGAGCTCGGGGTGCCTGAGCGGCAGTTCGACCATCTCCCTGATTTTGCGGACGGCGTCTCCCAGACCTCCGATGTCGTCGTAGGACACCTTTGGCACATCGCCGTTGGCGGCCGGCTTGTCGGAGATCTTCACCTTCGTCTTCGCGGTGACTATGGCGGCGTTGCCGGTGGGCGAGAAGGACGTGACTATCATGTCCATCTTGTTGCCCATGATGTTGAGCGATATCGCATCGCCCTTGCTGATCGGCCTTCCCTCCAGGATCTGCCTGAGGTAATCCTCTCCGCCCTGGAGCCTGAGCTGGTCGGACGGTGCGAAGGTGACCCTCTCGGCCTCCTTCACGTCGATCTTCTTGACAGCGACACGCTCGTCGATGGATACGCCGGCGTTGCGCCTGGTGGTACCGTCAATGCGGATGATACCCCTGTTCGCATCCTCGGGACCGCTCTCGTACACCTTGACGGCGGTCTTCTTGGAACCGTCTATGCGGACTATGTCCCCTACCCTGATCTCCAGGATCCTCATCAGTTCGGGATCCATCCTGGCTATGCCCTTGCCGGTCTCGCCGGTCTTGAGCTCTGCGACCTTAATCGCTTTCTCGTTTACCATTCTCAGGCCTCCTTGTCCTTATTCTCACCTATGTTCTCATCGAGCTTACGGTACAGCTCCTTCCTCTGGGCCGGATCCTCCACTGTGCGTATGGCCTGGTTGATCGCGTTCATCATGGAATCGCGCTCATCCATCAGCTCTGCGCGTTCGGCGTCCAGCTCTGCGATCCTCGAATCCAGTTCCTGCAGGCGGCGCATGGCCTCTTCGGCATCGGCGATGGTCGACTCCGCTTCCGTGTTCTCGCCAGATGAAATCACCCGGGCTGTGAACATGTTCCCGTGGAGGTCGATCATCAGGGTGAAGTGCTGCCTGGGGGCGTACACGGTCCTCCTCGGACCCATGCTGCTTTCCTCCGTGTAGCTGGTCAGCATCCCCGTCTGCTCCATCAGTGCCAGATTCTTCATGACCGCCTGTTGGCTTATGCCCAGTTCCTTCGAGAGCCTCAGCGGATAGCTGGGTTCCTTCGTCAGGTACTCGAGTATCTTACGCCTGGTCGGGTTCTCGATTATGGACAGCAGTTCATCTATGTCGGTCATATGGATCACTCGGTTGTTAACCGTTGGTTCATTAGTTGCTAATAGAATAGAACTTCTATAAAAAATTTACTAAAATGCCCCTCGCTCGTCCGAAGGATGCCGCTACTTTGGCGTCAAGACCGGATGGCGCGGGATCCTTCGGAATTTAAGGTGGGGCTTTAACAAAGATTATAATCATTGTCTTAGATTCCGAACTCATGGCTGGAGAATTCAAAGTTCAGCTTTTGGAGACTTTCGCAGCTCTCATCACCGCAGCGTTCGGTCTGGTCGCCGCTCTCGCATGGAACGAGACGATCAAGGCAGCCGTTGCCATGGTGTTCGGAACAGCGGACGACCTTCTTGGGAACTTCATCTATGCTATCATAGTTACCATCCTTGCCGTCATCATGACGATCTGGATCGCAAAGGCTCTCGGCAAGGCCAAGGAAGCTGTGGATAAGAAAGAGTGATTCTCGAAAAACGAGGGGCTACGTCCCCTCTTATTTGTTGTACCGTTCTCATTTACCGGGTATCAGGCCAGGTTTGTACCATTCGAACTCGAGATAATGGATGGTGTTCTTCTTCACCATCGCGAAGAGGATCTCCTTCTTGACGCCGCCCGAAAGTCTGACGGTCCTCGAGATGTCCGGCCACATCTTGGTTATCTCGTAAGGCACCGCATGCACCAGGAACCTGGCGTGGCAGTTGTCCGGGTCGTCCTGATAGACCCTGAAGTGTGTGCCGTACTTGAAGCCGGCCTTGACGACCAGTCCCCTTTCACGCAAATCGGTGTACACCTTGAGGCGGTTCTCGAACTCGTCCTGCTGCTCCGTGGCGTACTCCAGGAGTCCGTCGTAGTCGAGGTCCTTGTCATCCATGTCGCGCACGGCCAGCTTGCCCTTCCCTATGAGGTAGCACGCCTCCACCAGCGACAGCTGGTAAATCCCGTTGATCAGCTTCCCGAAGAATCCGTAGTCGTGCAGGAACGAGCATTGGTCCATGTCGAAGACGAAGACGCGGTCGCTGACCAGGACTCCGTCGGCATGTCCCTTGACATCGGTGGGGAAGACCTTCCCTGCGGGGTCCTTCACGTGCATTTTGTAGTAGGTCACATCCCCTTCTTCGTCCACGACGCCGTACAGCAGGTTCTTCCTCCTGTCGTTGGTCTCCTTGGCGCCAGTGAGGGAATCCGAGATGTCCAGGGGGTTCCTCTCGGAGACGGCCCTGAGCATGTACGCCGGGCGGGCGTTGGACTGCCTCTTGCCTGCACCGAATACGGACAGGTCGTAGTTGCCAGTCTCCTGCTTGACGACCAATCCCCTGCCAAGCCTGATGTCCCTGTAGACGATGTACAGGATGTCGAAGTCCTCGATGATGCCGGATGAGATCCTGAAGATGTCCTCGAAAGACAGCTTCTCGTTGCCGTCATAGACCTCGAGCTTCCCGAGCTCCACCAGCAGGCACGACTCCAGAAGGTCTAGGTCCACGCCTCCTCCCCTGCGGGGATAGCCGTAGTTGCCCTTGCCGTACAGGTGGTTTCCGTCGGTCTGGTCCTTCACTTGGACGTAGTCTTCGCAGAACTCTCCTCTCATCGTTTCGAGTAGTCACTGGACCGTAATAAAAGGTGATGTCCTATGCAGTCTCATGCTGTGGGTTCGGTAAGCCCGATCCTTTGTCCTGCTGATGCCTACCGGATCGGATGCTGTGGGAACGGGTGTGAATCCCAATCGTTTAAGAGAAATATACGGGCCCGAAGGCCCGAAGTAGTTATCAGAGTTGGATCTCGATCCCGAGCTTCTCGGTGAGTTCCTTGTATCTGTTCCTGATGGTGACCTCTGTCACTCCGGCGACGTCGGCGACCTCCCTCTGCGTCCTGCGTTCGTTGCACATGATGGAAGAGATGTAGATCGCGGCGGCGGCGACACCCGTGGGTCCCCTTCCGGACGTGAGCTCCTTCTCCGATGCGTCCTTGAGGATCTCGGCGGCCTTGGTCTGGACCTCTCCGCTCAGCTTCAGCTCCGAGCAGAACCTCTGGACGTAGTCCTGGGGCTTCGTGGGCATCAGCTTCAGCTTCAGCTCGCGTGTCATGAAACGATAGGTCCTTCCGATCTCCTTCCTTCCGACACGGCTGGAGTTTCCGACCTCGTCGAGAGTCCTGGGCACACCGCACTGCCTGCATGCTGCGTACAGCGATGCGGCCACGACGCCCTCGATGGACCTTCCTCTGATCAGGTTCTTGTTGACCGCTTTCCTGTAGATCATGGCGGCGGTCTCCCTGACGTTCCTCGGAAGACCCATGGCGGACGCCATCCTGTCCAGCTCGGATAGGGCGAACGCGAGGTTCCTCTCGGTGGCGTTGGAGACACGGATCCTCCTCTGCCATTTCCTCAGCCTGTACAGCTGCGCCCTGTTCCTGGTAGGGATGCTCTTTCCGTACGAGTCCTTGTTCTTCCATGAGATCTCGGTGGACAGTCCCTTGTCGTGGATCGTGTAGGTCATCGGGGCTCCTGTACGTGCCCTCTTCTCTCCCTGCTCCACATCGAAGGCTCTCCATTCCGGACCCTGATCGATGAATTGGTCATCGAGGACCAGTCCGCAGTCCTCGCAGAGAAGCTCTCCACGCTCGTAATCACGGACGAGGTGGTGACTTCCGCACTCCGGACATACCTCGATTTCTTCTGCTCCTTCCTTTGATTTTACCATTATTGTTTCCCCCTCTGGTATAAAGGTCGGTTTCACGTATGTTATCCGTGACAGCAAGTTTGGTTTCCACCGAGGCATACGGTCCGTCGACCGGACCGAACACCCTTCTGACGATGCCGAACCTGTTCTGCTTGGCATCGTACACGGTCTCCCCGATCTCTGGGGGCTTGGAGCACTTGACGATGATCCTGCCATCGTTGGTGATCTCTGTAACCTTTCCCAAAAAATCCATGTTGATTCCGTCGCTGCCGGGACAATCCCTTTCTATGATACATTATATGTATCTATTATAAAATAATTTGGGGATTCTTTATATGCTATTACCGTTTCTGTTCATTGTCCTAGTATTTAAGGAGGACGTTTATTTGCAGGGTGGCTGGATGTAGTGTCCAGATATGTACGTCGGACACATTTTCCAGTGGAAATGGTGCCCTCTTTGGGAGGTGTCTGCGCGGTATCATGCCAGACTTCCGGGAAATGGCCAATGATAGTCTTGTCCATAACGAATATTTTAATATGTTCCAATATCTTCCCAGAATTATTGCGCCCGTCTGACGGGAATGAAATGGAGAGACAAAAATGGCATTAGCAATCTGGTCTATGGACTTCGTTAGCCTCATTGTTGTCGCCTTCGGTATCGTCATGCTGCTCGCAGGTATCCTCGCAGCGGCCTTCGGTAACGGAAAGGCAAAGGGCTTCGGCGGAGTAATGGCCGTGGTCGGTGTTGCTCTCATTGGAATCTGGATCTGGCTTTGCGGATACAGTGACATCGAGATCATGCGCAACGTCAACCTCTGGGACGTAGTCATCGATGGAATAATCAACCTGATTGGTATCCTCGTCGGAGCACTCATCGCGGTTGGAATATTCCTCGCAGTTGTTCTCAAGAGTTGATTCGGGGATAACATCCCCAAACCACTTCTTCAAACGTTTTCATCTTTCTGAACCTTGAAATGTGCATCCCTGTGGGAATCTATCGGTTGTCCGAGTGGTTGATCGGATGCTGTTCCTATTGAGCGCGAACACAAGCGTGTAAAGGCTGAAAGAAGCGAAAAGGTGAGGTGAGCCCTCGCTTTCGTTTTTAGCGCCAACCAAAGAAGAGAACGAAGGACTCGTTCTCTTCATCCGATATTGCCTACGTAAACGCAGCGGTCGGCGGTTGGCTGGTGATTCTACGCCCAAACACATAATAAGGATCATGAATGAAAGAATCGAGTAAAAGGGTTAAAGGGGTTGAGGAAGAGAGGTTCTTCAGTTGCCCTGGCTGATCATCTCGAGCTGGCTCATGACCTGGTAGATCAGGGTCCTGCCGTGCATCGGAATGTTGGGATCGTTAGCGAGGTCATCGAGGATGACGATCGCACCGGTGGCGCGGACATCCATGGGTTCCTTCGTGTCGAGGAGCCTTGCCTTGGCATCCGTGGCGCCCTTCCTGATGTTTCTGGGGATGGAGGTGTCTTCTGCGAGCATATCGAGAACGTCGGTTATCTGTTTGACTTTGTCTGCCATGGTATCACCGATCAGAATGTCTCGAACTCTTCCTGCAAATCCTGGACCATCTGGTCGAGGACCTCTTCGAAGTTAACGGACTTATATTCCCTGACGCCGCCGAGGTCGCTCTGGATCCTCACGACAAAATCATTGTTCTCTTTCACAAGCTCTACGTTGCACAGAATCTCTTCCATTCTTCTTACCCCCGTAGGATAATTTGCCGAACAAGGATTACATATATATCGTTGGCGGTTTGTAGAATGATTTTTTGTTTATAATTAAAGAAATATGTTGTACGGTACATCATTACACATGTTTTCCGGGTACCCTCGCGATGGTAAGAACTTCCCATCCAACCAGCTTCCAATGGTCGATGACCATGGGGATTCCGCCCGGTTTTTCGAGAAACCTTTATAATGGTATCATCGATAAAGGGGTTGTTCTGTGTTGTAATTGCTTTAGCGAAAGCAAGCCACGGAAAAACCGGCTATCAGCCCGATGGAGAACGATAAAATGGCAGACGATGAAGAGTCAACGTACGAAGAGCTGCAGGACGAATTCGAGTCTAAGGCACGCGGATTCGGAAAGGGCAAGTACGGAAGGATAATCAAGATGGCGCGCACGCCCAGCGCTGATGAGTACAAGAAGACCGTTTACATCACGGCCCTAGGTATCGTCCTCATCGGATTCGTCGGATTCGCCATCTGGTGGCTCATGACCGTTCTGCCGAAGTACTTCTGATGGAGGCCGATTGATCATGATGTTGACTGGTGAGAACAACTTGAAGAAGGTTTCAGCCAGCGGTATCGTTTCGTGGAAGTTCAAGATCGGCACGGGAGCTACTAAAGCGAAGCTCTCGTTCTCAGTCGTAGCAGGGCCCGATGCCGAGAATGCACCCGAGTGGACAGTGTCACTCCATGACGCCACAGACGGTGAGATCTGGACCAACGACAGCAGCAGGACGGAGATCGAACTTCCGATCCCCGACAAGAACGCCAAGGAGCTGAGGCTCGAGGTCATCTGCCCCAACGGAGCCAGGTTCGGCGATTCTGTAACAACAACTATCACGGCGAGCGCCGACGACGGTATCGAGTCGATGGTGTTCGAGGCCGTGGCACAACAGTCCATAATGGTCCTTAAGACCCAGATCGACCAGGAGAAGACGGTTGCAATGGAACTGGCTTCGAAGGCGAACAAGGCCAAAGACAAGGACATATATGCGATCCTGAGCCCTGCCGGACTCAGAGGATATGTGTTCGTGGAAGGCATGAACACCGATCGCGTCCGCGATAAGTCCAAGGACATCAAGAAGGCCAGGAACTTCATCGACGGAGAAGCGGATATCAGCGAGATTAGCCCCTATCTCACACCCGTGTCCGCTGTGGTGGGAATCGTGGAGGGAGACTTAGTCGAACTCATCAACGGTCCCTTCAAGGGTGAGAAAGCAAGGGTGCAGCAGATCGACCAGGGCAAAGAGGAGATCACTGTCGAGCTCATCGAAGCCATGGTCCCTATACCTGTCACTGTCAAAGGAGACAGCGTCAGACTACTTGAAAAGGAGAAATGAGCAATGGTAGATACTGTTGAGGCATTGGTGGATGGAGGTCGCGCTTCCGCAGGTCCACCGCTCGGTCCCGCACTGGGTCCGAAGGGAGTGAACATCGGTCAGGTCATCGCAAAGATCAACGAGAAGACAAAGGCTTTCGACGGAATGAAGGTCCCCGTCAAGATCCTGATCAACGAAGACAAGACATTCGACATCAAGGTCGGAACACCCCCGGTGTCCGCTCTCATCAAGGGAGAGCTCGGAATCGATTGTGGAGCACACAATGCCAGGACCGAGAAGGTCGGAAACCTGACCCTCGACCAGGCAAAGAAGATCGCTGACATGAAGGGAGACGATCTCCTCGGTGCTACTCTGAAGGCAAGGGTCCTCGAAGTCGCAGGAGCCTGTGTCGCAATCGGAGTCACGATCGACGGAAAGGGACCCAAGGACTTCACCAAGGCCGTCAAGGCCGGTGAGTACGACTCCCAGTTCTGAGAAACATTTCAAGGGGGATCATCCCCCTTTTACACTTCTATTCTGTTCAATACCATCTCTGTGACAATCGGATGATGATGGGAAATGCGTTGAATAGTACATTCTTCACCCGCATGCGTATGCGGCCGAGATGATGGGGTCTCGGAGAGGACCGTGAGGCGCATCATCGGTTCGCTCAAGGAGAGGGGCCTGATCCGGAGGGAAGGTTCGGACAAGGTCGGAAGGTGGATCATAGTCAGGGACAAGAGATGTCCGTGTAAACGGCCGTGTAAATGCCGTGTAAAAGTTATATGGAGGCGATCTATCGTCACCTCAGACTCCGGATACTCCGGCTGTCATCCAAATATATAGTTTTATATACTGCTTGAAAATACGGACGATTACTTGTAGGAGAGCCGCAAGGCTCGCAAGCACTACAGGAGGAATTGTATTGGCAGAAAAACCAACCGTAATGGCCGTGCAGAAAGCACTCGAGAGTGCAAAGAAGCGCAACTTTACTGAGACGGTTGAGTTGGCCATCA
>JAEEOP010000011.1 GCA_016284295.1 Methanomassiliicoccaceae archaeon | reverse complement strand
GCTCGGTGTCGACGTCCTCGACCTGGCAGACGAGTTCGTTATGAGGGACCTCCGTGAGGAGCTCGGAATCGGAATCGTCACCGGAGTACCCGGAGCACCCCGCGGAATCGCAGCCAAGATGAACATCGAGGACCTCCTCGGCATCAAGATCAACAGCTGTGAGAAGTTCCGCGAGAAGACAAAGCGCTGAACCGACCTGAAACGAGCGGATCGCAGATCCGCTCTTCAGGTCAACTGTTCATCAAAACGCTTTACCAAAACCACTTAACACATGAAGGAGGAATAAAATGAAACAGATCCAGTATCCTGGAAAATTCGGACTGAACGGTCTCCACATCGACCTGTTCACAGAGGACGAGTGCATCGCAATCGACCGTGCAACAAGGGACGTTCTTTGGAACTACGGAGTTCAGGTGTCCGACGACGAGTGCATCAAGATCTTCGAGGACAACGGATGTATCGTCAACTACGAGACAAAGATGGTCAGGATTCCTGACTTCTTGCTGAACAGGGCTCTCGCTTCCGCACCCAAGACATTCTACCTCTACGGAAGGGACGACGAGCACACAGTCGAGCAGTCTTGGAAGGGACGTGTCCACTACACCTGCTTCGGAACCGGAATCCAGGTGTGTACCTACCTCGGTGACGGAAAGTACGAGACACGTGACTCCAACAGCGAGGACCTCGCTCAGATCGCAAAGCTCTGTGACTGGGCAGACGGAATCAGCTACTTCTCCCTCCCTGTCTCCGCAAGAGACTTCGCCGGAGTGGGTGCTGAGGATGTCCACGAGATGTACATCTCTATCGCCAACACAGTCAAGCACTTCCACCACATCGACCCCGTCGCTGCCCACGTGAAGTACTACTGGGAGATGCTCAAGGCATTCTACGGAGGAGACGCAGAGAAGGCCCGCGACAGGCCCCTCATGTCCATGCTCGTCTGCCCCACATCGCCTCTCGAGCTGTCCTACAACGCAGCACAGGTCATCAAGCAGGGTGCAGAGTACGGAATCCCCGTCAACGTCCTGTCCATGGCAATGTCCGGAGGATCCTCTTCCGTTCACCTCGCAGGAACACTCGTTACTCACAACGCAGAGATCCTGTCCGGTATCATCCTCGCTCAGATCGTCAAGCCCGGAGCACCCGTCTTCTACGGATCCTCCACTACGATCTTCGACCTCAAGCACGGAACCGCACCTGTAGGAGCACCTGAGCTCGGACTCATCTCCGCTGGTGTCGCCAAGCTCGGACAGTACTACGGACTGCCCGTGTTCACGGCCGGTATGTAGACCGACGCCAAAGTCCCCGACTCCCAGGCAGCCCACGAGAAGACCATCACTTCCCTTCTCGCAGCAATGGCTGGAGTCAACACGATCTACGGATCTGGTATGCTCGAGCTCGGACAGACCTTCTCCATGGAGCAGCTCGTTATCGACAATGATATCATCGCGATGGAGAGGAAGGCAATGGAGGGAATCCCGGTCAACGACGAGACCCTTGCAGTCGATGTCATCAAGGAGATCGGTGTCGGAAGAGACTTCATTGGACACCCCACCACCATGGCCAACATCGAGCTCGCATCCGACCCCACTGTCTTCAACAGGGACATGCTCGGAGACTGGAGAGCACAGGGATCCAAGGCCTGTGTCGATGTCGCTCACGAGATCGTCATGGACGTTCTCAAGAACCACGTCGTCGCACCCATCGACCCCGAGGTCGCAAAGAAGATGGAAGCCATTGTCAAGGAAGCTGACGAGGCTTTCCTCAAGAGCAAGAACTGATCAAACTCAATAAACAAATTAGGAAACAGGAGGAATAGTAAAAATGACACTGACAGAAGACGCAAAGAACGCAATCATGAAGTACGACAACAAGGCCGCCGCAGAGATCGCCAAGAAGGCAGTCGCTGAGGGCGCAGACCTCGTTGACCTCATCGAGAACGGCTACTCCGCCGGAATGACAGAGGTCGGAGCTCTCTTCGAGGCGAAGAAGCTCTACCTGCCCCACGTCATGGCAGCAGCAGCAACAATGAACGCCGCAATGGAGATCCTCGAGCCCGAGATCGCAAAGAAGGGCGAGGGAGTCGGAACCGGACTTGGAACAGTCATCATCTGTTCCATCGAGGGAGATATCCACTCCATCGGAAAGGACATCGTCGCAATCATGCTGAAGGTCGCTGGATTCAACGTGAAGAACATTGGAAGGGATGTTCCTCTCGACACAATCGTCAAGGCCTGTATCGACAACAAGGCAGTCGCAGTCGGAACTTCTGCTCTCATGACCTCCACGATGGTCGGACAGAAGACCTTCGAGGAGAAGATGAAGGCAGCGGGCCTCAAGGGCTCATGCCTCACCAACGTCGGAGGAGCACCCGTCACCCAGCAGTGGGCAGACGAGATCGGAGCGGACCTCTACACCGAGAACGCTTCCGATGCCGCCGCAAAGTTCTCTGCAGCCTTCGAGAAGAAGTGAATTAAACTCATTACCCTAGGGGTGCGCAAGCACCCCATCCATACTAAAAATAAAGGAGGTTAGTAAATGGATATTAATGAGATTAGGGCACTCGATCATGAGAAGAAGAAGAGAATCGGAATTCTCATGGGTATACTCTGTGCCCTTTATTGGGGAGTATGGTATGTCCCCGGATATGCCATATACGTCTCGCCTTTGGTCGCGGACGTGTATCCCAACATGGTAAACGCCGGAATGTCTGATGACGTTGCCGGTATTCTGCAGGCAGTGTTCCTCACAGCCGTGAACGCTGTCGCATGCGCGCTCCTGCTGTTCATCTGGAACGCAGGACTCGGAAAGACCAGGGAGCTCAAGAGGACGCTCGTTCAGGTTAAGTCGGTCACCAAGTACTACATCCTCGCAGGTATCTGCGGAGCATGTGCGGTTTCCGGTACCTACATCGCGGCCCTGTTCCTGAGCCCCGGTTTCGCAGCAATCGCCGGACTTCTGTACCCCATCATCGGTACGATCATGTCCGTCCTGTATCTGAAGCAGAAAGTGACCAAGAGGGCCTATCTTGCTGTCGTCGTCCTCCTTGCAGGAGGAATCACCCTGTACTCCGGAAGTATCCTTGCCGGAGGAACCGAGTCTGCCAACCCCCTGCTCGGATGTATCGGTGGACTCATGGCGGCTGTCGGATGGGGATTCGAGGGAGTTGTAGCTGGAAAGGCACTCGATCTCACTGAGCCTGATATCGGTCTGCATCTCAGATTCATATTCGAGGGAATCTTCTGGGTCATCGTGCTCCTCATCGTTGCATGCACCGGACTTCCCATATTCGCTACCATGGGCTGGCTCTTCGACCCGACCACCTTCCTCATGGTGCTGCTCATCGGATTCTCCTTCGCCTGGTGTTACGTCACCTGGTACAAGTCGTTCCCGATGATCGGTGTCGCCAGAGGACAGGCCATCGGTTCGCTGTACGCAGCTTGTGGAGTCATCTTCCTCTCTATCTTCCTGGGACCCGAGGCGGCTCTGGGATACACCGAGGACACCATGATGTTGATCGTCGGATCGACCATCGCAGGTCTGCTGATCTGTCTCGTAGGTTCGTTCCTGCTGGCCACTGAGAACGCTGAGGATGTGGCATCTCTGAGGGAGGCGTCTTGATATGATGGAAGGTACCCCAGTCAAGTTCCGTATCCTCGAGTTCCTCGAGAACGGGCCCAAGAGGACCGATGAGATTTGCTTCGCCCTGTGCAAGGAGTATCCCGGTTACGACACCGATTACGGACGCGCGAAGATCAAGTTCGACTGTATCGAGCTTGCATCCGCAGGAATCATCAACGAAGGTGAAGCGGTCATCGACGAGGAGGGCAAGTTCCAGAAGGGCAAGCTCCTCATCATGTATTCGATCAGCGGTCTCGGAAAGGAATATCTGAGCTATCTCAAGGAGACCGTCAAACCCCAGAAGGTGTGAAAATGGCAGCAGAAGTAGATGTTTGGCAGGCGGCAGTCGATTACCTCGATAGCGGGATATTCGGAGGCTACGCCGGAATGATCATCCTCTCTGTTTTCATCCTCGGACTCTCGGCCTACGGTCTGATCAAGTCCAGGAAGATCCAGTCAGAGGTCTGAAACTTTTCACGGGCATTGCCCGAGGGGGGCAACACCCCCCTACTTTGCCATTGGATGGTTCGCTGTTAGATGGTGGAGGGATGATTGAATGGACATAATCTGGGCTTGGGTCATCCTTCTGGTGGCCAGTATAATAGAGCCTATATGGGTCACCTGTCTGGATAAATCCGAGAATTTCAAGAAGAAAGGTTGGGGAGCGGCGGCGATAATACTCGTTCTGCTGTGCCTGTATCTTTTGTCGATCCCTTCCAACCCGGAGAACATCGGTCCCGGCGTATCGTATTCTATCCTTGCCGGCATAGGTGCCGCAGGGATAGTGCTGATAGGACGCGTTCTCTACAAGGAGAAGATAACGCTGAAGAAGCTTCTGTTCATCTCGATGATAGTCATTGGTATCATCGGAGTGAGGCTGATCTCGGGGTGATGGATGATGGATGGCAATTGGAAGACAAACACCAAGTTCGCTTGGTTTCTGATAATATTGGGCGGATTCCTCCAGGTTGGCTGGTCCATCGGGCTGGCCTACACCGAGAGCTTCACGAACATCGGGTGGGATCTCGTCACCATAGTGTTCCTGATCCTGAGTATGGTCTGTCTGGAATACCCCATGAGGATGGGCGTGCCATTCACTACCGCGTATGCGGTATGGATCGGTATCGGCGTGTTCCTGACAGTGGTCCTGTCCTACGCCCTCGGGCTGGACAGTACCGGGTTCTCCTGGGGAATGGGAGTCTGTCTCGCCTTGATAATAGCGGGTGTCGTCGGCCTCAAGATGACGCCTGTCGAGTATATCGAGGAAAAATGATTTTCGGGGCACCCTAGGGTGCCCCTATATATTCAAAGGATTTTCACTGTGGCCGTGTGCACGAGGTTGATCTCTTCGTAGGTCTCCACGCGAAGGTCATCCAAGGTGTAGTAAGTTCCGTGGAGCGCCTCCGCGAATTCCTTCGCATGGCGTTCCTTGTCGTATCTCTTCTCGCTGTCGATGACGATCCATTTCACCGTTGGGAGGTTGATCTTCCTGGCGATCTCCAGAGCCTCCTGGATAGCATCTGTCTCGGTGTCCGTAGGGTCCAGCGGCACGTTGGCCTCTCCGTCGGTGACGAGGATCACATAGCAGTCCTCGCCGGGCCTCTTCTTGACGTACATGGACATGTACTCGTTCAGATAGACCAATGCTGCAGATAGTGGCGTCCTCCTTCCGATCGCGAGATCGTCGAGGAGTTTGTAGATTACTTCCACTTCTCTCGAGGGTGGCAGGAGCATGTTGATGGCCTTCTCGTTGAAGGTCATGAATCCTACGCGGTCCCTCTTGATGTAATGCTCCTTCAGCAGCGACAGGATAGCACCCTTGACGGCGACCATCCTGTTGCGGATGATCAGGGAACCGCTCGTATCGACCGCGAACAGGAATGTCGAGGATTTCTTGGTCTCCCTGATCTTCTCTCTGATGTCCTGTTTCTCGATGATGACCGCCATGTCTGAATCGGTGTTTTCGTGGCGGATCTTCTGGAACGGGGCGCTGGCGCGGACGGTGGCGTCGAAGGCCATGTCCGGATTCTTGGAATCCGTCATCTTGGATCCCACTGCCCTTCCGGTCCTGTCCGCGGACATCTGTTGGAACCTCTTCCCGTTGGCGGCTCCTTTGCCGCGGTTCCTGGTATCCACGCCTTCGAAGAGGTCGATGGTCTTGAACGTCTCTCCGATCTTGGTGATGACGTCCTCGGCCTCCTTGTGCTTCCTCTCCTGCTCCTCATCCTTCGATACATGGTTGCCCGATGTGTCGATGTCCGCCGCCGAGGGGGTATCGGCCGATGCCTCATCCATCTTGACGGTGTCGTGGGGGAGCTTGGTCATGGCACGGGACTCTGTGTTGAATCCGACGACCGAACGGGCGATCTTCTTCTGCCTGTCGACCCTCCTTCCCTTGGGGATCTTGCGTCTGTGGTTGATGCAGAGCGATGCGGCTTCGACCACGTCCGCTTCGACGGGCTCGCTCCTTCCGTCCAATGCGGCGAGGGTGAGGGCAACGTATGCGGTGGAAAGATCCCCGCGGTGACCGTCGATGGCCATCTTCTTGCAGACGGTGGCGATGGTCTCCAGAAGGTCCTTGGTAGGTTCCGAATTCGTTACGATCTCGGAGGCCTCCGCGATCTTCCTGGCGACCTCCTCGTCCTGCTCCCTGTACTTGGCGATGAACGCATCCGGGTCGGTGTCGAACTCGAGGCTCCTCATCAGGATCTCGATCCTTCCGTCGGCATCCTCGGGATAGTCCACGTTGACGCACATGTCGAAGTGGTCCAGGATGGACGGGCTCAGGTATGAGTCGTTGTTGTTCACGCTGGCCACCAGTATCGTGTCCACGTCGTAGGATTCGGAAACATTCTCCCTCTCGATAAGGACCTTGCCCGACAGGACGGCATCGATGACTCCGGTGACCATCCTGTGCTCGAAGAGGTTGATGTCATCCATATACAGGATGTTGCCGTCCGCCCTCTTGAGGAGACCGTCCTGGAGGATGACCTTGCCTTCCTTGATGGCCGTCTCGAAATCGAGGCATCCGAAGAGCTGCTCGTCGGTGACGTTCAGCGGCACATTGACTATACTCTTCCCGGAGATGTATCCCAGCGAACGTGCGACCAGGGTCTTCCCTGTACCGGACGGGCCCTTGATCAGGACCGACTTGATGCGCCTGTTCGCGATGGCGCACATCAGCGCCTTCTTGGTCTCCTCCATCCCATATATCGCCGAGAATGGGTAGTATGTCTGACTCACATCCCAAGACATACATTCAACTCCTTCTCATCGAAGGTTGCCTCGTCGAATGCACGCTTCTTGAGACGGTGCGTGAGGACAAGAGGCGCGACGGTGCGGAGGTCCTCCTTCGTGACCTCGGTGCGTCCGTCCAGGGCTGCATTCGCCTTGGCGGCCCTCATCATGGTGATGTCCGCCCTGTGTCCCTCGAGCTTGAAGTGGATCGAGATCATGACGATGTAGCGTATGATGCTCTGGTCCATCCTGACGTTGGGGAGGATCTCTCTGGTCGCGATGATCTTGTTGCGGATCTCCTCGATCTCGTCCTTGCAGCTCTCGAGGTATGCCTCGGGGTCTCTGTCGAACTCCATCCTGCGCTGGATGACCTCCATCCTGACATCGACATCCTTCTCTCCCTCAATGTCGACGCAGAGTCCGAACCTGTCGAGGAGCTGGGGCCTCAGGCTTCCCTCCTCGGGGTTCATGCTACCGACCAGGATGAACTTGGCGGGGTGGGAGAATGATACTCCTTCCCTCTCGATGTAGTTGACTCCCATGGCTGCGGAGTCCAGGAGAAGGTCGATAATGTGGTCGTCCAGCAGGTTGACCTCGTCCACGTAGAGGACGTTCCCGTTGGCCTGTGCGAGGACTCCGGGCTCGAACTTCTTCTCTCCGGTCTTGAGGACGTGCTCTAGGTCGAGGGTACCGGAAACACGGTCCTCGGTCGCGCTCAGAGGCAGCTCCACGACGGTCATGGGCATGTCCTGACTCTCGAGCTTCTCTCCCTTGGCGAGCTTCTCACGGCATTGGGCGCACATCCTCTTGGGGTATCTGGGGTCGCAGTGGAAAGGACATCCGACCACTGTGGGCCTCATTGGCAAAATCTGCGTAAGGGACCTGACGGATGTGGATTTGGCTGTTCCCTTCTCTCCCTTAATAAGAACTCCTCCGATGCTTGGGTCGACGATGTTCAGGAGGAGGGCTTTCTTCATTTTTTCTTGTCCGACGATGCGGACAAACGGGAAAATCAGAGTTTCGTTTGACATTAAAATCGTATGGTGGCACGGTTGTTTTCTTTATAAAGATTGGTTACGATTACGTTATATAGGTCGATTGTCAATTTTGTCCTATGGCGGACACATCTGCTCACAATGTTCTTACAGACGAAGAGATAGTCAATCTCCTGCACTAGAGGATCAAGGTGGACGGCACCAATCCCAAGAGTCTTGAGGAATTGAAGGCCAATCAGGAATGCATCAGGACCATCGATTCTAAGCTGAAGCCCTATGCGGACCGTGTCAAGGAGCTGAGCATGTCCGCGGACAGGGAGGGTCTGATCAGGTACTTCGGACTCGATAGCGAGGATCCCGAGGTCCTTGAGGATGCCCTCAAGAAGATGTGGTCCCGTGTAGGTCTGCTGCAGAACGCAGCGGTCGCGGCGCAGGCCAAAGGCGATGACAAGGAACTGGTGGAGCTCGAGGCCGAGATCAACGAGATCAGGGAGCTCCGTGTCGAGACCCAGCGTCGCATAAACGAACTCAAAGGGTGAGGATCACCATGCAAGATATCGGAAAGCTGCTGTTCTCCTTCACGATCCAGCCGGATATGGAATGGAGCGAGTTCCGCAACATGGGCCGTGCGGTCAGGTATGCGACGTCGAAGAAATTGCTACTCCTGGTCATGGCTGCAGTGATCGTGGTCGTGTTCCTGTCCATATTCGTGACCGTGATGCTCCTGCTGCTTTTGGCGATCGTGGCCGTGAACGTCCTGCTGTACATGGAGTACAGCGCCAGGGACATCGGTCAGAAGATTAGGGAGAAGGCCCCGCTGAAATACGACTTCTATGAGGATGGTCTCATAGAGACGGATGCCAAGGGCGCGCATACGATCATCTACACGGAGTTCAGCTATATCAAGGCGGATTCCCATGCGTTCGTCATGATGGGCAAGGGCACCGACGTCGTCGTAATTCCCAGATCCCTCGTGGACAAGCACGCAGAGGAGCTCATCCTCAAGCTGGCCAGGATCCTAGCTAGGAAGAAGTGAGCCTAGACGGCATTTCTGCTCCGCGCATCGACGCGGGGCGACAATGCCATTTTATAGATACGGTGCCCTAATCGGCATCGTGGAATCATTCAGATTGATACCGGTCATATCCCTCATAGGGGCGGTCGTGGGCATTATAGCGAGCTTCATGCCATGGATCCATGACGTGTCCGGTATCAACCTCTACCAGTCCTATGAAGGATTCCAGGCTTATGTGCCGTTCATAACGATCGTCCTTTCGGTCGTGGCATTGGTCTTCAGCATCCTCGCGATCCGTAGCACCGCATATTGGTATATCCCGTATCTGCTGTTCTTCTTCGGAGTGGCCATCATGGTCTTCGATTCCATATTCGCCATGTGGATGATAGGCGATGTGAAGGCAGCATCCATAGCATCCATGGGATATTGGGTGACCTATGCGGCTGGTGCTCTGATGATCCTGGGAGGGGCCATATACCATCTGGCTGTCCTCAGGAGGTTCGGGAAGGCGCACAACTTCTGAGCCGATATATTCCGAGCGGAGTCTTCCTGTCTTATAGTAAATTTTATAAAAAATGAATATTAGAAAAAAACATTTTTATATCATATCTTCGGCTAATCTGGTTGATATATAATCAATTTTAAATATTGGATTTCTGACAATAAGTTCCTTAACCAATCACTTTCTTATATCTATATAAAAATTATCTCTAAAAAACAGTTAGTTTTATAAATCATTATTTCGAATTAATAATTAGCTGTTGGGAAACTACCAGTCAAAAGGAGGAATAATATGGTTAAGCATGGAGTAAGGATCCTTGCTGAAGGTAATAGTCATTCTTTCAGCGGATTCTCATCCGATACGGGCCTTGTCAAATCCATCGATTGGAAACAAGGTATGATCATTGCAATGGGAGTTCCCATTCTGATCCTTCCCGGTATCTATGATATCGCAGGGACCGCATGGGGACTCAGTATTTTCATCTGGACGCTATCGGTCGTCCAGGGTTTCGCGCAGAACCTGGCCATAGGAGAGATGGCCGCTGCATTGGAGACTCCGGGAATAGGAGGATGTGCCCAGAAGGTCTTCACGAAACCGAACGGCGGACGGTACGGTCTGGGTAAGTTCGTAGGAGCGTTCACGGCATGGTCCTATTGGTTCACGTGGACCCCAGTTATCCCGATCTTCACCTGTACCTCCGTTGACTACATCTCCAAGTTCTTGGAATATGGTTTGGGAATGGAACCATTGAGCTCGGAGATGACCTTGGCTTTCCAACTTATATTCGGAATCGTTGTGTTCAGCGCCATCATCTTCGTCGGTTCCAAGGGACTGTCGGGAGGAGCGAAGCTCGGACTCATCCTTGCGCTCATCGCCATCCTGCCGCTGCTCGTGGTCGTCGCGATGCCGCTCCTTGGCCTCACCGTCGGAGGAGGAGAGCTTACCGGATTCTCTCTCGACAGGATCATCGAGAACCTCACTCCGGACGGATGGGGATGGTCCGCAGGCGACTTCATGATGGTCTTCGGTATGTTCGCATATGCGCAGTGGTGCGCATGCGCTTGGGAATCCGCAGCCACCTACGGTGCGGAGTACAAGAACCCCGGAAGGGATGTGCCCAAGGCGCTCATATCCGCTGGACTCGTATGTCTGGCACTGTACTTCATCGTGCCCTTCGTGGTGTACGGAATGATGACTCCCGAGCAGATCGAAGCATGGGGTGTGTCCACCCTGTACCCGATCGCGCAGTTCGACTTCGGAGACATCGGTCTGATCCTCGCCCTGGTCCTTCTCGTAGCGGGAATGATCATGCTGATCCAGACTGCATTCCTCGGATCATCGAGGACCCTCTACTTCATGGGTCACGAGGGCAACATGCCCAAGATGTTCACCTACACCAACAAGAACGGTGCGCCGCTGGTCGCCATGTTCTTCCAGTTCGCGATGGGTATCATCTTCATCATAATCATCCACTTCGGATCGGTGGGAATGATCCTGGCCGCATCGTCGTTCGGATTCTCGTTCGCTCTGGGAATGGGTATGCTGGCATACATCGTGTCCAAGCGCAGCCCGAGGTTCAAGGACCTCCCCAGGCCCTACAAGGCTCCCAGAGGATGGTACTATGTGGCCTGCTTCCTGATGATCTACCAGTTCTTCGTCCTCATACCCTGTCTGGCATACTGGTGTATCAACGGAGGTATCGAGAACGGAACCTTCTCTGTCATCATCGGAGCCGTCATCCTGATGCTCTACATCCCGATATGGTTCTTGCTGCAGTACTTCCACGGAAAGGCCGAGGAGAGCTGCTTCGTCTGCAAGAGGTCGGTCGAAGAGTACAACACCTACGTCACCACCCAGAAGAACCTCGACTTCGCAGAGAAGGAAGATATCCTCGAGGAGATGGACAACCTGCCCGTGATCCTGGTCGGTAACACCTACATCTCCCTGTGTCCGATATGCTACGAGCTGACGTTCGGATTCTCCAGCGACCCGGAGGAGAAGGAGTCCGGTAGGAAGAAGGACATCAGACGGTATCTGCTGGACCACAAACCCGAGTGACCGTAAACAGGCGGAGGGGGTTCCCTCTCCGCCACATTATCCTGGAACAGCAATGATCTAAAAAGGACAAAGTTGAACTAACTTTGGTCATTTAGTATATAATCGTTGCTAAAAAATTGCTTAATTTTAAATATTGTCACGGGGCTATTACAAATGTTGATTTCAACACCCGGCGGTAACCCTCCTTATACCGCCGGAAAACAAAGCGAGGGGCCTGGAATAGCCGTCGCGTCTCTCGCAAACACTCGACCTCCGTAGGCCCCTTATTCCCTCGACAGGTTCTCTATTATAACACCCATTTTAACACGTAATATTATAAAGGGGAAGGGTATCCTCCAGCTTACGTAAACTCAGGACCCACTCTCTAAAAGGAGCGAAAACTGAGAGCCCTTTCCGGAAGGAAGAGAGCTTGATACAATCCCTTCGGGGATCATTTACGGAGGAAAAAAAATGGCCAAAGCGAAGAAAGACTCGCAGCAGACCGAGGATGAGAACTTCAACTATATCGTCCGTATCGTCAACTCCGATATCGACGGTCAGAAGAGGACAGTCATCGGTCTCCAGAGCATCAAAGGAGTCGGAAAGAGGGTCGCACAGATCGTCGCCAAGAAAGCGAACGTCGATCCCTCTGTCAAGATCGGATCCCTCGATGACGAGAAAGTGAAAGAGATCGAGAACCTCGTCAAATCCTACGTCGAGTACGCACCCACATGGGCGATCAACAGGCAGATGGATTACGAGACCGGAGCTGACATGCACCTTTTCGGTCAGGACCTCGAGATCATCCAGAAAGAGGACATCAACAGGATGAAGATGATCCGCTGCTACCGCGGAATCAGGCACGAGACCCACCACAAGGTAAGGGGTCAGAGGACTCGTTCGAATGGAAGACACGGACTCACCATGGGAGTCTCCAAGAAATGAAGGTGGTTTGAATGGGAGATCCTAAGTTTTCAAGAAAGACATATGACACCCCCTCGCACCCTTGGCAGGGAGAGAGGATCAAGGCCGAGGTCGAGATCGTCAACGCCTTCGGACTCAAGAACAAGACTGAGGTCTGGAAGGCCCAGACCACTCTGAGGAACCTGAGGAAGCAGTCCAGGGACCTTCAGGCACGCCTGAGGACCGGAGATGCGCAGGCCAAGATCGAGGCGGACGCCCTTCTCGCCAAGTGCGGAAGGCTCGGATTCCTCACATCCGACGCAAGCCTGAACGACATCCTCACATTGAAGGAGGATGACGTGCTGTCCCGCCGTCTCCAGACCATCGTCTTCGAGAAGGGACTTGCCAGCACCATCAAGCAGGCAAGGCAGATGATCACTCACGGACACATCTTCGTGAACGGTCACAAGGTCACCGTTCCCGGATACATCGTGACGAGGAAGGAGGAGTCCTCTATCGAGTACAACCCCGCTTCGCCCTTCACCGATGAGATGCACCCCATGAGGATCTCTGCAGAGCAGGCCGCAGCCAACGCAGCGGTCAAGGCGAAGGCAGAGGCAGAGGCGGAGGCAGCAGCAGCCGCAGCGGCAAGGGCCGACGCAGAGGAAGCAGGAATCACAATCGAGGACGGTGAGCAGTGATGACCGCAAAATGGGGAATCGCCAACATATTCGCAAGTTACAACAACGTCATGATCACCTTGACCGACATCACCGGTGCGGAGACCATCGCTAAGGTCACCGGTGGAATGGTCGTCAAGCAGGCGAAGGACCAGTCTTCGCCTTACGCGGCACAGAAGGCGGCAGAGAAGATTGCCGAGGTCGCTAAGGAGAAGGAGTACGTCGGGATCCACGTCAAGGTACGTGCACCCGGAGGAAACAAGTCCGTCTCGCCCGGACCCGGTGCCCAGGCCGCCATCCGTGCCCTCACAAGGGCCGGACTGAAGATCGGCCGCATCGAGGATGTCACACCCATACCCCACGATGGAACCAAGAAGAAGGGCGGACGCAGAGGACGCAGGGTCTGAGGGGGATACCCATGGACATAGAGATTATCGAAATGGCCGACAGGAAGGCAAAGTTCGTACTCAAGAACTCATCCCCGGCCATGGCGAACGCTCTCAGGAGGACCCTCCTGTCCGACATTCCCAAGATGGCTATCGATAAGGTCGAATTCATGACCGGTAAGATGCAGGGGGAGGACGGGAAGGACTACGAGAGTATAACGCCCTTGTTCGAGGAGATCATCGCCCACAGACTCGGAATGCTCCCGGTCCCGACGGACCTGGAACTCTTCTCCCCGCAGAGCGAATGCTCCTGCGGCGGAGTGGGATGCCCCAGCTGTCAGATCATGTACAGGATCATGAAGACAGGACCCGGAACAGTATATTCATCCGATTTGCAGCCCCTCGGCGGACCCGAGGCCGAGCAGTACAGGATCGTCGATGAGTTCATACCCGTCGTCGAGCTCACTGCCGACCAGGGAATCTACGTCTTCGCCACAGCCGTAATGGGAACGGCGAAGAAGCACGTCAAGTGGCAGGTCTGCAACGGTGTAGGGTACATGTACAAGCCCGTGATCACGATCGATCCGGACTGTGCATCCAATGAGGAAGTGCTCGCATGCGCAGAGATCTGCCCCAACGGACTCGAGGTCAAAGGAAAGAAGCTCGTGGTCAAGGACCCGGTGGCCTGCGGTTACACCAAGGGATGCATCGAGAAGCTCAGCGAGATCGATGGCATCACCGTCGACTGGGATGACACGAACTTCCTCTTCAAGTTCGAGACTGACGGCTCGATGACGGCCCAGCAGGCCCTTGACATCGCCGTCAAGAAGATCTCGGAAGAGGCCAGGAACTTCGCCGCCGAAATCGAGGCTCTTTAAAATCCATTACCCCTCCCTCGGGAGGGGCTTATTCTAAAAATCGGTTCAGAAGAAGTCGGAGAGTTTGCACTTTTTCACCTTGTCGTTGTTGAACACGGAATCCATGTTCATCTCAAGGATGTCGATCCTCTCCCTGGTGTAGGAATCGAGACCGTACTTCTCGCCGATGGTCTTGGAGATCTCCAGGTACTTCTTCACCGACGCCTCATGAACCGTGAGGTTCAGCGCATTGCCGCATTTGTAGCACTTTCCGCTCAGGGTCATCCTGCGGTACTTCTCACCGCATTTGGTGCACCTGACGGTCTGTGATGAGAAGCTCCTGAGGTTTCCGATCATATCTGGCATGAAGTGCTTGTTCAGCACACGGACAGCGACATCCTTCTCGTCCACGGCCCTGATCTTCTTGCCGAGCATGAGCTGGGCGTTCATCTTATCCATCATGGACTCCAGCGTGGTGTAGGCGGAGTACTTCGGACCGTTGGATATGTCGTTGGTGTCATGGGTGAATCCCATGCCCTCATACTGAAGTTCGGTGCCTATGCGTCCTGCGATGAGGTCCATCTTCTTTTCTATCTCCTTGGGCTCCTTCATGGCCATGGCGGCCTGGTAGAGCTCCAGCGGATACTCCCTCAGACAGTCGACGTTGTGAGCCTCCTTGTCGATCTCGTTCGGATCCAGCCTGGTGGTGAGAACGAGGGGTGCATCCATGAGTCCTCCTCTCCTGTCCGGGAGGAAGCTCCTGGAGAAGTTCAGCAGCGCGTCCAGTCCGAGCATGAGGCAGTCCTCATCACCGTCGCAGTTCCTCCTTTTCGCTGCGTGGAAGAACGGGTGGCCGTAGCATCCGCGGACATCCGCATAGCCGATGACACGGCACAGGATGCATCCCGATGTGTGGGGGGCGAGTCCGAAGACGATGTTCCCGATCAGATCGGTCCTGTTCTCCACGTTGTAGTATCTGGGAAGATGGTACAGGAGCTCCAATTCATCATCAAGGTACTTCGCGACCCTGGCCAGGTAGTCTCCGCAGTCCTTGGCGGGAACTACGTCCTGGACCTTCAGCTCGCAGATCTGCTCGGGATCCACCAGCGGGTCGCCGTTCCAATCCTTGGTGTAGCCGAGCTCGTGAGCCTTCTTGATGGAAAGTCCGATTTCCCTCGGTTTGAAGTGAGTGAGAGGGATGTCTGTCATGTCGAAACGGACGGTGCCGTCCTTGAACACGGATATTCCGTTCTTGGATCTGAGGATACCCTTCTCCAGGGTCTCCATCGTCTTCGTCTTCGATATGAGCGTGTCATGGCATTTGATGTCGCCGGGATTCTTCAGTCCGAGATACTCGCATGCGGCGTTCAGCTCTCCTTCGAGGTCGATGGCCATTTCCGCGGGACCGGGCTCCCCGAACTGGTTGGGCTTCGGTACATAGACGGTATGGCTGCCGCACTCTCTGCACCAGTTGCGGAAGGTGTACTTGTTGCAGTTCCTGCACAGCCTGTTGGCGACGACCTCGGTGATCTTCGGCGTCTCCCCGCTGTAGCCTGTCAGGTTCTCCTTCAGGACCTTGATGGCGGCGTTGATCTCCTTCCCCGCCTTGGCATCCTGTCCTACGGGGAACACGCAGTGGAGCTTGGGCGTGAGCTCACGCTCCTTGGCCTTCTCCGGACGGCCCATCCTGGTTCCGACGCGGGTCATGGCCCTTGCCCTGACCTCGAATCCTGCGGCCTTGCTGATCGCTTCGAGCGTGCTGTTCCCTTCCAGTTCCGGGCCGGGGGACAGGCCGCTGCCGTCGTGCTTTATCCCCATGCAGTCCAGCATGGGTTCAGAATACCTTTCATCGATTGTGACGACCTTATCGTTGACGCGGTGCGGTACGCAGAGGTCCTGGAGGACCTTCTTGGAGGCCGGTTCCAGACCCACTGTCAGGTTCTTCCCGTCGAACTTGCCTGTCTTCAGGACATGCTCCCTCAGGAGCTTGACGTCGTCCAGCGGAAGGTCCGACCAGAACATGTTGTATTTGGGATGAAGAGGAACACCTAATTGGGCGCACATCTCCTTGGCACGCTCGTAGGTGGGATCGATCCAATCCGGAGGCAGCTCCCCCCTGGCCTTGAGCTCCTGCTTGTGCCATTCTATTGGGTACCCGCAGGGCACCAGCGTATGGTTGTTCTCGCAGAACTCTCCGAACGGGACCAGTATCTCCCCGTTGTCAAGGATCTCCACGACCCTGTCCCTGACGGCTAATGAATCCTCCTTGGTCTGGCAGTACACCACATCGCCGTTCCTGAGGAGGACGGTAGGTCCCTCCAGGATATCGCAGGGAGTGACCACGCAGGCCTTTCCGGGCCTCTCGATCTTCAGCTGCGTTCCTATGGCCATGAAGTCGTCCATGATGTACATGCTCGCTGTGCTGTAAGCAAGGGAAGCGAGTCCGGATGTCCTCGCCCTTCCGTATCTGAGCCTGAATCCGCCGACCCTGCAGGGATGTCCGAAGATCGGACGTCCGGCGACTATGTCTCTCAGGTATTTGTCGAGGGGCTGGACCTTCTTCTCCACGGGCTTATCGTCATCCTTCTTGGCGGGCTCCTTTGCCTTGTGGGCATCCAGATACTGTCCTATGAACTCCCATCCGGGGATCTGCAGCTTGTCGACGTGCTTCTTCAGCTTGGCGGCCTTCTGACACATCCCTTCGGCTATGACCAGCACGGCACCTCCCCTGACACGGTTGGTGTCTATCCTGGGAAGGTCCCTGAATCCTGATATCTCCAGCTGCTCGGTACCTTCTCCGTCGACGCAGATGGGACAGTTCCTGACTATGAGGTCTATCTCCTGCGATGTCGGTGAGTACTGCAGGTGCTGGCATTGCTTGTAGAGAGGGATCTCTTCGTCGAATCTGGCGATCTCCGCATCGGTTGCGATGTACCTCCCTATACCAAGTTCGGTCCTCACGACGTCCGCGATGAGGACGCTCATCGCCTGGGCGGTACCTCCCGCCGCACGGATGGGTCCTGCGAACATCAGGTCCACATACGTGGAGCCGTCGTCGTTCTTCCTGATCCTGGTCTCCGCGATACCCTCCAGGGGTGCGACCAGGATACCTTCGGTCAGAACGGCCAATCCGACCCTGGTTGCCCTGTCGAGGGCCTGCTCCATGCTGTCGGCCGGCCATTTGGCGACTTCCTTGGCGGTGAGAAGACAGGCGACCTCACGGTTGCCGGCCTCCTTGGTCTTGGCCCTGATGACCTCGGCCACGCCTTTCACATTGTAATCCTTCAGAAGCTCCTCGCAGCGCGACGCCAGGTCTTCCGCCTGGGGGACGTCCACATAGTCCTCCGGGTCGAATCCCATGGCCCTGGCCTTGCCCGCCAGTGCGTAGATCTCGTCCTTCTTCGCATTGAGCTCAGAGAAATACCTGGCCATCTCCTGGCTGTATTTCGGACCGTCAGCCATGTTACACTTCCGCTTCCACTGCTTTCCTGCGGGCGATCGCCCTCATCTCCTTGATGACGGTCTCGGTGAGCACGTCCATGTTCTCGCCGGTCTGGGCGGAGAAGTAGATCCTGTCCCCACCGGTCTTGAGTATGTCGCTCTTGCTCTCGGCGACGATGATCGTGACGTTCTCGAAGTTCTCCTGGACGTTGGCCAAGAGCTTCTCCTGCACATCCCTCTTGAAACCGCATGTCTCGGACGGGTCGATGACGAAAAGCATGACATCAGTCAGGTACCTCAGAGCGAGGACGGCCTGCTTCTCGATGTCGTTCCTCTTCTCGAACTCCCTGTCCAGCAGTCCCGGGGTGTCGACGATCTGGTATTTCCTCCAGTCGTCCTGGACATGTCCGACGATGATGCCCTTGGTGGTGAACGGGTAGGGTGCGATCTCGGGCTCCGCAGTAGACATGACTGTCACCAGGTTGCTCTTTCCCACGTTGGGGAATCCGGCCACGACGATGGTCGGCACGGCCGGGTCGATGGCTGGGAGCTTCCTGAACTTGTTCTTCGCATCCTGCAGGAACAGGAGGTCGTCGGATATCCTGTTCACGTAGGAGTTGAGCCTTCCGTAGAATCCCCTCCTGAGGGATTCGATGATCTCGGGGTCCTTCGTGCGGCGGATGTCCTTCAGGGTGTCGTTCTTCAGCTTCTCGGCCTTGGTGGCGCACCAGTTGACCGCGCCCAGGGCCTTCTTGTACCTGTCGACACCGATGACGATGTCCACCAGCTCGGGGAAGAAGTCGTTCTCCTTCTCCATCCTGGGGAACTTGTCCACATAGCCGGTCAGAGCTGTCACTACTATGTCCCCTGCAGCGGTCACCTTGGCCAGCGCGGTCTTCTTGCGCGTGTCGAGGGTGTTGGTTCCGTTCTTGTAGATCTTGGATGCTCTGTGGAATGCCTTCTCCATGAGCTCCTCTGATGTCAGAACGGTGGGAATCTTGTAATCTATTCCGGCCATGATATCAGAGAAAGGCTCCCTCTTAATAAGGATGTTGCGCGCGTTCATAGCCAGGACACCGTCACCTTGAACAGCCAGAGGTCATGCTCCATGCCGCTCTTGGGGGAGAGCTTGGCCGGCACTAGGACCGTGGGGCAGTCGATGATCTTCAGTCCGCAGACCAGTTCGGGCGTGCCGTAGTCCTCGCCGAACAGTCTGGTCAGAGCGGATATGTTCGTGCGGAACGTGGCGCCTATGTCGATCTTCGGGAGCAGTTCGGATTCTGGGACCAGCATCTTGGGGAACTGGAGCTTCGCATCCACGGTCACCTCGAGGTCGATGTTCTCCGTGAACATCGTGACCCCGTTGATCCTGTAGGGGTTCTTCATGGACATGGCCACGGCCTCCACCTTCCCTGCGATGAACTTCAACGTCTGCTCCAGCAGCTCCGAGTCGCACCTCAGTGCGACCCTCACGGCTCCGGAGGCGGATGCCGTCGGGTCCATGACGTCCACCTTGATGAACACGGACGCCTCCACCAGGCAGCCCGCGACCTTCTCGATGACCGATTCTATCGCTTCCTTGACGGTGATCTGGACGACCTGCTGCATTGTATCCAAGTCAGTTATGGATCCGACCTGGTCGAAGGCGGTCTGGACTGCACCGAACACGATGTCCTTCGCCACATCCGGCGTCATCAGCTTGCTGGATACGAAGGACCCGTTGGACCTTTCCATGGTGGCCTCCTTGAACTCCCAGTCTCCGGAACCGTCGTAGGTCCTCTGCCAGGTGTTGTTGTCATCGGACCCGTCCTTAAGCACCCTGGTCTTGTCGACCACGTTGCCGTCGGGGTCCTTCAGCGTCAGCCCTTCCCCGTTCTTGGTCAGCTTGCCTCCTGTGTTGACCATGAGGAACGTGGGCTCTATTATCAGGAACTGTCCGGGCTCTATGGTACCTGTCAGCTTCATGACCCTGTTGCGGAAGTCCGAGGATGCGATCAGGCTGTAGCCTTCCAGGTCTATCGGCATGTCGGAGTTGTTCAGGAGTTCGACCCATTCGTTCCCGTTGTCGTTCCCCGGAGGATTCGATTCGAATTCGTTTATCATCAGCCCCTTCGCCACCGGAGCTGAGTATTTCAGGCTGAGGCCGGCGTCGAGGCCGATGTTCACTCCGAGCACTGGGATGGGGATGCAATCCAGCATGTCCCCGACTCCAGGGATGTCGCTCAGCCTCAACCCTATCTCGTGATAGTCGTCCAATTCGGGCAGGACTGCGGATATGTCGATGTCCCCGACCTCGGCGGACAGTGTGAGCAGATGCTTGCTGCCCTTCAGAAGGGGATCCATCGACATGTTGACCTTCCAATCGTCCGAGCTGACGGTTGCCTTCCCTATGATGAAGACATTTGACGGATTGAGCTCCCCTCTGGATTTCATGGAGACGCTAGCCGTCAGGTCCATCCCGGCCACCGGACCCTCCAGGGAGGCGGTGACAAGTGTCTTCACTGTGTTCGTCAGGGATGCGAGGTCGAAGGCAAGTGTGAACCTGTATCCCATGTACTCCATGCCGAAGCTCTGGTTCGTCAGGTCCAGGCTGTAGAACATGTTCAGCGTCGCATCGCCGATCAGTTCGTCCAGATACTCCTGCACCCATTCGGCGATCACGTTCAGCGGACCCAGGATGCGCTCGTACATCTCGGTGAGGGCATCCGACACGTATCTCACCACCTCCATGACGCATTCGTTGAGGGTTACGATGACCTCCTTGACTATCGCCATTATCTCGCGGAGCGGTTCCATTATCGGCTCCAGGATCTTGCAGAGCACCTGGAAGGTGTCGCTGAGGATCGTGGAGCTGGCTCTGTACTCCACGCCGGCCAATGCCCATGCACTGGCGACGCTGATGTCCAGGACGATGTCGTTGCTCACAGATCCCCTGAGGGACGATGTGATCCCGGAGCCCATGGCCTCCGAGAAGGAGCCCGTGCCGGTCACGGTGTAGTCGATGACGTCCCTGACCCTGACCTCGAACGTCGTGGAGTAGCCGGCCAAGGAGTCCTCGAAGAGGCCGGTGACGTGGGTGCATTTGGATCCGATTATGCGCGGTTCATAAGCGATGGGGTCCGCCTCCAGTTCCGCATCGAGCTTCTCGGTCAGCCTGTTGCCGGCCTCGTCCACCAGATGGAAACGGTCGGTCCCGGGGATGTCGATGATCCCGGAGTAGGGGTTGATGTCCATATCGGCGACTATCTCGTCGATTAGTCTGTCGGACCTGTCGGTGAACAGGGTGAGGACGCCGATCTTCCACAGGCCGTACGAGGTCATCTCCGACAGGATCCTCGAGAGGAGGTCCGGTCCGCCTCCGTCGATGTATCTGAGCATGTCGTACACCTCCAGGTCGTCATGGACGGATGATTCGTATCCGTGGACCGCACGGTCGATCTCCTCAGATTCCAAAACGGATGCGAGCTCCTCTTCATCCTCGATCAGGCCTCTGAAGGACTCCTCGATCCCGGAGCGCAGTTCCTTGCTGAGCATCAGCTCCCCCTCATGCTCCATGACCGTGTCGGCAATCGCGGCGTAGAACTCGTCATAGAAGCGCTCGCCCTCCATGGCGGTCCTGATCGTGCTATCGAGGGATTCACCGAAGCTCTGCAGGTCGCCTTTGAACGCATCGGACATCGTTCTGATGAACATGGCCTCGTCATGAGCGTCGATATGGACGGTCACCGGTTCAACATACCTGCCGATGGCTTTGGTCGCCGCAGAGTTCAGTATCTGCCTCATGGTGTCCTTGATATGGTTCCCGCCCAGATGATAATGGACTTTGAACTGTTTGATCCAACTTTTCGACATGACGTCCGATTCCGGATTGTCCACCGTGACGGTGTACTCTCCGACCGTGACGGTCGTGGTCCCCGATCCCGGGTGGCGGTATCTAGCGGGGTCGATCCCGTATTCCTCCATCACCTTCACGATGTAGCCCTCGGCGCTGAACGGGTCGGTCTCCGTGAAGAAGCTGATGATCGCATCTAGTGCCAGCCTGAACGTTCCGAGCTTCCTCTCGAGGGCATCGGCGAATTCCCCGAGGCACAGGTAGTCGAACCATTTCAGCACCATGTCGTCAAGGACGGACATCAGGACCTGCCCGTAGAAAGCGGGGCGGTCGAAGGTGATGTACCCGTCCATCATGGAATCGGCGAGGTCCATGCGGGTGTCGGTCAGCTCCCCGTCACCGTCCCTGAAGCAGATCGCTTCGATCACTTCGATGGCATGGCGGTAAGCATCCTCTACATCATCCGCGGTGATTATCCTGTCCGTTCCCTTGGATCCATACTTGCTCTCGGAGCCGTAGCCGTTCAGCACGCGGTACTGTGCCAGCGACTGCAGCTCGTAGGTCATCATCTGGGATACGGAGATGCCGCCCCCTTCGACCATGCGCTCGAAGAGCGACCCCTGTTCGGCTATCAGCGGGAGGGAGTAGCTGCCGTCCGTACATACTCCAATCTCCTTGGTCGTTCCCCCGTATTGGGATCCCGCCTTCACTGTGACCTTCCCCGTCCCCTGGAGGTATGCGGGCATGTAGCCGTCCATCGTTCCCTCCGGGTTCACGTTTCCCATGTTCTCAGCGCTGAGGGAGAATTCCCTCTCCACCAGTTCCAGCCTCACGCCCCTGGCATTCATGGGGAAGCGCTCGTCGATCCATGACTCGGCGCGTTCTTTGAAGACCGTGGCGCGTCTGTCCAACGTCCCGAGCGAATCGTCCTTCGAGATGTCGAGGATCATCGTCCCCAGCTCCTGGTTGATATAGGTCCTCGCATCATCGATTGATCCCTGTATCGCCTCGATACCTTCTGTAGTGTCCTCGGTGCCGTCGTCCGTTGCCTGGCGGTCCGCGACCACTGCCGCGGTCACAGAGGCCAGGAGAAGAATGGTCACCGCTACCAATGCGAAAGGCATGCTGCCCCTCTTGCCGTCTATCATGGAGTACATCTCCGTCCAGCATGTATTTAAGCGGGGCCAGCTACGGTAACACTGCGCCAACTTCGACAGTTGTCGCGTAATATGTTGGGTGTTCATTTTATATTATAACAGTATGGCTAGCGTAGGGTACTATGACTAGAACGTCAGTGGAATACACGGCACAGACTGGGCTTCCCAAAAAAACACAGTCTATTTGTCCGGAGTGCGGAAAGATTATCGAGGCCACCATCCACGAGAAGGATGGAATGGTCATGATGGACAAGGACTGTCCCGACCACGGTCATTTCAGCGACAAGGTCTGGACGGATGTGGACCTCTATCTCAAGGCGGAGAAGTTCGCCGCGGACGGTATCGGACTCCACAACTCCATGAACGAGACCATCAAGGACAACGATGACGCCGCGCACATAATCATCGACAACCAGAGGATAGACATGCTCTCATGCACCATGATCGCCAACGTCGATCTGACCAACAGGTGCAACATGCATTGCCCCATCTGTTTCGCCAACGCCAACGATCAGGGATACGTGTACGAGCCCACCTTTGACGAGGTCCACAAGATGCTCGTCGCTCTGAGGTCGGAGCAGCCCATCAAGAACACGGCTGTCCAGTTCGCAGGCGGAGAGCCCACTGTACACCCCGATTTCATCAAGATCATCAAGGATGCGAAGGACCTCGGCTTCGCCCAGGTCCAGGTCGCGACCAACGGTCTCGAGTTCGCATATCACTATGACTTCCTCAAGGCAGCCAAGGAGGCAGGTCTTAACACCATCTATCTCCAGTTCGACGGAATGGACGACGAGATCTACCTCAGGGTCAGGGGAAGGAAGATGTGGGCCAACAAGCAGAAGGTCCTCGAGAACTGCAGGAAGCTTAAGGAGGATGGACTCCACAGCCCGTCGATCGTTCTCGTTCCCGTCATCATCAACGGAGTCAACGACAACCTCGTGGGCGACATAGTCAAGTTCGCCTTCGACAACGCCGACATCATCAGGGGAGTCAATTTCCAGCCCGTCGCGTTCACCGGAAGGGTCACGAAGGAGGAGCTGGAGACCGGAAGGTTCACCCTCGCCGACCTCGTCGACAGGGTCGATAAGCAGACAGGTTACGCCACCAAGGACGACTGGTACCCCGTCCCCGTGGTCGCGCCCATCTCCAAGTTCGCCTCAATCCTGCTCGGAAAGACCAAGGTCACATTCACCACCCATCCCCACTGCGGAATCGCGACATATCTCTTCCAGGATGAGAAGGGAAACGTCGTGCCCTTCCCCAGGTTCGTGGACATCGACAGGTTCTCCACGGAGCTCAACAAGCTCTCCGATAAGATGGAGACCGCCACCTTCAAGAAGCTCTACGCCGCGAAGTTGCTCAAGCTGCTCAACTCATGCGTCGACGAGAGCAAGATGCCCGAGGGGCTCACCAAGAAGAAGTTCATCAAGCTCATTTCCGGAGTCATGGGAAGCGACTCCAAGAACGCGCTGGCCAACTTCTCCTGGAAGATGATGCTGATCGCCGGAATGCACTTCCAGGACAGCTACAACTACGATATCGAGAGGGTGAGGCGCTGTGGTGTCCATTACATCACACCAGACTGCCGCCTGTATCCCTTTTGCGCTTACAACAGCGGTCCCGAGTTCCGCAGGGAGGTCGAGGCCAAGTTCTCCATACCCGTGGAGGAGTGGAAGAAGCTCCACAAGGAGGAGGCCGACAAGATCGATGCCGCACTGATCGTGCCCATCGACGAGAGGGGCCCGGAGTGATAACATGATTACAGTCAACGTAGACAAATGCCTGCATTGCGGAGGGTGCGTGGGATCCTGTCCCAAGAACGCCATCTTCCTCAACGATTACGTGCTCGAATTCAACAGCGACTGCATCAACTGCGGCATATGCGTCAGGCTCTGCCCCGTGGGTGCGCTCAGCAAGGAGTGATTACAATGAAGACCTACACATGCGACGCCGTCGTTGTGGGTGCGGGACCCGGAGGCAGCATGGCCGCCAGGTACTGTGCGCTCGGCGGCATGGACACGATCCTGATCGAGAAGAAGGCCGAGATCGGAGCGCCCCTAAGGTGCGCCGAGGGAGTGTCCAAGTCCTGGCTGGACGAGGTCGGCATCAAGCCCGAGCCCGCCTGGATCAGGGCGGACATGAAAGGTGCGATCATCAAGTCCACAAAGGGAACGTCCTACCAGCTGGACGAGTCCAAGGCAGGGAACGAGGTCGGATACGTGCTCGAGAGGCACCTGTTCGACAAGGCACTCGCAAGGGATGCGGCGAACGCCGGAGCCAAGATCATGATGAGGACATCATGCACGGGCATCATCCGCGAGGGCGGCAAGATCGTCGGTATCAAGGCGAAGAGCATGGGCGAGGAGATCGAGATCCGTGCGAAGGTCGTAGTGGCCGCGGACGGATATGAATCTCAGGTCGCCAGGTGGGCCGGCATCGACACCACCCTGAAGCTCTCCGACATCGACTCGTGCATCCAGTACAGGATGTGCAACATCGACATCACGCCCGACTACTGCGAGTTCGTCATCGGCTCCTGCGCGCCCGGTGGATACATCTGGGTGTTCCCCAAGGGAGAGAAGATCGCCAACGTCGGTATCGGTGTGGCGGGACACCTGTGCAAGCACGGTGCGGACGCCAAGTACTATCTCGACAAGTGGATCGCCGAGGACCCCAGGTTCAAGAACGGTCAGATCCTGGAGATCATGGGAGGATTCGTCTCCACATGCCCTGGTCTCGACTGTGCGGTGGACGACAACATCGTCCTCGTCGGAGATGCGGCAAGGATCATCGACCCGATCACCGGAGGAGGAATCTGCCACGCATGCAGGACCGGCATGTACGCCGGACAGCTGCTCGCAGAGCTCAACAAGTCCGGAAGCGACTTCTCGAAGAAGGCCCTCATGCCCTACGAGAAGAGATGGCGCGACAGGATGGAGGACAAGCTGTTCAGGAACTGGATGGCGAAGGAGAAGCTCGCCACCCTGGACGACGACACCATCGATGACATCATCAAGATGATCAGCTCTGCGGAGATCACCAACGTCACCGTGTACAACCTCCTTAAGGCACTGAAGGAGAAGTACCCCAAGGTCGTCGAGGGATTCGAGGACCTGATCTGAGAAACCATTGGGGGGGGGACCACTCCCCCCTGTTTATCTTAAGTTGGAAAAGTGGTCTTTGTACGTAAAAGGGCATTCTTCGTATTTGAAACCAAGTGGAATGTCGATAGCTTTCGCTAGGACATGACGGAACACCGATGCTGTATCGGTCCAATCCGAGGATGACTTTCATC
>JAEEOP010000010.1 GCA_016284295.1 Methanomassiliicoccaceae archaeon | reverse complement strand
GAAGGCGCATTCATGGGCTGCACCGCTCTGGAAAGCGTGTCGTTCCCGAGCACCTTGACCGTATTGGAGGGAAGCTCGTTCGCAGAATGCACCAGCCTGAGGTCCGTGGAGCTTCCGGATAGCCTCCTGGTTGTGGGATTCGACTCCTTCAGGGACTGCTCGAGGCTGTCCTCGGTCACCTTCGGCAACAGCACTCGCGATATAGAGGCAGGGGCTTTCGAAGGATGCAGCCTGCTTCGTTCGGTCGTCATCCCCGAATCGGTGACGAAGATCGAGGACGGGGCGTTCCCGAGGAGCACGAGGATCATACGCGAGGGAGAGGTTCCGAAGAAGACAGGATTCTTCAAAAAATTGATAGGCAATTGAATCCGAAACAGGATGAACGTAGCTGTTCTATTAAATTTAGGATAACCTAAATTATTAAATCCACCGGTCTTGATAGCCGTTCATGAAAGAGAAGGTGACCATAGAGAAGGGAACGGTCCAGGAGACGCTCATGCTCCCGCTCTATGGAAGGTACATGGCCAACCAGCGGTATCCCCAGCTGTTCAAGGATGTCGCGGCCAAGAAGATCATCGATCGCATCGACTACAACATCGGCAAAGCGGACATGGGGAAAGGTCCTCAGATAGTCTACGGCCTGAGGCAGGACCTGACAGCGAGGTCCGCCTCGAGATTCCTTGAGGAGTATCCAGAAGCCATCGTCGTGAACATCGGGTGCGGGCTGGACACCATCTTCAGCCACATCGACAACGGGAAGTGCCGGCTAGTCAACATCGATTTCCCGGAGGTCATCCAGTTCAGGCAGAAGCTCTTCGATTCCAACGACAGGATAACCGATATCGGCATGGACGCCAACAATCTGGAATGGATGGACCGCGTAGGATACCAGGAAGGGGACCATGTGTTCCTGATGAGCTGCGGCGTCCTGATGTACTTCCAGCGCCCCCAGGTGAAGAAGCTCATAGACGAGATCGGCAAGCATTTCCCTGGAGCTGTGTTCTGCTTCGATTACGAGAACGCCAGAATGCTGGCCCGTTCGAATAAGGCTGTCAGGAAGACCGGGAACAACGGCGCTCTGATGCCGTTCAGCATGGAAGATGGAGAGAAGGAGATCAAGGAGTTCTCGGACACAGTGGACTACGTCACCCCGCTGAAGGCTCTTCCGAAGGAATACGACGTCCTCCCGTTCATCTACAGGACGTACTTCAACAGGGTGCTCAGATCGGGAGCCATGGTCTTGGTCGACGTGAAGTTCAAGGAAGCCGTCTGAGAGATCGATACCTCCGGTTTCGGGTAGTTTTTATATCCTATCTGCATGGGCGTCCGCATGGATATCGAACAGAGATACGAGCTGATCACGAGGAACACCCTCGAGGTCGTCGACGAGGAATCGCTCAGGGCGCTTCTGGCCGAGAAGGAGCACCCCCGCCTTTACATCGGATTCGAGCCGTCGGGTCTCTGCCATTTCGGATGGATGCTCGTAGCCAACAAGGTCAAAGACTACATCGAGGCCGGCCTGGAGGTCATCATCTTCTTCGCGGACTGGCATGCGCAGATCAACGGCAAGCTGGGAGGCTCCCTCGAGAACATCCAGCTCTGCGCCGAGTACATGAAGGACAGCTTCGAGTCCCTAGGGGTCCCCAGGGACAAGGTGAAGTTCGTCATGGCTTCCGAGATCCTCGACCTGGACTACTGGGCGACCGTCATCAAGATCGGAAGCGAGACATCCGTCGCCAGGGTCAAGCGCGCCATGACCATCATGGGACGCAAGGCCGAGAACGACGAGATCAAGACATCCATGATGCTGTACCCCCTGATGCAGCCCGCTGACATCTTCAAGATGGACATCGACATCGGATACGGCGGACTCGACCAGAGGAGGGCCCACATGCTCGCCCGCGACGTCGCCAAGAAATGCGGCTGGAAGGCTCCCGTGGCCATCCATACCCCTCTCGTCCCCGGTCTGAAGGCCATGAACCGCATGGACCCCATGGAGTCCAAGATGTCCAAGTCCAAGCCCGACTCCGGAATCCTCATCCACGACTCCCCCGAGAGCATCAGGAAGAAGTTCGAGAAGGCCTTCTGCCCCATGCCCGGAGAGTACGACAACACCGTCATCAAGGTTGACAAGACCGACGACGGTGAGAGCGCCAAGAGCGGAAACCCTGTGCTGGAGATCGCCAGGCTCCTGCTCTTCAACAACGGCTCCAAGCTTCTCATCGAGAGGCCAGAGAAGTACGGCGGCAACATGGAGGTCGCGAGCTAT
>JAEEOP010000009.1 GCA_016284295.1 Methanomassiliicoccaceae archaeon | reverse complement strand
ATCCTCCTCAAGGGGTTGACTGGCAACCCCGTTCCCGCAAGGGACGAATCGCCTACCGCATGAGCGGACAGGCACGTACCTGGGCGGTCTATTCTGTCATCCAGACAGGATCGAACTGTCCAAGTCAAGTTAATATAGATAGTCTGACAAGGGTTGGGACCAGCATCCCTGCCGGCCCCTGAGTGATACAATGGAGTTTCAGTCATCCACCGGACCTAGGTCCGTGGGGATGTACGCATCCTCGAGACAGTCGTTGAGGATTATGTGCGGCCTGCCATCGACCTCGATGACATCCGCGTCCACTCCGTAGACGGTCCTGATGTTCTCCTTGGTGAGGACCTCCGCAGGCGTGCCGTCGGCGAATACCCCTCCGCCGGAGAGCATGATGATGCGGTCCGCGAACTTCGCGGTGATGTTGATGTCATGACTGATCATGATCACCAGCATCCCTTTCGCCTTCGGCAGCATGCTGAGCGTCTTCGTCACATCGATCTGGTGCTTGATGTCCAGATTGGATGTGGGCTCGTCGAGCAGCACTATCCTGGGCGTTCTCACGAGTCCCCTCGCGAGCATGACCTTCTGGTGCTGACCGGCGGACAGCTCGTTGAAGTTCCTCATGGCCAGGTGCTCGATCTTCATCATCCTCAGAGTCTCGTAGACCCTCTTCAGGTCCTCGTCGTTGGTCCCGAACTTGAAGTCGTTCTGCAGTCCAACCATTACGGTGTCCACAACGGTCAGAGGGAACGTGTCCTCGCTCGACGCGGGAACGTATCCCATGTAGGAGGACAGCTCCTTGAGCCTCATGTCCTTGGTGTCATTGCCTCCGATCATGATCGTACCGTTGGTGAACCTCAGGATGCGGTTCATGCAGTGGATCAGCGTGGACTTGCCTACACCGTTCGGACCCATGATGCATACGAACTCCGGCTTGTCCAGCGTGACGTTGATGTCCTTGATGACAGGCACGTTGGGATCGTATCCGAAATCGAGCTTGATGACGTCCACTATGGGCTGGTCCGGATCCATCTTCATCTCGGGATCCAGCTTCTTCGCGTTGATGCTCAGTCCCATTCCATCACCACACCGAGTTCTTGGATTTGATCAGCAGGTACATGAACATCGGACATCCGATGAACGCGGTGATCACTCCGACCGGAAGGAACGTGGGGGCTATGACCCATCTTGAGATCAGGTCGGCCACCATCAGCAACACCGCACCGAACATCGCCGATGCCGGGATCAGATAGCGGTTGTCAGAACCGAGGAATATCCTCACTATGTGCGGAGCGACGAGTCCGACGAATCCGATGATTCCCGTGAAGCACACGATGGACGCGGCCATCAGCGAGATGAGGATCAGCAGCACGATACGGAGCTTGTGCGCATCGAGACCGAGCGCCTTGGCGTTCTTGTCCCCGGTGATGAGGATGTTGAGCTTCTTGGACAGCGCCCACAGTATGACAGTACCGATTATTGTGAACACCAGCATGACCTGACAGTCGGACCATGTGGTCCCCGACAGGTCTCCAACGGTCCAGTTGAACACTGCGGACAGGCTGGAATCGGACAGTCCGAGCTTTATGATCGTGGTGGCGGCGTTGAATAGATACATCACAGCGATACCCGCGAGGATCATCGTTGCGGCGCTGGTGTGCTTCAATGATGAGACCAATATGATGACAGCCGCCGGGATCAGCGAGAACACGAATGCGGTCAGGACGAGTCCGGCATCCCCGGCTCCGCCGACGGATATCCCGAGACCGATTGCGAGCGTCGCACCGAAGGATGCTCCGGAGGAGATACCCGTGGTGTAAGGATCCGCGAGCGGGTTCTTCATCATGCTCTGCATGGCGGCTCCCGCCACACCGAGGGACATACCTGCGATGAGTCCCGCGCAGATACGGGGCAGACGGATCGTGAATATGGCCCATTCGTCGTAAGGGTCGACGAGCTCGGGGTTGAAGAAGTGGTTCCAGATCGTACTGTAGACGTCCCACATGCTGATGTTGGACGAGCCGTACGTGGTCGCGTAGGCGAACACTATGATCGCCGCCACGACACAGCCTATGATGAACAGGATCTTCCTGTAGACGTACTTGCGATAATCCCTTGCCATGGTGTCCCCGGCACTGGCGGGACCTGAGGATTGAAGAGTGGGTTCTCCCCTGCGCAACTTACTGAACATGATCATTCTCCTTGGTGACGATTATCTCGAAGCCGACCACCAGGCGGCCATCCTCCTCGGATCCTCCTCTGCCGCGATGGAGGCGCAGCGCTATGTCTGAGCAAGGCAGCTGCTGCAGGACCTTCACGTCCCACGCCGGCCTCAGCTCCCTGCTCAGCGGCAGGTCCTTAGCCAGCTCCTCTATGATGTTGAAATCGACGTCTCCGCGATACTTGTCATGGCTTCCCTTGACGTCCTTGCCATTCCATGCCTCCCTGCGACTCTCCCTTGCCCGGCTGAAATCCTCGTCGAACAGGTGAAGATAGAAGTTGCCGTCGTACACGGCCAGTCTTCCCCCCGGTCTGAGCACCCTCAGCATCTCGCTGTAGGCGTCGGCAGGCCTCTCCAGGTTCCAGAGGACGTTGCGGCTCACGATGGCGTCGAAGGAGCGATCCTCGAAATCGAGGTCACAGGCGTCCATCTTCACGAACTCCGCGTCTATGCCGCGCTCGCGCGCATTGGCCCTGGCCCTGTTGAGCATCTCGTCGGAATAGTCTATGCCGGTGACATCCATCCCGCGTCCCGAAAGGACCATCGTGAACAGACCCGGCCCGCATCCTATGTCCAGGACCTTGCACCCCGGCCTCAGTCCAGCGTCACTTATGAGCTTGTCCGCCAGCGCGGCGCCTTTGAACTCCGCCTCCTCCCTTATGGAAGAGGAGAATCCCTCGCTCCTGAGGTTCCAGTAATCCTTGACATCCTCTGTCAACTGCATAAGAACAACACTCCGTAAAGGGTCGAAGGGGGTGGATCCCCCTTCGTAAAGCAATTTCAGGCCTTGTAGGTCTTCTTCACCTTGGTGTAGCCTGCGACGTTCTTAGACATCCAGTCGTCGTAGGTATCCACATCGAAGCAGTCCTGAGACATGTAGTCGGTGCTGGCCTTGTCGGGGTGGTAGGTGCTGATGTAGTCGCTGAGCATGGACTTGACATCGAACTGCTTCGCGTTGGGGTAGATGTGGTTGAACACCCATGCGATTCCGATGTAGGATGCGGGACCCATGTAGACACCCTGACCGAGGATCAGGACCTGGTCGTTGTAGTAGGCCCTGCTTCCGGCGATGGCGTTGAAGTACCTGTTGTTGGTGTTGCCCTGGTCGTAGATGTAGTTGTACTCCGCGGGCTGGTCGTCGGTCTCGAGGAATCCGTAGTACATGTCGAAGACGATCCAGTCAGGATCCATGACCTTGACTCCCTCTCCGTCGATGCTTCCGTTGGTGAATCCCACGTCGTAGGGGGTCCTTCCGCCGGAGGCCTCGATGAGCTCCTGGATACCGTTGTGCCAAGTCGAGATACTGGTTCCGTTGTATCCGGCGAAGATCAGGGGGCGGTCCTCCTTCTTGATTCCGCTGACGTAGTCCTGGATGTAGTCGAGCACTGCGTCAGCTCTCTTCGCGTACTCCTGTGCAGCCGCATCAAGGTTGCACAGGCATCCGAGTGTGAGGATTCCGGAGACGGTCGTGGTGTCCTCCCAGAAGGGGAGCCTGACGACGTCGATTCCGAGGGGTGCGACGGTCTCCTCCATGTTCTGATCGAACCATGCGCGGGTTCCGGAGAGGATGTAGGAGGGCGCGTCTCCCTTGAAGGTCTCGTAGTCGGGGGTGAACCTGCTTCCGAAGCACTTGGGGTTCTGATCCAGGAACATCTGGAACCAAGGGGCGTAGGATCCGCCATTTCCGACCTGGTTGTCGACGTACGTGCAGTTGGCGACGTTCTTGAGGATCAGCTCCGCCTCGTAGTTGCTCTTGTATCCGACGGCGTAGGTGGTCAGGGGGAACTCGCAGGTGCCGACCATCTTGTCGACATCGAAGAACTTGACCTCGGTGCCCTTGACCTTGTTGACGATGTTCTTCACGATGGAGAGGTCCTTGCTGTCGACCGCTCCGTCGCAGTTGGCGTCGGCCCAGTACCTTGCGGTGTACTTGGTCGTGCCGTATGCGGTCAGGACCTGCACCTTGGGGGAGTCGACGAGGGACTGCTTACCATCAATAATATTCTGAATATACTGGACATCATCGTTGTTGAGGTAGTCGTCACCGTTCGCGTTACCGAACACGGTGAGACGGACGTCGGTTGCCTCGGACCTCGAGGGTGTGTTCCCCCCGTTGTTACCGGACATGACGACGAATGCCGCTGCGATCACGACGATCACGACGGCGATAACGATGACTATTGCCAAAGTCTTCTTTTCCATGTCAATCACTTTATTGGATATATGTTCCAATTGGGGGGTTTTTTGGAAACATCATATAAAAACTTCATGATTTGTTAATAAATCACTTGAATTTCCGTTTGAATAAGTGGATGTTGGATGGATAATCATGACACTGTCGGAAAACGCTATAAGAAAGCTGGATTATACATCCGATGATGGCATCCGAGGATCAAACGGTACCAAAAGGCGCGCACGGAGCGGACAGTTCTTCCATCCAACAGCAATCCACGGACTATTGGAACGCCCGTGCGAAGGGCTACAGCATCTCCACGAGGAAAGAATTGGATTTGGATTCAAATGTCCTCAGGAACATCATGCGCAATCAGCTCGGGTTCAACCGCCGGCTGAAGGTGGCCGACATGGGCACGGGAGCGGGCCTCGCCGCGATAACCGTAGCACGCCTCGGGCATGACGTCACCGCTGTGGATGCATCGGAGAAGATGCTCGAATACGCAAGGCAGAACGCATTGTACGCACATGTGGACATCAACTTCGTCCTCGGGGACGTATGCAATCCGCCACTTCTGAAGCATGAGTACGACATCGTCATCGCCAAGAGCGTGATATGGAACCTGACCGATCCCATCGGAGCGTATTCGTCATGGATGGACCTCCTCAAGCCCGGAGGGTTCCTGATCGTGATCGACGGGAACTGGTATCTGGACGAGTTCGACGAGGACTTCCGCAGGCGCCGCAACTACCTAGACATGAAGAACGGCAAAGACAACAACCTCCATGCCAACACCAACATCGACAACGTGGACCTGAACATCATCCGCCGCCTGACCCCCAACTTCCCTGCCAGCAGGGAGAGGCGTCCCGCATGGGACATGGGCGTCCTCCTGGGCCTCGGATTCTCGGAGTTCCGCATACTGTCCCTGGACAAGGAGCCGTTCTCCGTCCTGACCCGCGACGGCGTGATGAAGATACCCCTGTCGTTCGCGATCATAGCCCGCATGCCCAGAGGGACGTCGAGCCTCTACAGCGAGGTCATGGGGTCCGCGGCATACACCGACGAGGACCTCAGAGCGGTCACTGAAAGGATCCGTGACCTGGACATGGGGTACAACAAAGTGCTGAAAGCGCTGGCCGACCCCAACAGGCTGTCGCTGGTATCCGCCCTCATGGGCGGGAAGATGAGCGTGAACCAGCTCGCAGGCGTCACGGGCCAATCCGTTTCGCTGGCATCGCACAACCTGAAGGTCCTGAAGGAATGCAACATAGTGTCCTCGGAACGCGACGGCAAGGAGATACAGTACTCGCTCGTCGACAGGACGGCGATAAACTTCCTCGTCGACACATGCAACGCGATACTGAACGAGGATCACGAGAAGAGATGATGGTGCCGGGAAAGGGGTTCGAACCCTTGACCTTCGGATTTCCCTGGAAGAGGCCCTAATTGACCAGAACCCTATGAGTCCGACGCTCCACCAGGCTGAGCCACCCCGGCCTTAGTCGGGAGATTGGGTAGTTTATTATAAGGGTTTCTATGGCCATCGGATGAAGATGCGGTTGTTCCGGGAATATTATAGATGGCAGAAGAGAAGGCGCTGACCATTCCCTGAAGATCGCGATCGGACCGAATGGGATTGAATGCTTCGCATCCCGGAACGACCCTGATCCCTGAGGACTGGACGTTCTTCCCGAACGTGATAGGGCCGTGCGCGGAGCGCCCAGGCAACGACCCTCACTCCGTCTTCGGGAACCTGCTCTTGTTTATGCCCTCTGGCGGAAGCGTCTTCCTTACCGCGTAGTACACGCAGACCAGCATCAGTATCACACCTGCCAGCTCCGCAATGTCCAGGGACCAGTATATCGCGGTCATGCTGAAGAAAGTGGAGATGTAGAACAGCACCAGGATTATTATCTCCCTGACGAACATCATCACCGTCGCCAGCAGGCTGACACGGGATCCCAGAAATCCCTGATGGATCCGCCGAGTTCGTCATCATGGAAGGTAGTGTCTGCCTGTCCCATGGGTGGACCAATCCGCCATACCCGATTTTAAATTTTGGATGATAACGCCAACTATATCTTATCAGTACAGGTTACGGGATACGTTACGGCGGTCCTGCAGGACCGGGACGGAGGATCTCATGTTCAGACTGGCGATCTACGGCAAGGGCGGCATAGGCAAATCCACGATATCGGCGAACATATCGTACGCCCTTTCGGCCAGGGGATGCTCCGTGCTGCATGTGGGATGCGATCCCAAGAAAGACTCCTGCAGGCTGCTGCTGGAAGGCACCCAGGTCACTACGGAGACGGTCTTCGACGGCACCGACGGAATACTGTGCGCCGAATGCCAGGCTGTGAAGCCCGGCACCGGGTGCGCAGGCAAGGGATTGGAACTGCTGTTCAACAGGATATCTGAAATCAACAGGGACTACAGGATCTCCGATGTCCTCGGAGATGTCGTCTGCGGAGGATTCTCCGTCCCGGCCAGGAAGGAGAACGCGGATGCCGTACTGCTGATAACATCGGGTGAGTTCATGTCCGTGTACGCGATGAACAACATCCTCCGCGGACTCGAGAAGATCAACCCGTCCGGGAGCGTGATGGGGATCGTCCTGAACCACAGGACCGACGACGATACCGAGATGGTCCAACGCTTCTCCAGTTCCGTAGGGATACCGATAATCTGCGAGATCCCCAGGTCGGACATGTTCAGGAAGGCGGAGGCCGCAGGCAAACCACTGGCCGCCCTGTACCCGTATTCCCCGGAAAGCCAATGCATCGGGAGGATATGCGACCTGATCCAGGGTTCCCCTGAACTGTACGACCCGCATAGCCTGACCGACGAGGACCTGAACGACATGGCCGCCGGCAGGACACCGACCAACGGCGCATTGCGCAGGTACATCGAGAAGAGATGCATGTTCGATGACGTGGACGAGGAGCGCGGCCTCACATACAGGGGGCCGGTCGCCATGCCCGCATGCACCTCGCACGGTGCTGTCGATGCCGCGCTGAGGATCTCGGATGCCGCGGTCATCCTCCACGGTGCCAGGAACTGCGCGTACCTCATGGAATACGCGTTCAAGCGCAGACTGATCAACAACTCTACCGTCAGGGACCAGGACATATCGTGCGCCACGTTCTACAGCACCTGCCTTGACGCATCGAAGATCTCCACCGATCCTGACAAAGCTGTATACGACACCGTATAGAAGGCCAAATGCGACGGCCACGAGCATGTGATCCTCATCCCCAGCTGCTCATCCGAGATAATCGGAACGGACATCATGCAGCTGGCCAGGAAGGCGTCCTCCATGTATTCCGTGGACGTCATCCCGGTCCTGGCCGACTCCAGGTTCCTGTCCAGCAAGTTCGGCGGGATATACGGTCTGATGGATTCCCTGATATGCAGGATGCGCCCCAGGGAGATGGAGAAGGGGACGGTGAATCTCATAGCGAGAGGGTTCTTCGGCTCCGCCAGGGACATCCCCCGGCAGGTCATGGACGATATGTTCTCCATGTTCGGACTGAAGGTCCGCACCAGGTTCCTGGACTTCTGCTCGCTGGAGGACATCGAAGGGTTCTGCGGTTCCGAGTACGACATCCAGATAGCCGACACCATGCTGGACGACCGCATCTGCGAGAGGATATCGGAGGTCACAGGCAGACGCCGCGCGCTGCTCCTAGAGCAGCCGTCGGGACTGTGCAAGTGCATCGAATGGGCGGAGAGGCTGGCCAATTACATCGGGACCCCGCGCACCGAGCTGCAGAGGATCGTCCAAACGCTTAGGTCCGGGTTCGATGCCATCATCGAGGAATTCAAACCGATCCTCTCGGGGAAGAGCGTCGTCGTATTCTGCATCAGGCACAGGGACCTCACATGGCAGATCGAGACGATGAAAGCGCTGGGCATGGACATACTGAAGGTCATGTATCTCGACAGCACGATCGACGACAACACCGAACCCCCCGCACCCATTCCCGGTGTGGAGACGGCCACCGGGGCGAAGGTGTGCGACCTGAGGGAGTTCTCATCGAGGAACAAGATAGACGTCGTCGTCACCAACGACGCGTACCGCGTCGGCAGGACCGGGCTGTGCTGGACCGTATTGGACTCCAGGTACCCCGGGCTGTACGGCGTGAGGTTCTGGCTGCAGACCATGAGGGACTGCATGCTCATAGGGAAGGGCACATGGGAGGAAGGGCTATGATGACAAGACCGGACGGACTGCTTGGAGCGATAATCGCCTCCGAATCCTTGGGACTGACGGTGACGATGATCAACGGGTCCGGCGGATGCCGCTCCCGCTCGCAGATAATGCTGCACGAGCTCATCCCCTCTTACTACCCGGAGGACCAGGCCTGCTGCCGGTCCAAGTACTTCAGCAGGCAGTCCCGCCTGCCATGCACGTACCTCAACGGGAACGACATCATATTCGGCGCGGAGCAGAAGATCTCCGAAGGATTGGAGTCCGTCACTTCGATCACGGGCAAGAGGGCCGTTCTCCTGGACACGCTGGGGGCGTCCCTGATATGCACCGACCTGTCCGGTCTGGAGCTTGGCAGCAACGGCCCGATCCACATCGGGAAGGACCTGTCCTCCATGGAGCTTGCAGAAGGATACGACCTCACAGTCCGCACGATCCTTGAGAACATGGATCTGGAAGGCGGGAGGGACGGTTCCGTGAACATCCTCGGGTACAGCATCATGGACCTGGGCTGGGAATCCGGAGCGGACGAGCTGTGCGTACTGCTGGAATCCATGGGTGTGAAGGTTAACTGCGTCCCGGGATGCCTGCCAGACGAATCCTAGGTGAAGAATATCGGCAAGGCATCGCTGAACATCCTGATCCATCCGGAGCACTGCATGGGGACCGCCAGGATGCTTCAGGAGAGGTTCGGTACGCCGTACCTCAGACCGTCCAAAGGGGCCCCGGTAGGATATCCCGCCAATAGGTCCTTCGTGAAGGAGGTCGCCGATGCTTTGGGATTGGATCCGACACCTGCGCTCGATTCCATCCAGAGGGATGCGGACAGAGTGCACGGCATCCTGCTCAACTACGATCGCATGGCCCGCGGTATGCATTCAAGAGGATTCACCGCGGAGGGCGATTCGTCGACAGTCTATCCCCTGACGGAATGGATGATCAAAACCTTCGGCATGGTCCCCCGTAGGATCTCGCTGTACGATGAGGAATACCTACCGGAGATCAGAGAGCTGCTTTCATCCTACGGGCTGGAGGGCGCCCTCGACGGCACCGACGGCATGGTCGAAGTGATGTTCTGCAACGGCCTCGATGCGCTGGAATCCAGGATGACGCACAGCCCCGTTGGCAAGATAGGGGTATGCATCCCCCACGGAAGGTCCGTCGACCTCATGGGCAGGACCCTGGTCGGTATGAAAGGGTGCAGATACATCCTCGACGAGATGTTCAACAACATGGTCCGCTTCAGATGCGGACAGCCGACGGATATGATGTTCAGGGAATGAGTCCTGAATCTGAGAATTATCGTAATTAAGGGGTATCCCGGGTCGCCCCGGGATGTTTGAGAATCACTCGGATGCTTCCTCTGCGGGAGCCTCTGCTGCGGCTTCCTCAGCGGGTGCTTCCTCGGCGGACTCCTCTGCGGGTGCCTCGTCCTTGGGCTGGGCTCCGACCATCTCGTCAGCGGAGAAGACTGCCTCGGGCTCGCCCTCTCCGAACTCGAGGACCTCGGACTTCCTGACCTCGATCCTCTTGATGGGGATGATCACGTGGCATGCCTTGGCGAGGTCCCTGGAGAGGTTTCCGGAGATGATCGCCTTGACGATCTCGGAGAGGGTCATCTCCTTACCCATGTTGATGAGCGTCTCGGAGATAATAGCTCTCATTCCCTCCTCCTGGGAGGACTGGATACGCCTGTCCGCGATGGACATGGTCTTGATCCTGTACTTGAAGCCGTCCTTGGTGACGAAGTCGACGACGTGGTCGGTCTTCGTCTTTCTCCTGCGGGTCAGCCTCCTGACGTAGTCGCTGGTGAGGTCGTGTCCGACGAACACGGTCTTGGCGTCGGTGCCCTCGATGTCGTTGACCTTGAACTTTAGCTTGATGTGCATCTTGGAGAAGTCTCCGGTGAGATCCTGAACGGTGACCTCGACGGTACGTCCGATGACGTACTCGGGATCCGCAGAGGGGGTGTCCCCGATCTCTGCCTCGTTGAACATCTTGGGAGCGTGTACCTTGTACCACTCCTTCGCCTTCCACTTGTCCTTGACCTTACGTGCTGCCTGCTGTCTTGCCATGGTAGTCACCTTTTACTGAGGCGACCCATCATATCGTTGTATTAAAAGATTCTTTGAATTTTGTACCGCTTATATATAAAATTTACTCAAAAAATCTTAGAGTAATATTTGGCACACGGCAACAGGACGGGAGATGGGCCTGCAGTACTAGAATATTATTGTCGGACCGGGACTATGATCGTCAGACATGCCAACGGCGGTACCGGAGTGATGGGCGACCAGATCATCCTCTACAGCCACAAGGACAAGATGCTGAGCCACCATGCATTCTCCAACGAGGGGTATGCATTCGAGAGCTGGAACACCAAGAAGGACGGGGCCGGGGACCGCTACACGGACGGACAGGACGTGTCCTCGCTCGTTGTATCATCGACTTCGACCCTGATGCTGTACGCGCAGTGGACCGAGGACTACGAGACCTGCAAGGTCACGTTCGTCATCACGGAAGGATACACGAAAGAGGTCAAAGCTATCAAAGGAGAGCCTGTGAAGCCCCTCGACGGCCCGAAACTGGCTGGAGTGGACTTCGTAGGCTGGCACCCCGAGGGCTCCGACGTCGATTTCGACTTCAGCACCCCCATCACGGAGGACATCACCCTGTACGCACACTACGAACCTGAGATGCCCGACACTCCGCAGACCAAGAAGATCGTCGCGGTCATGTCCAAGGACAAGAACATCGTCACCACCGCCTACGACGGAAACATCATCGGCAAGGGTATGGCGAAGGTGGGCATATATCAGCTCATGACGATCCGCGGCATGCAGGTGTACGTCGAGATCGATTCGTTCGAGGTCAAAGTCTGGTCTAGCAAGCCGTACTTCGTCGCCGACATCTCCGACAGGGTCGGCAAGAGCGCATCCGCACCCGGATCCTACGCGGTCATGGCAGAGATCGTGCTCGACAACGTAACGAAGCGCCTGTCCAACTATACGACCTTCAACGTGGAGTGAAACCAAAAACATGAATGAGAACGATGCTGCCTTCCGGGCCCGACGGCTTGGAGAAGCATCGTTCCCCTTTCCTCAAGCCGCTGGGCATAGCCCGGCGGTCGATCCTCATAAAGCAAGACGGCCTCTTGCAGACCACTATCACCAAAAACCGAGGTAACGCGGACCATCCGCTTATCATCGAAACAATCATTACCAGAGGTCAGAAGGAAACCAACACATAACGACTGCTCGAACATTTTCTTTCTTAGTGCCCAGAACCGACCTTTACATCAATGATAATGCCCATCCGACCGCCCATAATAGGCATGTGGACCAATGATCCTGTTTATCCCATACTTAAAATATACTTTTATTCTATACTGAAAAGTATATTTTAAAGTATATTTTATTTCAGATCACGACCCACCTACCAGTCTTCTTCGAGCCTTCTCTGGCAATCAGCCCATCCTCTTTGAACCTAGATAGGATCTTGCTCACACCCGGAACACTAAGCCCTGTCCTCTCTGCGACCTCCTTCACAGTACATTCGGGATTCTCTTTCAGGAATTCGTAGACCCTCATCTGGTTATCACTCATCTGGGCCATCCTTCTCTGTGTCGCTTTCCTCAATGTCACCAGATCGGGCTCGTAATTGAAGCGGATGGTCACTGTAATCATATCCGGGTCTATGGAAAAGGCCTCTTCACCGCATTCCTTCAATATGGTCAGCACGCCGTGCCCGCTCTGCTCGGCGATCCCTACGGTACCGAATATGCGCATCAGAGTCATATTCACCGGTTTCGATGCACCGGAGAACAGCTTACGGACATCCATGCCGAAGGGGAGACCGCCATATGAGACGACTTCTATCCTATCATCGTAGATGTATACGGAGGGCGGAACCAGCTCCATCCAGTTGTTATGGACGCATGCGTTTATCCAGGCCTCTCTGAAGGAATCCAACGGGAACAGCTTCACCTCCTCGCGCAACCCTCTGGACAGATCGACCTTGACCGTATCCATGGAATCCATGTACTCCATGACCTCCTTGTATGCTGTTATCAGCGATCTGCCCGAGTAATCCCTCCTCTCCAGCATCTCTGTTTTGTCTTTGCCAGAGAATCTGACCACCTTGGTCTGCAGGGCGTTCTGATCTGAAAGGAGATAGGCCATGAGATTGTACCTACCGGACCCGTTCAGCAACCGATAGTTCTCCTTCAAACGATTTCCGTCATCTATGTGGATACCTTTAGACATGAGTGAAGTAAGTAGGCCCGAGAATGTCAGGTCGTCCGCAGGGGAGTCGGCCTGGCAGATGATATCTGCATCCCCGCTGCTGAGCATCTTCCTCAGGACGCTGTTGTCGACCGATTCATCCGCGGCGACGTTCCTTATGTAATAGCGCCCGTCGAAGGAATACGGTATGTCGCTGCCCTGGGCGCTTATTCTGATGTAATCGTGACCCTCTCCGTCGGATAGGCACTGGATATCGCAGATTATGCGCGGTTGGATGGTGTCGCGTATCGCATTGCGGATCTTCATCAGCGTAGAATCACCCACATCGACGCCGATCACCGTCCCGTCATCCCTCACACCGAAGTATACGGTGCCGATGAAATGCCTGTTCAGCATAGCCGTGAGTGATCTCAACCCCTTATCCAACTGGCCGATGCCTTCCTTGAACTCGCAGGTCTCAGACTCCTTGCCCAGATTCATCGCCATGGCTATCGGAACGGTTTAATCCATACTTAAAATATACTTTTATTCTATACTGAAAAGTATATTTTAAAGTATATTTTATTTCAGATCACGATCTCTGTACCCTTCAGGATTCTCTTGACATGACGAAAAGAAGGCTGCCCCGATAACAGTGAAAGATGCTGACGTGATCCTGCGGGAAAGCATCTGCCGTCAGTGGTCAGAGCTATTGGGTTGAAAATTGGGTAAGGGAGGTTTCCCTCCCTAATGAGTTTGACTTCAGAGCTTCACAGGTGTGATGTGAGTGGAGAAAGCGAGCTGCTTCTCGTCCATTCCCATCGCGAGACCGAGGAGCTGGGACAGGTGGAGGACGGGGATGTTGTATCCGAGGTCCTTCTGTACTCCGTCGAACTGAAGGTGGCAGAAGGGACAGACATCGATGATGAACTGTGCCCCGGAAGCCTTCATGTTCTCGAGGTTGGTCTCTGTGAACTTCTTGGCGACATCTCCGAATGCGGCCTTCAGACCTCCTCCGGCACCGCAGCACAGGGTCTTCTGCTTCCTGGGCATGGACTTGGCTCCGGTTGCCTCGATGAGATCGTCGAGGATGTGGGGGTTCTCGGGGTTGTCGACCTGCTTGATCTCGCTGGGCTTGAGGAAGTGGCATCCGTAGAATGCTGCGACCTGGTAGTCCAGAGGCTTCTTGACGGCGGCCTTGATCTTCTCGACTCCGACCTCGTTGTACAAGACCTCTGCGAAGTGGTGGACCTTTGTGGTTCCCTTGTACTCCATTCCGATCTCTGCGAGGATCTTGTTGACCTCTGCGAGGAGTTCGGGGTCCTCGGCGAGCTCGTGGGCTGCGTCGAAGAGGGATCCGTAGCATCCGTTACAGATGGTGACGATGGGGAGTCCCTGCTGCTCTGCGAGAGCGAGGTTCCTGGCGGCTGCCGCGAGCCAGGTCTTCTTGTTGAATGCCCTGATGACTCCGGGTGCGGGACAGCAGCTGGCATCCTTCAGGTCGACGAGCTCGATTCCGAGTGCTGCGCAGACCTCTCTTGTTGACTTCTCGATTCCGGGGTATCTGAGGGGGGCGATACATCCGAGGAAAAATGCGTACTTTGCCATCTTAATCACTCCTGAACGATCTTGCAGAATCCGGTTGCCTTGAGGATCTTGTCCAGATCTGCTTTGGCTGCTTCGTTGGCCAGGACCGTGGGGGGTACCTCGGGGAGTCCGAGTTCGACCCTGAGCTTGGAGATGTTGTCCTTGACATCGACGGTGTGTCCGTACTTGACGAGGTTGGTGGCGGTTCCCTTGTGCTGGGGCCTCATGTGTCCCTCTGCGACCGCGATGTTCCTCAGGTCGATGATGATGTCGACGATAGGCACCTGACGGGGGCATCTCTCGACACAGGTGTAACAGGTGCTGCACTCCCAGAGCTCATCGGAGTTGATGATTTCCTCTTTAAGGCCGAGCTGTGCCATCCTGACGATCTTTCTGACCCTGTAGGATGTCCTCCTTCCGGAAGGGCATCCAGCTGTGCAGGTTCCGCACTGGAAACACATCTTGGCTGCGTCTGCGACCTCTTTCGAGATCTCTCCTTTGGGTGAAACCATAGTAATCAGGACTATCCATGGTTCCATCCTATTTAATTGGAGAAGTTGAGAACCGATACCTATTACCTTTTCAGGTAATACAGAATTTCAAGCATGTCTGGGTAGGCCCCGGCGAACCCTGTGCGAACGGTCACAGATGCCTCGCCTTAAGGGCCTTAACGATCTTGGTTATGCGGGGATCCTCGTTGCGGTAGATCGCGGTCACGGCGTGCCTCAGGATGGACGGGTCCACCGCGCTCTTCAGCCTCAGGTTCCTCCTGGTGAGCATGAACTCGTCCACGAAGAAGCTCTTGTTGGACCCCAGCATCTCCGCCAGGGAATAGGTCTCCGCATCTATGGAGTACTCCCTCTGGATCGAATCCAGGAACATGAAGGCGACCCTCTGGGCGCCGTACTTGTAGCGGATGAAGGACGGGCCGTGGTCCACGTACACCATCCCCATGTACCCTATCTCATCCATGGCGAACTCCTCCGCGTCGAACAGATAGAGGGGGTCGTCGATTATGGCCAGGTCCGCGCGGTCCTGCCTCATCATGGAGATGTTGTAGCTGTCGTCGGAGACGACCATGTGGATGTTCGGTATCTTGGATGCGGACACCACGGACATCAGGATGTCCTCGGTTACCGGGCTGCAGCAGACGGTGAAGTCCCTCTCGGTGTCGCACCTGTAGCCGGTGGAGCGCATGAGGTCTGCGATCTCCCTCCCGGCCTGCGTGAGGACGGAGCCTGCGGGAGTGGTCTTGAGAACGGGTTCCCCTGCGGCCTCCTCTATGGCCTGGACATACCTGTGAAGAACCGGCACGGATATGCCGAGAGCCCTGGCGGCTGAAGTCTGGCTGCCGGTCCTCTGGACCTCCAGCAGCGCCTCCAGCTGGCGGAATGTGACTGTCCTGCCGTTTATGACCATTGAGTTCTGGATTGATATGTCCACGGGACGCTGAGTGTTACCTGAAAAGATAATACCATCGACGGTATCGGTTATTATAGATATCATACATTGGAGGGGCGATCAGATGGGATTGACAGACAGAACTTCCGATGTGGCCGTCGTCGGCCTCGGCAGCCCGATCATGTGCGACGATGCAGTGGGGCTCAGGGTCTCCCAGGCCATAGAGGACATGCATCTCGACGGAGTGGACTGCCATCAGGAGGCCGTTGGCGGACTGGACATCCTCCCGGTCATCCACGGATACAGGATGGCGATCATCGTGGATGCGATAATGACCGGCGAGTACGCTCCCGGGACCGTCATGGTGTACACCGAGCACGATTTCGACGAGAAGATCGCCGAGGCGGCATCCCATGATGTGAACCTCCCCACGGCGATAAGGATCGGACGCCAGATGGACCCCGAGATAATGCCCGATAAGATCACTTACATCGCGATCGAGGTTCAGGACATCAAGACCATGACGGAGATCATGACCCCCGAAGTGGAGTCGGCCGTGCCGGTGGCCTGCGATGCCGTGATGCACTTCATCGACGAGTTCAGAAAGCAAGGTTCGCCGGATCGTACTTCTTGAGGGAACGGTTGTTCTTGCCCAACACCACGGTGTTGAGCCTCTCCGGGACCAATATGTCCTGGGCCACCCTCATGACATCGTCCTCGGTGACCGCATCTATCTTAGCCAGACGCTCCTCGAGCGTCTCGGTGGAGCCGTTGAGCATATGATTGACACCGAGCCTGTATAGCCTGTTGTCGGTGGACTCCATGGCCCTGACGTTTGCACCCTTCACGAGCCTCTTCGCCCTCTCGAGCTCGCCCTTCTCCAGACCTTCGGCGAGGAACTTCCCGATGACCTTCGTGGTGGTCTCCATCGCCTCGACCACATTCTCCTTGGTGCAGGACATGTATGTGGCGAAGGAGCTGGCATCGCTGTTCTGGGATATGCTGTTGAAGATCGAGTACACCAGGGCCTTCTTCTCCCTGACATCCTGAAACAGCCTGGAGCTTGTTCCGGATCCGAGCACGGCCGACAGCATGGACACCGCCATGCGGTCCTCGTGGGAGGAACCGTACGACTGGAATCCCATAGCCACCTGGTAATGGTCGGAATCGTTGGCGACAAACTCGTACTTCCCTTCGGGGATGGACGGCTCCGTCCTTACGTTCCTTTTACCTCCGGACATTCCGTCGAGGGTGTCCTCGGCCCAGGCCACTGTCTCATCCATATCGACGGAACCGACCGCGTAAACAGAGATGTTGGGTATGCGGTACTTCTCGTCGTAGTACTTCCTGAGGTCCTCGTAAGTCATCTTGGCGACGAGCTTCTCGTCGCCTCCCTCATCCTGGCACAGCTCGTGACCCTTCCAGAGGATCATACTGAAGAGGTCGTGGATGTACCTCTCAGGCTCGCTCTTGACCATGCTAAGCTCCTGGAGGACGATCTTCTTCTCCAGCTCGGTGGCGTTCTCGTTGATCAGGGGGTTGGCGACAATGTCGCCGACGATCTTCCTGGCAACATCGGCCGTCTCCTTGATGGTTATCCCGTAGAATGCGGTCATCTCCCTGCCGGTGAAGGCGTTCAGCTCCCCTCCGGCACCCTCGATCTCCTTTGCCATCTGGTAGGAATCCATCGTCTTGGTCTCCCTGAACACCGTGTGCTCCAGCAGGTGGGACAGCCCGAATATGTCGGGGGTCTCGTCCCTCGAACCGGTGGCTACGCCTATCATGTATGCGGCGCTCTCGCTGTCGGGGATGTTCTCGACGACGACGGGTATGCCCGCGGATGTCTTGGAGACTTTGATGGAATGACCGCTCATGTCGAACACATGATAGAACTTCTTAAAAAGTATGACGGTATGTTTCTCAGTATGGATATAGAGACCATACAGTACAATGATATGAGTTTCAAGGACCCCGTCGCGGTCATAGGATTCCCAAGTATCGGTCTCACAAGCTCCATCATGGCCAACATGTACGTCAAGAGCCTGGAGATGGTCCCGATCGCAGGCATGGCATCCCCGTCGATGCCTCCCTACTGCCTGGTCAACGGCGACAGCTCCATGCCTCCCCTCAGATTCTACGGTTACAAGAACAAGAGGAAGAACGGCCATGACGTGATCGTGTGCATGACCGAGTACTCCCCCAAGCCGGAGGACTGCTACTCCCTGGCGAACAGGGTGCTGCTCTATCTGAGGCAGAAGGGGGTAAAGACGGTCATCGCCATGGAAGGTGCCCCCAAGTTCGAGAACAGCCAGGTCCTCGCTGTGGCAGCCGGCCCCAACAGCAAGAAACTCCTGAAGAAGAGCGGTCTCCCCGCCATGACGGACGGCATGATCAGAGGACTGACTGGAGTCCTTCTGTACATGGCGCCGAACAAGGGCATGGACATCATCACCATCATGGTGCCTGCAAACGCCGGCGTACCGGATCCCGGATCGTCCGCATCGTTCATCGAGCCCATATCCAAGCTCATCCCAGGTTTCAAGACTAACCCGTCAGAACTGCTGAAGGAGGCCCAGATCATACAGCAGCAGCTGGAGACCGCACAGCACAACCTGAGCGACACTTCCCAGTACATCGGTTGAACCAACTAATTAATAGGTTAAACCCATCGGAACCACCATGGAACTAGTGCCCAGCAAATTCTTCGTCACCCACAGCTCCGCTGTGAGCAAGACCTCGGACCTCAACGCGTTCGACAAGGCCCTGATCAAGGCCGGTATCGGGGAGCAGAACCTCGTTTCTGTATCGTCTGTCATCCCCATCGGTGCGGAGCAGGTAACCCCCTGCGAGATGTCCATGGGCGCTGTAACCCACTGCGTACTGGCCCAGATGAGGGGATGCGAGGGCGAGACCATCGCCGCCGGGATCGCATACGCCTACCGCAAGGACGGCAAGGGCGGTTACGTCGCCGAGGGGCACATCCATGGTTCCGCAGAATCTCTCAGGGAGATCCTTTCGTACAAGATGAAGGAGATGTCCGACATCCGCCACGTGGAGTTCGAGGAGATCAGCTACGCCATCGAGGAGCTGAAGATCCCCATGGACAACTACGGGTGCTGCGTATCCGCGCTCGTCTTCACCGAATACAGGTGATCGACCTGTACGGCCTGTCGATCTGCAGCAGATGCGGCAGGGCCCGCGTCATAGACAAATCCTCCAAGAGTTCCTCCTGCCCCTACTGCGGGAACACCGAGAGGACCGACAAGATGGTCTTCATCTACGAATGCCGGGATCAGGAGACCGCACGCAAGGCACTGGGGGAAGCGGCAGGCTTCGAGGCGCCGTCTCCAAAAGAGGAGAGGGCCAAGAAAAGGAAGATCGAGAAGGCAGACCCCTATTCCACCATGATCTACAAGTTCGAGAACAGCACCGACCTGGACGAGAAGATGCAGATCATCGCCAAAGGGTTGACCAAGATTAAGGGCACCTTCACCATCGAGGATGTGGCGGAGATTGTCGGCGATAAGCACGCCGAGAAGTACGTCTCCGCAATGATGGACCGCTGTTATATCGCCGAGGTCAGGCCCGGCCAATACAAAGGATGATCATCTGGACGGCGGGATGTCGTCGCGCTTCACACCGTTCATCTTCAGGACTTCCCTGATGATCGCGGGCAGCTTCTCGAACAGGCTCCTCCTGAAGTAGAACGCTCCGATGACCACCATCACCACGAGCAGCACCCAGAACATGAACCCGGTGCTCGTCCAGAGGACCGCGAAGAGCATGTTGTAAGCAACAAGAGGGATGGCCGCCTGGAGCACGAACTGCATGGGCAGGTGCCTGGCGATGCCCTCTCCGATGTTGGTACCGCACGAGCTGAAGATCAGGACCATGGAGACCGACAGCATGATTATGTACGCCGCCACGACGGGAAGGTCCACGATACCGCCCTCGACGGTGGTCGCGAGCATGCATATGGAATACGTGAATCCTGTCGCCATACCTCCGGACATGCCGAGACCGACCCCGTATCCGTAGAATATGGAATCGGAGTTGCCGCGGAACCTCTTGAGGTTCATGACGACGACCATCGCCATCAGCTCTATGACGGCCATGAGAATCATGTACAGGATCGCCAGCGGACTTTCGAGCAGGTTGAATATCCTTATGAGGAAGAAGAGTCCCACTCCCAGCAGTATGCCTACCGTGAACATCCCGAAGAATGTGCTGTCCTTGAAGAAAGGGTTCTCCACCCTGGGATAGGTGTAGTTCTTCAGCACCAGGTCCATGCAGATGAACACGGGTGCGAAACCTACCAGCAGGGCTATTCCGAAAGTCCAATCCATGGTACTACGATAAGGGTGTCCTTTTTATAACCATTGGTCCGACCCTCTGGAGCGGTGGAACCCATCCTACTGAAAAAATCACGTAATTTTACGTGAATTTTTCAACACGCTTAATGATCACTTGGACCTGGCGCACGACACGGGCTGCCCGTCCGCTGATTCCATCAGTTTATCATAATAGTGGATGACCATGCAGGACGATTCGCATCTGCCGCAGGAGTTGCACTTCCCAGGATCGACCCTCATGCCCCCTTTGATGGTTATCGCACGGCGGGCGCAGCTCTTGGCGCATATCCCGCATTCCGTGCACAGTTCGGCCCTGATGAGCGCCTTGACAGACTTCTCGAACACCTTCTTGGCGTTCTTCCCGTCCGGTGCGGTGACGGACACCTGCCCTCCGCCGAACAGCTTGGCCCTCCCGATGGGCATCTTCAACAGAGCGATCTCGAATTCAGATGAATACTTAACATCCCCGACGGTCCTCAATGCATCCTCCACATAGGAGAAGTCCCTGCTGTGCTCGATGTTAACCACCGCCTCCATGGAGTATCCCCCTGCGGTGCAGGGCGAGGCCCCTTTGAGCATCCTCATGCTCGGACCTGCCGATTTGGACGGCTTCAGGGAGATCTGCATCTCCTCCGAGAGCTGTATCATCTTGGGAGGCAGCACCTTCCACCTCCAGAATCCCATGTCGACGTATTCCTTCGGAAGGCCGACGGCCTCCGCGTAACCGTGGAGATGGCCCTCCCATCTGCCGTACAGATCTGGATGGATCCTGCCGGTGTTCCTCCATTCGCTGGACAGGCATGACGGGCACAGGTAGCAGCCGATCCTCTCGAAATCCCTGTCGTAGAGCGGATTGTACTCCAGGCCGTGGTACAGGATATACGCCCAAACCTCCGCCGCGCACCACGAACGGATGGGGTTCAGGTTTATCTGGTTGGGGACGAAGGGGTTCTTCGTTACGAACCCAATGGTGGAACGTGCGTAGGACTCCAGCCAGCGGTTGCCTTCCACGGTAATGGTCCCCTTGGGGAAATCCCCCGAGATCATGTCCGTCATGGGTCCGAGCTTGCAGACCTTGCAGCACCAGCGGAAATCCTTGGCCGGAGGCCCGAAGGTACCGACGTTCTCCCAGAAGCCGTCCTTGCCCTCCGCTATGTGCAGACGGTTCCCGTGCTCCAGTGCGAATGATTTCACGTAATTGACGGTCTCCGGGAACTCCAGGCCGGTGTCGATGTACATCAGGTCAGGACTCTCGACTGCCTGCGACGCCAGGCCGTAGGCCACGAGGGAGTCCTTTCCCCCTGAGAACGATACCGTCACAGGCAATCCCTTCTGATTCTTCTCGTCCAGGAACCTCCTGATCTCCTTCACCGAATGCCTTCCGATCCTCTTGATGTGATCCTTGTTGACGTCAACGAATGTCCTAAGGTCAGCCTTCGGCGACACAGGGACGTCCTGCGGGGCATTCAGGTCGCGGATCTTCACCGCCCTCTCCGCACCCTTCAGGTCTGCGCTGTCCGCCAATGCGATTCCCGGACCGACCTTCTGGCCCTTCTTGAGTATGAGCGTGTCACCTATCCTGAAATCCCCGATGACATCGACGACGTTCTCCCCGGGGACGGTCTTCCCCTTGAGGTGTCCTGACATGCCGCCGAACATCACCACGTTCTTGGTGGCCACGGGGGCGAACATGTCCGCTCCAGGCTGCCTTATCTCGAGGACGATGCGGTCCGACCTCATGTCGAAGCGCAATATCCCAAGAACACATCCTGATGCGATGATCTCATCGGTACGATCCTCTCCAGGGACCTTGTTGAAGAACAGGGCCTTCCCCTCCAGCGGTGCGCTAGTCCCGAAGGCATCCTTGAACAATGAAAGCACGAGCCCGATGCTGTCTCCCATGCAGGGCCTGATGTCCCCCGGGCTGTTGATCTCGAACGTACGGCCCTCCGAACCGCACCTGGAGCATGAATCCCCCAGGATCAGGGTGCCGCAATTATCGCACCATTTGCGGACCTCCTTACCGTGGGCTATGTTCCTCTGGGCCATCTCTCACACCTGAAGTCTTGATCTCAATCGCGGAAGAACGACGGGATGTCCGCTATGGACGACACGATCCCCGTCTCCCTGGACGGCCTGGTCGGGTCTATGAGGAACGATCCCCTCATCCCGAACCTGCGTGGACCGAGGAAATCCTTGTCCTCGGAATCGCCTGCGAAGAAGCATGCGTCCCTCGTGGCCCCCAGGGCCTCGACCACCGCCGAATATGCATTGTCATGGGGCTTCCTGTAGCCCACGTCCGCGCTGCTGATGACGGTGTCTATGAGCTTGTCGAACCCGACATCCTCCAGCAGCCCCTTGACCACCGCTCCGCGGTACGATGTGTTGCTCAGGACTCCAATCTTGTATCCTCTGTCCCTGAAGTACCTGAGGGTCTCCTCCGCCCCCCTGACCGGGATGAACGTGTGGGTCGCCCTCATCATGTCGTTCTCCGCCTTCAGGCTGTCTATGTGCGTTCCGAAAACGGAATCCATGTGCTCCAGGAGATGCTCTATCGTCAGCTCCACATGCTGGCCGTGCTCCCTGGAGTATCCGTCGTAGAACGATTGGTACTCCCTCTGGACATCCTCCCTGCTGGCATCCGGGAACAGGCGGTAGAACTCGTCGTAGATGTCATCCATGTTGCCGAACCTGGCCTTGACCAGCGTCCCGTACATGTCGAAAGCGAAGAAGCGCCTCGACGGGTCGGGGTCGTGCATGTAGCATAGGCTGCGAAGGACGTCCATGGTACAAGGATGGATGGCAGAGATATCAAACAATCGCTGAAATGCAAACGTAGCCGGCTGTTCGATGATACCTTGTATAATCTCATCACACCAGGACATTCCAATGACCGCGTGTACCCCCTACGCGTTCTACCATTCCCTTGTCCTTCATGACGTTGACCATTCTGGACATCTTGCTGCGCTCTATCCCCAAGCGTCCTGACAACGAATCTAGGGAGACAAACGGATCCGCCCTCATGATTCCCAGGATCGTGTCCTCCATATCGCCTGCATCCATTGCAACAGGCATCTTGAGACGAACCGTCACGGTATCGGGGTCCACCGATTCCGTGTAGATCGGGTCCGGTATCGACATCCTGCGGCATGCCGACACCACCTCACAGACACCGGACCACTCTGTCATACCAATCAGGCCCATCATCAGTGCGATGTGCGGGTTGCGAGGATCGCTCACACCGCCGGCCACCATCTCGTCCAGAGGTATCCTGAGGTTGCCGGGGTTCCTGACCATGAATCCGCTGGGCCTCCATTCCGCCCTGATGCCCCTGGGCCCGTTGTAGTCGGCATGGACCAGGGCATTTACGATCAGCTCCCTCTCGGCCCTCATCAGCGGCGTATCGTCCACGCGGACCATATTGTCGATGGTCTTCCCCCTCTCGTTCACCACGGCCAGCCTGTTGGAGACCTGGCCGAGGAATGTCAGGACATTGCCGGCGAACTCCCCGCTGCCGGTTGTGAGGCGGTACATCCACCTGTCCCCATCATTTGCGAACTCCAGATAGTCCAGATGATAGTTGGGGAAGACTGACATGATACTGTAATCCAATCCGAACATCAGGAGCCCGGCCACCGTAGGATGCTGCTCCCCGTCCTCCCCCTTGGCGGTCGCGCCGATCAGCCTCAGGAACTCCTCGTCGCTCTTGCCGTTCCATGGGTGGTAGGGTTTGTTCGAGGACATCATGTTCCTGAACGACGATATCGATGCTGGATCGAGCTCCTCCACATCCATCTCTGTCAGGACCGAGGAATCCTGGGATGAATCCGACGAATCCCTCTGCAGCTGCTTGAGTTCGCTCACGGAGCAGTGATAGTCGCTCTCCCCGTTGCGCTTGTACGTGCCGCTGGACATGTTATTGTTGATGTAGACCGGGCGCTTTCTGCGCTCCGCACGGGGGACATCCACACGGATGATGGCCCTGCCGTCGAAATCCAGGACGGTGATGTCTTTGGGCGAGACTATGTTAACGCTCACCTTGTCATGGTCGTTCAGGACATCCCACAGCTGCTTGGTGACCTTGTCGGGATCCTCCACCCCTACGATCTCCTTCGTAGCATCGTCCACACCAAGGAATACCGTTCCCCCGAAGGTGTTTGCGAATGCGGAGTATGTGGGCCAGAAGTCCCTGGTGAGACTGTTCGTGCACCTCTTGAACTCCAACCTGTCCGATTCGGGATTGACGGCCTTGCCGTCGACGACCTTCAACTCGACCATGTTCCGATCATATCATTGTGACATAATAATTATATCGATTATGTCACACACGCTGGGGGCGATCCCTCTACCTCATACCCGTGGCGAAGGAAGCGATGATATCCTTAACTACCAGGACATTATCGAAACCCCATGGACGATAGATACTATGAAAACATGGAGCGTGTCAATACCGGATACGGCAAACCGCGCTTCAGCAGGACGGAGATCAGGGACATCCTGGTCGCCGTCACGGTACTCACCGTCGCTTTCGCCACCCTGTACAGGGACAGCAACTCTATCCTGGCCTTCTTCGAGTACGGGTGCGGTCTCGAAGGCAGGATGAAGTATGCCGGCCTGATTGGGATGTGTCTGGTGGTCGTCGTGCTGAGCTTCCTGCTCCACGAGTTCGGGCACAAGTTCATGGCCCAGAGATACGGGCTGTGGTCCGAGTTCCGCATGTGGCCCCTCGGCCTTGCGCTCACCATGGTCTCATCCTTCCTCGGATTCATGTTCGCATCCCCCGGAGCGGTCATGATCGCCGGGAACGTGGACAGCGCCAGGAACGGGAAGATCAGCATCGCCGGACCTGCGGTGAACATAGTGATCGGCGCGATAGCGATAGCCGGATGCCTCCTGTGCAACCATTCGGGCTGGGTTGTCCTGTTCATGATGCTTGCGAACCTCAACTCGTTCCTCGCACTGTTCAACCTTCTGCCCATACCCCCGCTGGACGGTTCGAAGATAATCTCTTGGAACCTGATCGTGTGGATCGTAGCGATAGCGATCGCCGCTGCAGAAGTGCTCTACATCTGGCAGTACATGCCCACCCTGTACTGGGGATGAACCTTTTCAGAAACTGATTATGCCTCCGACGGCCGCATGACGGCCGCCGGGGCTTTTGTTTTTAGAATCAATCGAGTTTGCAGGGGTACCTGAGGTCCCTGAGGATGGTGCCGGTCCACTGCTCGGACTTCCCGGGGTTCAGGATGTTGTCGGGGTCGAATGCCTTCTTGACAGCCCTGATGGTGTTGAGCTCGGTGGCCCTCTCCTTCTGGTAGTTGGGAGCCTTGGAGATTCCGACTCCGTGTTCTCCGGTGACGGTTCCGCCGAGGTCGATGCAGACATCGAAGATCTCGTTGACCGCCTGGATGCCTCTCTCCCACTCGTCCTTGTCGGTGGGGTCGATGACCATCTTGGTGTGGAGGTTCCCATCGGACGCGTGACCGTAGGTCGCGACGGTGACCCTGTACTTGGCAGCGATCTCCTGGAAGGCCTTGACCGCATCAGGGACCTTGGAGATCGGTACACCCATGTCATCCGCCAGGGAGACGGAGGAGCATCCGGGCTTCAGGGCCGCAAGGGACACCATGACGGACTTCCTCGCATCGGTCCACTTGTTGATCAGCGCCTTGTCCTTGGTAGGGGTCACAGAAACCGCTCCGAGGCCGTTAGCGATCTCGGATACGATGGCGATGTCCCTGTCGACGACCTCGTCGGTCTCTCCGTCCGCCTCGACGATGATCAGCGCACCGCACTCCGGCAGGGGCTTACCGCGGGCCTTGTTGACCGCATCGATGCTGATGCTGTCCATGAGCTCGCAGGATGCCGGGATCAGAGGCTTGGCGATGATGGCCGAGATGCACTTGCCTGCGGTCTCCACATCGTTGAAGCAGCAGAGGCAGTAGGCGGACTTCTTCGGCTTGGTCGTGATCTTGAAGGTGATCTCGGTGATGACTCCCAGGGTACCCTCGGATCCGCACAGGAAACGAGCGAGCTGGTATCCCGAGGCGTCCTTGATGGTCCTGGTACCGCAGCGGACGATCTCTCCGTCCGCCTTGACGAAGGTGAGCCCCATGACGAAATCCCTGGTGGCCCCGTATTTGACGGCACGCATTCCAGATGCGTTGGTCGCGACCATTCCTCCGACCTGGCAGGCCTCTGCCGATCCGGGGGAAGGGGGGAAGAAGAATCCGTACTTCTCCAACTCCGCGTTGAGGTCGTTGTATACGCAGCCCGCCTGGACATCCACCCAGAGGTCGGCAACGCTGACCTTGAGGACCTTGTTCATCCTCTGCATCGCCAGGACGATTCCGCCTTTGATCGGCACCGCTGCTCCGCAGAGTCCGGTACCGGATCCCCTGGGGGTGACCGGGATCTTGTACTTGGAGGCGATCTTCATGATCTCGGAGACCTGCTCCGTGGTCCTGGGCTGTATGACTATGTCAGGATCGTGGTGGAATATCGATGCGTCGAAACCGTATGTGTAGAGGACCGACTTCTCGGTCGAATAACCGTCCTTGCCCACTACCCTCTCAATCTCATCGATGATCTTCTGTTCCATTCATGCACCTACGCGCACGATTACAGTAATTCGGATTTATAGTTGATGCGAGGGACCTCGGACCGTGTGCCATCGCATGGCATGTAACATCGGTTGAACACGTGCTTTATCGCGGTGAGGGCCAGCGTTTCCAGTAGATCCTTGCCGATGACAGGCTCCCCGATGCCGCTGGCGATTGCTGCCGTACCGACCTTTGCAGCTATCTCCTCGCTGACGAGTCCCCAGCGACACTCGTTGTAAAGATGTAGGACTGCGGACACGGTGGCCACGGTCTTAGGGTCCGAATCCCTTTCGGATGCGGATATGCTCTTTCCAGCCATCTCCGAGAGCCGGTCCGCGTCGTAACCGTAGGATGACAGCATAGCCAGCACGCTCCTACGGGAGCCTATGTCCGTGCCGTTCCTGGCTGCTGATTCCTTGACAGAATCAATCGTGGTCCTGCCGATGAGCTCTCCGAGCTTGGAATGCTTGCCCGCACCCCTAAGGAACAGGTCGCTGCCACGGTCGCGTACCACCACGATGTCTTGCCGTGCGGAACCGGATGCGGTCATCGAATCGTATGCCAGGCCGAGGTCCTGAACGGCTGCCGTGATGGCCTCAGTGGCTGTGATGCCGGCACGTGCCAGCGTCGAATCGGGACAGTCGAGATGCATGATCAGCACGACCACGACACCACCCTTTCCAGACTGCGGACGATGGCCCATGCGCTCCGCACCATCTGAGAGGTCTGCGAAGGACACGGCGGTCACCTTGGTGGTGTTGAATTCCAGTTCGGTCACCCCGACGTTGATCGGATCCCCGTCGATATGGATGCTCAGGACCCCGTCCTCGAAGGATGCCGGCCCGTTGCCGATGACTATACTCCTTACGGACGGGATCATCCCCTGGGCGACGGTGGCTATGGCATCATGGAGGTCATCCGAGAACTCGATGACCGTTCCGTCCTTGCTGCTCCTGATGAGCTCATTCGCCATATCCGGACCTCCTCTCTCTGACGGTATCCAAGAGCTTGATCGTGGAAGCGTAGGTGAGCACCTCAATCACCGAATCCATGTGGTCCAGCCTTATGCGCTCGATGGGTTCGGTCCTGTGGCCTATGGCCAGGTCCTCGCACATCCTCACGGCCAGCTCCACTCCGTCCTTCTCCGGGATCAAACCGTTGCGGACGTCGTCCGCTATGTTCAGGATCACTGTCGTCACGGCCACCATGGCCTGATCCTTCCTGAGGACCTCCAATGCGGACAGGAGCTCCTCCATCCTGGCCGGGAAGCGCATCTCCTCGCGGATGACGTCCCTATCCTCGTACCTGGACATCAGATGCAGGGCATCCCACTGCGTCTTGGGATTCATGCCCGCCTGCCTGTCGAATGCCTCCCTCAGGCCCTTGAACACGCATTCCGCTATCGTCCTGGACAGACCCGAATCACGCTCAAGCTTGCAGATCTTCCTCTCGGAGGACTTGTTGACGACGATCACGACCTGATCCGTGCCCGAACCGGTGGCGATCCCGTTGCTGTAGAGGCTCTTGGCCTGCAGCTCCTGGATGACGCAGCTCTTCGCCTCTGTGAGGATGAGCATGGCCTCGAACATCGCCTGGTCCAACAGATCCGCGTCGATGGCCATTATCGAGATTATAGTCCCGGACTTCTCCTTGGAGCCCGACTTCGACTCGTCGTAGCTGGCGGGATCCCCCGAACGCCCTCCGTTGTGGCTGATACCTGCGGTTATCGCGAGCGACACGTCGACACCTTCCTCGGACGTCAGGTTCGCTATGGCGGCGTTGTCCATGTGGGCCGCGGTGCCCTGGTGCACCGTCCTGCCCGGATCCAGACCGAGCATCTCGGCATACATGTGGTTCATCCTGTCGTAGGTGGACAGACCGCCCTTCATGGTGGTGTACTCCACCTTGCCACCCATGCCGCTCACGTTGACTATCGCCTGGGAGGAGTCCATGTATCCGCCGTTGGTGAATCCCGAAGATAGGGACCTGAAGCCCTCGTCGGGCATCATCACGACGAGCGCGCGACCCTGCCTGAAGACCTCGATCCCCGCGCACATCTTCCCGTACGGACGGCGGTCATCCGTGATCTCCACCTTGAAAACATCCTCCCAGTCGAGCATCTGTATCGGTTCGTCATCGCCGATGAATCATAAAAGCAGTTGGCCGATCCATCCTGCGGATCCATGCGACAATTCTGCGGATTCACCCTATCCTGGTGATGTTGGCATGCACGGTCCCGACTTATATATGTGGACGCACTGACGAAATACATGAAGACAACGATCGTACTTCTCGGACCTCCCGGAGCCGGCAAGGGAACCCAGGGAGAGAAGCTCACAGACGAATTCGGATACACCAGGCTGTCCACCGGAGACATGCTCCGCGAGGCGGTCAGGAACGGAACCGAGCTTGGAAAGAAGGCCAAGGAGTACATGGACTCCGGTGCACTCGTCCCCAACGACCTCATCATCAACCTCATGAAGGAGAAGATCGCCGGGATCAAGGGCGGTGTCCTCCTCGACGGATTCCCCAGGACCGTGGAGCAGGCGGATGCCCTCGCAGAGCAGCTGGATGTCGATCTCGCGCTCAACTTCGACGTCGCTGACGAGGAGCTCGTCCAGAGGCTCACCCAGAGGCGCTCCTGCCCCAACTGCAACGCCGTCTACCACCTCGTTACGAAGAAGCCCGCAAAGGACGGAGTCTGCGACAAGTGCGGAGCAGAGCTCTACCAGAGGGACGACGACAAGGAGGCCACGGTCAGGAACAGGCTCGAGGTCTACCGCAAGAACACCATGCCCCTCATCGACTATTACAAGAAGAAGGGCACCCTCGTCACCATCGAGGGAACCGGCGACATCAACAAGATCTTCGAGCAGGTCAAGAAAGCGATCCAGTGAGATCGCCCTTTCACAGGGGCAGGGCCTGAGGCCCCTCCCCTTTCTTTTTGCAATCGACTGAACCGACATCCTCCTACGTGCAGCCAGACTATTAGATAATAATTCATAATATTGAACAGTTCACTCGATTAAACTAAAATGATTCACTTTATCGAACTTTCAGAATCCATTATAGCCTTGGAGCATATGTCCACCAAGGTGAACAGCAGATACCTCCTGACAGATGGGACCAGAATAGGGATACTCCTCTACCTTCGCGAGAACGAAGGCTCCGCCTCGCACATGCTTCTGAAAGTGAACTCGAACTACCACATCGTGAAAGACGCGATATACGAGCTGTAGTCCGCAGGATTCGTGATGGCCCTCCAGAAGGGCAGGAGGATATCCTGGTGCCTGACGGAAGAGGGCAAAATCGTGGCCGACCGCCTCTGGAGGGCCGAGATCGACTTCGAAAGGAGGTTTCGCAGTCCAAAGTATTATAAGCGGTGAGAGATTCGGGGGAATTGATAGCCTCGTAGTGTAGTGGTCAATCATTGGAGACTCTGGATCTCCGGACCCAAGTTCGAATCTTGGCGAGGCTACTCTTCCTTCTCATTCACTTTGACATTCTGGCATCCCCATGCTCGACCGACGGTTATATTACTGAACGCGCGTTATGACTGATTATGATTAGCAGAGACGAGGTCCTTGGCAACCTCGAGAAGATAAACCTCAAGGATGCCAAGATCGGAGTTGTGGGGTCCCACTCGGGGCTCGACACCTGCGACGGAGCGAAATCCGAAGGTTTCAAGACCGTCGCCATCTGCCAGGAGGGCAGGGACTCTCCGTTCAGCAGATACTACAAGACCATCTACGACGACAAGGGGAACCTCCGCAGGGGAACCGTCGACGAGACGGTCGTTCTCGACAAGTTCAGCAGCATACTCAAGCCCGAGGTCCAGGACAGCCTCCTCAAGAACAATGTACTTTTCGTACCCAACAGGTCCTTCGTCTCCTACTGCGGCATCGATGCCGTGGAGGACGACTTCAAGCTCCCCATGGTGGGAAGCAGGAACCTGCTCAGGTCCGAGGAGAGGGGAGACCCCAAGGACTACTACTGGATCCTCAACGAGGCTGGGCTCCCCTTCCCCAAGAAGGTCGAGAAGCCCGAGGACATCGACGGGCTCACCATCATCAAGGTCCACCACAAGGTCAAGAAGCTCGAGAGGGGATTCTTCACCGCGAAGGACTACGACCAGTTCGTCGAGAAGTCCACAGAGCTCATCAAGCAGGGCGTCATCGAGCCCGACTTCCTCAAGGATGCGAGGATGGAGCAGTACATCATCGGCCCCGTCTTCAACCTCGACTTCTTCTACTCCCCGCTGGAGGAGAAGGGCGAGAAGCTGGAGCTCCTCGGTATCGACTGGAGGTTCGAATCGTCCCTGGACGGATACTGCAGGCTCCCCGGAAAGCAGCAGGTGGAGCTCGAGGAGGACGGCATCATCCCCGAGTACACCGTGTGCGGACACAACTCCGCAACACTAAGGGAGTCACTGCTCCCCAAGGCGTACGAGCTCGCAGAGAAGTACGTGGAGGCCACCAAGAAGTTCTACGACCCCGGTATCATCGGGCCGTTCTGCCTCCAGACATGCGTCGACAAGGACCTCCACTTCCACATCTACGATGTGGCGCCCCGTATCGGCGGAGGAACGAACGTGCACATGTCCGTCGGACACCCGTACGGCAACTCCCTGTGGAGACAGGAGATGTCCTCCGGTAAGAGGCTCGCGATGGAGATCAGAAGGGCCATCGACGAGGAACGCGTTGAGGAGATCATCACATGAAGGCCAAGGCACTGTTCGCTGTCGCCCTGATGTTCGCCATGGTGTTTGTGGCCGCCGTCCCCGTAGAGACGGACGACGCCGCCGTCACCAACGTGTACATCGAGGAAGGCAACAATATCACGGTCGACAAGGACAAGGGAACGACCATCACCGTCCACTACGCGGCGGACAAGAACGACACCTGCACCGTGTCCCTCTACATCTCCACCTCGAAGACCCCTCTGTGGTCCGAGAGCATGGTGTTCGATGTGACCGAGGACGGCACCTTCCAGATCCCTCTGGACACCGCCAGCTACCCCAACGGCACGGCGCAGATGAAGATCACGTTCAGCAACAACCTCTACAGCGACATCTCGTTCACGGTGAACTACAACACATCGATCTGGAGCCAGTGGACCACCTACGCGGTGATCATCGTCATCATCCTCCTGATCGTGGCCCTCGTGGTGTACAAGTCCCGTACCGCGCCCAAGGTCAAGAACCAGCTCACCTTCGAGCAGGTCGAGGCCATGAAACAGGCCGAGAAGAACAACCAGACCGCAACGGAGAAGAAGGCACCCGTCAAGTCCGAAAGGCAGAGGTACCTCGCCTCCAAGAAGAAATGATTAAGGGGCGGGAGACCGCCCCCTTTTTCAGAATATTTATCAGAGTTTCAGTTTCGGATCCCTCAGGTCTATGAGCGCGACCTCGCGCCTGTCCATGAAGAATCCGAGTTTCTTGTGCAGGAGGATCGACGGGACGTTGTCCTCCTGGATCATGCTGTGGGCTATGGTGCATCCCATCTCGCGGCCCTTCCTGACGCATTCCCTGAGCAGCTGGTAGCCGATCATGTTGCGCCTGAAGTACGGGTGGACACCCATGTTCTCTATCCAGAGGACGTTGTCCTCGTCGCAGATGTGGTGGAGGATCTGGGCGAAAATGAAACCGACCACCTCGTCCTCCTCGAGGGCGACAAAGCTGACGCCGCTCTCCAGATAGGTCTTGAAGTGGTTCCTGCTGCTAGCGCCCAGATTGTCCTTCCATTCCTGCGGGAGGTCCTCCCACTTGTTCTCGATGGTCGCCGCGAAGTACTCCTTGATGCAGTCGATCTCGAGCTCGCGGACACCCTGGATGTCCTTGACCTTCAGCTGACGGATCTCCGTCATCCTCACATCTCCTCGGGAGCGCCCATACCGAGACAGTCGAGCACATCGGCGAGGACGGTCTTGGCGCACTCCACGAGCGTGAGCTTCGCATCCCTGTCGTTGGACTTGAGGATCTGGACCTCCGCATAGTACCTATTGAAGGCGCTGGCCAGCTCATGACCGTAGGCTGGGAGCACATGGATGTGCATCTCGTCGCCTGCGGACCTCAGCACGTTCTCGTACCTGGAGATAACCTTGACGAGCTCGATCTCGTTGGCGTGCGTGAGCTTGGACGGGTCTGTGTCGTGCTTGAACTCCCCGGCCTTCCTGAGCATGCTGCATGCCCTGGCGTGGACGTACTGGAGGTACGGTCCGGAGTTGCCGTCGAAGTTGAGCGCATCCTCCCACTTGAAGACGAACTGCTTCTCGGGCTGGACGCGGACGATGTTGAACCTGACCGCAGCGACTCCGACGGTCTTGGCGATGGCCCTCATCTTCTCCTCGGGCATGTCCTGGCGCCTCTTCCTGATCTCCTCGTAGGCGCGTGCGACAGCCTCCTCGATCAGGTCGTCGAGATAGACGACCACACCCTTCCTGGTGGACATCTTGCCCTCCGGGAGGGAGACGAACGAGTAGAACAGGGGCTCCGGGAACTTGTCGTATCCGAGGATCTCCAGTGCGGAGCAGAGCTGCTTGGATCCGAGCTTCTGATCCTCTCCGAGCACGTCGATGAGACGGTCGGCCCTGGTGAACTTGTCCTGATGGTATGCGAGGTCGCGGGTGGTGTACAGCGTTGTGCCGTCGGACCTTGTGAACGTGAACTTGGTGTTCTTCCCCTGGATGCCGAAGTCCTTGAGGTCCACGTACCATGCGCCGTCGTCTGTCTGGCCAGCGTACTTGGACTGCTTCAGCTTCTCGACGATGGCCTTGGCCGATCCGTCGGCGATGAACTGGGATTCCCATGTGTACCTGTCAAGGACGACGTTGATCTCACCGAGGGTCTCCCTGAGGCCATCGAGCATGATCTCCGCGGTGTGCCTCACGGTGTCGATGACCTCCTGATCGCCGTCCTCGAAGCGCCTCATCATGTCGGAAATCTCGGCCTGGACCGCAGGGTCGGACTCCATCTTCTTGTTGGCGACACGGTACTTCGCCACAAGCTTGTGATCTGTCTTGTCCCTCTCCTTCTCGTTCTGGCCGATCTCCTTCATGTGCTCCTCGGAGTTCTTGGCGGCCTCCTCGTCGGTGACGTTGTTGACTCCCCACGTGAGCACGACGACCTGCTTGCCGACGTCGTTGACGTAGTACTCGGTCATGACATCGTGCCCGCATCTCCTCAGGCATCTCGCCAGGGTGTCCCCGATGATGGGGTTGCGGGCCCTTCCGACGTGTATGGGTCCCGTAGGGTTGGTGGAAGTGTGCTCCACGTTGACCCTGATGCCGGATTTGGGCAGCGAGCCGTAGCATGTCTGGCATCTGATGACCTCGTCGAGGGTGGACTTCACCAGCACCTGCGTGTCGATGTTGAAATTGAGGAATCCGTTGACGGACGAGACCTTCGAGATCATGCCCTCGGGCTTGATCCTCGATGCAAGGTCATCCGATATGTCCTTGGGGGCCTTCCTCAACGCCTTGGCGAGAGGGAAGCACGGCACCGCCATGTCCACACCCTCCATGGTGGAGGCCTCCACCACGAAGTCAGTTCCTTCCGCCCCGATGTCCTTCAGGGCGACAGAGACCCTCTGGCGGATCTCTTCCTGGAAATCATCCATTATTGTCATTGGATCACATCTTGTACCTTAAGAGGGCAGCGATACCCCCGAATGCCTTCAGCAGCATGTCACCCTCCTCCGAATCAGGAGATATGAGCTGGACACGCGTGTTGTAGAGCTCAGCCTTATTGAAGAAGTCGTCGATGAGGTCCTCGTCCGCCGTGACCTGGGCGTTGGCACCGCATTCGGGACACTGGAATTTCGCATCGGAGTCCGGGACGGTCATCTCGTGGACATGCCCGGAGGAGCACGTGAGGGTGATGCGCCTCTTCTTCAGCGCCTCGGACAGAAGCACCATGTCGACCGCACCGTTGTCCAAGGCTGCCCTGACTTCGTTCTCTCCGTATGCTGAGAGGCCTCCGTCCGCCTTCCTGATCTCGGTGAACAGCCTCTGCATGAAGACCTTCTCCCTCGACAGCTGCAGTCCCGTGAGGATGCCCTGCGAGTTCTGGACGAGCTCCCTGAGACCGGATTCATCCGTGTAACCGGTGTCGACCAGGGGTGTGACGACCTTCTTCCTCAGCTCGTGGTGGAGATACTCCTCCTTGACGAAGAACTCCTTCGTATATCCGGGTCCTCCCACCAGGATACCGAGCAGTTCGGGCCTGTTGAGGAAGAACTCCGTACAGTTGTCCGCCACCTTGGTGAAGAACTCGTGGGCGGCGATCTCGATCAGCCTCTCGAAACGGACCGAGGACTGACCTCCCTGATGATGCTTGCTGGGGACCAGCGAATCGAAGTGCTTCAGCACCTGGATCCTGCTCCCAGATAGGATACCGAGCGTTGCCTCGGACCTGTCAATCGTGATCAGACCGTAGCACTTCTTATCCAGCATCATGGACTCGAGGGGCTCGGTGAAGAAGTCCGAGTCGCATCTGTACAGGAACGCCGTGATGGCCTCCGGAGGATAGATGACGTACTGGACCATCTTGGTCTGGTCGCCTGCGCGGGGGACCTCTCCGCAGAAGATGACCACTCCGTTCGGAGGGATCGTCTTGAACGTTTTGAGTCGAGAAGCGATGGAATCGATGGCGCTCGTGACATTCTTCATCGTCGTCTTCGACTTGATGTTGGATGCCTGAGACTGCTCGTTCCTGAGATATGCCATGACGTCGGAGATGGGCTTGCCCTCGGGCACGTAGCAGGAGATGAGTTCTGTTCCCCTTCCCCTGTAGTGCATGATCTCCTGCATGTCCTTCTTGAAATCGTACTTCGCTCTGTCCTCAGAGTTCTCTGTATTGATGTCTGCCATAGGTCCACCTACGCACTCCATCCCCCGTCCTATTATAAAGGTTACGCGCGCGTAGATGGGTAGTAAAACGTCGCATCCATGGAACCCGGAGCCGACAAGCTCAAAAACGATGAACTGTCATGCACCGGCATGAGCGGTTCCGATGACGGGAGGGTGAGGTTCGAGAAGCCCGACATGGATTGGATCAGGGAGTCCGGCATGCTGTGCGCGGACATGCACTTCCATACCAACCACTCCGATTCGTTCACCACCGTCAAGGATGCGCTGGCACTGGCCAAGAAGAGGGATGTCGGACTTGCCATAACTGACCACAACCTCGTGGCCGGGTCCCTGGAGGCGAAGGACCTCAACAAGGACTACGGCAGGTTCCTGGTCCCCGGGATCGAGATAAGCTCCTGGGACGGGCCCCACATCCTGGTATATTTCTACACATTCGACGAGATGAGGGAGTACTGGCAGAAGAGCGTCAAACCGCACATGTCTGGCAACCCCTGGCTCGCCATAAACAAGGGCACCGAATGGATCCTCGACTCCCTGGAGGACGTGAACTGCGTGGTATCCGCTGCGCATCCGCTGGGATACCTGGGATCGGTAAAGGGGGTGCAGAAGGCCATCGACGCCGGAGTGCTCGAGAAGGACGTCGTCGACAGGCTGGATGCCTACGAGGTGATCTGCAGCGGGATGTTCCACAATGAAAACATCGGGGCGTTGAGGCATGCTAGGGAGTACGGCATCGGATTCACCGGCGGTACGGACGGGCATCTGCTCAGCGAACTGGGCCGTGTCCTCACAGTGTCGGAAGCAACAGACCTCGATGGGTTCCTCGACGACATCGTGAAGCAGAGGAACACCGTGGTCGGCAGGGAGAAGCACATCCCCAAGAAGTTCGTGATGGGGGCGACGAGCATGACCCGTTTCGGGATGCACCTGCCTTCCGCAGCCCACAGGAAGATGCAGATCGCCGCCAACCACGGGACGAAGAACTACCCCGAGAAGGGGAAACGCCTCCAGCGATCGCAGGCTGATGGTATCATCCAGCATACCGATGGCCCGCCACATTGATATCTGTCCACACCATCTTTCGAACGGTAACATGGAAAAGGTCGTAGTATCCATCGGCGGTTCGATCCTCGTCCCCGGCGAGAACGATGCCGAATTCATCGGAAAGCTTGCGAAGATGCTGAAGGAGGCCTCCAAGGAGGTCCAGATAGCAGTGGTCTGCGGAGGCGGAAAAACGGCGAGATACTACGCCGGCATCGCGAAGGACCTCGGAGGGGACACCTACGAGCAGGACATCCTGGGCATCGCGGCCACAAGGATGAACGCTCAGCTTCTTTCTTTGGCACTCGGCGACATGCCCGATTCTATAACCGGCGATGTTGAGGAAACGGCCAAAGCATCCGCGCCCGGTAAGATCGTCGTCATGGGCGGAACAGTGCCCGGACATACCACCGATGCGGTCTCATCCATGCTGGCGGCCAGTCTGAAGGCGGACAGGATCGTCAACGGAACATCCGTGGATGCCGTATACACGGACGATCCGCGCAAGAACCCCGACGCGAAGAAGATCACAAGGATGACCATCGACGAGCTCGGCGACATCGTTTACAAAGAGCACGGAGCATCCAAATCGAGCGTCTTCGACCCCTTGGGAGTGAAGCTCGCCAAAGAGAACAGGATGGACATCCTCATCATCGACGGAAGGAACCTCGACGAGCTGAGGAACGCCATCCTCGGAAAGGAGATCAAAGGGACCTTCGTTGACTCCCATCGATCGGCTCGAGGTCACTCGAACTGATCTGCTCGAAACCGGCCGATTCTATGAGGGAGGACATCCTCCTCTCCTCCGGCTTCTTCATCGACTTCCTGTGCAGGTACACCAACTTGGTGTCGGTGGCCCCGCAGGTCAACTTGAGCATTCTCACGATGTCCTCATCATCCCTGTTCTCCAACTGGTAATTTGGAAGCATGTGCCCGAAATTCACCTTGTACTTGAGGGCGACCTCGGTGAACCTCGGGGCATAATGGCCTCCGCCCATGCCCACCGCAGAGGGATACTCGTAGTGGGGATCCAGGTCCTCGATCACATGTGCCAGTATCTCGGCTGCATGCTTGTTCTCCCAGTGGGTCTGCTCGCTCCCGACCTCTATGTAGAATGTGGGCTTCTCCATCCACGGCCCGTGGTGGGTCACCTCGAAGCAAGTCTGAGTGTCATCCATGTCGTTGGTGGCGACGATCCTGCGGAGGGCATCCGACATCAGCGCGGGAGCGGCTTTGACCAGAGCACCCTCCCTTCCGCCGAACTCGTTCTCATGGTAGTTCCCTATCGGATGCGCCGTGAGCGCAGGGCGTCCGCTCTTGGCGGAATGCTTGGACATCACTATGACCTCGTCCACCTTCACCCCGAACCTCTCGACCTCCTTGTCGAGGTCCTCGTGATAGATGTGCATGTCCGGTATGGTCACCATGACCGTGTCCCCATAGGAGATGTAGCTGTTGACGCCGTCATCCCCAATGTCCTCCCAGCCGTGGAAGGACAGGAGCGATTCCTTCATGTTGACCGACGGGAGGTCCTTCTCGCTGCACACCAATAGCCTGGACATGACCGCCCGAACACCGTCCCCGATATTAGAAATATCGATGGTATTCGCTAGAACGGACGTCGGCGCATTATATTCTCGTACAGAGGATGTTGTCCCATGTACCCTGTTACCATACGCGACAGAATATTGGCACACCTCTACAGGTATAGACGCTACAGCACGGACACCTACGAGGGCTCACCCATCGAGATCACCCAGGAGGGCATCGGGAACGCCATCGGCATCAGCCGTTCGCACGCATGCGTCGCCCTGACCAGGATGATCGAGAGTGGCGAGGTGGAGATCTTCAACTCCACCGTCAAGGGATCGAGGAGGATGGTGAAGAGGAAGCTCTACCACATCACCGAGCTCGGGAAGAAGCAGTACCTCAAGAGGGCGGACGAGCTCCGTACGGTCGGCATCGACCTCGAGAACCTCGGGAAGGACATCAACGAATGCAGCTTCGACGATATATCCCGACTGTCCAAGGACAGGTTCGACGACATCGGGTGCCTTCTGGTCCTGAGGACGGAGGTGTGCCGCAACGATGTGGACCCCGACCTCCCTCTGGTGGGGTTCAAGTCGGACGGGAGCCTGAACATCAAGGCCAAAGTGAGAGAAAGCATGTTCCGCGGGAGCAGCGATGATGACATAAGGAGATGGCACAGCAAGGCTGCCGACTGGTGCATGGACCGCGGACGCCCCAACGAGGAGCGCATCTACCACCTCATCCTCTCCGGCCGCGACTGGGAGGCGGTGAACCTGATCAGGAAGGACAGGTTCCGCCTGATGGACATAGACGATACGGAACTGTCCGGGGCCGTATCGATACTGGCCCGCAGGCACGGGGACAAGGACATCCTTGCCATCGGCGCGAGGATGGCCCTCAACAACGGACTGTTGGACGATGCCGAATCCCTGTCAGGGACCATATCCTCCACGGACCCCATGCTTGGGAGAAGGCTGATGTCGGAGGTGCTGGTGAGGAAGGGCGATCTCGACAGGGCGCTGGAGCTTGCCAGAACGTCCTGCGGGAACGAACCCGATTCAGGCATCACACTGGGCCTCTGCCTGCTGAGGAAGAATCTGCCGGAGGAGGCCAGCAAATGCCTCGGTAACGCTCGGATAAGGATGGTAGAGAGCGGATGCCTCTACCGCATGGACGAACTGCTGCTGTACGAGGCGACAGCGGAGGTGAAGCTCCATCACATGGATTCCGCCGTAGAATTGATAAGGACAGGGCTGTCCGTCAGCCGCAACAAGAGGCTGAAGGACGGCCTGTCCGAATTGGAAAGGTCGATCTCAGAACACGGTGTTGTTCTTCAGGGTGTCGATATCTGAGATGTACAGGTCCCTGATGTCCTTGATGTTCCATTTGAGCATCGCGAGCCTCTCGAAACCGAATCCCCATGCGAGCACGGGGCACTTCACTCCGAAGGGCTCGAGGACCTCAGGCCTGAACATTCCTGCGCCTCCCAGCTCCATCCACTTGCCGTTAAAGAAGACCTCGATCTCCAGCGAGGGCTCGGTGTAGGGGAAGTATGCGGGGCGGATGCGGATCTGGTCGAATCCCATCCTGGCGTAGAACTCCTTGATCATCGAGACCAGCATGTTGAAGTCCGCCTTCTCGTCCATGACGATGCCTTCGATCTGCGTGAACTCGGGCAGGTGGGTGGAGTCGATGGACTCGTTCCTGAATATCCTCGAGATGGAGAACGCTTTCTGGGGCGCATCGGGGTGGGCCACGATGTACCTGATGCTAGAGCAGGTGCTGTGCGTCCTGAGCAGAGCGGATTCCGCCTTCTCCCTGGACCATTCTCCTCCCCATCCGGTCGAACCGGTGTTGCCTCCGTTCTCGTGGATGTCCTTGATCTTCTGGACCAGCTCCTCGTCGTCGATGTGGATGGCCGACGGGCGCTCCAGATAGAACGTGTCCTGCAGGTCCCTTGCGGGGTGGTCCTGAGGCGTGTAGAGCACATCCATGTTCCAGAATGCGGGCTGGACGTACTCGGATGACATCTCCGTGAATCCCATGTCGGTGAACATCCTCCTGATCTGGGCTCCGAGCCTGGACAGAGGGTGCTTCTTCGCCGGGGGCAGCATGGGTGCGAAGGTCTGGATGTCGTACTTCCTGAACTCGGCATCCTTCCACTCGCCGGACTGGATGAGACGGTCGGTGATTTCCGTGATCTGGGGCTTGAGCTCCAGACCAGATGCGGCGATCTCCTTTCCGAGGTCGGTGAGAGCTATGGACCTGGTCGTGACGATCTTCTCGCCGATCATGCCCTTCCTTCCCTTAAGGTCCTTGACCAGGGCCTTGTCGGCATCCTTCTCGGACACGGGGCTCTCGGCGAGCTTCTTGAGGAACGCCTCGTCGGGCATCTCCGTGCCCAGTGTGGCCTTTCCCTTGTCGGTAAGGACGAGGACCTTCCTGTCCCCCTCGGGGACGATATCGGCGAGCCCTTTCCTCTTGAGCCATCCGACGGCGATCTTGTCCATGCCTCCGGACATCCTCTGCGCCAGCTCGTCGAGGTCCAGCCTTCCGCCTGCGGCGTCGATCACCGTGATGGCCACCCTCTCGGGGAGACCGGTCGCGATGATGCCATCGTCCTCCAATGTGATGAACTTCTCGACGGACTCGTGGATCTTGGCCATGTCCTTGGACTCCAGCCAGGATGCGGCGCCCATGATCTCGACCTCCAGGGAGAACTCCCCGCCGTCTATGAGCTCCGCAAGCGATGCGGACCCGTTCCTGGCGTTGACGGCCAGGAGAAGCTTCTTCTCGTTGTAGCTCAAACCTTCCAGTATCTCTGCGCTTACCATGGGGATCACCATTCAAACCCGTCATAGCTCATCTCGGCGATGACGTCCTTGGCCTTCTCTCTCTTGTCCTGATGCTGCTCCAGGAACACGTTGATCTTCTGCGTGAGGCACATCTTGCACTCTCCGCACAGGATCTCTCCGCTGCGGCACTTGCGGGCGAGCTCGTTCAGCTCGTCATCGTCGTGCTCGAACATGAAATAGTTGTACTTGAAGACGGCACAGATCTCGGGATTGCCGCCTTTCTCCCTCTGCTCCTCGACGGAGACGCATCCTCCGGTGAACGCTCTTCCGACCTTCTTCTTCACGGCCTTGGGGGTGTCCGTGGTGTATATGGTCGCATTCTCGTCGGACGAGGACATCTTGTCCCCTCCGGCCAGTCCGGGCATCATCTTGCAGCAGATGAGGGACGGCTTGGGGAATCCGAGACCGGGTGCGACATCCCTGCAGACCCTGAAATGCGGGTCCTGGTCGATACCGCAGGGGATGACGACGGGCACGCTCCTTCCGGCATCCACCGACGGGAGGAATGCGGGAGCGGACTGCAGTGCCGTGTAGAATATGGAACCGATGTTCGTTGAATTGTCGAAACCGAAGACGGCCTTCGCGGTGGAGAACGTGATCTTCTTCGCCACACCCAACGCGATGGGGTACAGCTTGTCGATATTCTTCGTGTTCACGATGATCTTCGTCTTCTTCGGATCGAAGCCCAGAGCGATGAAGTCCAATGCGTTCTGGTATGCCATGCTGGATGTGTCCTCGAGAGTTAGGTCCTTGAACAGGAACTTCTCGTCGTCGGTCATCTGGAATATCATCTCCACGCCGAACGTGTCCTGGACCCACTTGTTGAACATCCAGGGCATGAGGTGGCCCAGGTGCGTGTTCCCGGAGGGTCCCCTGCCGGTGTAGATCATGAACTTGTTGCCCTTGTCGTACTCGTCCAAGAGCCAACCGAGGTCCCTGTGGGTGTAGAAGATGCCGCGCTTGAGCATCGGGTGAAGATCGCCATAGCCCTCCAGTCTCTGGAGGAGGGCCTCGTCAATGGGGCTGGTTCCGAACTTCTTCATGAGAAGATCGTAATCGATGTCTCCCTTGACCTCCCACGGGGTAACGGTGAATTCCTCTGGCATGGGAGCACCCTATCGCGTGCTCGTAAATAAAAGCGTGCGCGCGCGTAAAAAGGGTTGTAGATGCCATACTCCGAGTCGGATGGTTACGGATTTATAGCACCCTGCCGATTGGCGGGACATGTGGAAGATTCTCGGCAAAGAGGCCATCTATATCGATATCCCTGAGACATGGAAACAGCGCATGCTGGAACTGGTTGAGGACGATGAGAAGGGCAAGGAGTTCAAATCCATCCTCAATGCCTCGAAGGTCGAGTACATCTTCAACTCCCAGACCTTGGAGCACACCTTCTTCATCAGGCTGGAGGACGAGATCACACCCGAGCAGATCCAGAACATGGCGGATGTTGTCCTCGACACGCTCAAGGCATCCGAGGTCCCGGTCGTGGAGATCGAGGAGAATGTCCAGAGATATCAGGTCATCATAACCAACTACCATGAGCCGGAGATCATCGGACTCAACAAGACGCCCGGAATGAGCTCGGGACAGGTGTTCATGCCCATCATCAAGTCGCTGAATGCGCCCGGACAGCTCAACCAGAAGTTCAGGGATTCCGGTTTCTGACATCCATCTTGAAGCAGTCCGCAGGGTTACGCCTCGGAGTGCCTGGCACATCCCTATCGTCAGAGGAATAAGGGTCCTCCGAGAGGAACCTTGAATACAGTTCGACGGGTCTGAACCTGCTCCAGTTGTCGGTGATGTCGTTCACCAGTTCGATCTCGTTCCACATGAAGTACATTATGGACGTGGACAGAAGCATCAGCAGTATGAACACCAGGGACATCGCCACGAACTCCAATTCTCCGACACCTGTGAAGGTCATGACGAACAGGAACAGCAGCACTATGAACAGGGGGATGAACATCCTCACCGCAGTGCCCACGAGACCCTGATAGAGGCTGAAATCGCGGTAATCCGAGGCAATCCTCGCCTTGACGGTGTTGAACACGGACCAGGGCATGACGAGCATCGAGATGTACAGCACTATCGTGAACGTGTATATCGGGACCCCTTCCGTCTCAACGGTGATGTCCGGGTTGATGAACACGTAGATCCAAAGGAACATGGAGAACAGGAGGACCATCATGAACGAGTTGAGGAGGTCCCTCCAGGGGAACTTGCTCCTCACGATGTTCAGATCCATCGTGATCCTGCGGGTGTCGATGTTGTCCGGAACGTTGAACAGGAACTTCACCAGCATCTCGCCGACGTCCAGCTGCTCCTTGACGTTCATGTACTCTATGGCGCCGACGATCCTGTAGAACAGCGCCCTCTGGATGACCTCCACCATGCATGCGAGCCCTTCGGAGCATATCAGGAGATAGATCACGAACAGGATCACCGAAGGGAACAGGAAGTAGGATATCAACGATATCGCGAGGATCGCCATCAGAACGATGTAGTTGCGGTTCAGGATGTGGTTCGCCACACCGATGACCATGAAAGGCACGGCCATCACCGGCAGGCCTGTGTATGCGGTGTATTCGTACACCACGGTCAGAACTATGTAGGCCGCGATGGAGGCTATAAACAGGGCCGCGAATACCAGAAGGGTCAGCTTGTCCTTCTTCCTCAAGAGGGATATCCTCTCGATGCCGAGTTCGAATTCCTGCTTCTTATCCTTCATTTCCTCTCCATCCAGGCCTCGACGGTCGCGTGGGAGATGTCCCCGCGGAAGACGCCAATGATTATCCCCATACTGTCGTATTTCTCAGTAGGATACGGACCCATCACGACATCGGTCTGCCTGTCCTTGTGCTGAATGGCAGAGCCGTTGTCCCTTGCGACCACTATGTCCACGGGCTTGTCGGCCTTCACCTTGACGTACAGCACATGGTTGTGCTTTATATCCAGGGGGATCGTGATCACATTGCGGTAGAATCCGTCGACAGTGGGATCGAACGTGCCGACCTCCAGGGTCTCGGGACCATAGACCTGCGTCTTCTTATCGAACAGGGACATGGGATTATCCTCAGGATAATCAGCAAGCGCAATAAAAAGGGTTACTCGGGGAATTCTGGCTCTTTGAGCTCCTCGAGATCCGTGGAATAGTGCCACATGCGGGGATAATGGCCCTCGTCCATAAAGACGCGCTCCGTGTCCACGGCCTTGCCCTGGGACGTTGCCATGATCTTCGCCGATGACATGGCCATCCTGCCTATGGCGATGAGCTCTCCCCTTGCGGTCATCATCGCGACCAGGGCGTTCTTGCGGATGTCCTCGTCGAGCATGTGTATACCTGAGATGTTGAGGTCTGCGCCGTGGCAGACGGCATCCACTGCGGTTGCTTTCACAACGATCTTAGGCAGAGGCTCCACAAGGACCTCCATCGGGAGTATCATGCTCCTCAGCCAGTCCTCGCGTCCGTACTGCTGCCAGAAGACGTACGCATCCTTGATGTCATGAAGCGTGGCAGCACGGGCCTCCGTCATTTTGCCGGAGCGCGAACGCCTGAGCTCCACCATGTTCGCACCGCATCCGAGGACATCACCTATGTCAATGCAGAGCGTCCTGGCGTAGGTACCGGCATCGCAGGACATCCTGAACAGGATGTCGCGTCCCCTGATGTCGAGGATCTCGAGCTCCTTGATGGTCCTGATCCTCAGCTGGCGCTTGATCGACGACCTGACCGGAGGGAGCTGGTAGATCTTCCCGACGAACTCGGCGAAGACCTCGCGTATCCTCTTCTCCTTGCGGTCGCCGTGCAGCCTCATCAGGCAGATGTACTCCTTGTCGGAGGACAGGACTATGTCCGTGAGACGTGTGGCCTTGCCCAACGTCACAGGGAGTACGCCGCTGACGTACGGATCCAATGTGCCTCCGTGGCCGACCCTGTCGGCCTTCAGAGCATCTCTGACCCAGGCCGTGGCCTGGTGGGATGTGGGTCCGCACGGCTTGTCGAGAATTATGACCCCGCCCCTGAGCAGCTCGCCGACGGAACGGTCGGACGGCCTCTTCCCCCACTTGTCGGGGATGGCGTCGGGATCCTTGATCATCATTTCCGCGCTTCCATGGCCTTGATGATCTCCTCGACCACCTGGTCCGGATCCAGATCATCGGTGTTGATGATGAGGTCGTAGACGCTGGTATCCTCGATGTCGATGTCATAGTACATCTTGTACCTCTTCGCCTCGGATTTCTGACGGTCGATCGTCTTGGCGCATGCCTCTTCCAGCGTCTCCCCCTCGCGGACGCCTATCCTGGACATCCTCACCTCCGGGCTGGCGGTGATGTAGATCTTCAGTGCAGGTATGTCGTGGCGGGAGCACATGTAGGCGGAAAGTCTCGATTCTAGAATGATATCGTCCCTGGCCCTCGCTATCTCGAGTATCCTGGAATCGATCATCTTGTCGATGGAGGGGTCCTTCTCGGCGATGGCGCCGAGTTCACCCAAAGAAAGGTTTTTTTCTGCAGCAAGCTCGCGGAAGATCTTTCCGAAGACTATTGCCTCCATTCCGAGCTTCTCGGAAAGCTTGCTGCAGGCGGTCGTCTTCCCGGATCCGGGAGGACCGCTGATGGTTATTCTCATTCGATCTCAGCCCTCTTGGCTTCGAGATCGAGTCTTCTCAGCTCCTTCTTGAGGAAGTAGAGCCTGATCAATCTGTTCTCGATTTGTCCGATCGGCAAACTTATCATCGTATAGATGAAGATCCATACAGGGAAGTTCAGGAACAGCGTGCTGTTCAGATCGATGGCGCACCAGGGCATCTCCACGTGGACGTATCCCCACATGTCGAAGATGGAGTTCCCCGCACAGAAGTACTTGCCGGGGTTGTCGGCATCGCCTGTGCTGAGGAAGTACCATACCCATGCGTAGATGGGCACGACGAAGACCATGGTTATGGGCATGACCTTCATCTGGTCCGTGCTCTGCTGCATGGCCATTCCAGTGATCTGAGGCTGGATCTCCTGAAGCTTCTTCATCTTGAAGAGGTTGTTCTCAATCCTCGCCTGGCGGAACTCCTTATTGAAATCGCTCTGGATCTGCTGGTTCTTGGCCATCTTGATGGGATCCTGGAGGAATCCCCTGACGACCGTACCCAGGGTGATCATGATCGTACCTGCGATAATAAGGGTGAGGACGGGGTATTCCCCGTCGAATGCGATGTATTGGAACACGAAATCCAGAGCGCTACCGATCTGCTGCCTGAAACTGGCAACAGCGAACATGATGACCAGGACCAGCAACATACCGATCATGGTCTTGTTCGACATCATCGGCGGCTGCTGGCTCGAGATCTGCTGCATGCTCTCAGGACTGCCTGGATTTGCCATTTACTCACTCTCCACCGAAGAATCCCCTCATCATGGGGTTCATCTCCATCATCTGCTCGCGGCCCATGGCCTCGTAGAAGTGGATAATGATACCAACGGTCAGCAGAACTCCAGTTCCGCTTGCGTTTCCGGTAGTACCGACCATATCTGCGAATGCGGCCAATGCTCCGACCAATGCTCCCGACATCACGGTGATGGTGGGGATGTACCTCTCCAGCACACGCTTGAGGACACGGGGGTCACGGCGGAATCCGGGCATCTGCATACCGCTCTTCTGGATCTGCTTGGCGACCGCCTCGGGACCGAGGTTGGTCGTCTCGACCCAGAACTTGGCGAACAGGATCGAACCCATGACCATCACTGTGAAGTAGACGGCGACGTGGGCGAGATGCTGCAGAGGTCCGTGGAGACCATCGCCATATGTGGCGGGGTCGAGTATGGGCATGAGCCAGGATGTGAGTCCGGTGGGCGCCGACAGATACCACGCCAGACCGCCTGCGGCGGTTGTAGATCCATCTTCGAAGTAACCGATTGCTCCGTTGTGTCCGAGGAAGGGGATTCCGGCGAGGGTATCGTTGCTGTAGAGCAGCAGGGCGACCATGCTCACGATGGCGAGCAGTGCTGACATCAGGATGACAGGGATGTTGCTTGCGTACATCAGCTTGATCGGATAGCGTCCGCGTGCTCCCCTGGCGTTTCCGTGGGAGAGAGGCAGCTCGATACGTGTCGACTCCAGATACGCCACGATGAAGAATATCACCAGTGTACCGATCAACGCTATGACCGGGTTGGGACTGCCCAGGAACAGGGACTCGTACCCATATGATGACATCTGCTCGGGCGTGAGGGTGAACGCGTAGTAGATCGCCCTGGGTATGGTACCTCCGGGCACCGACATGGAGCCCATGTTGACCATTTCCCAGTTGAACGTACCCGTGAACAGCTGTTGTGCCACTCCTGCGGCGATGAACAGTGAGATACCGCTTCCGATACCCCACTTGGACACCACCTCATCCATCATGAAGATGATATATGACCCGACAAACAGCTGGAGGATGAGGATCAGCCTTCCTCCCAGACCGCCGACGGCGGCTGTGAGTCCCTCAGAGGGGGTGAGGTATCCCGCGACCTGCGGGATGGCCTCGAAGACGATCATCACGATGACCAGCAGCTTGAGGACGGACTGGTAACAGGCCTTGTCCTCGCGTTTGCCGAGGTCGAGTTTGATGATTTTTGCACCGACGAACAGCTGCATAATGATTGAAGCTGTAACGATCGGTCCGATACCGAGTTGCAGTAGTGATCCGGAAGCACCGGCCATGATAGTCCTATACTGAGCGAACATGTCGAGCATCGTCGACCTGTCTAATCCATAGAGGTACACGTTCGTCATGACGAAGTAGAGTACCAATATGACAACGACCCACATCATTTTGGTCCTGAAGTGCACGTGGCCTTCAGGCCTCTTGACGGAGGGCAGCCTGTCGGATATGGGCTTTACCTTATACAACAGGCTCTGTGTTTCTTCCATCTCTTCTACCTTCCCGATATCTTTACTCGGCGATCGATCCGCCGGCTGCCTCGATCTTCTCGCGAGCCTTCTCGGAGACGGAGTCGACTGTCACCGTGACGGCGACGTCGATGTTACCGTTACCGAGCAGCTTGTCGATCCCGGCCTCTGTCAGGTTCAGCTTATAGGCTGAACCTTCCTTGGTCGCGAATCCCATCGCTACGAAGGTCTCGATCTTCTCGGAGAGCTCTCCGACGTTGATCGTACGGTTTGCTTCAACAGTGCACTGAGGTCTCTTGAAACCGTGGCGCCCGAAGTAGTTCCTGTCCTCCTTCAGCATACCGATCTTCCCGGTCTTGCCGTATCCGGCCATACCGTGTCCACCGATGATACCTGCTCCACGTCCGGACTTCTTACCGCGTCCGTGTGTCCTGTATCCCCTGAATTTCTTGGTTCTGCTTGGCATCTCTCACACCTCAGATCATCCTGTTGACGAGGTCGTTGATCTTGTCTCCCCTGTATCCGAGGGCACCGCCATTCTGGAACGAGCGCTTGTTGCCCTCGTATCCCTTGATCGGGGGGTGCAGACGGAAGATGGGCTTGACGCCGACAACGTCCTTCATCTTGTAGTTGTTCTCGATGATGGCCTTGGCCATGTCCTCCACTGTGGCGAACTCGGAGTTCTCCTTGAGGTAGGCATCGTCCAGAGGCTTATCACCGACGACCTTTCCGCGTGCGCGGATGAGGGCGGTGAGCGTCTCCTGGTTGATCTCTCCCCAAGTGCAGTAGTCCTTGATCACCTGGAGCATTCCCTTGGTGGAGGGGTTCTCCGGGATGACGGCACAGTTGTTCACCTTGTTGAGTCCGAGGAGACCCATGGTGTGCTCGATGTTGTAGTTGACATCGGGCTGTCCGCGGACACGAATGACTACGTATGTCATCTTCATTCCTCCTCGGTCTCGACATCAGTCTCAGCGAACTTGATACCGGTAGGTCCGGTAACGATGTTCAGGTTCTTCACCTGCTCGTCGGTGACCCTCATGCGGGAGGTCATCTTCAGAGCCTCGAAGGTTGCCATTGCGTAGTTGACCTTTGTCTTGGTGTTTCCTCTTGCGAATCCCCAGGCGTCGTGGACACCTGCGAGGGTCAGCAGACTCTTCGCGACATCACCGACTGCCAGAGACACTCCGCGGGGAGCGGGCTTCAGCGTGACGGTGACGGATCCGGTGGAGCCCTTTACCTCGAAAGGCAGGCTGTGGGGGTTTCCACAACCGCACTGCCAGGATCCGCAGCCCCTCTTGATCTCGATTATGTTCAGTTTAGCGTTGTCGATAGCCTTCTTGATGGAAGGTCCGACCTCTTTTCCCTTGGCCCTTCCGTATCCGATGAATCCGTCGCCGTTACCAACGATGCAGGTAACTGCGAACCTGACCCTCCTTCCGGAGTCGGTCATCCTCTGGACCATGTTGAGGTCGATGACTTCGTCCTGGAGGTCGGGGAGCAGGATGTCCACGATCTCGGGCTCACGGAGAGGCAATTTGGTCGCCAGGGCGTCGCTCATCGTTGTGATCTCGCCGTTGAGGACCATCTGTCCGAGCCTAGTCTTAGGAACCCAGTCAGTCATTTCACTCAGCCTCCATCTTCTCTTTCAGGCTGTCGATTGCAGCCTCGATTGCGTCGTCGATGTGCTTTCCCTTGAGCCTGTCCTCCTCGGGGAGAACATCTTCGCTGTGGGGGACCTCGAGCCCGGCGTCAGTCATTCCAGCGACCGTGGCGAAGAGGACTCCGCCGTGCTGGACCTTCTGCATACCGATGTCGAGGACTGCGTACTCGACGCCTTCCTTAATTGCTCTCTTTCCTGCAAGGTATCCGACCAGGTAGGCTGCGGGGATCGATGAGCAGGAGTACTCCCAGCCCATTGCCTTCAGCTCTCTCGTGCTGGCCGATGCGATGACCTTGTCACCCTCCATCGCGAAGTCCGCGAACTGGATGGTTATGTTCTTGTTGGATCTCCTGACGACGGCCCTGGTCTCTCTCGCTGTGAGGAGCTTCTTACGGGCATAGTAGTCGGTGCGGAGTTCTCTTCTTCTGCGGAATGCGACTTTGTATCTAGGTCCTGTTGCCATCAGATCTCCTCCTTGAGGTGTCCAGCAGCGGTCATGTGCTGCTTAAGGTGCCTGCGGGACTTGAACATTCCTCCCTTGGCCTTCCTGTAATAAAGCCTGTAGATGGAGGGGGTGATCTTGCCCTCGGCCCTGAGGGTCTTCAGCTCGTCACGGATGGGCCTGATCGTAGCGATCCAGCGCTCCTTGTCGCGGACGCGGGCGTTCGCCGTTCCCTTCCTGGAACCGGGTCCCTTCCTCTTTCCGCTTGCCTTCTGTCCCTGAACGTATCTTATCCTTCCCTTGGAAGTTCCGTTCTTGGCCTTGGCCTTGATCAGGCCGGAATCAATAGCGGTACGGATGTCCGCGCGTGTGATGCAGTCCTCGACCTCCTCGATCTTGTCGGGGTTGATCCAGACTCTGTTCTCACCGCATTTCAGGACTTCTGCTGCCATCCTTCTCTGGTTCTTCAGATCTGCCATGGTCACACCATCCTGTTGAGGATCCTGATACCGAGCTCGTCGGCCCTGTCCTCGATAGCCATTCTCTTCTTAGTTCCGACTGTTCCGCCGATACGGATAGCCTGCTTCTTGGGATCGATCGCCTCAAGGGAGTCGACGTTGTACACGAGGACCTCCTCGAATCCGGTCGGGTGGAGTCCCCTGACCGCTGCGGGTCCGCGGAAACCGATGTCCACAATGGGTCCGCGCCTCTTGAGCCTCCTCTTCATCTTGGAGTGGATTCCCTTGGGCTTCCTCCATGTGGAGTCCTTGAACTTGGCGTATCTGAACCACTCCTGCCTCTTGAATGCGGGCCTCCTTCCGGAGATGATTGCCCTCTTCGCGAGCGCATCGGCGGTCTCGGGGTCGATCTCTGCCTTCTTCTTCACGACGTACTCGGAAGAGGAGGACTCTACGACCACGGGCTCCTTCTCTGCGGGAGCCTCCTTCTTGGCGGGTGCCTTTGCGGGCGCCTCTCCTGCGAAGGCTGCTTTCCAGGCCTCGACGGTCTTGGGTCCGATTCCGGAAAGGGTCTTGATGATCTCCTTTACCTTTGCGTCATCGTTCATGGCCGCCTTGAGCTCATCCACGGTGTTGATCCCGATGGACTTGAGCTCCTCGATGTTGCCGTCCTTCATGTTCTGAAGGTCCTTGAACTCTTTCACGGTCATTCTCTCACCTTGTGCGATTTGCCGACGATGTATATTCCGTCCTCGAACACCCTCTTGTCGAAGCCTCCCCTCTGGGTCGCCTTCTCGAGGTTGGCAGCGGTCTGACCGCAGGCCTCGATGTCGATACCCTCAACGGTGACATCCTGACCGGAGATCTTGACCGTGCATCCCCTTACGATGTTAGCGTAACGGGGAGCGTGTCCTCCCATGTAGTTGTTTATCTCCACGCGGTCGCCTTTCACAGCAACTTTCATCGGGAAGTGAGAGAACACGATCTTCAGGTCGTACTTGAATCCCTCTGTGACGCCCTTGATCATGTTCTTGATGTGGGCGACGAAGGTTCCGAGCATGGCCTTGTCCTTCACTCTGGGGTACTCGCAACATACGTCTACTTTTCCCTCTCCGACGGCAATACTAATGTTAGGGTACGCGAAGTTTCTGCTTAATTCTCCCTTAGGTCCGGAGACCTTCATGGTACCGTTCTCGTAGGAGACGGATACCCCACCGGGGATAGCGATGGTGCTTTCGATTTTCCCTGCAATTGTCATCTTTATTCCTCAGTACACATAGGCTAACAGTTTTCCGCCGACACCGAGCTCCTTGGCGCGGTCCTGGGTGATCACTCCCGCGGTGGTCGTCATGATCAAGAGTCCGAAGTCCTGGGCGGGGAGGAACCTCGCTTCGAACTTCTCGACCTCTGTGACCTTGACGGAGTACCTGGGCTTGATGACACCACAGTCGTTGATCGCTCCATCGAGCAAGACGTGGAATTTGCCTGCCTTTCCATCCTCAACGTAGTCGAACTGGCTGATGTAACCGTAGTCCTGCATAACCTTCAGCACGCGGCCGATGAGTTTTGACGAGGGCTCGATCGTACAGTCAGACTTTCCGTTGACTGATGCATTCTTTATTACGCACATTGCGTCGTTAAGTGGATCGCTCTGCATTTCTGACACCTCACGAATACTTCTTGAAACCAAGCTCTGGGGCCATGTCCCTGAAGCACTGGCGGCACAGATGCATTCCGTACCTTCTGATGATTCCTCTGCGACGGCCGCAGCGGGTGCATCCGATGGATCTTCCGAACTGCTTCTTAGGTTTCTGTGTGTTTACTTTCACTGGACCACCTCGATCTGGAAGTTGTCTTTCATGTACTGGATCGCTTCCTCGCGGCCCACGCGGTGGGACTTGGGGATCCTCCTCTTGAGGAGGGCCCTCTGGGTAATCCTGTTTCCGGGCCTCCTGAGGACGACGCTGATATCCATTCCGAAGATTCCGATCTCGGGGTCGTACTTCATCCCCTCGAAGTCGGTGTAGTCGGAGATACCGAAGGACATGTTGCCCTCCTGGTCGAAGGAGTACTCGGGCACGCGCATCTCCCTGATGGAGAGCGCCTGCTTGACGAACTCGACAGCCTCCTCTCCCCTGAGGGTGACCTTGCATCCGAGGGGCATTCCCTGACGGATTCCGAGGTCCCTGTTGACTGTCTTGGAGAGTGTCTCGACGGGCTTCTGCTTGGTGACCATCTCGAGCACCTTCTCTGCCTTCGCGAGCCTCTCTCCTGCCTCGCCGACACCGATGTTGACGACGACCTTCTCGACGTGGAGATCTCTCATACTGCTCATTCGGAAGCCTCCGGCATGGTGATGGCGGGCTGTGCGCCTCCGATGATGTAGCAGTTGTCCACGATGGTCTCGGTGTCATCGGTGAAGACGACGACGTTGGGTGCCGAGCTGCGGATGACCTTGACTTCCTTCACGGTCTTCACCTTACCGGACTGGGCACCCTCTTTGATCAGGGCGGTGCTGCCGGCTGCGAATGCGAAGCAGTCGAGGATCTTGTTGTTCTCGTGGCACACCTTGAGGGTGTCGCCGCACTTGTACTCGTTCTTCTCGATCAAGATGTTCTTTCCGCCGTAGAGGTTGAGCTGGAACTTTCCGTCCTTGACGACGGTCTTGTCCTCGATCTTGTACAGTCCCCACTGGGCCTCCTTCTCGGAGATGGGGACGATCGTGAGCTTTCCCTTGTCGGTGATGAGCATGCGGTAGTACAGGTTCATCTTGGGGATAGCGATCGTGTCCATGAATCCAACGGGCGCCTTGGGGTTCTTGACGGCCTTGCCGTTCACGAACATCTCGCGGTTTCCGATGATCCTCTTAGCTTCTCTGGCGGTGTCACATGCTTCGATCATGTCCCTGAGGACGATCGTCGCAGCCATGGAGTCCTCGAGCGAGTGCGCTCCTGGGCTCTGCTTCGTGATGAAGATGCTGACCTTCCTCTTCAGGGGCCATGACCTGGGCGCTGCCAATCTTTTCATGTGGTCGCTCATTCTTTAGCCTCCTTCTTCGACAGTGAATCCATCCTCCATGCATCCTCGGTGTTCAGCTTGGTGATGACCAGGTTGGATGCGTGGATGGGGCGCTCGGCCTCGGTTCCGTCCGCCTGCTTGATCGTGACGCCCTCGACGGCGACACGGCCTGTCTTGGTGTAGACGTTGATGACCTTGCCCTCAATGTTCTTGATGTCCGCGTTTCCGCGCACGACGACGACGGTGTCTCCCTTGCAGACCCTGGCGGTGCGCTTTCCGTACTTCTGACGGAGGTCATCGCTGAGGTGTGCGGAGAGCATCTTCCTCTTGACGTGTGCGGTCGCGTTGGCCTGTGCCTTCCTCTGTGTCCTTGCTTTGCTGCTTACCATTTCTCACACCTCAGATGATAGTGCTCGCGGTAGCGGACACACGGGGCCACCTCTCAGCGGCTTCCCTGGCTACGGGGCCTTTGATGTCTGTTCCCTTGACCTCTCCGGTCTCGGTGGTGATGACCGCTGCGTTGTCCTCGAAGAAGACCATCGTTCCGTCGGGCCTCCTTACGGGGCGCCTCTGGCGGACGATGACCGCGAAGACGATCTGTCTCCTCATCGCGGGTGTTCCCTTCTTGACGGAAGCGATCACAAGGTCTCCGACTCCTGCGGACGGGACCCTCCTTGCTGTTCCGTGGTAACCGGGAACGGTGATGATCTCGATTACCTTGGCTCCAGTGTTGTCGATCACATCGAGACGCGATCCGTTCTGAAGTCCTCTTGTCTGGTTTCCGGCAATTCCCTTCATCTGAATCACTCCTTCTTCTCGATGACTACGAAAGTCACGGTCTTCGCCAAGGGCCTGCATTCCGCGATGGTGACCTTGTCGCCGACCTTGAGGCCGAGGCAGGGGGAGGCGTGTGCCACGTACCTGCTCGACTTCTTCTCGTATCTCTCGTACTTATGCATGTACCTGAGGTAGTTGCGCTCCACGACGACGGTCTTGTTCATCCTGACTGTCGCAACCACTCCGTCGATCGTCTGTCCCCTGACTCCCAGTGTGCCGTGGAAGGGGCAATTGGGGTCATTGCACTCCGAAGTAGGAGGGACGACGTCGATTCCGATGTCCTTGATTTTTGCTGTCATTTTTATTCACCTAACCTTTTTGATTCTGTCCTCTGGTCGGTAAACTATCTTAGATCCGATGATGTCGATGTTCCTGCCTTCATATGTGAATCTGAACTCATTGCCTGACTTGGGTACCATTCTCTCAGTTCCGGCCGAATCGATGGTAAACGTGTTCTTCGTCTCGTCAACCACCTTACCGGATATTCCCGAGTATGGTGAAGACAGCACTTCCACGTCCAGTCCAATGAACTCAGTTCTCATGAAGAGATTATCTCTCATCTTACCTCTGTGCGGAATCCCATTTCCTCCAGGACGGTCTTCACTCTTTTCTTGTGATCCCCCTGGAGTTCGATGCGGCCGTCTTTGTATGTTCCGCCGGCGGCGCATTTGTTCTTCAGCTGCTTCGCGAGGTCGGCGATGTCGATGTCGTTCTCATCGATCCCGTCGATGACGGTGACCATCTTTCCGTACCTGCGGCTGTCGACTGAGATCCTTACGGTCTGCTGCTCGCGTGCGATCTCCTCGCACATGCAGAGTTCCTTAGGCAATCCACATACGGGGCAAATCTCAGCCATCAGTTCTTTTCCTCCTCCTTCTGGACGGTCAGGATGCGCGCGATGTTGAGCCTCAGGGCCTTGATAGCTCCGGGGCTCGAGGGGGCACCGCCCATTGCGGAGACTCCCCTCTCGTGCATCAGCTCGTCGCGGAGCTCCTTCAGCTTCTGGTTGCGCTCCTCGACGGACATGTTCCTGATGTCTGCGGTCTTCAAAGATGCCATGGTCACTGCACCTCCTCGGTGGCGGCCTCTGCCTCGGCGGGTGCCTCGACAGCGGGCGCTGCGAAGAGGTCGGGGAGCACTGCTGCCGCCTCGGTCTTGTTGAGGACCTTGATATCGGCGGGCATCTTTGCATCCTTGACCATGATCTCGACGGTAACTCCTATGACTCCCATCTTCAGCTTAGCGACCGCGTATCCGTGCTCGATAAACTGTGCCTTGGTATCTCCACAGAATTTGATGTTACCCTCTTTGAACTTCTCTGTCCTGTGCCTCTGACCGGAGAGCTTTCCTGCCACAATGATGTAGCATCCGCGTGCGCCGGCATCCATGATCCTGCGGACCGTGGAGTGTCCTGCTCTGCGGAAGTGCCAGCCCCTCTCGAGGGAGAAGGCCAGCTTCTCGGCCATGATCTGTGCGTTGAGGCTTGCGTTGGGGACTTCCTGAACCTCGATCTGGGGGTTCTCGAATCCGAACTGCTCCTCGATTACCTGGGTCAGATTCTTGATTGTCTGACCGCGCCTTCCGATGACGAGTCCGGGCCTCTCGGTCGTGAGGATGACACGGGTTCCCATGGGTGTCCTCTGGACGTCGAGTCCTCCGAATCCAGCACGGCTGACCTCTTTCATGAGGTACTCCTTAAGGAGAACCCTGCGGACGTACTCGGCAACGATCTTTCTCTCTGCTGCCATTTCACTCAACCTCCTGGATGATGACTTCGACGTTGATTGTGTCCTGGTTCCACTCCGTTGCACGGCCGTGGGCCCTGGGCATGTGTCCGGGGATGACCCTTCCTCTGGATACGGAGATGGTGGCGATGGCCATGTTGGAGATGTCCAATCCCTTGTACTCGGCATTCGCTGCTGCGCTGTCGATGACACTGAGGATGGCCTTCGCTGCCTTCACAGGGTACCTTCCGGGTCCGACTCCCGCCTTGTGGGATACTCTCTTGTTGTATCTCTTGAGGGGGACGGGCCTCTTCTTGTCGATCACTTCTGCGAGAGCCTTCTGGGCTGTCTCGACCTTCATTCCGCGAACCATTCCGGCGACCTCGCGGGCGAACTTGGGGGAGACGGGCATCTCCCTTCCGAGGGCCTTTGCGGTCGTGTCGGGGTCAGCTACTGCAGTATAACCTGAATTAACCATATCTGACACCTCACTTCAACGGCATGAACTTGGACGACCTGGTTGCACCGACTCCGGGTCCGGAGTGCACTGGAGGCTTCCTCGTCTGGACGAACTCTCCAATGAAGCAGCCGATCATCTCGGGCTTGATCTCTACGTCTTTGAACTCGCGACCGTTGTATACGCTGACGGTCTTTCCCACGAACTGGGGTATGATGGGCAAATCCCTGCGGTGCGTCCTGACGGGCTCCGTGGAATCCTTCAGCTTGTCGAACAGGAGCTGCTGCTCGTAGTTCAGACCGCGGAGGTATGTCCTCCTGGCCCTGGAGGGCAGGAGACCGAGTACCTCGTCGAAGGGCATGGCCAGAAGCTCCTCCATCGTGAATCCGCGGAACAGGAACTCCTTCTTCCTGCGTGCCTGGATTGCCGACGCTTTCTTCCTGGACTTCCTCCTCGATGCCTTTGCCGATCCTGCAATAATCTTCTTTCCCATTGCAATCACTTCCTTATTTTCTTCTTAGGAGGCAGGAATCCTACCTTCTGACCAGGCGATGCTGTCCTCTTCTGACAGTTGGGTCCTCCGACGTGGGCGTGGCTTCCTCCTCCGTGGGGGTGGTCGACAGGGTTCATTGCAACTCCCTTCGTCTTGAAGGGTGCCTTGGACCTGGACCTCAGTGTCAGAACGTTCTTACCTGCTTTGGCGAGAGGCTTGTCTCCCCTTCCGCCACCGGCGACGACTCCGACTGCTGCGCGGCAGTTGGGGTTGAACTCCTTGATGGTTCCGGAAGGCATGAGGACCATGACCTTGTCTCCCCTGGAAACGACTGTTCCGGAGGATCCGGCTGTCTTCACGAACTTTCCTCCGTCTCCGGGCCTTGCCTCGACGTTGTGGACGAGGGTTCCCTCGGGGATGTTCGCCAATTTCAATATGTTACCTGCTGCAACGACGTCTCCGCCGATGAGGATGGTCTGTCCGACCTTGGTACCCTCTACTGCGAGCTGGTAGTCAGTCTTACCGTTCACGTCAAGCACTGCGAGAGGGCATGTCCTTCCGGGTGCCTGGATCAGGTCTCTGATGACTGCTGTTCCCTCGTTGAACGCGGGGAGCCTGACATCGTCGACGTGCCTGTGGCTGGGTGAGCGGTACAAAGAGGTTCCGCGACCCCT
>JAEEOP010000045.1 GCA_016284295.1 Methanomassiliicoccaceae archaeon | reverse complement strand
GCACCTACCCGACGCATATCGCTGCTTGACACGACCTTCTTCAGCGCTCTAGCCGAACCATCCCCCATACGGCGTAGCATCGCCGCTGGCGTATGATCTAGCACACGTCCAGGTTTCGTATGATCGGTGATCACTGGGCTTTATCCGCTCTCATCCTCCATATACGGAGCCCTACACCACTTCCCCAAGACAGGACCTCTGTTTGGGTGCATGTTTCTCGATTGTGAATCGCTGTCAATTACTGACAGGCGCGAAATCCCCGTAGATGCAAGAAGTATTTAACACTTGCTCTCCAGGCATTTCACATCCGATTGACTCGAACTTGACCATCGTGCTGAGCACGGGTCACGCAACCTTCATGTCGCGCAACCCCCTGTAATCCAACCAAGTATTTAATGCTTGGGGGGACACCGGGTTGTCGAAGTCCGAATTCTCGAACATTACTGATCGACGTTGCCGCCAACCACACGATGGTACGCATCGCGCAATCCCGTGTAGCAAGGATTCATATTAAAGCCTTTGGGTCAAGGCGTGAAAACGACCATGATTGCATCCGGTATTTTGGCCCTCAAATCCCTCAAATCGGGGTGATAGAGGCGCAAATAGCCATTTTTGAACATCTTTTTGCCGAGGATCCTGGCGACGACGGTCGCCTCCGGCTCGCCCTCCACCTTCCAGGCTCCGGATTCGGCGGAGATATCGGTGGACACGAAGATCGGCAGCCTAAGGCGGATCTTCTCCGATTCGTCGCAGAGCTCCCAGAGATATTCCATCTGCTCCGCCGGGATCGAGACCGTGGTTCCGCTCTTGGTCTTGTAAGAGAAATCCTTGGAGTCCATCATCTGCTCCAGAGTCCTCTTCCCGACCGCCAGGTTAGAGTTGAGGTCTGACATCACGGATGCTAGGAAATCCACCATACACCTTGAATGTTCATATTATATTTATTATAATAATAAGAGATACTCAACTGACATCCGTTTCGGGACGCTTTTCGGAGCGCTTGAACTCCCTGAACTGCCATACGGCGAGGATGTTGATCAGCACCCCGCTCAGGGAATAGACGATGACCATCGTGTAGATTATCCCGTCGAACGGGTCCACTCCGAGGAACCCGTATGCGCTCAGGGCGTAGAGCACCATGCGGACGGAGCCCCAGATCAGGTCGAAGTACATCGGGATCCTCGCCTTCTTCATCGATTGCAACAGCGAATTCCCTACTCCCCTCAGTGCGATGAACGGTAGCATCACCACGGACAGTTGCAGTATCCACACCAGCTTGGGGAGCATCTCGTGCATGCTGCTCTCATACGTCATTATCGACATCAGCGGTTCCGCGAACGCGTATATCACCACGGCGGCGACCAATGCCACGGCCACGCTGTACTTCATGCAGTAAGTGTAGGCGACCCACATCTTCCCCGCATCCCCCTGACCGTTCGCGGCGGAGCCGACGGGGACGAGACTGTTCTCGAACGCCTTCGACGGCAGGCTGAACAGCGAGATGAACCTCCACGGATAGTTGTACATCATCACAGCAGGCACACCGCCGGCCACCACGAAGAATATCCTCTGTATGAACATCATCACACCGGCGATCATCTCGTTGGCCGTCTTGGGGCCTCCGACGAAGAACACCTCGGACATCAGGGCCCTGTCCGGGTGGAAGTCCCTCCCTTTCTTCATGACCAGCACCATCTTCTTCCTTGCGTACCAGGATGCGCCTATAGACAGAGATATGACGGCGGCGACACCGGTGGCCAGACCCGCTCCGGCGATCCCGAGGCCGAACGTATAGATCATTATCGGATCCAGGACGATGTTGAACACGGCTGCGGATATCTGCAGCACGGTCGACCTTCCTGCTGCTCCCTCCCCTCTCAAGGTGCCGCCCATCACCGACAGCAGGATCATGGCCGGGGAGAGCACCATCATCGGCAACATGTATCCCCAGCATTCGCCCCTGATATCGTCCACGCCCATCAGCGTCAGCGCCGGGTCCAGTATGAGGGCCAGCAATACCGATCCCACCACGGACAGTATGACCGCGACGTAGAATGAGTTGGCCGCCAGGCCGGATGCACCCTCGGCGTCCCCCTTGCCGAGCCTGAACGCTATGGTGGTGGTGGCACCGACGGATATCCCGACGCCCGCGCTCATCAGCATGGCGTAGAACGGAACGACGGTCGATATTGCGGATGCGGCTGAGACCCCGAGACCAGAGATCCAGAACGTGTCCACGAACTGATTGACCTCCACGATGGCGAACGCTATCAGGAACGGCACGAACATGCTGCGGACCGCTGCCTTCGGCTCGCCCAGCAGGATCTGCAGATCGCTGTGTCCTGAACCGATGGGCCTCAACCGCATATCCGCACCTGATATGGGATGGACCCCTTCGATAATACATATATCGACTCTGCATCGAACCGGCTGAGACCGTGACATCATGTTATTTATTCTCCCCCGACCCATGGGAGAAGCATGGACGTTCCGGAGGAAATCAGGAAAGCGCTGTCTGAACACCCCTGCTTCTGCGAGGATGCTCACCACACATTCGCCAGGATGCATCTCCCAGTGGCGCCCAGATGCAACATCCAGTGCAACTATTGCAACCGCAAGTTCGACTGCTGCAACGAATCCAGGCCCGGTGTGACGAGCGAGGTGCTCTCCCCCGAACAGGCCCTGGAGAAGGTCAAGGCGGTCAAGCGCGAGATCCCCCAGCTGTCCGTGATAGGCATCGCGGGCCCGGGCGATCCGCTCGCGAACGAGGATACGTTCTCTGCATTGGAGCTCATAGGGAAGGAGCTTCCCGACCTGACGCTCTGCGTTTCCACCAACGGGCTGGCCCTTCCGGGATCGGCGAAGAGGTTATACGACCTTGGCGTTAGGTTCGTCACCGTGACCATGAACTGCCTCGACCCGGAGATCGGAGCGAAGATCTACGACGCCGTGGTCTTCGATGGCAAGAAGTACTCAGGCGTGGAAGGCGCCACGATACTCCGCGACAGGCAGCTCGAGGGGATCCGCCAATGCGTCGGACTCGGCATGCTGGTCAAGGTCAACATCGTCATGATCCCCGGGATCAACGACGAGCACATACCGGAGCTCGTCAGGACCGTGAAGGACATGGGCATCTACATCGTCAACATCCTCCCGCTCATACCTGTGGAAGGCACCAGGTTCTCCGACCTTCGCGCACCCACCCCTCTGGAGAGGAGGGACATGATGGACCGTTGCGGACTAGACATGAAGATGATGCGCCACTGCAGGCAGTGCCGTGCGGATGCCATCGGATTGCTGGGACAGGACCGCTCCCAGGAGTTCGTCCACATCGAGGGATGCGGGCTGAGGGACAACGCCCCCAACGTCACCATCGATACCGAGAAGGATGAGACCAAGGTCGCGGTCGCCACCAGCGACGGGAAGACCGTGAACTCCGGATTCGGGAACGCGTCCGAGTTCAGGATCTACGCCACCGACGGGAACACGATCAGATTCCTGAAGACCGTGCCGATCGACAGGTCGGAGACCGTAGCAGGCGATGACCACAGGCACCACATCCAGTCGATCGTATCACAGCTGGATGGCTGCGGCACCGTCATCGTGGAGGAGATCGGCCCCCTCCCATCCAAGATCCTCGGGAAGATGGGCATACGTATAGTCATCTCCGACGGCGACGTCAACGACACCATACGCGATTCCCTTAAGGAATGAGCCGATACGGCGATATCGTTGCGGATCCGGGGCCGTCCGACCCTATACTTATTAATGAGTGCGCGATAGGTGCCCTCATTAGAAAGATGGAGTGTACATCATGGACGCTCAAGAGATGAGAGAGACATTCGTCAATTTCTTCAAGGAGAGGGGGCACGCATACATCAGTTCCGCTTCCCTGATCCCTGAGAATGACCCTACCGTTCTGTTCACGACCGCGGGAATGCATCCGCTTGTTCCCTACCTGCTCGGAGAGAAGCACCCCGCAGGCAAGAGGCTCGTGGACTTCCAGAAGTGCGTCAGGACCGGAGACATAGACGAAGTGGGTGACGCCAGCCATCTGACGTTCTTCGAGATGCTCGGGAACTGGTCGCTGGGCGATTACTTCAAGAAGGAATCCATAGACTTCAGCTACACGCTGCTGACCGAGGTCCTCGGAATCAGGCCGGAGCAGCTCTCCGTCACCGCATTCGCCGGGGACGAGGACGCTCCCAGAGACACCGAGACCGCGGAACTGTGGAAATCCCACGGACTCACCGACGAGCAGATCTACTTCTATCCGAAATCGGACAACTGGTGGGGACCCGCCGGTATGACCGGACCCTGCGGACCCGACACGGAGATCTTCTTCGACGACGGAAGACCCAAATGCGGACCGGACTGCGGACCCTCCTGCCACTGCGGGAAGTTCACCGAGATCTGGAACAACGTGTTCATGCAGTACAACAAGAACGCGGACGGGACGTTCTCCCCTCTAAAGCAGAAGAACGTCGACACCGGTATGGGATTGGAGAGGATCCTCCGTATCCTCAACCACAACGAGACCGTGTACGACACGCCGCTGTTCACCCCCATCCTGGACAAGATCGAGGAGATCACCGGCAAGAAGTACGGCGAGAACGACGACGACACCAGGGCGTTCAGGATCATCGCGGACCACATGAGGGCCGCTACGTTCATCCTCGGCGACGGAGTGGTACCGGCAAAGGTGGGGCAGGGATACATCCTCAGGAGGCTCATCAGGAGGTCCTCCAGGTACATGTCCAAGCTCGGCTACGAGAAGCCTTTCATGCAGAGCATCGCGGAAGTGATCATCGCCAACTACTGCAAGGCGTACCCCGAGCTGGAGCAGAACAGGGAGTTCATCGTCACCAACATCAACAACGAGGAGCTGAAGTTCCACAAGGCAGTTATGAAGGGACTGAGGAGATTCGACCAGATGGTCGCCGAAAACGGCGACAGCCCCGTCCTCAACGGAGAGACCGTGTTCAAGCTGTACGACACCTACGGATTCCCCATCGAGATGACCGTGGAACTTGCAGCGGAGAAGGGACTGAAGGTCGACATGGACGACTTCAACGGCAGGTTCAAGACCCACCAGGACGTGTCACGCGGTGACGGAGGAACGTTCAAGGGAGGACTGGCGGACCACAGCGAGGAGACCACCAAGCTGCACACCGCGACCCACCTGCTCAACGCCGCCCTGAGGAAGTTCGTCTCCCCGGACATCCACCAGAAGGGATCCAACATCACTGCGGAGAGGCTCAGATTCGACTTCAACCTCGACAGAAAGGTGACTCCTGAAGAGCTGAAGCAGATCGAGGATTGGGTCAACGAGTGCATCAAGGCCGAGATCCCCGTTGAGTGCATCGAGATGCCCTACGAGCAGGCCAAGGAGGAAGGCGTCGAAGGAGTCTTCACCACCAAGTACGGCGAGATCGTCAAGGTGTACAAGATCGGAGATGTATCCGCCGAGATGTGCGGAGGACCCCACGTCAAGAACACCGCTGAACTGCAGGGATTCAAGATCAAGAAGGAGGAGAGCTCCGCTGCAGGCGTCAGGCGTATCAAAGCCGTGGTCGGCAAGTTCGACTGAACTCTGAAAGGGTCGGCCCATGCCGGCCCACCTTCCTTTCTTTTATCACCATATTTGACAAAGGTCGGACATCATCTGCCCTTGGGCGGGAACTCCGACAGCCATCTGTAGATGTCGTAGAATATCGGGAACAGCCCCCTGCCCTTGTCCGTGAGGGAGTACTCCACGCGGGGAGGGATCTCGTTGAACTGGATCCTGGTGACGAGACCGTTCTCCTCCAGCTCCTTCAGAGCGGTGCTGAGCATGGACTTCGTGATGTTCGGAAGAGTCCTCTGCAGCTCCCCGAATCTGAATGAATCCTTCTTGGACAGCTGATACATGACCACCATCCTCCATTTCCCGTTGATGGTCTGCATGGCCTTGTACATCTCGCAGTCCTCGCCGATCTCGGTCTCCTTCTGCGCCTGCTCGATGAACTCCTCGAAAGTCAGCCCCTTGTCCATTCCGCCTATGGTAGCACGCTCCGTACCTGGTAGTGCATCTAATACTACCAGGTATAAAAAGTAGTATTGGTATAAAATTACTACTGAAAGGACAGGATGTCCTGCGGAGGAGGATAGAATGGATTTCATGGAACTCGCCAAGAACAGGTATTCCGAACGCTACTACGACCCCAGGCCGGTCGAGCAGGAGAAGCTAGACAGGATCCTCGAGGCCGGACGCGCGGCGCCGACCGCCTGCAACTACCAGCCGCAGAGGTTCTACCTCATAAGGAGCGAAGAGGCCAAGGCGAAGCTCAGAACCGTGACCCACTTCCACTTCAACGCACCTCTGACCATCCTGGTCTGCTACGATGCGAACGAGGTGTGGAGAAACCCCCGCGACAGGTACTATGACAACTACAACTCCGGGGAGCAGGATGCAAGCATAGCAGCTACCAGCATGATGTTCGAAGCTGAGGAACAGGGCATCCACTCCGTGTGGGTGAGGGGATTCGATTCCAAGACCGTGGTCGACACCTTCGGACTCCCGAGAAACATTATCCCCGTGATGATGCTCGTCCTGGGATACCCGAGGGAGGATGCAAAACCCAGCGACTGGCATTATGTCAGGAGGCCGATGGAGGACTTCGTGGAGGAACTCTGATATGCACTTCACCGACCCTGTCTACCGCAACCCCTACTGGCCCACCTATCCGCTGCTGCAGATAACCCAGGGGTGCACTCACAACAGGTGCAAGTTCTGCTCCATGTACAAGGGCGTTCCTTTCAGGATGCAGCCCATGGACCTGATCGAGCAGGACCTGATGGAGCTCTCCGCTACCGTCCCGCATGCGCGCACCATCCAGCTGCTCAGCGCGAACCCGCTGGCTCTGACCTATGACAAGCTGGTCCCGATCCTCGAGATGATAAACAGGTACCTCCCGGACATGGAGTACATCTATGCCGCCACCCGCGTCACGGACATCAGGAACAAGACGGTGGAGCAGCTGGCCCATCTCAGGGGGCTGGGCCTCAGGGAGATCTCACTCGGTGTGGAGAGCGCCGACGACTGGACGCTCGACCGTGTGAACAAGGGATACCATGCAGAGGACATCGTCGAGCAGTGCACCAAGCTGGAGCGGGCGGGGATAGACTACTGGATGACATTCCTCAACGGGATCGGCGGGAAATCCCACTGGAGGGAGCATGCTCTCCGCTCGGCGGAGGTGTTCAGCAAGCTGAATCCGAAGGTGGTCGGAACCGGAGGGCTGACTTTGTTCCCCGACACCGACCTGTATTCAGAGGCATCTACCGGGGAGTTCGATCCACTGGACGAAGCAGGCCTTATGGAGGAGCTCCTCCTCTTCGTCGAGAACCTGGATTTCGACGGCAGGTTCATCACCCACCACACCTCGAGCGTGGACCTGAACACCGACGACTTCAAGCGCGACAAGGCGAAGATAGTGAGGACCCTGAGGAAAGAAATCGACCACGGCGACCTCAACACGATGTCCAGGATCAGGGCGATGAAGAGGGGACTCTGACCGCTGCTGGCATAACGGCACATCACAGACCGGACGAAACGGCAAAGCCGTTATATCCGCCATCGTCCTCTTTCAGGATATGACAGACATCAAAGAGGACTGCATCTGCAAGAACACGGACTGTCCCAGGCACGGCAACTGCCGCGAATGCGTGGAGTTCCATGTGAGCCAGGGCAACAAGCCCCCGGCGTGCCTCCGCATCCAGTGGGCCCAGTATCCTTGAGACATCAGAAGTGGTCCGATTGACAGACGCGGGGCCGGAGAGCGCCCATCTCGACAGACAACGGATAATCATCCGCACCAGCATAATCGGGATCATAGCGAACCTGCTGCTGGCGACGTTCAAGGCAGTGATCGGTATCCTGTCCAACTCGATAGCGGTCACACTGGACGCCGTCAACAACATGAGCGATGCGCTATCGTCGGTCGTCACCATCATAGGCACTAAGCTTGCGGGGAAGCCTCCGGACAAGAAGCATCCCTTGGGATACGGAAGAATCGAATACGTCACCACGATGATCATCGCGGCCATCGTGCTCTACGCCGGTATCACATCCCTCACGGAATCCGTGGACAAGATCCTCAACCCCGTGGTCGCGGACTACTCCACCGTATCCCTGGTTATCATCACCGCCGCCGTCATCGTAAAGGTCGTTCTGGGAAGATACGTCAAGAGCGTCGGGGAGAAGGTCAACTCCGGATCGCTGGTGGCCTCTGGACAGGATGCGTTATTCGATGCCGTTCTCTCGGCGTCGGTACTGGCATCCGCACTGATATTCGTCACCACGGGCATCGGCCTGGAGGCCTATGTCGGAACCCTGATCTCCTTCTTCATCATCAAATCCGGTATCGAGATGATCCGCGACGCGGTGGACGAGATACTCGGAATGAGGGTGGACAAGGAAGAGTCCGAGGCAATAAAAGCGACCATCTGCGAGGAAGATGGCGTTTCGGGCGCATACGACCTGATCCTTCACAACTACGGCCCGGACAGGATCATCGGCTCGGTGCATGTGGAGGTCCCCTCGAGCATGTCCGCCGGCAGGATCGACGAGCTGGAGAGGAACATCGCCAGGAGGGTCTTCGAGAAGCACGGCGTCATCATAGCTGCGACCGGGATATACTCCGTGGACGATTCCGAGGAGGCCAGCGCCATAAGGCGCGAGGTCATCGGGATAGTCATGTCCTATGAGGGCATCCTCCAGATGCACGGGTTCAGAGTCGACCTTGTGAACAAGAAGATCAATCTGGACATAATCATAGACTACGGACTGAAGGACCGCGAAGAGCTGTATGCGGAGATCTACAGGGAGATCCAGGAACGGTACCCGGATTACACCCTGGAGCTGCAGCTGGACATCGACATCTGATATCGCTCAGAGCTTCATCCTCATGGTGTATCCGTCGCGGTAATACCCGTTGCCGGCGCTCCCCCGATATCTGCTGTAATCCGTCATTCCCGCTTTCAGATACATCCTGAAAGCGTGGTCGTTGTTGTGGAAGACGTTGAGGTAGGCCTCGGTGCATCCGTTCTCGCGGGCAATATCGAACATTATGTCCAACGCCTTCCTGCCCAGGCCCCTGCCCCTGTACCGTTTCTCCAGGTACAGCTTGCTGATGAAGAATCTTCCGTCGTCCTGTACATGGTAGGAGTACAGGCCTATCCGTTCCCCTTCTTCGAAGATGTATCCGAACTCATGGCCGTCGCGCATGGAAGCACGGATCTCGTCCGGATTGGACCAGGCCATGAACTTGTACTCAGCCTCGCCGGGGGACATAAGTGGATCGAAGACCTCCAGCCATATCGGATGCAGGTACTCCGACAGCTCCTCCGCATCATCCTGACCCTTCCTGACGAATTCCATTACGTGTACGATGCATGGCGGACCTTTTAGATTGCTCGGTGCCACAGTTGAATGATGCGATGTGTTTAGATACCGAAATCCATGCCGTACATATGATCGGAGTAACCGTCAACGGCATCACAAGGTCGTTCCCCGAGGGCTCGACCGTCCAGACCGTCGTGGAATCGGAAGGCTACGATCCGAAGAGGATCGCCGTCGAGGTCAACATGGACATTATTCCCCGCGGCACCTATCCCGGAACGGAGATCCATAACGGCGACAGGATCGAGATAGTGAGCTTCGTCGGCGGCGGATGACGTTCAACAATTCCTATATCCGATGATCGCTTGGCACTGGTAGATATCATGACGGACGACCTTGTTATCGGAGGACACCGTTTCCAATCCAGATTTATACTGGGATCCGGCAAATTCTCATTGGACATGACACGCGCGGTCATCGAGAACGGCGGTGTCCAGATAGCCACCCTGGCCGTGAGGAGGGCCAACTCCTCCGGAGAGGGTAACGTCCTGGACCACATGCCCGAAGGCATCACCCTGCTGCCCAACACCTCCGGCGCCAGGGATGCGGAGGAGGCCCTCAGGATCGCAAGGCTGGCGAGGGAGCTCGGCTGCGGGGATTTCGTGAAGATCGAGATCATCCGCGATTCAAAGTACCTGTTCCCCGACAACCGCGAGACCATCAAGGCGATAGAATTGCTGTCAAGGGAAGATTTCATCCCCATGCCGTACATGATGCCCGACCTCACCGCTGCACGCGCGATGGCCGAGGCCGGAGCCGCAGCGATCATGCCCCTCGGAGCACCCATAGGGAGCAACAAGGGCATCCTCACGAAGGATTTCATCAAGATCATGGTCGAGGAGATCGACCTTCCGATCATAGTCGACGCCGGAATCGGGAAGCCATCACAGGCCTGCGAGGCCATGGAGATCGGATGCGCGGCAGTGATGGCGAACACAGCCATCGCCACCGCCGGGGACGTCGCACTCATGGCCAGGGCATTCAGGACCGCCATAGAGGCCGGACGCATGGCATACCTGGCAAGACCCGGAAGGGTGCTCGACAAGGCGGAGGCATCGAGCCCTCTGACCGGATTCCTGGAGTGACCCTATGGCAGTCGACAAGAGCATCGATGCGGAACCCTACCACGAGGGCATGGAGGACATAGGAACGGACACCTTGGACACGGTCCTGTCGGAAGCATCCCGCATAGACCCCTATTCATTCTCGGACAGCGATGTTAGAAGAGCGCTTTCGACGGACGACCTCGGCCCGGAGGATTTCGGAGCGCTGCTGTCCCCTTCCGCGGAGAGATACCTCGAACGGATGGCCGAGAGGGCCAGGGACGAGAGGCTGAGGCACTTCGGCAACAGCGTGTGCCTGTTCACACCGCTCTACATCTCCAACTACTGCACCAACGGCTGCGTCTACTGCGGATTCAACAGCAGGAACAAGATTAACAGGGCCAAGCTCGACCTGGACCAGGTGGAGGAGGAGCTGAAGGCGATAGCCGCCACCGGTCTCGAGGAGGTGCTTATGCTCACCGGGGAGTCCCGCACGCATTCCGATGTGGACTACATCTGCGACAGCATAGCCCTGGCGTCCAAGTACTTCACCAACGTCGGTATCGAGGTCTACCCCATGAACTCCGACGAGTACAGGAGGGTGCAGGAGGCAGGTGCCGATTACGTCACGGTCTTCCAGGAGACCTACGACCCTTCCAAGTATGCAGAACTCCATCCCTACGGCAACAAGAGGATCTTCTCGTACAGGTTCGACGCACAGGAGAGGGCTCTTATGGGAGGGATGAGAGGGGTCGCATTCGGAGCGCTGCTCGGTCTGGACGATTTCAGGAACGATGCTCTCAGATGCGGGCTGCATGCCGCCGAGATACAGAGGAGGTATCCGCATGCGGAGATCTCCATGTCGCTACCGCGCCTCAGACCCTTCATCCATCACGAGAACGATAAGAATGCAGTCGGTGAAAGGCAGCTCCTGCAGGTGTCGCTGGCGTACCGTCTCTTCCTGCCCTATGCGGGACAGACCATCTCCACCAGGGAGAGGCCGGATTTCAGGAACGGGATAATCGGACTCAGCGCAACGAAGATGTCCGCCGGCGTCAGCGTGGGCATCGGCGGGCATAGCGGGCAGAACAAAGGGGACGGACAGTTCATCATATCCGACCCCAGGAGCCTGGAGGAGATCGTGGATGCCATCAGGGAGCAAGGCCTCCAGCCTGTCATGAACGATTACGTGAGGACATGAGATGATAGTCGTCACCGACCGCAGGCTCTGCAGAAGACCGTTCATGGAGCAGCTTGAGGACATAATCTCCGGCGACCCGGAGATGGTGATACTCAGGGAGAAATCCACTCCGAGGGAAGAGCTGCTCGACCTTGCATACAGATGCCTGATGATGTGCGAAAGGTACGAGGTGCCCCTGTCCCTGAATGCGGATCCGAAGGTTGCAGAGGAGCTGGACATCTGCAGGGTGCATCTTCCGATGGATCTATTCAAAACATCCGACCTGTCGCCGTTCTCGCTTGTAGGCACATCGGTGCACAGCGTCGAGGAGGCCGTCGAGGCGGAATCGTTAGGTGCGGATTACATCATTGCCGGACACATCTTCGAAACGGCATGCAAACCGTTCGAGCCCCGCGGACCCGAATTCCTCAGGAGGGTATGCGAGTCCGTCGAGATCCCAGTCTACGCCATAGGCGGGATAACCCCGGAGAATGCTTCATCGATCGCCGATGCCGGAGCATCCGGCGCATGCTCCATGTCCGGAATTATGACTGCAGAAGACCCGAAGGAGCTCATCAGGAAGCTGACCGTCCCATTCTGCTGATCGGTTCAGAATGGGATTGCTCATCCCGATACGCGTTCCGTGAATGGCCCAAGCCAGGAACCTGCGGTACGGATGACCCTGCCCTCGACGAGTCTCATCTTGTCCCTCGTCACAATCCTGCCGGTCTCGGAATCCGAGACCTCTACGATGTGGGTTTCGACAGGCACCCTGATCGTCACCGTAGTCTTGCTGGGAACCCTGTGGGCCACCATCCTCCCGTCGATCGCCACGGACAGGAACGCTATCTTGGAGTCGTTCAGGAATTTCACGGTGACGAGGTCCTCGTTCACCACCATCCGCAGCTGCTCGAACCTCTCCTTGGTGATGATACCGAGATTGTTTTCCAGATTCTCGTTGGCCCTGGCCTCGTACCTGCTGAACAGATTCCAATCGGAATCCTTGAAAGTCAACGCCTTGAGGAACCAGACGTCCGAGACGGTGGGATCGTTGAGGATCACATCGTCGAGCACGGCGTTCACCTTGGCATACTCCTTGTCCTAGTATGCATCGCATGCGATCTGCATCAGGCCCCTGGTCTGATCGGAATTGTCGATCCTCACCGTTCCTGTGACCTCCACGGTGCCCTCGACCATCATCTTCCTGGCCTCTTCCAAAGAGTACTTCGTGCCGCAGTAGTCGCAGACGAACATGCCATCCCTCTTGGTGAGTTCGGATGCTCCGCAGAGCTCGCATTTGATCGTATTCATAGGAATCGAAATCCGACTGTGCGATATAATGTTCTTGTTAGAATGCAGCTCTCGCCGTAGAACGAAATAATATCTACAGGGAGATGTCAAAACCTGAAAGTCTGAAGAACAGAGATGGTGGACAGTGTGGGATTTGAACCCACGACCTCCTGCTTGCAAAGCAGGCGATCTTCCAGCTGATCTAACTGCCCAGTAAATCCCCCTATCTGTGTTTTGAATATAAACCTTATGGTAGCCCTCATTTTCGGTTCCGGATCGGGCCAGAGCAGGCATCAATTATATCTGTATAGCCAGATACTGAAACATGGCAGTGTACAAATGCAAGATCTGCGGGGAAATCTACGACGACGCAGATGAACCCGTGAAGTTCGAGGATCTCCCCGACGATTGGGTGTGCCCCATATGCAGATCGCCTAAAAGCGCGTTCGTCCGCATTGACGGCGATGCCGGCGCGAAGCCTGAAACAGAACCTGAAGAGGAACAGCCGGAGGAGACCGTTGTCACCGTGGCCGCGGCCGATGACGACCTTTCGATCGATCCAGCTCTGGTCAGGCACGATAACGGCCCCATGGATGAGATACATGAAATCTCCATCACGGGCAAGAGCATCGGAGAGGCCATGGAGACACTCATGCCTGTCCCTTCCTTCGATGACATATTGTTCATGGGAGGGCAGCTGGCCCATCCGCCGCTGGATGACGGAGCGGATGTCGACATATCCGTCACAATCGGGAAGAAGGCGAAGAAACCCATGAAGATAGAGACGCCGATTTACGTCTCCCACATGAGCTTCGGAGCGCTCTCCGGCAGGGCGAAAATCGCCTTGGCGAAAGGTTCAGCGATGGCCAAGACAGCCATGTGCAGCGGAGAGGGCGGTGTTCTCCATGACGAGATGTCGAATTCCTACAAGTACATCTTCGAGTACGTTCCGAACAAGTACAGCGTGAACATGAACACCTTCGAGAACTGCGATGCGGTAGAGATCAAGATCGGCCAGGGTACAAAGCCCGGCATGGGCGGTCATCTCCCCGGCGGAAAGGTCACGGAGATCATCGCGGTCATGAGAGGAAGACAAGTCGGCAAGGACATCCTCAGCCCTTCCAGGTTCCCGGAGATCAACTCTCCCAAGGACCTGAAGGCGATGGTCGACATGCTCCGCAAGGAGACCAAAGGTAAACCCATCGGAGTCAAAATTGCCGCTGGACGCATAGAGGATGACCTCGAATACATCTCCAAATCCGACTGCGACTTCATCACCATCGACGGAAGGGGTGGCGCCACCGGTTCCTCCCCCAAATTCCTGAAGGATGCCACCACCGTTCCCACACTCTACGCCCTGTCCAGGGCCAGGAGGTACATGGACGAGCACGGCATGGATCAGGAGCTGGTGATCACCGGCGGACTGAGGACCAGCAAGGATTTCATCAAGGCCCTGGCGATGGGTGCTGATGCTATCGCTCTCGCCTCAGGACCGCTCATGGCCTTGGGATGCCAGAGGTTCAGGGCATGCAACTCAGGCAAATGCCCGGTGGGCATCGCCACGCAGGACCCGGAACTGGAATCCCGCCTCGACACCGAGAAAGGCGCGCAGAGGGTCGCCAACTACCTGAACGTCTCCTCCGAGGAGCTGAGGGTCTTCCTCCGCATCTCCGGACACAGGAGCCTGTCCGAGCTCTCGCTCGACGACCTGTGCACAATAAACTCCGAGATCTCTGAGAACACGGGCATAAGGCACGCGTGAGATCGACGGTGCGGCAACGCACCGGAAACCACTTCCTTCTTGTTCTTCAAAGCGGCAACAGCCGTATTCGAACACAGATAATGATAGAAAACAGAGTATGGGAGGGGGGTTCCCCTCCCTGTAAAGGTTTGTTCAAGCACTGCGGAGCACAATCTCAATGTTGACTCCATCGGGAACCTGGATCCTCATGAGCTGCCTGAGGGCACGCTCGTCGGCGTCCAGATCGATGAGTCTCTTGTGAATGCGCATCTCCCAGCGATCCCAAGTCT
>JAEEOP010000008.1 GCA_016284295.1 Methanomassiliicoccaceae archaeon | reverse complement strand
TGAAGACCGATGTCAGGGGGAGCTTGTCCCATCCGAACCATGGCAGGGCTCCGGAGATGTCCATGTTGCGCATGACGCACTTGATCATGGTCCCGTAATCGAACTTTATCTCGTCAAGGGACTGTAGCGAATATGTGACCGGGTTCTCGTGCACGTTCCCGTTTTCGTCCTTCCATGTGAGGTTCGGGACCTCGGAGAGGTCGCCTCCCTTCGAGAGGGCCTCCATCATCATCACAGTGGGGACCTCCGTAGTGTCCCCTCTCATCACCAGGTCGATCTCGGGACGCTGGATGAGCTCCCTGTAGAAGTACGAGGAAGTGAGCCCTCCGAACTCCACAAGGGCATCGGGATGGTATTTCTTGACGATCTTCGCCAGCTCTATCGCACCATGAGCATGGGGCATCCAGTGGAGGTCTATGGCAAAGACCTTGGCATTGAGCTTGCTGATCCTCTTCTCCACGTCGAACTTGTCGCTTTGGAGCATCTGAACCGCTATGTTGACGATCCTGGTCTTGAAGCCGGCAGCCTCCAGATGGGAGGAGATCGTCATGAATCCTATAGGATACATCTCGAAGACCGGCGACGACGGTATGACATCGCTGACCGGCCCGTAGAATATCGGTTTCTTGCGGAAGTCATAGACGGACGGCGCATGCATGAATATGATGTCCGAGCTCATGCATCATGCTCCGTAACGCCTCTTGCGCTGCTGATATGTCCTGATGGCCCTCAGGAAGTCTATGTACCTGAATCCCGGCCAGTAGACATCCGTGAAATACAACTCTGAATAGGCCATCTGCCAAAGCAGGAAGTTCGATATCCTGATCTCTCCGGATGTCCTCAGCACAAGGTCCGGATCCGGTATGTCGCTGGTGGAGATGGCGGATGAGATCATGTCCTCGTCTATGTCATCGACGGTGATCTCGCCCTTCTGGACCTTCTTCACGATGCACCTCACGGCCTGGGCTATGTCCTGCCTTCCGCCGTATCCTACCGCCATGTAGACTGTGACCTCGTTGTAATCCTTGGTCTTCTCCTCCGCGTATTCGACCGCTTTGAGGAGTTCCGGGGAGAAAAGGCTCCTGTCCCCGATGACCCTGATACCTGCGCGGCGCTTATGGACCTCCTCCGAGTCAGCGTACTCGTAGAAGGACTTCTCCATCAGCTCCATGATGTACTCCACCTCCTCCGGGTCCCTCTTGAAGTTCTCCGTGGAGAATGCGAACAGCGTCAGATGGCTAATCCCCAGATCCGTGCACCACTCCAGGACCTCCTTGAGCTTGTCCCTGCCCATGGTGTGTCCCTTGATGGTGGGTTCTCCCAGGACCTCCTCCGCGTACCTGCGGTTGCCGTCCATGATGATGGCGATGTGCTTGGGGATCGCCCCGTTCATGACCTCCTTTCTGAGCGAGGATTCGTAAGCCGTATACGCTGCATCCTTGACCAGATTGGGCATCGCCATGTTTATCACTCGAAATCTTGCGGGACGCCTGCGGCCTTCTCACCCATGTCGAAGCAGCCTATGGCCGCCACGGCGCCGATGACGCCTTTGGTTCCGCCGTTGAGCGAGATGATCTGCACCCCGTTCTCTTCCGCTACCCTGACCGCATCCTCCGGTTTGAAGAGGATGCTCTTGCAATCCCATCCGAAATCCGCCAGTCCTTTGGGGATCTCCAATCCCTGGAAGACCGTCATGATAGCATCTTCGGAATAGCTCTCTTTGCGGATGAAGTCCGCAGCATACTCGATGAGCGCCGGGATCTCCGACTCCTTGACGGCGAAGGACACTGCGGTACCGCAGCAGTTCGTCGTCTTGTTGGGTGCATCGGGATTGAGCTGGACTATCTTGTGCTCGATGAACTTGCCGATCGGGCACTGTGTTCCGAGCTTGAGTCCCGCGACCCATGTGGCCCCCTTCTCCTTCGTATCGGTATCGTCGATACCTATGATCACACGGACCAGCTTGGGGGTTATGATGTCCACGTGGGTGGTGTGTCCGCCTCCCATCTTGAAATCGTCGGGGAATTCCGTGCGTAGGACATCGGGACATGCGGGCATGCAGGCTCCGATACCTACCGATGCTCCGGCCATGCCAT
>JAEEOP010000044.1 GCA_016284295.1 Methanomassiliicoccaceae archaeon | reverse complement strand
TTCTCGTTCGGACTGGGAAGTTCCGTCCCAGTCGTTAATTGTTTTTGCTTCACAACTGAACATTCCGGCCGGGACACTTTTTGATTTCGGTCCCAAAGTCAAAAATCAATGTTCAGTTGCGCTTGGTGGCGAGGTCAGGCTTCAAGCCATCGAGATGGCTTTGCTCGTTCTCTCCTTCCGTCTGAAACAAGGGAAAGATTACCAGTATTTGTGAGATTGGACGCTCAGAAGTCCAATCCGTGGTATTCCTGCATGCTCTTGACGCCCGTTTCCCCTTTAAGTTCCACCGCCATGGCTCCGACGGCCATCTCCGCACCGTTCATGGTTGTGATGTACGGGATCTCCAGTTCGACCGCCATACGGCGCATCGCATGCCCGTCTCTGATCGCACCGGAGTGCTCCCTGGGGGTGTTGATGACCAGGTTGATGTCGCCGTTGCGCATCAGGTTCTGGGCATTGGGTTCCAGGTCCTCGGTGTTCTTGTAGACGCGTGTGTTCTCGATGCCGTGCTCTTCCAGATACTTCGAGGTGCCTCTGGTGGCGTATATTCTGAATCCCATTCCGACCAGGGATTTGGCGACATCCACAGCACGGGGCTTGTCGTTGTCGTTGACCGTGATGTACACTCCGCCCTTCTTGGGAAGGATCGTTCCCGCTGCTGTCAAAGCCTTGAGGCATGCTGCATGGAGGTCGGGGTCGATTCCCATGACCTCTCCGGTGGATTTCATCTCAGGAGTCAGGATGGTGTCGACTCCGGGCAGTTTGAGGAACGCGAACACGGATTCCTTCACCGCATAGTGGTCTATCGCCTTGTAACCGGAGAGACCGAACTCCTTGAGCTTCCTTCCCAGCATGACCTTGACACCAATCTTGGCCAGAGGCACGCCCGTCGCTTTGGATATGAACGGGATCGTCCTCGAAGCTCTGGGGTTGGCCTCGATCATCCATATCTGGCCGCCCTTGTAGGCCAGCTGGAGGTTCATCAGACCGTTGATTTTCAATGCGAGTGCGACCTTGCGGTTGATCTCAACGATCTCATCTATCGTATCCTGCTTCAGGGTGTACGGAGGCATGACCATTGTGGCATCACCGGAGTGGCATCCGGCGTACTCTATGTGCTCGAGAATTCCTCCTACGTAGACATCCTCTCCGTCGCAGACGGAATCCACATCGATCTCAACCGCTTCCGAGATGTACTTGTCTATCAGGACGGGGTGGTTGCGGGACACCTTCACCGCGGTCTCCATGTAAGTCTTCAGTTCCTCGTCCGAGTAGACGATCTCCATCGCACGTCCTCCCAGGACATAGCTGGGGCGGACCAGTACGGGGTACTTCACATCGTTGGCGATGCGGATCGCCTCATCGTAGGAGTATGCGGTACCGGACGGAGGCTGTCTGATGCCCAGGCTGCGCATGAGGTCGGTGAATCTCTTCCTGTCCTCCGCCACATCCATCTGGTCGGGGGTTGTTCCTAGGATCTTGGTCTTCGTTCCCTTGATTCCCTTCTCGATGTCGATGGCGAGGTTGACCGAGGTCTGTCCGCCGTATTGGCAGATCACTCCGTCGACGTTCTCTGCCTTGATGACGTTCAACACATCTTCTAATTCCAAGGGCTCGAAGTAGAGGCGGTCTGAGATGTCGTAATCGGTGGAGACCGTCTCGGGATTGTTGTTGATCATTATCGCCTCTATGCCTTCTTCCTGAAGGGCCATGACTCCGTGGACGCAGCAGTAATCGAACTCGATTCCCTGTCCGATACGGATCGGGCCGCCTCCGATGATGGCGACCTTCTTCTTCCCGTCGTCGACTACCTCCGAGGAGCGTCCGCGGTAGGTGCTGTAGTAGTATGGCGTGGATGCCGAGAACTCGGCTGCGCAGGTGTCCACCATCTTGTACTTCGGGACGATGCCTGCCTTCTCGCGCTGCTCCATGACGGACCATTCGTCGCGGTCGCTTAGGATCTTCGCGATGTTCTCGTCGGAGAATCCCATCTCCTTGGCCTCCTTGAGCAGCTTGTCTGTCAGAGGTCCGGCCTTGATCTTCTTCTCCATGTCGATGATGTTCTTGAGCTTCTGTATGAAGAATATATCCCAATGCGTCTCCTTGGCGATGTCTTGTACGCTCCAGCCTCTTCTCAGCGCTTCGCCGATGGCGAATATGCGGCGGTCTGTCGCGTTGCGGAACTCCTCGTGGATCTCTGCATCGGTAATGTCGATCGGATCCAATCCGAAGGCGCCTATCTCCAGCGAGCGGAGTCCTTTGAGGATCGATTCCTCCACTGTGCGGCCGATGGACATTATCTCCCCGGTGGATTTCATCTGTGTTCCAAGATGTCTGTCCACTGTGCGGAACTTGTCGAAGGGCCAGCGTGGGATCTTGATGACGATGTAGTCGATAGCAGGCTCGAATGCCGCATAGGTCTTTCCGGTGATGCGGTTCGGGATCTCATCCAATGTGTATCCGACCGCTATCTTGGTGGCGACTCTAGCGATGGGGTATCCTGTCGCTTTGGATGCCAATGCTGATGAACGCGATACTCTCGGGTTGACCTCGATGACACGGTAATCGTGTGTGACGGGATCGAACGCATACTGCACGTTGCATCCGCCCTCGATCTTCAGCGCACGGATGATCTTGATCGATGCGCTGCGGAACATCTGCAGGTCCTGATCGGAGAGGGTCAGGCAGGGTGCGCAGACGATGGACTCTCCGGTATGGATTCCCATGGGGTCCAGGTTCTCCATGTTGCATATGATGATGCAGTTGTCCTTGGAGTCCCTCATGACCTCGTACTCGATCTCCTTCCATCCGAGCACGCTCTCCTCGATGAGCACCTGATGGATACGGCTGTAAGAGAGTCCGAGCTTGCAAATCTCGCGAAGCTCCTCCTCGTTGTATGCGATACCTCCTCCGGTTCCACCTAGCGTGAATGCGGGACGGACAAGCACAGGGTACTTTCCGATGAACTTGACTGCTTCGATGGCTTCCTCGACGCTGTTGACCGATTTGGATTTGGGAACGGGTTCGCCGATGGATTCCATTGTCTCCTTGAACAGCTCCCTATCCTCTGATTTGTCGATGGCCTCAAGCTGTGTCCCGACCAGTTCTGCGCCGTACTTCTTGAGGTATCCCTTCTCCGCGAGTTCCGCAGAGATGTTGAGTCCGGTCTGCCCTCCCATTCCTGAGATGACTCCATCGACACCTTCCTTCTCGATGATCTTCGCGACCGATTCGGCGGTGAGGGGCTCGATGTAGACGCTGTCTGCGGTATCGGGGTCGGTCTGGATGGTGGCGGGGTTGCTGTTCACCAGCACCGTCTTGTATCCTTCCTCGCGCAGCGAGCGGCATGCCTGTGAACCTGAGAAATCGAATTCCGCTGCCTGTCCTATGACGATAGGTCCCGATCCGATAACCAGCAGCTTGTTGTATTGCTTCTTCATCTGCGCTCCCCCCTTACGACCTCGGAGAATCTACGGAACAGGAACGAAGTGTCGTGCGGTCCCGGATGAGCCTCCGGATGATACTGCGAGGTGAAGATCGGGAGGTCCTTGTGCTTCATTCCCTCCACGCTGCGGTCGTTGATGTTGAACTGATCCGCTATGAGCCCTGTGCCTTCTAGGCTGTTCTCGTCCACGGCGAAACCGTGGTTCTGACTGGTGATGTAGACGCGCCCCTCGTAGGAAACGGGCTGATTGCATCCGCGGTGTCCGAACTTCATCTTGTAGGTGCTTCCGCCGAATGACAGGGCAGTGATCTGATTTCCTAGGCATATTCCCATGATTGGCATGACCGGTGAAAGGTCGGAGACCGCCTTCACGGGACCCTTGATGATGTTGGGATGACTGGGGTTCCCAGGCCCGTTGGAGACCAGAATCCCCTGGATTCCAGTGTCTATCATGACATCCGAGGGGGTGTCGTATGGGAACATGATGACGTTGAAGACCTCGCTGAGGTCGTGAAGGATACGGGATTTCTCGCCGCAGTCCAACAGCCCTACGGTGTATTCCTTTCCGTTGTCGTATCTCTCGATGCTCTTGCAGGACACCTCGCGGACCAGGTCCGCATCGGATGGTGCAGGCATCCTCTTGAGCTCATCGATGGTCTCGTCGATCGCATCCTCGTCGTAGATGATAGCTCCCTTGAGTGTTCCCTGCTCCCTAATCCTGATGACGAGATCTCTTGTATCGATTCCGGAGATCCCGGGGACCTTGAAGTCCTTGAGGAACTCGTCGATGGTCTTTCCCTTGTAGGAATCTGAAGGAATCTCGGTGTATTCCCTGACAACGAGGGCACGGCAGTGGATCCCGATCGACTGGAAGTACTCGTCGTTGACCCCGTAGTTTCCTATCGTGGGGAACGTCATCACAAGTATCTGGCCCTTGTACGAAGGGTCGGTGAGACTCTCCTGATATCCGCTCATTCCGGTGCTGAATACGACTTCTCCAAAAGCTTCGGCCTGATAACCGAACGAATCCCCTTCATACACCGTTCCATCTTCGAGCACGAGGTAACTTATCATCGGGATGTTCCCATCAAATAGATGCTATTTAACCCTAATTTCCCTGAAAAACGGCATTTGTCTGAAATCCGACAAAAAGAAGGTTTAATAAGTTTGACAGCAGTCATTCAATCCCGTTGATTTCAATGAAATTCATTTTCGTCAGCGGCGGAGTTATTTCGGGTTTAGGCAAGGGAATCACTGCATCCTCCATAGGATTTCTGTTGAAATCCCGTGGAATCAGGGTGACATCGATCAAGGTCGATCCATACCTCAACATAGATGCGGGTACCATGAACCCATACGAGCATGGTGAGGTCTATGTCTTGGACGACGGAGGGGAGGTCGATCTTGACCTCGGGAACTACGAGCGTTTCATGGACCTCAACCTCGGCAGGGACAACAACATTACCACAGGAAAGGTCTATCGCTCGGTCATCGAGAACGAGCGTAAGGGCTCCTATCTGGGTAAGACGGTTCAGATCATCCCTCAGATAACGGATGAGATCAAATCGCGCATGATACAAGCCGCAAGGAATTCGGATGCAGACGTGGTCATCGTGGAACTCGGAGGAACTGTCGGAGACATCGAGTCCATGCCTTTCCTGGAGGCGGTCAGACAGCTCGGCAGGGACATAGGAAGGAACGAGAACGCTCTGTTCATCCACTGCACCCTGGTGCCGATCATGGGTACCGTCGGGGAGGAGAAGACCAAGCCCACCCAGCATTCCGTCAAGGACCTGATGAACGCCGGTATCAGGCCGGACATGATCATATGCAGATGCAAGAGCGAGATCACAGATTCTGCCAAGAGGAAGATCTCGATGTTCTGCGACGTTGACGAGAGCGCGGTCATCTCGTGTCCAGATGCCCGTACGATATACGAGGTCCCCATGATCCTGGAGAAACAGGGTGTCGCCGATTACATCATCAAGCGCATGGACCTCGGCCCTCTGACGAAGAAGTCCGATATGAGCGAGTGGAAGGGTTTTGTCGAGAGGATCGTCAACCCGAAAGGCCGTGTGGAGATAGCGCTCGTAGGCAAGTACACAGCCCTTGCTGACTCATATCTCAGCCACTTGGAATCCTTCACGCACGCGGGCGCTAAACTAAACTGTGGAGTAAAAGTAAGATTCATCGATTCCGACAGGTTCCTGTCAGAGAACCCCAAGGATCTGCTGGAAGGATGCGACGGAGTTCTGGTTCCCGGAGGATTTGGGACCAGGGGAGTCGAGGGGAAGATCGCAGCCGCCAATTACGCCAGGGAGAACAAGATCCCGTTCCTGGGAGTCTGCCTGGGATTCCAGGTGGCCACCATCGAGATCGCCAGGCATGTGGTGGGCCTGAACGATGCCGATTCCTCAGAGTTCAATCCAGATACGGCAAATCCAGTCATAATCCTCATGCCGGAGCAGGCCGATATCAGCGATATGGGAGGCACCATGAGACTTGGTTCCCGTCATACCGTGATCGCTGGAGGGTCCAAGGCCGCCGAGCTCTACGGATCCGATGGCTGCGACGAGCGCCACAGGCACAGATACGAGGTAAATATCGACTATATCGATAGATTGGAGGCTGCTGGATGGCATTTCACCGGCAGGTCCGAGGACGGCAAGAGGATGGAGATCGCTGAGCTTGACGGGCATCCCTACTTCATGGCCGCTCAGTTCCACCCTGAGTTCAAGAGCAGGCCTCTCTCGCCCTCGCCTCTGCACTTCGGATTGGTGAAGGCCGCCATGGCGCACAAGGGTCTTTAAACCGTTTTTCCTCCCGGAGTTCCGGCGCTCCGCTGCGCCCTTCTCCGGGAGCAGTTTTTCTGATTTCGTAGCGAAAAATGTCTGAAATCCGACAACTCATGTATTTGCATGACCTATCGCAGACCAAATTGCTGAATGGCAAAATCTTCTCTGCAAAAGATATAAAAATCGTGTTTCGAGTTATCGAACCATGCAGAACTTTAGGTTCACTGTGGTTGATAAGGCGAATGCTAAGATGCCCGTCGTAACGACCGCCCCCGAGAAGGAGACGTCGAAGTACTACGGCTGCAACGTCTTTAACAGAGCGGCGATGAGAAAGTATCTCTCCGAGGAGACCAGGAGGTCCATTTACGAGACCGTCGAGAGGGGAGCGACCCTGGACAAGGAAGTCGCAAACCATGTGGCTGAGGGAATGAAGAGGTGGGCAATGGACCACGGAGCCACCCACTACACCCACTGGTTCCAGCCTCTGACCGGAGGTACTGCGGAGAAGCACGACTCATTCACCGATCCACGCCGTCACGGCGAGGCCATGGAGAACTTCAGCGGAAAGCTCCTCTTCCAGCAGGAGCCCGATGCATCATCATTCCCCAGCGGAGGTCTGAGGAACACATTCGAGGCGAGAGGATACACCGCATGGGATCCCTCATCGCCCGCATTCATCATCGGAGACACGCTCTGTATCCCCACAGTATTCGTTTCCTACAACGGAGAGGCCCTGGACTACAAGACGCCTCTCCTGAAGTCAGACGCGGCAGTGACCAAGGCCGCCAAGGGAATCCTCGAGTTCTTCGGAGAGGGCGACGAGGTCATCCACTCATATCTGGGCTGGGAGCAGGAGTACTTTCTTGTGGACAAGGACCTGTACATGGACCGCCCCGACCTGGTCCTGACGGACCGTACCCTCCTTGGGCACGACAGCGCCAGGAACCAGCAGCTGGACGACCACTATTTCGCAGACATCCCTCCGAGGGTCCTGAACTTCATGAGGGATCTCGAGATCGAGGCATATAAACTGGGAATCCCGGTCAAGACCAGGCACAACGAGGTGGCGCCCAACCAGTTCGAGATCGCTCCCGTATACGAGGCAGCGAACCTCGCAATCGACCACAACCTGCTCCTCATGTCCCTGATGAAGAACGTCGCCGAGAGGCACGGATTCGAGGTGCTCCTCCACGAGAAGCCCTTCGCGGGAATCAACGGTTCTGGAAAGCACTGCAACTGGTCCCTCGGTACCGAGAGCGGAATCGGACTGATGTCCCCCGGTAAGACCGATGAGGAGAACCTCAGGTTCCTGTGCTTCATGGCGAACACACTCAAGGCAGTCTATGACAACAACGGACTGCTCAAGGCAACGGTCCTCAACGCGACCAACGCACACAGGCTCGGAGCGAACGAGGCTCCTCCCGCGATCATCTCCTCTTTCCTCGGAAAGCAGGTCACCGAAGCTTTCGAGAAGCTCCTCGCAAGCAAGGACATGGTCAAGATCAGCGGAAAGAAGGGCTACAGCCTGGGAATCCCCCAGATCCCCGAGCTGCTGGTGGACAACACCGACAGGAACAGGACCTCTCCCTTCGCATTCACCGGAAACAGGTTCGAGTTCAGGGCCGTCGGATCCAGCGCGAACTGCTCCGGACCCATCATGGTGCTCAACACCATCCTGGCCTATCAGCTGAACATCTTCAAGAAGGCGGTGGAGAAGAGGGTGTCCGCCGGAACCCCTGTGATGCAGGCGGTCCTCGACGAGACCCGCGAGACCTTCAAGGCATGTAAGAACATCTGCTTCGACGGAAACGGATACTCCGACGAGTGGAAGGCCGAGGCTAAGAAGCGTGGCCTTGACTGCGAGACATCAGCGCCCGTGATCTACGACCAGTACACCACGAAGGAGACCATCAAGATCTTCAAGGACACCGGCGTCATGACCAAGGTCGAGCTGGAGTCCAGGAAGGAGGTCTACTGGGAGATCTACTGCAAGAAGCTCGCAATCGAGGCAAGGGTTCTCAGCGACCTGACCACCAACCACGTAATTCCAGTGGCGATCAGATATCAGAGCATGCTCCTGCAGAACGTCAAGGGCCTGAAGGAACTGTACCCTGCAGCCGAGTTCAAGAAGATGGCAGCATCACAGATGAACCTGATCAAGCGCATCTCAGACGACATCTCCTCAGCGGAGGCATACGTCATCAAGCTGGACAAGATGGAAGAGAAGCTGTCCAAGATGGACGAGGACCGCAAGACCGCGGTCATGTACCACGACGATGTCGCACCCATGCTCGAGAAGATTAGGGAGCATGTGGATTCGCTTGAGATGATGATTGACGATCAGATGTGGCCTCTGCCCAAGTACAGAGAGCTGCTGTTCATCCACTGAAGAGAGTTCATATGAATCCAGTATGCGGTCTTTACGACCCCGCTGACGAGCGGGATTCCTGCGGAGTCGGCATGGTCGTAAGGATAGACGGCAGCGCTAGCCATGGAATCGTGGATAGCGGTCTTAAGGTCCTGGAGAATCTGGCGCACCGTGGGGCTGAGAACGCCGACGGTTGCACCGGTGATGGTTCCGGAATCACGATACAGATCCCTCACGACTTCGTCCTGAAGTGCGGTATAGATGCGCCTGAGGCCGGAAGGTACGGTACAGGCCTGATGTTCCTTCCCAAGGACGCCTCCAGATCGGCGAACTGTCTTTCGATATTCAGGGAGGAGGCCAAGGCCGTCGGTCTGAAGATCATCGGAGAGCGCGATGTGCCTGTGGACCACAGCGTCCCCGGACCCCTGGCCTTGGAGACGGAGCCACGCATAGTCCAGGTGTTCCTGAGCAGCTATGACAGCCAGGAGACCCTGGAGAAGAAGCTGTACTTGCTCAGGAAGCACACCGAGAGGAAGGTGCAGGATGAAGAGTTCTACATCTGCAGCCTCTCCACCAAGACCATCGTCTACAAGGGCATGCTCACCCCCGAGCAGATACGCCGCTACTATCTCGACCTCAGCGATCCCGACCTCAAATCATCGGTCGCGATGGTCCATTCCAGATTCAGTACGAACACCGTTCCCATGTGGAAGCTGGCACAGCCCTTCAGGATGCTCTGCCACAACGGTGAGATCAACACCATCAACGCAAACCGCTCTTGGATGCGCGCAAGGGAGAGCATACTGAAGAACAAGACCTTCTCCGACATCGAGGATATCTCGCCTATAGTCCAGCCGGGCATGAGCGACAGCGCATCGATGGACAACGTGTTCGAGTTCATGACCCTGAGCGGGCTTTCGATGTCCAACGCGATGTCCATGCTCATCCCCGAGTCATGGAACAGCAAGAACCCGATCCCTGATTCCCTGAAGGCCTATTACGAGTACAATTCGATCTACATGGAGCCCTGGGACGGGCCTGCAGCGGTGCTGTTCACCGACGGAAAGCTCTCAGGAGGGATGCTGGACAGGAACGGACTGCGTCCGGTCAGGTACACAATCACCAACGACGGGCTCATGATCATGGCATCAGAGACCGGAGTCCTGCCGATAGAAGGGTCTTCTATCAAGGAGTCCGGAGGGCTGAGGCCCGGAAAGATGATCCTCATCGACACCGAAGGGAACAGGATCGTCAGGGACAGCGAGATCAAAGGAGCTCTTGCTTCCGCATATCCGTTCAGGGACTGGCTGGAGAAGAATCGTATCGATCTGGCAGATGTATCTTCCGGTCGTACGGTCGATCGCTCGGTCCAGGACATGGTCCATGCCAAAGGCATGTTCCGCTACACCAAGGAGGATATCGACAACACGTTCGTGTCCTCGATACTCAATTTCAAGGAGCCGGTCTCATCCACAGGATGTGACACGCCTCTACCGATACTGTCAGACCAGCCTCAGCTGTTCTTCAACTACTTCAGGCAGTCCTTCGCGCAGGTCACGAACCCTGCCATCGATCCGATAAGGGAGGAGCTGGTCATGTCCATCACAGGATACATCGGACCGCTTCAGAATGACATGCTCTCTCCCGCATCGGACAGCTGCCATATCGTCAAGGTCAGGCACCCGATCATCACGAACCGTGAGCTGGACCTCTTGAAGAACCTGAGGTACCGCGGATTCTCCACCGAGGTCATACCTATCGTCTTTGATGTGTCCAAGGGACCTGAGGGACTCGAGGAAGCATTGGATTCCATATGCAGACAGGCGGACGAGATAGTCGAGAAGGGAGATTCTTACATCATCCTCTCGGACAGGAGCATAGATTCCAAGCATGCACCGATACCTTCCCTGCTGGCGCTCGCGGCCGTTAATCAGCATCTGGTCGAGAACAAGAAGCGTCTCCTCACGGGAATCATCGTGGAATCAGGAGAGCCCAGGGAGGTGGAGCATATAGCTATGCTGTTCGCCTACGGAGCGAATCTGGTCAACCCTTACCTGGCCTATGCCGAGGTCGAGGAACTATCACGTTCAGGAAAGGTCCCGTACGACCCCGATACCGCGGAGTACAGGTATATCCGCGTTCTTGAGAAGGGACTCATGAAGATCATGTCCAAGATGGGCATATCGACCATCAGGTCGTACCGTGGATCATGTCTGTTCGAGGCAATCGGATTGGACAAGGGACTGTGCAGCAAGTATCTGTCAGGGACCACCTCCAACATCGGCGGAATCACACTCAAGGAGATTGCTGAGGACATCATCTCATGCCATTCATCAGTTTACTCATCAGAGAGCACGGAGCTCCCCGATCCGGGCATGTACGTATGCCGTAACGGAGGAGAGAGGCACGCATGGTGCCCCGAGGCCGTCAAGCTGCTCCATTCAGCATCATCCGATCCGGCCAACTATCAGGCATTCGCGGACAAGGTCGATCTAGGAGACGGTCTGTTCTACATCCGCGACCTCATGGAGGAGAGGAAGGGAACCTCTGTCCCGTTGGAAGAGGTCGAGCCCGCATCCGAGATCCTCAAGAGGTTCGTGATAGAGGCCATGTCCTTCGGAGCCATTAGCAAGGAGGCCCACGAGACCGCTGCCGAGGCAGCGAACCGCATCAAGGCCAAGAGCAACTGCGGAGAGGGCGGAGAGGATTCTGCAAGGAACAAGCCTGTTGACGGAAGGGACATACGCTCAGCCGTCAGGCAAGTCGCATCAGGAAGGTTCGGAGTCGATGCGGAGTATCTCGTCAACGCCGACGAGTTGCAGATCAAATGCGCACAAGGGGCCAAGCCCGGAGAGGGCGGACAGCTGATGGGTTTCAAAGTGGATCAGATCATCGCGGCCACCCGCCACACCCTGCCCGGGGTCACACTGATCTCACCGCCTCCTCATCACGACATCTATTCCATCGAAGACTTGAAGCAGCTGATATTCGACCTGAGATGCGTGAATCCCACTGCGAAGATCAGCGTCAAGCTGGTATCCGAAGCGAGCGTGGGAACGGTCGCATCAGGAGTCGCTAAGGCAGGAGCAGACATCATCCTTATATCGGGAGCTGACGGAGGAACGGGAGCAGCGCCCATGTCCTCGATGAGATACGCAGGACTACCATGGGAGCTCGGAATCGCCGAAGCACAGCAGGCCTTGGTCTCCAACGGTCTAAGAGGACGCGTGAGGCTGCAGGTCGACGGTCAGATGAAGACCGGGCGCGATGTGATCATCGCAGCCCTCCTAGGAGCGGAGGAATACGGTTTCGCTGCATCGATCCTGATCTCTATGGGTTGCGTCATGTGCCGCAAATGTCAGACCAACACATGCCCGGTAGGAATAGCCACCCAGGATCCGGAGAAGAGGGCCAAGTTCAAGGGCACTCCAGAGAACGTGATCAACTACCTCACGGCCATAGCAGAGGATGTCAGGAGACGTCTCGCAGCCATGGGATACCGCAGTCTGGATGACATAATCGGAAGGGCCGATCTCATTGATGTCAGGAATATCTCTGGAAGGGGATCGATGCTGGACATATCGCCTCTTTTGCAGGTGGCTGAAGGCACCAGGACATTCGACGAGGGACAGCCCGATATGATAGGCGACTGTCTTGACAAGAGGATCGTCGAGGATGTCTGCAACGGTAGTCCATGTCAATATCAGATCAAGAACACCGATCGTTCGGTGGGTGCAATGCTCTCGGGAGAGATCCTGAGGGGATTGAAGGCGGATGACATCAGTGTCGCATTCGAAGGCGAGGCGGGACAGAGCTTCGGAGCGTTCCTAGCGAAAGGAGTATCTTTCAATCTCGAGGGACAGGCCAACGACTTCGTCGGAAAGGGACTCTCGGGCGGAAGGATATCGATATCCCGCAAGGGTTCGAAGCCCGGGGACGTCATCGCGGGCAACACCATCCTCTATGGAGCGACTGCAGGAGAGCTCTATGTCGCCGGTACCGTCGGAGAGAGGTTCTGTGTGCGTAACAGCGGAGCCATAGCCGTCGCGGAAGGCGTGGGAGACCATTGCTGCGAGTACATGACCGGCGGAAAGGTCGTCGTGCTAGGAAGCTGCGGAAGGAACTTCGCTGCAGGAATGTCCGCAGGTGTCGCTTACGTCTTGGACGACGTGGGGGACTTCGACCGCCATTGCAACATGGACATGGTGGAGATCGACCTGATGGACGATCCGAAGGACCGCGAGGATCTGAAGAGGATACTGACTGATCACCTGAAGTATACCGGAAGCAAGAAGGCCGAATCCCTTCTGAGTGACTGGGAGAACAGCTGCGACAGGTTCATCAAGGTCATGCCCGTAGGCTACAAGATGCTCCTCAAGGACGAGAGCAACTGATCCCTGGAGACAGTGCGAAATCGGGAACATCTAATCGCGATGTGACCATTGTCGTTCTATCTTCTATTATCACTGTAAAGGATAGTACAAACTCGCTCATTTTGTGCGAAATCGCACAGTTCATGTCCCGTGAGACCATGTTTGTGCATATGTTGTCAACTCTTTCGAACCATTGTTCGTTTCGACAGTGGCCTTTCAAATATCAAATGCAATTGTTTCATTTCCGTCCGAATTACTGTAAGGAGGTGTTTTCGGATGGAAACGGCAAAGAGACTAGGACTGTTAGCAACAGCGATGGTGACGGTCGCGATAGTCGCGACGACACTCGGAATGCAGACTGCGGCCTTCCATGACATGGAATCATGGCCTCGGATGTTGTGTCTTGCCGTTCGCAGAATGGTGTTGGATTGATGGATCGCGGTGCTTCTTTCACTCATGGGGTCGTGGTATGTGTTCTGTTGCGGTAACCCCCAAGGTACACCGTGTTGTCCTATGAATATCGGTTGAATCGAACGGCGACGCTCTTCTCTATTTCTGTTATCAATCTCCTTTTGTTCTTTATTTCAAGGGTATTCCAATGAGGTTGTCATATGTTCAATGAGCCTCTTTATGACAAGGGGAAGGGCCA
>JAEEOP010000001.1 GCA_016284295.1 Methanomassiliicoccaceae archaeon | reverse complement strand
GACCACACAAACGCTTCGCGCAGACCAGCGGTAAATTAATTAGGATTGAGGTAAGTGGACGAACTGGCCTGTTCGTTGTGTTTGTGTGGTTACTTTCTCAATGGACAGACCACTTTTTCAACTTAGAGGCCAGTTTTTTTTGTATTTTAGAAATTGAATTGTGAGAAGAATCTCACCATCTCATGCCCTTGGACTCCTTGGGTATGAATCCGTCGAACCTCGGTCTGTAGAAATCCTCGTTGTCCGGTTCGAGCGGTATGTTGTGATACTTGAAGGTCTCCGTATGGCCTGCGGCCCATGCGACCAGCTCGGACAGGAACAGAACGGGCATGCCGTCGGGCTGTGCATCATATTTGGTGAAGCATTTTGGGCACGCGACGACTATGAGGCATCCGTTGCTGCACTCCTTCTCCCTGTCGGCCATCATCTGCTCGGCGAGGACGGTATCCTTTCCGCAGCAACCCATCCCGTTGTTGACGAACTCGCAGCTAAGCCTGGTGACGATCTCGATCATCTTCTTCTTTATGGGCATGCAGGAGCATCCGGGCTCAACCGCGACCTTGAACGACCTCTCGAACCTCGGCAGTCTGTCGATGTTGTCGTAGAGGAAGTCGATCATGTTCAGGTTTTCCTCACCGTACTCGCGGAGCGCATCGGTGCAGCCTCCGCAGAGTGTGATGACATCCTTCCCTTTCGCGTTGGCCGTCATCCCTGCGATGATGTCATGCCTCTCGGTGTTCATCATCTCCCTGAACTGAGGGGGGCGCAGGCAGCAACCGGGGCCTTCCAGCTCCGAGCAGGTTTTGCCGACGGTCTTGATCGCAGTCATCGCCGCGTATTCGAGGAATGGGACCTTGCACTGTACCACGCACCCGGGCATGATGTACACATCATCTCCATCCCATTCGCATACGAGCTCCCCGCGGGAGGGATGCTCGCTCTTTGGCATGGCGAGTCCGGTGTTCTTGTAGGTGTCGGATACATGCAGATCGTTCGCGAGGGCCTTCAGATCCCTCATGACGGTGAACGGGTCGGTGCGTCTGCACACCTGGGAGCATGTTCCGCACAGGATGCATTTGCTCACGTCGGTCTCCCCGCCGATCATGATCTCGTGGGGATCGACCCCTCCATACTTGTTCGAGGGGCAGTTCGGTGTGCATTTGCCGCAGCTTATGCATTTCTGCATTAGCCTTGCGATCTCGTCCTCTATGATTCCCATGGGTTCAACCTCATATCATGGGAATCTCCATCGGGCTTCCCTTGGCCACGCCGACCTCCATGCGCGCACCCTCCGATCCGCTCTTCATGATGAACGGGGTGCCGCCTCTGGACCTGATTATGTCGGCCACCTTGTCCGGCTCGTCGGTGAGAGCGACCATGCACCCTCCGCCTCCTGACCCTGTGAGCTTCGCCCCGTAAGAGTACGGGAGCGCAGCATAGACCAGCTTGTTCAACTCCTTGCAGGATACGCCGAGGATGGACAGGAGCTTGTGGTCCTGCGTCATCAGACGGCCCAGGAGCTCCTTGTTCCCTGATTTGAGGGCCTTGTATCCCTCCATCGTGAGCATGCCCATCTCTTCGATGATATCGGTGGCGAAGCCGCTCTTCTTGGTGTATCTGCGGACCTTCTCCACCTGAGGGCCGGTGGGTGCCTTGATCCCGGTGTTGCCTATCACGAAGGACAGGTCGGGGGTCTTGATGTCCGACACCTTCCATGTCCTCTCCCCGCGTCTGATGGTCCACAGCTCATCCTTCTCCTCGGGGATGTTGACGGCTATCCCTCCTCCGTGGACGCATGCGGATGCATCCATGGGCGACCCGTTGCCCTGTGCGTGGAGCTCCGCTCCGTAGGCCTCCTCAACAAGGGACAGCTCCGTGGGGAACTCCCCGCGTTCGGTGCGTATGGCCAATGCCAGGGCGGCGGACAACGCCGCCGACGAACCCATGCCAGAACCGGATGGGATCTCGCTGGTCGTGAGGAAATCCAGGCAGTAGCCCATGTCCCTGGTCAGGTACTGGAAGTGGGGCTGGCGCCACAGGTCCAGCGCCTCCCCGTTGAGGCTGTTGCGCTGGCTGCGTCTTACGCTGCAGGTGATCCTCCTGTCGGTGGCCAGCACAAGTGCAGGCTTGCCGTACACGACGGAATGCTCCCCCAGGACCACGAATTTTCCCGGGGCGGATGCGGTCACCCAGCGGTCTTCTGTCATTGGTTCAGTCCGTATTTGCCCATCTCTTCTTGGATGGCATCGTTCGGGTTGCGCCCGTTGAGGATGGGCTGGGGGATGTACCACCATCCCTCCTCCATCTTGCCGAGCCTCTCCTCGAACTGCTCGTCGGATTCGTTCTCTTCCTGCTCCACCTTGCTGAGCTCGGTCATTACTGCATCAACAAGGTCCACCTTGAACCTCTGGTTGACCAGGTTCATGCCTATGAAGGAATCGAGGCTTGTGGCGACCTCCTCCCTGTACTCGGGGGGAAGGCACTGCATGACCATATCCAGCACTGCGTGGGACGTGGCCTTGAACACGAACGACATCTTCCCTTCGATGGGGAGCTTCTCGTCGTTCAGGGTGTCCTCGATGAGCCTCTTGCCGAAGAGGGTCTCCATCGCCACCGCTCTGTTGGGGTTCTTTCCGAATGCGTAATCGTTGAGGAGCTCCTCGGGGCTCTTCTCAGGCTCAGGGTCTCCGAAGAGGCCCGCGTTGGGGTCGAATTCGTCCGACATCTCAATTCCTCAGTTTCTTCATCGTGGATTCCAGGATGTCCATCCCGGCATCGATCTTCTTCTCGTCAGCGGCGTAGGAGAACCTCAGGTGTCCCTCGCCGTACTTTCCGAATGCGGATCCCGGGGTGCATATGAGGCCCGCCTTGACCAGTTCCCCGGCAAGGTCCTGCGACTTCATGTCGAGGTCGTAGGAGGGGAATGCGTAGAACGCTCCCTTGGGCGGCTCGATGCTCATTCCGGGGATTGCGTTGATCCTCTTGCAGATCAGGTCCCTCCTGGCCTTGTATGTCTTCCTTGCCTCCTCCAAGTAGGGGTCGATGTGGGGGAGCGCATCCAGTATGCCGTACATTGCGGGCATGTTGGGGCTGGCGCAGACATGGTACTGCATCTTGATCAGGTACTCCATCATATCCTCATTGGCGCAGAGGAATCCCATTCTCCAGCCGGTGACGGCCATCATCTTGGAGAACCCGCTTGCGACAATTGCCTTGTCCAGTTGGTTCATGAACGAATGGTGCTTCCCCTCGTAGATGAAGGACTCGTAGACCTCGTCGGCGAGGATGGTGATGTCCTTGTCCGCAGCGATGTCGCACAGGGCCTTGTAACTGTCCTCGTTGAGGACCCCTCCCGTGGGGTTGGAGGGATTGGTGACGACCAGCATCTTCGTGTTCGGCTTGATCTTCGACTGGATGTCGTCGATGTCCGGCTGGAAGTCGCCGTCGGTGAGTCTGTACTCGGTGTAGCTGCCCCCGGCAAGCTGCGCATGGGGGCCGTAGATGACGAAACCCGGGCTGGGGACCAAAACGTCGTCCCCCGGGTTGACCACGCTCATGGTGATCTCGAGAAGCGCGGAGGATCCGCTGGGGGTGATCATGATGTTCTTCCCGGTGATGTCGCCGTACTTGCGGAACCTGTCGGCGACGGCATCCCTGAGCTCGGGTATGCCTGCTGTGGGGCCGTACTTGTTGCGCCCCTCGGTCGCCGCCCTGTTCATTCCCTCGACAGCCTCCTTCGGAGGCGCCAGGTCCGGCTCTCCGAGGCCCAGGTTTATGGAGTCCGGGCCGGCGAGATCGAACATCTTCCTGATACCGGACATGGGTATGTCCGTGATCCTCTTGGACGTCTGCATGTGTCCCGTGATGCCTTATTTATTATAATAAATAGAGTCGGATCGGAACTCCAGGTCGTAGTCCAGGCGGTTCTCGGAGAACGACTGAGCCAGCAGGGACTCAGGGACGTACGCGTCGTATTTCCCGAATCTCATGAGGTCCTCGTCGTCTATGAGCGTGATAGGACTCTTGCTTTCCATGTATCCGTGCACCCTGTCCACGATCTCGTCGTAGGACAGTTTGGTGCGGACGTCGATGTAGTAGGGCTGCATGTACCTGACCTTGTCGGTGCCGATGACCTTCTGGAGGATCCTCCTGAGGGTGTCGAACTGGATTGTCCCCAGCCAAGGATAGAGTCTGTATCCTCCCACCTTCTCGCAGCACATCTCCGTCATGCCGACGGATCTGGCTATGGACCTGCACTCGTCGAGGCGCTGCTTCCCCGCGGCGTCCAGGAACGGGTAGTCGTCGTCGGAGCTGAGGACCTCCAGCATCTTCCTCATGACCCTGGTGTGGACCGGCGGTGTTCCGGAGCTCCAGGGGTTGTTGGCATCCCCCTCGCATTCCTCCACGTCGATGGATGTTCTGTCGTCCGATATCTTCAGCACAGTCCACACGCGGCCCGCGAGCTGGATCAGCTCGTCCTCCTTGGGAAGCGTCTGTATGGACCCGACCATCTTCCCGCCGCATTTCACAGCGATTTCTTTCTTGGCGGTGAAGACGGAGCAGAACTCGCGGTTGAAGACCAGCCTCTCCGCCTTGTCGCCGATCAGAATGGTGTTATCGGACATGACCTGCAGATGCCCTTGGTTCACAAGGTTCTGGATCAGCAGCTTGTAGCGGTCCTTGGGGATGTCCTTGAAAGGGTATAGGCTGAGGACGTCCGAGACCAGGTCGGTGAACTTGGCTCCGATCCCGGGGCGGAGGTACTCCATGGTCTGATGGTAAAGCAGGCCGTACGGCAGGCCGTTGGGGGAGATGGGTTCGGTCCACCCCTCCTCCAGCACGAGCTGGCTCATGGCCACGGCTTTCACCAGGCCCATGTGGATGCCGTCCACCTTGTTCCACCAGTCCATCGCGTCGTCGTTGCACATGATGACCAGGTTCTGGCCGTTGCCTCTTCTCCCGGAGCGTCCCATCCTCTGGACCAGTCCCGAGCAGGTGAACGGGGCATCGATCTGAACGACCTTGTCCAGGTCACCGATGTCGATGCCTAGCTCCAGGGTCACAGTGGCGACGGTGGTGGTCTTCGTGGAGGTGTCCTTCAATCTATCCTCGGCCAGCTTGCGGTACTCCTTGGAGATGCTTCCGTGATGGATGAACACCTCGTCCGGATATCCCTTTCTCTCGGCGACTATCCTGAGGGATTTGGCGGTGATCTCGGCATCCTGCCTGTTGTTGGTGAACACGATGCAGTTGTGGCCGTGGGTCTCACGGAACAGCTCCAGGTAGTACGAGGTGATGGCCTTCTTCCTCTCCGCCCCGTCATCCTCCTCCTCTGCAGGGGGGAAGTCGTTGTAGTGGATCCTGATGTTCCTGACCTGGTCGTGGTCGCCGTCTATGACGGATACGCGGCGTCCGGAATCCGCGTTCAGCCATTCGGCCGCCTTGGCGGTGTCTGAGATGGTCGCGGACAATCCGATCCTCCTGGGGTCGCAATGGGCCAGGACCTCCAGTCTCTGGAGGCAGCACAGCAATTGCAGCCCCCTGTCGGAGGCCATGAAGGCATGGACCTCGTCGATTATCACGAATCTCAGGTCGCAGAAGAGCCTCTCCACCTCCTCCGGGCTGTACGCCAGGATGTTCTGGAGGGATTCGGGGGTTATCTGAAGTATGCCGGAAGGCTCCTCCAGGAGTCTGTCCTTGGACCCTCTCCCGATGTCGCCGTGCCATCCGGTGACCCTCAGCTCCGATTCGCCGAGGACCGGCCCCATCCTCTGGAACTGGTCGTCAATCAGGGCCTTGAGCGGTCCGATGTATAGGGCGCCGATGCTCCCGGGAGGGTTGTTGTACAATGATTCTATGACCGGGAACATGGCCGCCTCGGTCTTCCCGCTGGATGTGGATGCGGATATCAGGATGTGATCGTCGGTGGAGTAGAAAGCATCGAAGGTCCTAGTCTGGATGTCCCTGAAGCCGGTCCATCTGCATCTGTGGATGTATTCCTTGAGGAACCACGGGAGCCTTTCGAAATGGTCCGTCATACCTCGAGGTCCTCGATGATCTCATCGTCGGGGTTCGCATCGGCGTACACGGTCCTTCCCTCCACCAGGTCCAGGAACTCCAGGTCCCTGTTCTGATGCAGCGTGTCGAGAAGGCTGATCAGGTCCCTGGTGATCTCCCTGGGGGTTATCATCGACGAGGACACGACGTTGGACATGACCGTCCTCAAGTACTTCTCCAGCATGTCGTCCGTGATCCCGGATTCGTACTCGTACCTCTGCTCGTGCAGGTCCTTGATCGTCCTGAGGAGGACGAATATCTCCTCGTTCGTCAGGGGCTTGAGGTTGATGATGGGTCCGAGGTAGTTGTCGAACCCGTTCTCGTAGCGTCCCGCCACCAGTCTGGAGCGGAGAGCCTCGTAGCTGTACAGGCCCCTGTTGGGGTCCTCGATGAACTCCGGCGTGCCGCACACGTAGATGGATAGATACTGTGTCTTGCCCTGCATGATGTCGTTGAACATCGTCAGGAGGCGCTCGTAGTTGTTGGACCTGGAGACCTTGTTCTGAAGCTTGTAGAGGATGACCCCTTCGTCTATGAAGACGATCAGTCCCTTGAACCCGAGACGCCTGACGATCCCGGACCAGATCTTGATGACGTCGTACCAGTTGCTGTCGTTCAGGACAATGTTGGTGCCGAGCTCCTTCCTGGACTCCTTCTTCATGTCCAGCTCGCCCTTCAGCCATCTGAGGGCGGTGATGTCGTCCTTCTGGTCCAAGTGGTCGTGCATGTAGCAGATGATGACCCTCATGAAGTCCTGGTAGTTCTGGAAGCTGGAGAGCTCGGACATCATGCCGCGCATCTCCTTCTCGATCTCCTCCTTGGTGACCTCGGAGGGGTCCTTCCCGGTGCTATCAGAGAGCCTGTCGATGACGTTCTGGATCCATCCCTGAAGGATAGGTTCCATGGCGCCGCCGTCGGGCCTGGCCTTGTATGCCATGTTCTTCACCAGCTCCATGTATGTGTTCAGGCCCTCCTTCTTGGATCCTGTGAGCCTCCTGTTTATCGCCAGATCGGCATCCATGACGACGAAGCCGCGGTCCATCGCATAGTTGCGGACCATCTGCGTCATGAAGCTCTTACCGTTCCCGAAGCGGCCGGAGATGAATCTGAACGCTCCTCCGCCCTGGTCGGTGTCATCGAGATCGTTGACGAATGTCTCGGTCTCCTTCTTCCTGCCGACCGCTATGTATTCCAGCCCCCTTCTGGGCACGACACCCGACGAAAGGGCGTTCATCATCGTTATGAGCGTTCTCTTCGGAACCGTGGCGGTCATGACAATCAGTGTTCCCTCAACACCTAGCGACCATATACTCTTATCGTTCCAACATAGCGTGGACGTTTTCCTCGTAATCCTCGAACACCGTTCCGTCCTCCAGGATGGCGTCCTTCACGGTGTCCATGGCGGCGGCATTGATGGAATCGTCCATCTTCGTCATGGTGGTGCGGTGCTCCTTGAGGTAGGCGATGGCCTTGCCGGACAGGCATGCTTCGAGATATCCGAGCTGGACCTTGTCCAGTCTGTCGCGGAGATCCTTCCACGGGTCGTCCGACGAAGAGGATGCAACGGGTTCCGGTCCTGTCTCCGATCCCGGGGCGGGAGCGTCCTGCTCGCCGTAATCCACCTTCATCATGCGGGTGACGTCGCTGAGCGCGGATTGGGCGCCTTCGATGGCATCGCGGTCCAGCTCCATGCTAGAGGCGATTTCCTTGATCTCGGAGATCTTCTTCCCCTCGAACCATTCCTCGGCGCATTCTGCCATCATGTCCTTACCGTCTATGCCGAACGCGGTGAACTTCGCGACCTTGATCGGCCTGTTGGTCCTCTTGAGACGGACGGCGCTGAAAGCCGCTTTCAGGATGGCCTTCAGGGAATCGTCGAACGATGCGTTGTAGATGTAGTTGTTGAACTCCGCCCTCGCCTTGCGGATGTCCTTGAAGTACTTCAGGCCGACATACACCGGGAGGGATTCAACGGACCTCTCGAGGCTGCAGTGCTCCTTGATACTGCTTCCTTCCGATGCTAGCTTCTCCTCGGCCTTCCTGAGGAACAGTCCCGTGATGCCAACGCAGTCGTCGTCCAGGTCCTTGACCATGGCCTTGTCCTTGGTCTCTGACAGGAACAGCAGCTGCTCCTTGTCCAATTTCGTATCCTTCCCTGCCAGGAACTGGTCCATGACCAGGCAGGCGGTGACGTTGGATTCGTATATCGACGGGTACGGTATCGGGAGCTTGTGGACCAGGGCGTAGTCGAAGCATGCATGGCCTATCACGTTCTCCGTGTCCGCGTAGCCGTAGGCCTCCCTGAGCCCGAGCAGGCACTTCATCATCTCTGCAGATTCTTCCTTGATGTTGATTATCTCGCAGAGGTACAGCCACAGGTATCCCGCATCCGTCTCCCCGTAGATCCCTTTCCTGGCGCGGTTCCTCCAGCAGATGTAGAATTTGCGCTGAGCATCATTGAAAGACCTGTAGTCGGGGTTGGTGAACCCGGATGGTAGGTACTCCTGCTTCTCCGCCACCTCGACGTTCCAATTCCTCTCGATGTCGCTCTTCAGGTGGGGGCTGACATGCTGCTTTGGGGCGTCGCTGTCGACGTTCAGTACGGCCTTGGGCTTTTCAACCGTGCCGTACTGCCTCTCCAGGGACATGCCCATGTCCACCAGAGCCCTCTCCTTCGAGGACATTGATGTTCTGAGGGTGCCACGCGGTGCGCCTATGACGGGGTCGTGCTCGGAGGGCCCTTCCTTCGCCACCCTCTCCACGATCTTCCTGAACTCCTTGTTGAACGATGACGGGGTGGACGGCCCCTTCTCGCCGATCTCCTTGCATAGGACCTTGCGGGTGTATGTGAACAGGCCCAACATGAACTCCCCGAAGATGCCGTCGGCGCGGAGCCTCTCGTATGCGATCTGGTAGTCCTTGTTCCCGCCGTAGGGCAGGTACGCGAAGACCTTGTAGAGTTCCGTGGCCTGGCCTTCGGAGTATGTGAGTGCGATCCCCTTGCCGGTGTTCTCGTGCAGGAAGAAGTCGATCTCCCTCAGGCAGTCGTTGAACAGGCGGATGTGCTTCAGGTTGTCCACACCGTCCGCATGGATCCTCGGTCCCCCGGACAGATACCAGGCAAGCTCCTTGCCGACCCTCTTCACCGGGAAGCTCATCAGCTCCGATGTGACCATGAACGATCTGAAGGATCCCTTCCCCATCCACATTATAGGCAGGTCCAGGTCGTTCGCGATGGAATAGTCGAACATGGCCATCGCGATCTCCGACTGGGGAACGCCGTGCATCCTGGTGCTGTCGAAGAGGAGGCGGAGCTCATCCATCCTGGCCTTGGGGTCGGCCCTGTCGTTGATGATCTCGCACAGGCGGAGCTTGACGTATCCGCGGTCGGATTTCAGGCACACGCCGTGGGAGAGCTCGTCCCTCCAGTAAAGATAATATTCCTTCTGCTGGCGGTCCAGGACCGAATAGTCCGTGTTCCTGTGCTCGCACTTGACGTACTCGCACTCCTCGCCGTGGGCGTCCCTGTACTGCTCTATCTGGGACAGGAGCTCGTCCACATCGTATTCGGGCTTCTTCGCAAAGGAATCGAACGCCATGGATGTTCGTTCTGGAATGGCCTGACGTCAATAAAAAACAGTCCCTCGCATCCCTTTCTGTCTTCCGAGCCTGGATGAAGAAGGCTGATGTATCGGGGAACAAGGCAGGTCAACGCATCTAAAAAAGGTGTCATTCCGCCTATGTTTTATAGGATTTTGCAGGTTATTCCGTGAGGAACATGAAGGTAGGATTCGATAACGACATGTATCTTAAGAGCCAGTCCGAGCAGATCAGGGAACGCATCAAGAAGTTCGGAGGCAAGCTGTACCTCGAATTCGGAGGCAAGCTCTTCGATGACTACCACGCATCCCGCGTACTGCCGGGATTCATGCCGGACAGCAAGATCAGGATGCTCATGGAGTTCGGACCCGACGCCGAGGCGATCATCGTCATCAATGCCGAGGACATCGTCAAGAAGAAGATCCGCAAGGACTTCAGCGTCGGATACGATATGGAGGTCCTCAGGCTGGTGGACATGTTCACAGACAGGGGTATCGCTGTCAGCGGTCTCGTTATCACACATTTCAACGGACAGTCCGAGGCGGAGGCTTTCCAGAAGAAGGCCGAGTCCGAGGGTCTGAAGGTCTACAGGCACTACCTCATAGACGGATACCCCTCGAACGTCGACCTCATCGCATCTGACGACGGATATGGGAAGAACGACTTCGTCGTCACCACCAAGCCCCTGGTCATCGTGACCGCGCCCGGTCCGGGAAGCGGGAAGATGGCGGTGTGCCTTTCCCAGCTCTACCATGAGAAGAAGAGAGGGGTCGAGGCCGGATACGCGAAGTTCGAGACGTTCCCGGTATGGAACCTTCCTCTCAAGCACCCCGTGAATATCGCCTACGAGGCGGCCACTGTGGACCTCGGTGATGTCAACATGATCGATCCCTACCACCTCGAGGCCTACGAGAAGACCACTGTGAACTACAACAGGGACATCGAGATCTTCCCTGTGGTCAACGCCATCCTTGAAGGTGTTCTCGGAGAATCACCTTATAAGTCGCCCACTGATATGGGAGTGAACATGGCCGGGAACTGCATCGTCGATGACGAGATTGTCAGGAAGGCGGCCAACTACGAGATCATCAGGAGATACTACGCCACATTGAGGGACCGCAGGGAAGGAAGGGCCACCCCCGAGACCCTGCTCAAGGCGGAGATCTACATGAAGAACGCCGGCATCACTCCCGAGTACCGTCCCACGGTCGCCACCGTCAGGAAGCTGATGAATGAGACTGTGAGGCCGATCGTCGCCGCGGAGTTGGATGACGGCAGGATCGTCACAGGTAAGGCCACGCCGCTGACCACGGCATCCTCATCCCTGCTGCTGAACATGCTGAAGGAGATAGCAGGCATCGACGATTCCATCACGCTGATCTCCAAGGAGGTCATCGAATCCGTTCAGAGGCTTAAGGTCGACAACCTCGGATACAAGAACCCCCGCCTGCACCTCGACGAGATGCTGGTGGCGCTGTCGATCATCGCCAGGAACGACAAGAACGCCGAGAAGGCCTTTGCGATGCTCCCCAACCTGAGGGGATGCGATGTGCACTCGTCGGTGATCCTTTCGGCAGTGGACGAGAGCACCTACAAGAAGCTGGGGATGAACACCTCCAGCGAGCCCGAGCATCAAACCAAGTGCCTCTTCCACGAGAGCTTCTGATTATTCCAAAAAATGATGGACGGGGGTCGTCCCCCTTTCCCATCAGAACAGTTTGAACACGCTCTCGGAGTATCTGAGCATATCCTCCACGGGCATGCCTGCCATGAGCAGGGCCTGGTCCAGCATGATGAGGGACATGGCCTTAGCCTTGTTCTTGTCATCCTTGTATGCCTTCTCCAATGCCGCGAAAGCGGGGTGGTTCGCGTTGATCTCCAGGACGCGCTTGGCCTTCACCCTCTCGGATTCGGGCGCTCCCGGGATGTTCGCGAAGTACTTCTCCATCTCGAATGACACGTCTCCCTCCGAGCTGAGGCAGACTGCATGGGTCTTGAGCTTCCTGGACAGCTTCACGGAGTCCACCTTGTCGCCCAGGGATTCCTTGACGAAGTCCAGCAGATCCTTGGATTCCTCCTCCTTGGTGTCCGCCGCCTTCTTCTCCTCTTCGGTGCCGAGGTCGAGGTCGTTGCTGTTGATGTCGCAGAACGGCTTCTCGTCGTAGTTCCTCAGGGTCCTGAGCGTGAACTCGTCCAGCTCCTCGGTGAGGCAGATGATGTCGTAGCCCTTGTCGCGCACCTGCTCCGCCTGAGGGATCTGCTTGGCCCTGGCCACGCTCTCGGCGGATGCGTAGAAGATCTTGTCCTGACCCTCCTTCATTCCGTCGACGTATTCCCTGAGGGTGATGGGCTTGTCCTTCTCCATCGAGTGGAACATGATGAGGTCCTTCAGGAGATCCGCTCTCGCTCCCCAGTCCTCTACGATTCCGTACTTCAGCTGGGGTCCGAAGTTCTTATGGAAGCCTTCGTATGTCTCCCTGTCGTCCTTCAGCAGCCTCTCAAGCTCGTTCTTGATCTTCTTCTCGAGGTTGCTCCTGATCATGGAGAGCTGGCGGTCGTGCTGGAGCATCTCCCTGGAGATGTTCAGAGAGAGGTCAGGGGAATCCACGATACCCTTCACGAACCTGAAGCAGTCCGGAAGGAGGTCCTTGCACTTGTCCATGATCATGACTCCGGAGGAGTACAGCTGCAGGCCTGGCTCGAACTCCCTGCTGTAGAAGTTGTACGGTGCGACCTTGGGGATGAACAGCATCGCTTTGTAACTCACGGCACCCTCCGCGTTCACGCGTATGACCGAGATAGGTTCCTCGTAATCATGGAACTTCTCCTTGTAGAACGCCTTGCAGTCGTCGTCCGTGACGGATGACTTGTCCCTCTGCCAGATGGGCACCATGCTGTTTACGACGGTGTCCTCCATGTGGGTCCTCCACTCCTTCTTGGGGGTTCCGTCCTCGTTCTTCTCGCCGGTCTCCTCCATATCGCCCTTCTCGAGCTCCATGTGGATGGGCCAGCGGACGTAGTCGGAGTACTTCTTGACAAGGTCCTCGAGGGTGTAGTCGTCCAGATATCTATCATAATCCTCGTTCTCGTCTCTCTCGCGGATGTGCATGATGACATCGGTTCCGAAGGAGTCCCTCTCGCCCTCCTTGACGGTGTATCCGTCGGCGCCCTCGCTGGTCCAGACCCATGCCTGGTCCTGGCCGTATGCCTTGGATACCACGGTGACCTTGTCGGCCACCAGGAAAGACGAGTAGAATCCGACACCGAACTGTCCGATGATGTCGACGTCCTTACCCTCCTCCAGGTTCTTCTTGAAGTCCAGGGATCCGCTGTGGGCGATGACTCCCAGGTTGGCGTCCATGTCCTCCTTGGTCATACCGATACCGTTGTCCGACACGGTGACCGTCCTGGCGTCCCTGTCGACCTTGACGTCGATGCGGAAGTCCTCCCTGGAAACGGGTACATCCGACTCCGTGATCGATTTGTAATGGAGCTTGTCTATAGCATCAGATGCGTTGGAGATGATCTCCCTCAGGAAGATCTCCCTGTGGGTGTAGATGGAGTTGATCATCAGATCTAACAGCTGTTTCGATTCTGCCTTGAATTGTTTCTTCGCCATTTCAAGAACCTTCTAGCGCTATCGCTTATTGGTGCGAATTAGTGTTAGAACTTCTATAAGAAAGTTACTAATCAGCGTTCATCGGAGCCTAACGAGTTCGTAGCTTCCGTCGCCGAGGCCGATCCTCTTCGCATGCTCGAAGTGGGACTGCCAGTGGGTGCCTTTGTTGGTGACTGCGAAGATGTCCCCGGGCTTGTCGCCGTGGCATTCGTGGAACAGGACGCTGCCTGGGATCAAGGGTTGCTGCTGGGCGAGGTCCACGCATGCCCTGTCGAGAGCTACGGGGTCCGCGGATGCCAGCATCCCTACGTTGGGGATGATCGGCATGTCGTTGTTGTCATGGCAGTCGCACAATGGCGATACATCCATGAGGAGGGTGATGTTGAAGTTGGGCCTTCCGGAGATTATCGCCTTGGTGTACTCGACGATCTTGCTGTTCACGATGTCCATCTTCTCGTCGAACTCGGCGTAGATCGCATCGAAGGGGCACATTGCGATGCACCTGCCGCATCCCACGCACTTGGTATTGTCCAGGACCATCTTCTTCCCTTCCATTGTCAGTGCCTCCTGGGCGCACACGCGCTGGCATCTTCCGCATCCTTTGCATGCATCAGCATCGATCGATGGCTTCCCGGAGGTGTGGAGCTCCATCTTGCCCCTCCTGGATGCGCATCCCATCCCGAGGTTCTTCATGGCGCCCCCGATTCCGGTGATCTCGTGGCCCTTGAAGTGGTTCAGCGTGATTATGATGTCAGCATCCGCTATGGCGCGGCCGATCTTGGCTGTCTCGCAGTGGATGCCTCCCTCGATTGGTAGTTCGACATCATCGGAACCCTTCAGCCCGTCACCGATGATTGTCTGGCATCCCGTCGTCACGGAGTTGAATCCGTTCAGTTCTGCGCACTGGAGGTGCTCCACTGCGTTCTTCCTCATCCCGACGTACAGCGTGTTGCAGTCCGTCATGAAAGGTATCCCGCCCTTCTCCTTCACCAGGTCGGAGATGACCTTGACGTACTGGGGCTTGGGGTACGCGAGGTTCCCGAATTCTCCGAAGTGGACCTTGATTGCCACGAACTTCTTCTCCATGTCGATGTCGCACAGGCCGGATGCCCTGATCAGACGGTCCATCTTGGAGAGAAGACCCTCTCCGTCCTTCGTTCTCATATCGGTGAAGTAGACCTTGGATACCATGCAGGCCGCTATTGGTCTTGATACTAAAACAGTTGTGCAGACGTGTCGGTCCTGCGGTACGGTTATTACCGCATACTGGCATCCTTGTCCTCATGGCGCTAGGTCTGGGCATAGACACCGGAGGTACGTACACCGATTCCGTCGTACTCGACATGGACACCAAGCAGATCGTCTGCCGCTCCAAGGCCCTGACCACCCGCGACGACCTGATCAAAGGGATAACGGCGTCCCTCAAAGGGCTGGAGACCACCGAGAGGATATCCATAGTCTCGCTGTCATCGACCCTCGCCACCAATTCAATCGTTGAGGGGAAGAGCTGCCGCGTCGGTCTCATCGTGATGGGCAAGAAGTTCGGCCACACCGTGAACATTGCCAGCTACGCCTACATAGACGCGCAGCTGGACCTCAAGGGGAGGACGGTGAAGAAGCTCAATGTGGAGGAGGCGAAGGCAGCCATAGAATCGATGTGCGGCAAGATCGATGTTCTTGCTGTGGTAGGCTACATGAGCGTACGCAACCCCAGCCATGAGGATACGGTAAGGAACCTGGCGGAGAGGATGTTGGGCATACCGGTGGTCTGCGCCCACGACCTGACATCAAAGCTAGGTTTCGAGCAGAGGGCGAACACCGCCATAATCAACGCCGGACTGATCCCGACGATCATCGATCTGATAAGGTCGGTTAACAGCGCCCTGGAGGAGCTGGGGATCGACGCTCCTCTGATGATAGTCAAAGGCGACGGCTCCATAATGAATGCCGCCACCGCAATCAGAAGGCCGATAGAGACCATCATGTCAGGTCCTGCATCCAGCCTCACCAGCGCCATGGTCCACACCGGCGTGGAGGATGCGCTCATCGCCGACATAGGCGGGACCACCACCGACCTCGGTATCATCCACGGGGGGTTCGTCCGCACCCTTGACACAGGGGCGGTAGTGGGCGGGCACCGTACAAGGGTACGTGCGGCGGATGTATCGACATACGGCATGGGCGGCGACAGCCGCATTTCAGTCGAGAAGGGGAAGCTGGTCCTTTCCTCGATACGCATAATCCCGCTGTGCATCGCAGCTACCAGGTGGCAGCATGTGAGGGATTGGATCACGGGTCTCGATTCTCTCGATTCATCCCCCTCGGACATCATCAGCGACTGCGAGCTGTACACGCTCGCGTCGAATACAGAATATTCATATCTGACGGAATCCGACAAAGCTTTCCTCAGGGCCATAGCGGACCATCCCATGTCCGTCAGGGAGGTCTCGGAATCCACCGGCATACCTGCGGACAGGTTTTGCCTCAAGGACCTGGAGTCTGAGGGATACGTCACACGCATCGGCATCACCCCGACGGACATTCTCGCGGCAGAGGGAACCTATCACGAGTACGACACCGATGTCTCGCACAAGGCGGTGGGCTTGCTGGCGAAGAAGGCGGGTTCGGAGATCGGTCCTTTCATCGCCGCGGTGAAGAAGGCGATCGTCAGGAAGATCTCCAGGTGCATCATGGACCACATGATCAGGGCGGAGACAGGCAAGGAGGAGCTGTCCGATACGGACAGGGCGATGCTGGATGCGATGCTCTCCGACACGAAGGAGTACAGCATCCTGATGAAGTTGAGGATGCCGATCGTAGGGATAGGCGCTCCAGTGGGAGCATGGCTCCCGGAGGTCGCGAGGATGTTCGACACGGAACTCATCCTTCCCGAGAACTACGATGTGGGGAACGCCATCGGAGCGATCTCCAGTTCCGTGACGGAGACGGTCGAGATCTCCGTCCGTGCGGCATACCAGGACTTCTCCGACGACCCCGAGTGCGTGGTGTACAACGGAGAGGAGGCGTTCGACTTCTCAGAGAAGGATGAGGCTCTGGAGTTCGCCATCGAGCAGGCCACGAAGATCGCCACCGCGAGGGCCAAGGAGTCCGGTGCTGCTGAGGTCAAGATAGAGACCAAGGTGGACCAGATGCTGGTCGACGTCGAGGGCAAGGGGCACAAGGTCTTCCGCGGTGCGACGGTCATCGCCAGAGCTTCCGGAAAGCCGATGATGCATTGGTTCGACTGACCGAAGCCTGATTCTCAAACTATATTAACAGGCATCAATTCGCCGGTCTCGGAGGAATTACACGATGCGCATGCCCGAATGGATGCTGATGGTTCTCATCATTCTGCTGGGAGTATTCGCGCCTCTGTCCACGGACATGTTCCTCCCGTCGCTGGATGAGATGGTGGTCTACTTCCACACGGACGAGGCTACGCTCAGCATGACGATGTACATGTTCATGCTCTTCCTGGCCATCGGGATTCTGTTCCTGGGTCCGGTCAGCGACAAGTACGGACGCCGCAATGTCCTGATAGGTTCTCTGACGTTGTACATCGTGGCGAGCGTCGCATGCAGCATCGTGGACACGATCGAGCTGATGATCGTCTCCAGGATCCTCCAAGCCATAGGCGCCGGAGGCGGTATGGCGACCTCGGTCGCGCTGATAAGGGACTGCTTCGACGGCGCGAGGAGGGCCAGGGTCCTGACCATAGTGGCGATCATCGGTGTCCTCGGACCGGTGCTCGCACCGATCATCGGCCAGGCGCTGATCTGGGCGATGGATTGGAAGGCCACGTTCTGGGCGCCTGCCGTGGTGGCCGTCGTGTGCATGATCCTGACGTTCATCCTTCCCGGGGACATCCCCCGTGAGAGGTACAAGGGGTCCATCATAGGTTCCGTCGGAACGGTCATCCCCATCCTCAAGAACGGGGACTTCAGGAGATTCACCATCATGATGAACATGGTGGCGTTCTGCATCCTCGCTTACGTGTCCGTGTCCGAATACATCTACAAGGACAAGGGGTTCGGGGTGGGGGATGCTTATTCTCTCTATCTCGCAGGGGCGATGATCGCCGGTGTCCTTCTGATGATCGTCATCGAGAGGCTGGCGAAGAACGTGAGCAACAGAGGTCATCTCAAGATACAGCTGGCGCTGATCGTGATAGCCGTGGCTGCCACATGGACGATCGGTCCTTTGCACCCGATCCTGTTTCTGCTTGGAGTGGTGCCGATCATCACCGTGTCGTCGCTGTCCCGTTCGTTCGGTTTCAACATACTCCTGTCGCAGGACGTCGGGAACTCCGGAGCGATATCCTCTGTGCTGAACTTCATGAACTTCATGTTCGCCACGCTCGGTATGATCGTAGTGGTCAACCTGCCGTTCGGCAACTACCTGACGAGCGTCGCATTCTGCTTCACGATCTATCTGGTCGTCTACGTAGCGCTCTGGCTGCTGATGAGCATCAAGGGAACGTCGCTGAAAGGATTCGAGTGATCCCGGGGATTATTGAAGAAAAGGAAGACGGGGCATGCGCCCCGTGTTTGTCTTCACAGGATGCCCATATCGGTGAGCTTCTCTGGAAGATATACGCCGGTTGCGTACTCGAGGCCGTATTTGGCCAGCGCCTGCTGTTCAGCCTTCTTGCCCATGCTGAGCATCGCCTGGATCTCGTTCACCCAGTACTCGTCGGCGAACCTGGGGTCGGACAGCTCCGCGTTCAATGCTCCGATGTCCTTGTCGGAGAGCTTGTCGGTGGGCAGGTCGTAGTTCAGGATGTCCGAAGGGGTGATTCCTATGAACTGCGCTGTGGGCGTAGCGAGGTACTCGGAGATGTGGGCGGTCTTGATCGCACCGTACGCCACAGAGGCGTAGATCCTGAAGGACCACGGATCGCCGTCGGTGAACACGGTGACAGGGAGGTTGAACTCCTCGTTGAGCCTCTTGATGAGACGCCTGGTGGACCTGGCCGGCTGACCGGACAGGTGGACGAGCGCGCAGTTGTACTGCTCGGGGAACCCGTTCTCGATGAGACGGGCGAACATTCCTCCTGTCTCTATCGCCATGATGAACTTCACGTTTCCTGGTTTGATCTGGAAGGTGTCGTTCTCCACCTTGTAAGGCACGGCGAACCCAGTCTCGGGGACGTCGTCGATGCAGTTATTGGTCTTCCACGTTCCCTTGGTGGTGATCGTGGTGAAGTTGAGGTCCCCGTAGACGTGTGCACCGGACTCCTCGGGACGGAGCTTGAAGTCCTCCCTCATGCATCCGGTGATGGTCTCCAGGTCCTCGGCCAGCAGGTTGCTCTCGTCCTGGGTGTGGAACTTGGCGTTGTGCCATCCCTCGGAGATGTAATACATTTCCCTTAAGGTGGACGATTTCCCTTCCCTGATCATGTCGTTGATGAAGTCCGTGGTGTAGGCTGTCCTGAGCATCGACACGGCCCCCTGGACGGTCTTCGCTGTACGCGCCGTCTTCAGATCGCCGTAGGTCCAGACGTTGTGCCTGGTGTCGAACTCGATGTTCTTCTTGGACCTCATGGGGAGGTTCATCGCAGGGATGTCCCCGCGATCCAGTTGATCGTAGATGTTGGATATGACGCCCGTGAGGCTGTCCAATGCCACTTTCTGTCTGTCATTCATCGTCAAGGTCTTCAGCCTCCTGTACGTCCTCCTCGTCTTCGGGAACGAGGTCGTCCTCTGTGGTCTGGACGATGTCCAGTCCCTTTATTCCCCAGTCTCCGGGGAGCATCTCCGCGCCCATCACGATCACCGGGTTCAGACCGGAGAAGTAGATGTCGTCGGCGTCGAAGGTGTCCGCCATCTCACCGGACAGCTCGAACGTGACCTTCGTCGATGTGGAAGGGGCGAGGTCCTTGATCTCCCAGTTGGCCTTGCCCTCGTCGTTCATGTCAAGGAAGTACTCCCCTGAGAACAGGGAGAGGTTCACGGCCTCCTTGGGGACCTGCGCGTGCAGCCTGATGCTGCGCGGCTGCGTGGTGTAGTTGTAGATTGTGTAAGTGATCGTGCGGAGCTTCTTGTTCTCCTTCTTGACCTCCGGCTCCACCCAGACGACGTTCATGATCTTCGTGATCGTCCTGCTCAGGTCGGGCACGGGCTTGTTCAGATGGGTGGAGACCTTCTCCGCCATGTCGGGCAGGATCTCCTGCACGATCTCGAACTTGGCATGGGTCTTGTTCTTCCTCTCCTGCTTGTTCAGATGGCTCTTGAGGTTCCTGGCGCACAGTCTGAGTGCCAATCCGATCTCGCTCTGGAGCTCGGGGAAGGATGCGACCGCCTCCTTTCCTTCGGAAGTGAACGGGACCTTGGTGGATGCCACATGCACTAGGATGATCGCAGGTCCGTAGGGGATTCCTTTACCTCCTCTCTGCTCGAGGCCGTACCTCCTCCAGTCCATCTCGGAGATGGCTTTGGTTATCGCGCAGTCTCCCTGCTTGAACAGCAGGGGCACACGATTCGCGAACCTGTAGATCTGCACCTGCCCGTCCGAGGGGATGTCACCCCCGTACACGATTCCAGCCTCCACAACGAACGGGTTGCCGTTCACGGCCTTGGGGGAACGTGTGACAGGTGTTGCATAATATTCGGGCCTGAGTCCGTCCAGGACGTGCATCAGACCCTTCTTGATCAGGGTGTCGCCAATCGGCGACAGGCAGTCCGTCGGAGGGGCCATGATCTTGACCTTCTTGATCGCATCGAGGATGGCTATCGCATCTTCCCTGCTGAGGTCGGATGGTTTCTTGGTCTCCTTCACCTTGGAGAGCTCCAGGATCTCGGTGGCGAGCCTGTCCGTGATCCTCGAGAAGTCGTTCCTGAGGAACGCCTTCATGTTCTTCTGCTGGGTGTTGCCGGCGTACTTGAACAGGTCCCCGATCTCCATGCCCTCCGGGTGCGGCTTGATCTCCTTGGGCCTCGGGGGCATGATGTCGGTGGCCCTCTCGAAGACCGTCTTGGTCCCGTCGGGGTCGTAGAATGTGATCTGGGCATGCGGGTTGACGATGGCGGTCTCCTTCAGATACTCGAATATGGACTGCTTTCCCGTGATGTACCTGCCCTTGGTGGTATACTGGATGAGCGTTCCGTGCTCCTTGCCCTCCCAAGGCGTGGCCCTGTCGTTGGTGATGACGGGCCTGTTGGTCTTGGTGTCGATGAAGATGTCCATCTCCCAGCCGACCTCGTCCTCGCCCTCGATCTTGGAGACCGCGTGTGCGGGCTTACCGGTGGTGATGTTCCCGTACATGATTGTGGCGGAGATACCGATACCCTGCTGACCCCTCGACTGCCTCAGGGCGTGGAACCTGGATCCGTAGAGGAGACGTCCGAAGACGTTGGGCATGGCCTTGTGGGTGATACCCGTTCCGTTGTCCTCGATCGAGACCTTGTAGTCCTCGTCGTTGAGCCTCTCGATCCTGACGGTCACCTCGGGGAGGATGTTGGCCTCCTCGCAGTTGTCCAGGGAGTTGTCCACCGCTTCCTTGATTCCCATGAGCAGGGACTTGGACCTGGAGTCGAATCCCAGGATTTGCTTGTTCTTCTCGAAGAATTCGGTGACGGAGATCTCCTGCTGTTTCGATTCTAACTTGTACGCTTGGGCCGTTTTCTTAGGAGCGGCCGCTGTTTTGACATCTTTTTCTGAGGGCATCCAGAGAAGTGATTAGTATCCTCCTTATTAAGGGATTAGTTGGGCAGTTGGTAGCGTTTTCACAACAATATCGTATGGAGAATGTCAGAAAGGTCGTGGATCAGGCCCTGGGGAAGAACGGGCAGCGCTCTCTGATGCACTGGGCGTTCCTGGAGCTGCGGCTGCAGATGATGTCGCTCGTTTCCATCTTGACACCGAAGTTCTCCTCTACGAAGGCCACGGCCTCCTTTACGGAGAGGTAGGAGTCACGCTTGCAGCACCTGGGCCCGCCCACGTCGGCTATCCTGCTCAGGGCCCTGGAGGTCATCCGGTTGGACAGGGCGAACGGCTCCTCAGCCAATGGGCTTGAGCCGGATATCACGGATACGAAGATCCCGGAGCTGACGGCTGCGCCGCATGCTCCCCAATATCCGCATGCCCCTCCGGGGACGCTGCGCCCGCGGGAGACGATCTCGGACAGGCAGCGGTCGAAGTCGACATTCCCGCCGGAGTTCCTGAACGCCGTCAGGAGCGAAGCGCCCACAAGGACGTGGTGCTCCGGACCGTGCATGTGGCAGAACGGCAGCGACATCAGTTCGTCCAAGATAGCTACAGGATCCTTCGAGGTCTCCCGTCTGCATACGGAAATCATGGAATCCAGCCCGCCCATGTGGCACTGGCTGCATACGTAGTGGCCTTTGACGCATCTGGCCCTGTCTGAGAACCTCTGCCCGCACACCGAGCAGGTCATCTCCTCAGCATGGTCGAGATACTCCAGCGGAGAGCCGCATATCAGGCACTCGTCGGGCCTGTCGGGATTGATCAACATAGAAGGTAAGGGCCCCCTTCGCAGGGGGCATGAGATTTAGGTTCAGTCGTCCTCGTCGAACTCGGCGCCGCAGTAGGGGCACCTCTTCGCGTTGGCGGGGACCTTCTTCCCGCACTCGGAGCACTCGAAGGTCTCGGTAGACACATCGACGGTTCCGTCCGCGTGCTTGATCTGGGTCTCAACTTCTTCATCGAAGACAGCACCGCACTTGGGGCACATCTTCGCATCGTTGGGGACCTCGGTTCCGCATTCGGAGCAGGTGAAGAAGTCCTTCTTGTGCAGGACCTTGACGTCCTCGGGGACCTCGATGGGCGCACCGCACTTCCTGCAGTTGATCTCGCCGGGGAGGACCATCGTTCCGCACTTGGGGCACTTGCTGTATCCCTTGGGGTAGAGCCTGCCCTCCTTCTCCATCTTCTCGCGGCTCTTCCTAGCGCTCCTCCTCATGAGCTCGGAGAAGACCAGCATGACGAAGAAGATCAGCGCGATCTGGGCCGCCAGTATGAGCGCTCCCATGAAGTTCAGGGATGTGGGGTCCGTGAGGCCGGTGTTCTCGAATATCATGTAGTATTCGAACTTGGAGTTGCTGTCGTCGAGGGGGGCCGCCACTTCGATGTAGTAGTACTTACCGGGTTCCAGGTCGACGGTGCCTATGTACTTGCCGTCCTCGTAGGTCACCACTCCGTCCTTCACGTTGTTGACGTCATAGCTTGTGGCCTTACCGAAGGCCATCTCGGTGACGGGCGCGTACTTGATCTTGATGTTCAGCCCGGTGGTATCGGAGACGATGGTGATCTTCTCGTCGTCGTATGAGACGTCCGTGAGGATCGTGTTGGTGGACGAGCCGACCTCCAGGTCCCTGGCTGCCCCGCCGTAGGCGAAGGTACCGGCCAGGAGGATCACGACGATGAACGAGACTCCGATGACAGCCTTGATCTTCGGAGATGTGACTCCGAGCATGTGGGGCACCATGTAGAGGATGACCGCGATCAGGAAGAATCCCATGCACATGGCCGCGTAGATGCCTGTCAGGACAAGAGCCAGACAGATTGCGAAAGCGGCGATCGTGGCGATCCATTGTTTTGTGGTCATGGCCTTGAATTCCTCTATGAGGGATTGTTTGGCCTCAGCCGTCTCTGTCATTGGGGGCGTGTTAGCGTGAACGCCGTAATAAGGATATGCCTCTGAACGATCCCGGGGTACGCAGGATCACTTCCATCCCGTCGTTACGGTCCGGGCATCCCTTTTTTAATAAGGGCCTTATATGAGATACCATGACCATCCTAATGACTCCCTGCCCGTTCTGCAGTTCGGCCTTCATGATGCTGGAGACGGATACAAGGCAGGGCCAATGCGCCCAATGCGGAAAATCCAAGATGTTCTCCGATCAGGAGATCGAAGCCGCTGAATCCCTGCGCGACAGGCTGTGCGAGAAGTACAACGGGCGTCTGCAGGAGGCATACGAGTCCAAGGACTACGCCAAGATGGCATCCCTAGTAGAGGAGGTAGCCATGGCGGGCATATCGTCCTGGTACGCATGGTTCTGCATAGGCTGGTACGATCTCCACGAGGGCAACACCGGCACCGCTTTCGACGACTTCAAGCTGGCCGCGATGTTCCTAGATGAGGAGAACTTCGACGAGTTCTACGAGCTCACCATGGGCGCCGTCCTGGATTCGATCGAGGACACCATCCAGAAGGACGAGGACTGGATGAAGGAGGATACCACCCTTGTGGAGTTCACAGGAACACTTTTTGACCGCTTCGACCACCTCTGCGAGGACGGGGACTTCGTCTGCGACCTAATGCTCAGGCTCGGTACGACAGAGATCAAGACCGCGGTCATGGGAGGCAACCTGATCAAGGAGATCATGATGATAGTCATCGACTACTTCTCAGGCAACACCTTTATCCCCGATCACCAGACACTGCTGAACAACGCCATATACTCGGCGGAGACCATCGATTCGCAGATGCAGGACATGGCCCAGGACGGGACGCTCCCGCCGAACATCGTCAAGATATGGGGGTCAGGGTTCATCGAGTACCTGGAGACCATCAGGAACTACGAGGACGGCGTTATGGAGAGGTACAGCGAGGAGGACGCCATCACCCTCAGCGAGTACTGGAGCTTCAACGATTACGAGACTGTGTTCAGTCTATTCCAGAGCTCGTTCCAGTACCACATGGGTTACGTGATGTCGGGCAAGCGCAACAAGGGCATCATGAAGAAGAGGGACAAGGCCCTCGATGATTACAGCAAAGCGTTCATAAGGCCGCTGGAGGAGGGACTCACCGATCAGGACTCCGAATACGAGGAGGATTACGACAGGATCTGTCCCGACTGCGGGAAACCCCTGACAGCCGACGGCAGCGGTCTCATCCAGTGCGAGTGCGGTTTCAAGAGCAGGATCGTGACCGATGACATCAACAACCTTCCTGAGAACGTCCCGGAGCTCATCATCATGGGGCGCAAGGCATACGAGGAGAAGGACCCGGTGATGCTCAACAACATCGGGGAGAGGATACTGGAGTTCGACCAGGAGAACTGGTTCGGGTTCCTGACTCTGTCCTCGGCCTGCGCCGCGGACGGGGAGCTGGCGGAGTGCATGATGCTGGCGGTCCAGGCCTGCGAGGCCCTGCCTCAGGATGCGGTGGAGGAGTTCTCGGACCGCGTCGTGGACGAGATAGGCTCCGCGATGCTTGCCGTCGAGGACCAGGACGACATGTTGGCAGGCGTGGTGATCCCCCCGTTCTACGAGGCTGTGGAGAACTCGCCCGCAAAGGATGCGGGCATCCCGATGAGGCTGGTCGGCAAGCTGTCCGAAGGAACGTTCGACAGAACGGCCAAAGGATTCCTGGCCGCGATGATATTCTATCCCACCATAGTCTACGAGTTCACGGCGAACGGCAGCCTCAGGCACATCAAGGAGGTCTCCGAGGCGCTTATCGTACTGGCGGACCGTATCCTGGAAGGCGTGAAGGCCATCAAGAACGACGATTCCGGCCTGAAGACCGATACGCTGGACGTCGCAGCGGTCTACAAGGAACTGCTCGGATACCTGGTGCAGGCCATCGATTCCCGCACTGCGGACATGGGCGACGAGAAGATCGGGTACATGGCCGGATACTGGAAGGCCAATAAGGATCGCTACGAGGAGATGGTCTCCAAGCTGGCCGACAGCTTCACCCTGGACGGCAGCCCGAAGACCACGTCGGACAAGGCCATGAAGAAATCCAAGGGCGTGATAGATGCGTTCCTGTTGGCATATTCGAAGGCGGCCGAACTATAACCATCTTGATATACAGGGTAAACATCCCAGCAGGTAGCCATGGCGACCATAGAGGAGCAGATTAAGGAGTTGGAGGAGCAGATCTCCAAGACCAAATACAACAAGGCTACCGAAGGTCACATAGGAAAGCTGAAGGCGAAGATCGCACGTCTCAACGAGGAAGAGGAGAAGAGGCGCGCATCCAAAGGCGGCAATACCAAGGGATTCTATGTCAAGAAAGCGGGTAACGCCACCGTCGCACTGGTGGGATTCCCGTCCGTCGGTAAGTCCACCCTTCTCAATCAGTTGACCGGAGCGAAGTCCGAGGTCGGAGCATACCACTTCACGACACTGGACGTCGTCCCCGGAGTCATGGTCTACAACCACGCCAAGATCCAGATCCTGGACATGCCCGGACTTATCAAGGACGCTTCCCGCGGTAAGGGAAGGGGAAGGGAGGTCATCGCAGCCGCAAGGTCCGCCGACGTCATCCTGCTGGTCGTGGACATATTCAATCCGAACATGAACGTCCTCTTCAAGGAACTGTACAACGCAGCCATCCGTCTCAACCAGACGAAGCCCGACGTCGTGATTACACGTTCGGACCAGGGCGGTATCCAAGTGAAACCGACAGTCAAGCTGACGAAGATCACCCCGGAGATCATCAAGGACATGACCTCCGCCTACGGTCATATCAACGCCACCGTCGTCGTCCGTGAGGACATCGACGTGGAGCAGATGCTTGATGTGCTCGCGGGCAACAGGGTGTACATCAAGGCGATCATGGCCATCAACAAGGTGGATCTGGCCAAGCCCGGACAGCTGGAGGCGGTCCTGGAGATGCACAAGCAGTACCGCTGCGTCCCCGTCTCCGCCGCCACCGGTTATGGTATGGAGGAGCTCAAGCAGGCCCTCTATGACACCATCGACATGATCCGCATATACCTGAAGCCGCAGGGTCAGGAGGCCGATATGGACATCCCGCTGATCGTCAAGCGCGGTAACACCGTCGGCGACGTCTGCGAGCTGATCCACAGGGACTTCAAGAACAACTTCAGGTATGCGATGGTCTGGGGTAAGAGCGCCAAGTTCCCCGGTCAGACCGTTGGTCTCGACCACAAGGTCGAGGACCAGGACGTTCTCTGCATCATAGTGAAGAGGACCTGAGGTCACTCCGCATCCTTTCTTTCGCGGATCTTGTTCTCGTAGTACACCTTTTTGTCGGTGAGCAGCGTGACTATGAGGATCGATGCCGCCCCGACCACGTGTCCGAACACGAGGGCCCATCCGATGGCGGTGAGCTCAGGCTGCTGTATCGCGATGTAATAGAATGTTATCAGGACGGCGTTCCTCCACAGCGCCATGATCAGGGATCTGTTGGGATGCCCCATGGCCTGCATGTATCCCGAGCACAGCGGTGTGAATGCGAAGAACCCGATGTACAGGCACATGACCCTGAGCATCTCGACCATCTCCGGACGGTTCTCCAGCATCTCACCCGAATACGAGAATATGTACAGCGCCTGATCCGGGAACAGTTCCACGATCAGCGCCAGGATGACGACGATTGAGATTCCAAGCGTGAAGGAGAACTTGAACGTCCGCCTCATGCGCCAGAAGTCACGCTGGCCCAGGGCGGAAGATGCCACGGGTATCAGCGCAGAGCCGATGGCCATGGCGGGGATGACGACAAGGTTCATCAGGTTGTCCGGGACGGAATACACGGTGAGGGCGTGGGAGCCCATGGGGGACATCAGGACGATGTAGTTCAGCACGGCGTCCATGAAGTACAGCACCGCATACTCGAGCATCTGGGGGACTCCTGCCTTCAGGAGCATCCCCATGCAGTCCCTGTTATATCTGACGATGGACCTCGTTATCGGGAGGTATGTTCTCTTACTGACAAGGAGCACGCATCCCAGGGATGCCGATATGATTGTCGCTATGACCGTAGCGATAGCGGCGCCTTGGAGCCCCATGCCGAAGGAGTAGATCAGGACGGGGTCGAGGGCGATGTTGATGACCGCCTGGACCGCTGTGAGGTACATGGAGTAGTGGGTCGCTCCCTGTCCGTTCAGGATCCCCACGATGACCCCGTTGATGACGATTGCGATGATGAACGCCGAGTACGGCAGCATGTAGTCGCACGCGATGCCGAGGATGTTCTCCTTGCTGAGGATGGACAGCAGTCCCTCCTGTCCGAGGAAGACTATCGGTGTGAGGACCAGTCCGAAGATAAGTGAGAACAGTACCGCCTGTCCTGAGGATGAGAGGGCCTTCTTCGTATCGCCTGCGCCGATCATCCTTGAAATTACAGCGGATGCTCCGACTCCGATACCGCTCCCCAGACCGACAAGTGTAAGGTACACGGGCGTGACCACGGCGATGGCAGACATGTCATTGTCCCCAAGCCCGGAGCACCACGCACGGTCCGTCAGGACGTTGATCTGAGAGACGAGCAGCGAAAGGATCAGAGGTATCGCGAGCGTGATGACCGCTTTCTTGGGGTCGCCCAGAAGGATCGATACCTTGTCCTCCGATGTCATGGTTCATCCTATTATGATGTCCTTTATAAGAGTGATTAAGAACGTGTTGTTTTACTGTTCAGAGATGAGGAATATTCCCGGGATCCGATCCCGGGATTTGTGACGCGGTCATTTGCTGATGAGCACTGGGCATTTCGAGGACTTGGCCAATTCGGACGATACGCTGCCGAGCAGCACCTTCTTGACACCGGTCCTCCCCAGGGAACCGCAGACCACCAGGTCGTAGTCCTCTGTGATCTTGACCAGTTCTGTCACGGGATTGCCCGCGATGACCAACGTCTTGAGCTCTACGCCCTCCTTGGCGCATTCCGTTTCGACCAGCGCGAATGCTTCATCGGTGGCCTTCTGCGCGATGTCGAGCCTCTGCTCGGCGGAAGTGTCGCCTCCGAAGGCGTTCGGCTTCAGCTCGGTACCCGGCACGACGAACACCGCTGTCAGCTCCGCGTCCATCGCCTTGGCGATGTCAATCGCGTTCCTGACCGCGATCCTGTTGTTCTCGCTACCATCTACGGCCACTAGGATCTTTGTGAACATCTGGATCACCGATTAGTTATCGGATTAATGAGTATATAAACAGGTCTGTTTTGGCCGTATGTATCCAATAATTGGTACGAAAGCGGTTTGAAAATCACACTGTATTCAAGAATCCAGGTACGGAAGGAGGATTCAGAGACGGATCAGGCCTCTTCACATGTCATGCAGACACTGTCCGGAACGTCACAGCGTCAGGAAATCCATGATGCCGATGATGGTCGCCTCCTCCGTCTGGAACCCCACGGTCGCATCCGACGTTATCAGGAACCTCCTTCCTTGCGCCCTGAGCGATCTGAACGGCCGCAGCTCCCTCTCCATGGTATCGTTGTCGGCTACGGACTGTACGACCTGATAGAACTCGGTCTCCTTGCCCTTCCTCGCAATGAAATCTATCTCGTAGTCCCCGATCTTCCCCACGTACACCCGGTATCCGCGGCGGATCAGTTCAAGACAGACGATGTTCTCCATGACCCTGCCGCCGTCCCTGCTGACCGGTATTGGCTGGGTGTTCCTCATCCCCAGGTCCGTGCAGTAGAATTTCGGCATGGTCTTCAGGATGGTCTTCCCTCTCAGGTCGTATCTCTCCACTTTGAAGAACAGAAGGGAATCGGTTATGAGTCTGAGATATTCGTTCGCAGCCGATTGGCTTATCCCCAGGTTGGCGGATATGTTCTCTGCGGATATCGGGTTGCCGATCTCCGAGAACATGTAATCCACGACCCTGCGCACCTTCACCGAGTCGATCTTCTCCTTGCGGCTGCAGATGTCCTTCAGTATGATGTCCGATTTGATCTCCTCCAGACGCTGGAGGACGACCTCCTCGTCCATTTCGGGCCTTATGAACGGGAACCCTCCCAGATCGACGTATCTGCTGTATGCCCTCATCATCCCCGGTACATCAGTCGGTCTCTCGAAGAGGCAGAACTCCTTGAATGAGAGCGGCAGGACCCTCATCTGTATCGAACGTCCGGTAAGTAGGGTGGATATCTCGGTGGACGGAAGGTACGCATTGGATCCGGTGATGTATATGTCGCAGTCCATGTCCATCCTCAGGGAGTTCACCACCCTTTCCCAGCCTTCTATGGACTGGACCTCGTCGAGGAAGATGTACAGCCTATCGCCCTTCCTCTGCATTATCTCCTCATAGAGCACCATGCCGTCCCTGAAACGTGCGTTCGTCAGGGATTCCATGTTGACGTAGAATATCCTGTCATCGGGCACCCTGGATGACCTCAGCCTCTCTATATACTGCTTGAGAAGCGTGGATTTTCCGCATCTGCGTATCCCGGTCAGCACCTTGATCGCTTCAGGATCCCTGTACTTCGACAGAGCATCCAGGAACTGTTCCCTCTCTATCTCCATGTTTAGGGATATGGTTGATTGATAAATAAATTCTTTTAAACGAATTAATTATTATAATCATGAAATAAATTCTTTACAAAGAATAAATTGTAGCCCATAGCGAACGGCATACATCGAAAAGCATGCCTTGCGAAAGGCCTATCAGTTTGTAACACGTCAGATCGTCGGCGGGTTTAATCTCAAAAGCCATTCAAGGAATGAGGCAGCATAGGGCGCAACAGGAACAAGGCTGTTGGCAAGTGCCCCTTGCACAGATTCAGAAATTGCTCTGAATGCAGAGAGCTCCTCAGGATATGAGGGAGTCCGCGATACCGTAGGAACTATGTCAGGTACATCCAGGATGCGAAGGTATGCTGTTTCGCATAGTATTACAGCGTGGTGATGACAACTCATACGGCAATGTCCAGTCGAACAAAATACCGTCAACATTCTTTGTTTTCGCTAGCAGGGATGCTGATGCTTCCTATTGATATCCTTCTCGGAATCCGGTCATTTTGAACCCTATCGTCCAAGACTCGATCTTCATTGCCTCTTTCGTTCAGAGAAGGATTGGTGACATAATGGTGACACATTGGTGACACGGAATGGCACCAATGGTCGATTTCGATTATGCATGAACAACCCATTTCGTGCGATGGCATCAGAGTCTTTACCTGAGAATACCATTCATATGGGCCGATTCCTTCTGAAAGAATCAAATTGCTGATCAGAAGCATGAAGTAAAGGTGGACCGCCACGGGGTCCTCCCCGCAGCGGTCATTGATCAAGCCTGGTCTGAATGCTCATCCGGTCTTGTCTACGAACATCACTCCCTTGTCCTGAAGCTTCTTCATGGCCACGAGCAGCACGACCATGCAGATGGCTCCGATGACCGTGACGATGATGCTCTGCCAGAATCCTGCGATCAGGAAGAAAATGAACGACATTCCGGCCACGGTCAGCGCATACGGCACCTGGGTGGTCACGTGGTTCATGTGGCTGCACTGCGCACCGGCGGACGACATGATGGTGGTGTCTGAGATGGGCGAGCAGTGGTCTCCGAAGACGGCTCCGGACAGACATGCGCTGATTCCGATGATCATGAGCTCGGGGTTGGTCTCCGCGAAGGCCGCGTAGACGATGGGCAGCATGATTCCGAAGGTTCCCCAGGAAGTACCGGTGGAGAACGAGATGAAACATGCGAGGAGCATGAACAGTGCAGGCAGGAAGTTCATCAGGGCGCCTCCGTCCTGCACGATCGACTCGACGAACTGGGGGGCGCCGAGTCCGTACCTGGTCATGGCGCAGATGGCCCAGGCGAACACCAGGATGGTGATCGCGGGTACCATGTTCTTGAATCCCTGGGGGATGCAGTCCATGGTCTGGTCGAAGGTGACCGTCCTGCGCATGAGCATGTAGATGATTGCCAGGATGAGCGCCACCAGGGATCCGTACGCGAGGGCGGTGGACGCGCTCGCATCTCCCATCGCGCCGATGAAGTCCATATAGTAGTCGGACGTGGGGTCGAAGAATCCGCCGGTCCAGATGAGGAAGACGATACATGCGGGCACGAGGAACAGGAAGATGGGTATGATCAGGTCGAACACCCTTCCTCTGGGGTTGGACTCGACCTCCTTCTCGTTCGCGTAGGGCCTCTCGCTGGTCGTGAACAGGTCTCCGTTCCTGGCGTTGTCCTCGTGCTTCTTCATCAGTCCGAAGTCGAAGTTGATTAGCGCGATGACGATGACCATGATGATGGTGAACAGGGCGTAGAAGTTGTAGCCGATGGACTCCAGGAACAGGTGGAATCCATCCACTCCCTCAGGCATGTACGATGTCACCGCAGCGGCCCATGAGCTGATGGGAGCTATGATACAGATGGGGGCCGCCATCGAATCGATGAGATAGGCTAGCTTCGCACGGGAGATCTTGAACTTGTCCGTGACGGACCTCATGACCTGTCCGACTGTCAGGCAGTTGAAGTAATCGTCAATGAAGATGAGCACTCCGAGGAATGCGGTCATGATCTGTGCGCCCTTACGGCTCTTTATGTGGGAAAGGGCCCACTCCCCATAGGCACGGCTGCCTCCGCTGATGAGGAGGATGCTTCCCAGGATACCGAGCACCACAAGGAAGAACAGGATGCCGGTGTCGAGTCCGCCCAGGAATCCCCAAGAATCCCCGTCGGCGTTGGACATGTCCATCATCGACATTATCGTAATTTCCAGGTTTCCGTCGCCTATGAACACCGCTCCCAGGAGAATTCCTACGAACAGCGACAGATAGACGTTCTTTGTTATCAGGGCCAACGCGATAGCAATGATCGGAGGCACCAGTGCCCAGAAGGTACCGAAGAATCTGCTACCTTCCTCTACCGGTGCGGTCGTCAAGAATGCGATGGCAGCCACCGCAATGACGCATATTCCGATGGCAATGAGCGTTAGCAACTGGTTATGTGCTTTCGTCAATTCCATAGATATCCATCCGATAACTAGAACTCTGGGATGTAGTGCAGATTTATAGTTTTACTAATCACTACCTACGAATATCGTAATATTTAATCAGAGTTTTCGTAAAAATATTACGATTTACACAAAATAGTTCATATTTAGTTTTGATTTCGAAAAATGAACGAATTCGATTTGGTGCAATCGACCAATGCTATAATTTAAACGAGAAAATGATCCGCACCCCCTTTGGCGGAGGTGCGGTGTGGAGTTTAGAATCAGACCCTGTCCGCGGTCTCTTTCTGCACGGTGGCGATGAAGTCGTCCAGTTTGACTGCTCCCTGGTCGCCTCCGTCCCTCTTCCTTACAGTGACGATGGTTCCGTCCTGGACCTCGTTCTCTCCGATGACCAGCATGTACGGGACCTTCTGGAGCTGCGCCTCACGGATCTTGTATCCGATCTTCTCGCCCCTGTTGTCCAGCTTGACACGGATGCCTGCGGCCTTCAGCTTGTCCGCGACCTGCTCTGCGTAGTCGAACGATTTCTCGGAGACCGACAGCACCCTGACCTGGACCGGTGCGAGCCAGGTGGGGAACTTTCCTCCGTAGTGCTCGATGAGGATTCCCATGAACCTGTCGATGGATCCGTAGATGACACGGTGGATCATGATGGGCCTGTGCTTCTCTCCGTCGGTTCCGATGTAGTTTAGGTCGAACCTCTGGGGCAGCTGGAAGTCCAGCTGGATGGTTCCGCACTGCCAGGTCCTTCCGAGGGAGTCCTCCAGGTGGAAGTCGATCTTGGGTCCGTAGAACGCTCCGTCGCCCTCGTTGATCGCGTACTCGCGTCCGAGGCTGTCCAGTGCGTTCTTCAGTCCGTTGGTGGCCATCTCCCAGTCCTCGTCGGAACCCATGGAGTTCTCGGGCCTGGTGGACAGCTCGATGTGGTACTTGAATCCGAACTTGCTGTATACCTCGTCGACCAGTTTCACGACGCCTGCGATCTCCTGGGGGATCTGCTCAGGGGTCATGAAGATGTGGGCATCGTCCTGGGTGAAGCACCTGACCCTGAACAGTCCGTGCAGGGTTCCGGACCTCTCGTGCCTGTGGACGGTACCGAGCTCGGCCAGCCTGAGGGGCAGCTCCTTGTATGAGTGGTTCTCGTTCTTGTAGACGAGGATGCACCCGGGGCAGTTCATGGGCTTTATGCAGTACAGCTCATCATCGATGGTGGTGGTGTACATGTTCTCCTTGTAGTGGTCCCAGTGACCGGACCTGAGCCAGAGCTTCTGGTCGAGGATCAGCGGGGTGGAGATCTCATGGTAGTTCTCGCGGGTGTGGAGCTCCCTCCAGTACTCGATGAGGTTGTTCCTGAGGATCATACCCTTGGGCAGGTAGAAGGGGAATCCCTGCCCCTCCTCCATGATTGCGAAGATTCCCAGCTCCTTTCCGAGCTTCCTGTGGTCCCTCTTCTTCGCCTCCTCGAGCATGTTGAGGTACTTCTCCAGATCCTCCTTGGATTCCCATGCGGTACCGTAGATACGGGAGAGCATCTTGTTCTTCTCGTCGCCTCTCCAGTAGGCTCCCGCGATGCTCGTGAGCTTGAATGCCTTGACAGCCTTCGTGTAGAGGGCGTGGGGTCCTGCGCAGAGGTCCACGAACTCGCCCTGCTTGTAGAAGCTGATCCTCGCGTCCTGGGGGAGGTCGACCACGAGCTGGACCTTGTAGATCTCGCCCTTGGATTTCAGGTAGTCTATGGCCTCCTGTCTGGACATGGTGTATGTCTCCAGCTTGAGGTTCTCCTTGATGATCTTCTTCATCTCGGCCTCGATCTTCTCGAGGTCCTCAGGGACGAATCCTCCTTCCTTGTCGAAATCGTAGTAGAATCCGTCATCGATCGCTGGTCCAATCGCCAATTTGGTTCCGGGGTACAACCTCTGTACCGCCTGAGCCATCACGTGGGAAGCGGTGTGTCTCAGGACCTTGAGGGAATCCTCGCACTCCTGTACGCTTCCGTCGCTGTACAAAGCTTTCATGTTTATCACTATCGACCCGTCGACATACGTGCGCCGGCTGGGATTGTTTGGTAACCGCGGGGTATGCATCATCACTTAAATAGGTATGCGCCGGGATGTCGGTCGGAAGCGATAGGCTGGCAATATGGATAATCTTCATCTTGCCGGTTAACGCAGTTGACATAGCAACTGTTTTTATCGGACATCCCGTATGCTCATCCATAGAAGCTGGACAGTGACATGAACATCCTATCTCTCCTCAAGGGATCCCATTGGGCCCTGATAGTCGCAATGGGCGTTTTCATAACCATCCAAGTGTGGTTCGATCTGGAGATTCCCGGGTACATGTCGAGGATCACCGTCCTGTTGAACAGCGAAGGCTCCCCTGACGCCATCCTCAACGAGGGAGTGGGCATGATATTCTGTTCAATCGGAAGCGTTCTCTGTTCCATAGCTGCGGGAGGGGTTGCGGCGTACGTCGCATCCGAGTTCGCCAAGATCCTCAGGAAGGAGCAGTTCAAGAAGGTCCAGTCCTTCTCGCCGGAGGAGATGGGCAGGTTCGACATATACAGTCTTATAACCCGCTCCACCAACGATGTCACGCAGGTCCAGATGGCCGTGGCGAGGACATCACAGCTGGTGGTCAAGGTGCCGGTGATGACCTACATCGCACTGAGCAAGATCGCCACCGGGAGCTGGGAGTGGACCGAGGTGTCCGCCATAGGTATCATCGCGATTATAATCGTCCAGATATTCTCGATAAGCTACGTCATCCCCCGCTACAGGAAGGTCCAGTGGTACACCGACGGCATGAACCGCACCGTACGTGAGGGTATGACCGGGGTCAGGGTCATCCGCGCGTTCAACGCTCAGGAGTATCAGAACAAGAAGGCGGACGATGCCAACGACGCCCTGACCAACAACAACCTCTACGCTTCGCGCCTGATGGCATTCACCCGCCCGTTCAACGGCGTGGTGCAGAACATACTCACGGTCGTCATCTACATGATCGGAGCGGATATCATACTGGCTTCCGCATCGGGCGAGGACGCCCTGCTGGTGTTCTCCAACATGGTCGTGTTCTCGTCGTACATCCTCTACGTGGTGTCGTCGTTCATACTGCTGGCCCATGTGGTCCTGGGTCTGCCCAGGGCGCTGGTGTCCGCCCGCCGTATCGGCGAGGTCATCGGTACCGAGACGGTCGTAGTCGGAGGGAGCAGGACGGAGCCCGAGGATACGGATGTCTGCATATCCTTCAAGGATGCATCCTTCAGATACCCTGGTAGCTCGAACGACTGCATCTCCGGCATAACCTTCGATGTGCGCAAAGGGGAGACGGTTGCGATAGTCGGGCAGACCGGTTCAGGGAAGACAACATTGGTCAACCTGATCCCCCGTCTCTTCGACGTCAGCTCCGGGTCCGTGGAGGTCTGCGGTGCGAACATTAAAGAATACGATCTCGACGCCCTGCGCTCGATGATCGGCTACGCCACCCAGAGGCCGGTGCTGTTCTCCGGTACCGCCCGCTTCAACATCGGTTACGGGACGGAGGGCTGCACGGACGAGAAGGTGTGGGATGCCGCTAAAGTTGCATGCATCGACGGGTTCCTTGAGAGCAAGGAAGGCCTCGACACAGTGATCGAGCAGGTGGGGGCGAACCTGTCCGGGGGACAGAGGCAGCGCATATCGCTTGCGCGTGCCGTTTGCAAGCGTCCGGAGATATACATCTTCGACGACACGTTCTCGGCATTGGATTTCAAGACGGATTCTGAGGTCCGCCGCAATCTAAAGGCAAGCACCAAGGGATCCACCAAGATCATCGTCTCGCAGAGGATCAGCACCATAGCCGACGCGGACAGGATAATCGTCCTGTCCGATGGGAGGATCGTGGGCAACGGGACCCACCAGGAGCTGTTGAGGAGCTGCGAGATCTACAGGGAGATGGCAGCGATACAGGAATGCGGGGGCGATACCGAATGAAGTCTGATTCCAAGAAGCCCCAGGACCTGAAGCAGGCGTGGATCGACATATTCGGATACATCAAGCGCTACAGGATCATGTTCCTGGCAACCGCGATCATGTCCGCCGTGGCTTCGATGCTGGCTCTGCTGGGGCCCTACTATCTGAGCGAGATGACCGACCTGATCCAGAAAGGGCTGTCGGAGACCATGGACATCGACTCGGTGAAGGCCATAGGTCAGACGCTGATCCTGATCTACGCGGTCAGTGGCATTCTGACTTTCCTAGAGAATTACATGATGGCGACGGTGTCGCAGCGCTCGGCGCAGATGTTCCGCAGGGACGTCTCCAGGAAGATGAACCGCATCCCGCTGCGTTACTTCGACCAGTCCTCGAAAGGGGACGTGATGAGCCGCGTAACCAACGATGTGGATGTCCTTGGAACGCAGATGAACCAGTGCATAGGTTCGGTGGTCTCTGCAATAACGACTCTGCTGGTGTCGGTGGTGCTGATGCTCTTCATGAACGTCATCCTCACCGCCCTGGCCGTGGCCATAGCCGTGCTGGGATTCCTGATAATCAAGCTTGTCGCCAAGCGCACCCAGAAGTACTTCAGGGCGCAGCAGAAGGACCTCGGGGCGATGAACGGGCTCGTGGAGGAGCAGTACTCCGGCCATTCCGTAGTCACTATCTACGCTGGGCAGAAGGAGGCCATGGAGAGGTTCGACCGCATCAACGATTCTCTAGGGGTGTCAGCATTCAGGTCGCAGTTCCTGGGAGGGATATCCGCCCACCTGAACGGTCTTATCAGCAACGTGGGATACGTCCTGATCTGCGTCGCGGGTGCGATGCTGTACATGTCCGGAAGCATAACCTTCGGAGTGGTCGTCGCTTTCATGATCTACGTCAAGCTCTTCACCGGCGGATTCTCGCAGCTGTCCTACGCAATCGTGAGCATGCAGTCCGTCGCAGCCGCTGCGGAGCGCGTATTCACGTTCCTGAACTACGACGAGATGCCCAGGGAGGAAGAGAAGATCCATATGGATACGGCGGAGGGGCTCGTGGAGTTCAAGCATGTCACGTTCGGATACGATCCCGACAGGCCGGTCATCCGCGACTTCTCGGCAAAGATCCTTCCCGGCCAGAAGGTCGCTATAGTCGGCCATACCGGTGCGGGGAAGACCACGCTCATCAACCTGCTCATGAGGTTCTACGAGGTGGACGACGGGGAGATAACCATCGACGGCATCCCGATCAAGGAGCTCACCAGGGACCAGGTCACCGCACTGTTCGGAATGGTACTGCAGGAGACGTGGCTGTTCGAGGGCACCCTTAGGGAGAACATAGTCTTCAACAGCAAGGGCGTCACCGAAGAGCGTCTTGACGAGGTCTGCAGGGCAGTCGGACTGCACCACTTCGTGGAATCCCTCCCGCAGGGATACGACACGCCCATCAAGGACAACGATTCCATGTCTGCCGGTCAGAGGCAGCAGGTCGCCATCGCCAGGGCGATGATCGGGGATCCGTCGATGATCATCCTTGATGAAGCGACGAGCTCCGTCGATCCGCTGACGGAGAGGCTGATCAAGGAGGCCACCGACCGCATGATGGACAGGCGCACGTCATTTGTCATCGCGCACAGGCTTTCCACCATAGTGGATGCAGACATGATCATGGTCATGAAGGACGGAGAGGTCGTGGAGGTCGGCCGTCACGGGGACCTCCTGCGCAGGGGCGGGGTCTACAGCGACCTGTTCAGGAGTCAGTTCGAGGTCAGCTCCGACTGAAGTCCTTCGTACGCTCCGAAACGGAAAACCGCCATGTTTATCTGATTAAAGTGACATCTCTAATCATGGACGCTTTCACGATTTCCTGTATAATCCTAATTGCAGGGGCGGCATTCCTGATCTTCGAGGCATTCTCGCCCGGAGGGTTCTTCGTGATCCCGGGAGTGGTGCTCCTCGTGCTCGGAGCGATAGGTCTCGTATGGCCGGATGTCCTGATGAGCATCTGGTCGCCGGTCATCGCACTAGTGGTGGCGGTACCGACCACCCTGATAACGCTAAAGGCGTATCAGGTACTGGCCAGACCGGAACCGCCAACGACGGTGGTAGCCGATTCGCTGGTCGGCAGGAAGGGCACCGTTACGGTCGCCACCGAGGTCGGGAGCATGAAGGGCAAGGTCAAGATCGGAGCGGACCTGTGGTCCGCGACATCGGACGAGCCCATAGCCGAGGGATCGGAGGTCATCGTGGAGAGCAGCGAGGGCGTGCACGTGCACGTCCGCAAAGCATGAGGTGTTCGAATGGACGAGGTCATAATCATTCTGACAGTGGTGGTGATCATCGCAGTGATCATCACCATCACCAGCGGTATCAAGATCGTTCAGCCCTACGAGCAGGCCATCTACATGAGGCTCGGAAAGTTCGTGAGGGTCCTCAACCAGGGTCTGAACGTCGTGTGCCCGCTGATCAACCAGGTAGTGAAGATGGATCTCCGTACGGAGGTCCTGGACGTTCCCAAGCAGGAGGTCATCACCAAGGACAACTCGCCTGTGGACGTCGATGCGGTCATATACATCAAGGTCACCGACCCCAAGAACGCGTTCTTCGAGGTCACCGACTACAGGTTCGCCACTGTGAACCTGGCGCAGACAACCCTTAGATCGATCATCGGAGACATGGAGCTGGACGAGATCCTCTCCTCCAGAGAGAAGATCAACGTCAGCCTGAGGGACATCCTCGACGAGAACACCGACAAGTGGGGTGTGAAGATCGAGGCCGTCGAGATCAGGGAGGTCAACCCCGCGAGGAAGGTCAAGGACTCCATGGAGGAGCAGACCTCCGCCGAGAGGAAGAGGCGTGCCGCCATCCTGGAGGCGGACGGTCAGAAGAGGGCAGCGATCCTCGAAGCGGAGGGTAAGAAGAGGTCCCGTATCCTGGAGGCGGAGGGTCTCAGGCAGTCGATGATCCTCGAGGCCGAGGGTAAGAGGCTCGCCACCATCCTGGAGGGACAGGGAGAGGCGCAGAAGCTGAGGATCATGTCGGTCGGAGCGGCCACGATGGATTCCAAGGCAATGTCCGTGCTCTCCATGCAGACCCTCCAGAAGGTCGGAGAGGGAGAATCATCCAAGATCTTCTTCCCGATGGAGGTCACCAAGCTGATCGAGGGAGTGTCCGAATACCTTGGGACCGCCAAGAACATCCCCGACAGGGAGGTGTCCGATATGGATTCCATCCGCAAGGCGGTCGGCAATCCCGACGACATCCTCGGGCCCATCCCCACTGCGGAGGAGATGAGCAAGGTCTCCGAGACGGTGAACAAGTCCGTCGAGGAGGCGGAGGACACCTACATACCCGACGAGAAGATCTGAAGGTCCAAACTGTAAAGCGGGAGGGCGACCTCCCGCATCATAAATACGTTCTATTCTTCATCACTATCATGTTCGGTCTCTCCAAGGGGAAGGAACCCGTCAAGGTCAGGTTCAGGGTGTTCGGAGAGGACGACCTGCCGCGCACATACACGATGGATTACATCCACGGAGAGATCGAGTTCAAGACCAACGAGGATGCGTACCATGACATCCTTCCGGGCAGGCACAGGTTCGCGATGCTCTTCCAGGACAGGGTCATGGTCACCTACGGGAAGATAACGGCGGACACGGTGTGCCTGGTGATCCTCAAGGGCGACCAGACGGGGTTATTCTTCACCAATCCAAAGAACGCCGCCAGGGTATGGGAGTAGTGCACCGGGCTCCCTTTTTGACAAGTTATACCCAATGTCACCGAGTCAGAAACTGCCGAATCAGAGCATGATGACGGGACCTGATGCGAGTTTATATAGTGAACCAGTAATCCACGTGGCATGATACAGTGTCCCCGCGGTACAAGGGATTTCCTCCCGGATGAGATGGAAAAGCGCAGGTTCTATGAGAACAAGCTCAGGCATACCGCGGAGACCTTCGGATTCAGGGAGATCGAGACCCCCATTTTCGAGGATGCGGAGCTCTTCATCCTCAGGTCCGGACCCAACGTCCTGAAGGAGCTGTACGCTTTCAAGGACAAGGGCGACAGGGACATCGCACTTCGTCCCGAGATGACGGCACCCGCGATCAGGATGTTCGTCAACGGCATGAGCAACGACCCCAAGCCCATCAAGATATTCTACTTCGGCCAGTGCTTCAGGTACGAGAGGCCGCAGAGCGGAAGGTACAGGGAGTTCTTCCAGTTCGGGGCGGAGCTCATCGGCTCCGCGACGCCTGAGACCGATGCGGAGGTCATCTGCATGGCAGCGGCCATGATCAAGCAGCTCGGCCTGAAGGACTACAAGATCCACATAGGGCACATCGGCGTGCTCAGGCAGGCCATCGCGGATGCCGGAGTTCCCAAGGAGAGGACCGCCGAGGTCCTCCAGAAGCTCGACAAGAAGCTCTACGACGAGGCCCGCCCCCTAATGGAGGAGATGGGCGTCGCCACTGACGTCATGGAATCCATATTCGCTCTGACCGAGACGGTCGGAGGAATCGAGGTCCTGGACCAGGTCCCCGGAGAGGCCGGAGACTATCTGAGGCAGGTTACATCGTACATGCACGCCATGGGAGTCGACAACTTTGACATCGACCTCGGAGTGGTCAGAGGGCTCGATTACTACACCGGAATGGTGTTCGAGGCCGAGGCCCCCGCACTGGGCGCGGAGAAGCAGATCTGCGGAGGCGGATCATACACCCTGTCTGAGCTGTTCGGAGGGGAGAAGGTCTTCTCCACAGGATTCGCCATCGGATTCGACAGGATCTTGCTGGCCATGGAGAAGGAGGGCAACGTCTACGAGCCCAGAGGCATCTCAGTGTACGTGGTCCCCGTCTCCGACGACGTCAGGCTCAGGTCCGCAGAGATCGTGGCGATGCTCCGCAAGGAGGGCATCCCGTCCGACATCGACATCATGGGCCGCAAGATGGCCAAGGCGATGAAGTACGCCTCGTCGATCAGGGCAAGATACGTCGTGATCGTCGGCGCCAAGGAGCTCGAGGAGGATTCCGTCACCGTCAGGGACATGTCCACCGGAGAGCAGAAGCTGGTGAAGATATCCGAGCTCTGCTCGATGTTCTGATCCAGTCGAAAGCCAGAAACCCTTTTCCACATTATTCTAAAATCAGTGCCTGTCGAGTTCCTGGTTCAGGAGCGCATCCGCGCGGGGGATCATCTCCTCCGACCTGCGGACGTTGCGGAACCGGACCTTGGGGATCATCGAAGAAAGGGCTTTGGCATCGTCGTACAGCGCCTTCATATCAGCGTTCTTGACCTTGTATTCGCCGTTCATCTGCCTGATGACTAGCTGGGAGTCCATGACGAATTCAGCTTCCGTTGCCTTGAGGTCCAGGACCTTCGCGATGCCGGAGATGAGTCCTCTGTATTCGGCATAGTTGTTGGTGTGGACGCCCAGATATTCGGCATGCTCGTGGATGACCTTCCCGTCCTGCACAACAACGATCGCATAGGCCGATTTTCCGGGGTTCCCCCTGGATCCGCCGTCGGAGTAGACGCTCAGCATCGGTACACCAGTTCTCTGGACACCTTGTTCTCCTCGTCCACGAGGAGGACTTTGGCCCTGATGGGGTCGTCGGTGAGCTCGAAGCCCATGATGATGACCTTGTCCCCTTCCTTACAAAGATGCGCCGCGGCCCCGTTGAGGGCGATGATGCCGGATCCCCTGACGCCGGGAAGGACGTAGGTCTCCAGGCGGTTGCCGTTGTCCACGTCCGCGACGAGGACCTTCTCCCCGACGAGCATCCCGCATCTCTCGATGAGTTCCTCGTCGATGGTTATGCTTCCCTCGTAGTCGAGACGGGTCTCGGTGACGGTGGCCCTGTGGATCTTACTGCGCAACATCCAACGCATGGTCCGCCGATACTACGGGTTGCTTAAATAATGTTCCCATTAGTAACACTTTTAGATTTAGAAGTGTTATTATATACGGGTGTCCCGTTATAGCCTCCAAGATAACATGAATTCAAAAATCGTAGCACTCACTGTGCTGGCCATACTGATGGTCTCGTCGGCCTCCGTCGTTCTCTATAGCGAGGATTCGGACGCCGCCGTCACCGTGAAGGATGGTGAAGGGACATCGTTCACCTTCGATTCGCCGGTGAACAGGATCATCACCATCGGTGCCGGTGTCACGGCCACCGCCATAGGCGTGGGCGCACTGGACAAGATCTCAGTATGCGACAGCTATTCCAAGACCAACAAGGACCCGCTCTTCGATACACTGAAGAAGTACGTCGAGGAAGGGAAGATCGCCGCCAACGGAAACATCTACAACAGCGGGAAGGAGCAGCTGAAGATCGACATCATCGATGCCGCAGAACCCACCAAAGGCAACTTCGACAAGGAGAAGGACGTGGTCCTCGCGGTCGTATCGCCGTCGTACAAGGCCAATCTCGGTTTCCTCCAGGAGAACGGTTTCAAGAACGTCATGTACTGGAGCACCGTCGACGATTACAGCGACATCGTGGACTTCGTGGAGACAATCTCCCTCGTGTGCAACGGCAAGGTGGATTCCAACGCCGCCGCAATGAGGGCCGTCCAGGATAAGATCAATCTTACTTTGGAGAAGGAGAAGCCCGCCACTGCCAAGGCGTTCTACGTCACGTATTCCGCCGGTGTATTCAAGGTCGGCAACACCACATCCATCACGACAGCGATGATCGAGGCCGCAGGCGGAGAGGTCATCACCAAGGATCCTACCAAATCCGCAAGCACCATCGAGGTGAACCTCACCACGCTCATAGAATCCAATCCGGATGCGATCATCTTCGCCGACAGCCAGGTGTTCAACAGCGAGGAGCACATGAAGAACCTGAGGACCGCCGTCGGTAACGACGCGAAGATCTACGGTCTCGAGGGGATATGGAACAACTTCTCCATCGAGAGCTCCAAGGGCGTGTGGCAGATGGCCAGCGCGATGTATCCGGACCTCTTCGAGGGCGACATGCCCACACCCTCACAGGGTTCCGACAGCACCATGATCTACGCGATCGCGGCAGCGATAGCCGTAGTGATTATAGTGTTGGTCGCATTCATCTTCATGAGGTCACCCAAGGGTGCATCGAAGAGGAAGAACGAATGAGTCTGCTCAAACTTTCGAGGAGACAGGGTCTTGCCGTCGTCCTGACGGCGATCCTGATCCTCACAGTCTACTGCGTTCTGCTGGACCTGTCCTGGGTTTCGGAGAACGTCTCCTACACTTTCCAGGAGGTCATAGACGCGCTGATGGGCAGGGGCACATGGTCATCGGAGATCATCGTCCGCGACATCAACGCGCCCAGGGTCGTTATAGGAATCTTCGTCGGTGCAGGACTGGCGGTGACCGGCGCGGCCATGCAGGCCGTGTTCAAGAACCCGCTGGCCTCGCCGTACATTCTAGGACTTTCCTCAGGAGCGTCCCTCGGAGCCGCCGCCAGCATGCTCTTCGCCATACCGTTCATACCTGCGGCAATAACCACTCCTGTGATGGCCTTCATCACCTGCTTCCTGACCATGGTCCTGGTCTACACGATGTCCAGGTCCGGGGGCGTTGTAAAGACCGAGACGCTCATCCTTTCGGGAGTCGCTGTATCATCGCTCCTTTCGGCACTGGTGTCTTTCCTGACGTTCATAGCCGGGGAGAAGCTCGAGGGTATCGTCTTCTGGTCCATGGGTAACCTGGGCAACGCCGATTGGAACGAGATCATGTTCGCCGCTCCGATCATAACCGTGGCGTCCCTGTTCCTGATAACGCAGGCCAAGAGCCTCAACGTCCTCATGCTCGGCGACGTCCACGCGATGGACCTGGGAGTGGATGTGAAGAGGACGAGGCTGTTCATACTCATCATGACGACCGTCGTCGTGGCTGCGGCGGTGTCCTTCGTCGGTGTCATCGGATTCATAGGTCTTGTCATACCCCACATCCTGAGGATCCTCCTGGGTCCGGACAACAGGATCATCATGCCGCTGAGCATGATCGCAGGATCCTGCTTCATACTCATATGCGACTATCTCACGCATGTCATCGCGCCATACTACGGCACCCTGCCGATAGGGGTGGTAACATCGTTGATCGGCGCTCCGCTGTTCATCTACCTGCTCATCCGCAGGAAGAAGGAGGTGGGCTGGAATTGACGCTCGAGACAGACAAGCTGTCCTATACATACGTCGGGTACCCTGTTCTTCAGGATATCGACATCAAGGTGAACGAGGGAGAGATCCTCGGCATCCTCGGTCCCAACGGATGCGGGAAGACCACCCTGCTGAAGAACCTCAACAAGAACCTCTCGCCCAAGGGCGGAAAGGTCCTGCTGGACGGGGAGGACCTCGAGGAGATAACCAAGAAGGACATCGCCAAGAGGATAGCCGTCGTGCCACAGACCAACGAGGTGCATTTCTCGTTCACGGTCAAGGACATAGTCTCCATGGGCAGGATGCCCTTCCAGGGACTCATGGAGGGCATGTCGAGGTCCGACATGGACATCGTCGAGGAATCCATAGCCCGTGTCGGCCTGACGGATTACGCCGACAGGCACATCAACGTCATGAGCGGAGGGGAGCGCCAGAGGGTCATCATCGCCCGTGCGCTGGCCCAGACGCCCGATATACTCCTGATGGACGAGCCCACGCTCCATCTCGACATCAACACGCAGTTCGATGTCCTAGACCTGGTCCGCGACCTGTCCAGGAAGGACGGTCTCACGGTTGTGATCGTATCCCACGACCTCGGCATGGTCGCCAGGTACTGCGACCGCGTGCTCCTCATCAAGGACCACAGGATCCTCGCCATAGGGACTCCTGAGGAGGTCTTGACGCCCGAGAACATGGATCTGGTGTTCGGTGTGGACGGGGAGCTCGTGTACGACGAGAAGTCCAAGGAGAACACTGTGTTCCTACACGGATCCTCCAAGAGGAAGGTCTGAATCGCCGCCGCTTTTAGAAGAAGTGATAGTATTATTGACGAATTGTCGTAAAGATCGATGCAAAGACTGACGTCAGAACAGGAATTTTGAGAAAGATGAGCGCCCTGGACGGAATTTGAATCCGTGTCGAAGCCTCGACAGGGCTTCATGATAGGCCGCTACACTACCAGGGCAACATTCCAGAGTATAATGGAGTCGTATTTAACTCTTGGGGATGGTCACAGAAGCGGCGCACATGACCTATTTAAGGCAAGCCTGTGTTTTAAGGTCCATGCCTCTAGGAGACCCCCACGGCGCCAATTTCGAATACACGACAGAGGGACTGCCGGGATCGATCCATGTGTGCACGATACCCGTCAGGGACGTGTCCAGATCGGTCGGATTCTACACGGACATCCTGGGCATGGAGGTCCTTGACTCCGATGACGGCTCCGCATATCTGGTCAGGGGCCAATGCAGGATCATCCTCAAACATTCTGAATCAACGGGCATCGACACGGGGCTCTATTTCGGGGTGGATTCCCCTTACAACACCCGCCGCCGTCTCATCGATGAGGGTGTGGTATTCGTCCAGGAGCCTAAGCACGGCCCGTTCGGGACGTTCTGCTCTATACGCGACGATGACGGCAACATCATCCATCTGATAGAAACCAAAGCCGTTTTCAGAAGATGATCCCGGGGCGTTGCCCCGGTAAAGAGGATCAGTCCCCGACGTTGGCCTTCGCGATGGCCTCGTCGAGTTCCTTCTGGAGTTCCGCCGGAAGTCCGTTGATATTGCCTCCGGACAGGAATCCCTTGACGATCATGCTGACGGCGTCGTCCTCGGACAGCCCCCTCGACATGATGTACTCGATCTGGTCGCGGGCGATCTTACCGACCGCCGCCTCATGTGTCATCTCGACATCTGCGATGTGAGCCTCGAGTTCAGGGATGGCCAGCGTGGTTCCACCATCTTTCAGGATGATGCTCCTGCATTCCAGGTGTCCTTTGGCCTCGGGAGCGTTGCCGACCATGCGTCCGCGGGCGACCATCTTTCCGCCCATGGAGATGGACCTGCTCATGATCTCCGCCCTGGACCTCCTTCCGTTGAGGTTGACCATTCCGCCGGTGTCGATGTCCGAGTTCTCGTGCGCTATGCACATCGTGTTGTACGTGGCGGAGGAGTCATCTCCAAGGGTGGCCACGGGGAAGCTCTGGAGTGATCCCACGGGGTTGAGGATGACGTAGTTGTTGGTGTAGTGGGAGTTCTTCCCCACCACGGTGCTGGTCCTGGGACGCACTCCGGTGTCCTTCCCCCAGCTGTGTATCATGCTGAACGTGAGGCTAGAGTTGTCCCCCACATAGATCTCGGAGACTCCCACGTGGAGCGCATCGTTGGTGTGGTGCGCGGTGGAGCATCCGGTGAGCATCTCGAGGGACGCGTTGTCCTCGACGATGACGATGTTGTGGACGTTCTGAGTGGACTTCTCGGTGTTCAGGAGCATGCAGGTCTGAAGGGGGTACTTGATGTGGTATCCGGACTTCACCCTGACGAAGTATCCGTTGCCGTCCTCGAGGTAGGTCTTGGCGGTGTACTTGTCCTTCGTGGGGTCCATGGCCTTCCAGAAGTGGTCCTTGAGGCCGTCGTATTTCTTCAGCGCCTGCTGGGTAGTCATCACTTCCAGGCCCTCCTGCACCTTGGGGGAGCAGTGGCTGGGGTTGTTGTCGATGAACATCAATGTCCCGGAGCGTCCGATCTCGTCCGCGACGATACCGACGTTCTCCATGTACCTCTTGTAATCGGATTTCTGGAGGTCGTCGATCTCGACGGTCTCCTTCGCCTCGACATCGTAGTGGTCCAGGTCAAGGTCCTTCCCGTACGCGCCCTTCTTCTCGAGCGCCTGTCTCACACTCTGGCTGTCCGGCATGTCATTCTTCCTCCCCGTAACCGTTCTCCCTGATGTCCTTCAGGATCCCATCGGGCCTTCCGCTCTTGACGATGTGGCCCTTCTTCATGACGTATCCGCAATCCGCATCGATGTAGTCCATGATCTGTCCTGTATGGGTGATGACCAGCGACGATACATGGCGCTTTCCGTTCTCCGCTTCGCGGAACAGGAGGTCGTGGACCTTCTGTCCGATCAGGTCGATGTTCTCCAGGTCCACTCCCGACTCCGGCTCGTCCAGGAGGATGAACTCCGGCCTCTGCGCGGTGAGCTGGAGGAGCTCGGACCTCTTGATCTCCCCTCCGGAGAACCCTACGTTGATCTCCCTGTCGATGAAGTTCTGCATCTTGAAGTCCTGGGCCTCCTGGATGACGGCCTCGCCGTTATCGGAGGATGCCTTGATGAGATCTCCCAGTTTGACACCGAAGATGTTCGGGGGCCTCTGCATCATCATGCCGATACCGAGCTTGGCGCGCTCGTCGACCGGGAGCTCCGTGATATCCGTGCCCATGAAGGTTATGGTGCCCTGGGTGACGGTCATCGTGGAATACCCCATGATGCTGGCCAGCAGCGTGGATTTACCTGAACCATTGGGGCCGAACAGCACAGCCGTCTCGCCCTCTTTGATGGTGAGGTCGACTCCTTTGAGGATCTCTCTGCCGCCCGCTTCGACGTGGAGGTCGGCAATCTTCAACATGTCAGTCATGTCATCACCTGAATACACACGCGATAGTGTGGTCATATATATTGCGTGCGCACGTTATTTAGGAAGAGAACTTCTGATTTAACACTGTTATGTCCTACAATGCCCCATTCTGGACAGCGGACATCCGAACTCGCTACCGTTAATTAGGAGTTGGCCGATGACAAGGCATGAAGGTCATAGCCATCAACGGAAGCCCGCGCCCCATAGGGAACACCAGCAACATCCTCAACGATGTACAGGACATGTTCGAGAGGGAGGGCATCGAGATGGAGACCATACACATCTACGAGTACCAGCTGGTCAACTGCAACGTCTGTCTGACCTGCGAGATCCGCGGCGACGGCAGATGCATGGACGAGGATGACGGACTCAACGACATCCTCGACAGGCTGAGGTCAGCGGATGCGATACTTTTAGCAGGGCCCACCTACGCCAATGCGTGCCCCAGCGTCATGCAGACCTTCATGGAGCGTGCCGCATTGGTGTTCGAGAAGGGTGATCTCGGATTGAACGGCAAGATCGGTGGGGCGCTAGCGGTATGTGCCCACGACGGGGGATCCTTGGTTTATAACCAGATGGTCGACTGGCTCCTCCGCAACGGGGTGTGCGTCTGCGGCGCCAACCCGCTGCCGATAGTCCATGCCTTGAACTCTCCTCAGTACGAGGATGATAAGCAGGGCATGAAGGGTGTCCGTGCCCTCGTCGAGAACATGACCGCCCTTCTCCTGCGCGTCAACGGTTACAGCTGATCAGAAGAAGTACCAGCCGCAGCCTTCTGCGATGGAGATCTTCGCAACGGCCTCCATCCTGTCCACGGGACCGCCGTAGCGGTTCACGAAGACCTTCCCCTCTTTCGGAAGGGCGTTCCTCAGGACCTCGATCTCCTTCAGGAGGGCCTCGGCGTCAGCCGGGGTGAATATCTTGTGCGCCTTTGCGGATTCCGGCGCCGATGCGGTGATAGGGCAGTTGTATTTCTCAGCGATCCCGGGGAGCTTGCTAGTGTCGGGTCCGAAGGCGCCGATGCAGCCGCGCCCCTTGTCCCAGGACAGCGGGCACTTGGAGCACATCTCGTTCATGTCGTCGAACTCCAGCTGGTCCCATCCGGTGATGATATCGTCCTTGCTGGCTCTTGAGATGACGAGGTCCTTCTTGTCCTCGGGGACGTTCTCCATGAAAACCCATCCGGTGCAGACCTTCTTGGCCACGGGCTGGAGGAGAGCGATGTCCTCCTCCTTCTTGACCTTGGACATGTACACGGCATCCGTCTCTGCGTTGATCCTGTTCCTCTTGATGAAAGCCTCCCAGTCCCCGACCTTGGATTTGGCCGTGGACAGGTCCACTATCTCCTCGTATTGGACAAGGTCCTCGATGCCTGAATAATCGTCGACATGGACCCTGACTACGGTCGATCTCAGTTCTCTGCACGAGGCGCTCTTGGCCTCCATCTCACAGATACCTATGTTGATTCCCAAATTCCTCCCCCTGGGAATGACATATCTCGTTTATGGGATAAAAGGGCCTCGCAGGACTGGGGTCCTCATTCCGTCCCTTCCTCGGGCAGGATGGACACGTCCTCCTTCCTCAGGGTGCTGGTGTCGTTGATCACCAGGATGACGATGAGCATTGTGTACATGATGAACTGCAGGATCGTGGATATGAAGGGCATAGGGGTGAGCTCGAAGGCATCCGGGTTCTGTACCATCCAGAAGATCTCCCACACGTTGAGTGCGATCAGCACCAAGGTGGAGATCATAGTGGGATAGCGACTGGGTATCCTCCCCATGAACCAGGCTATGCTGGAGAAGACGATCCACAGGGAGACGATGAGCTCCAGGATGTTCATGATGCCCTCCTCGGCCAATGGCACTCCGAGCATCCATGATATCACACGGTCCATACCGATGATCAGCATGTACAGCCCCACGGCGGCGAACGGCCTGTCGCGGTAGAAGACCAGCATGCATACCCCGATGACGCTGCCTACGGTGTATGTGATGTAGAACGGCCACGGGTTCACGCTGGGCCCCATGAACTGGATGATCCCCGTAACGCAGTACAGGATGAGGCATACTGTCATGATGTTGATCAGCACCAAGTTGACCTTGGGGTTCACCTCGATATGCAGGTGGTTGAGACGGTAGAGGGTCGAATCCTTCTCCATGGGCTTAACGGTGTAATCGCTAGAGGTTCTTTTATCGGTATCGGGCCAAACCGATAATTATCTGAAGACGATAGTGAGCCGATCACGATGCTAATCAAGGCCCAATCAGTCTCCAAATCCTTCGGCCCGTTGAAAGTCCTCACAGATGTGAGCCTGCAGGTCAACGAGGGTGACCGCATAGGCCTGGTCGGCGCCAACGGCGCGGGCAAGTCCACCTTTTTGAAGATCCTCCTTGGGGAGGAGAAAGAGGACACGGGGGAGATCACCCGCAGGACCGAGCGCATCGGATACATGTCGCAGTTCTCCGACCTTCCGGGAGACATGACCGTCCGTGAGGTGCTGGAAGAATCATTTGCATTCGTGGAGAACATCAAGCGCCGCATGCAGGAGATCGACGATATGATGGTCTCCGGCGGCGACATAGACTGGAACGGCCTGGCGGAGGAGAGCGCCATGCTCCAGGGGAAGATCGACAAGTTCAACTCCGAGGTCGGGGACCGCCTATTGAGCATACTCAGGCAGGTCAACTTCCCCGAGGACGGCATCGACAGGCGCATCGACACCCTCTCCGGAGGGGAGAGGACGAAGGTCGTCATGGCCAGGAAGGCCGTGCAGGTGTCGGATTGCGACCTCATCTTCATGGACGAGCCCACATCCCACCTGGACATCGGCACCATCGAGTGGCTGGAGAGGTACATCCTCTCCGCGGACTGCGCTGTCGTCATCGTCAGCCACGACAGGTACTTCCTGGACAGGATTGTCACCCGCGTGCTGGAGATCGAGAACGGGAAGTCCACCGAGTACAAGGGCAACTACTCCCAATACGTCGAGAAGAAGAACATGGCCATCGAGAGGCAGATGAAGGAGTACGAGAGGTACGTCGCGGCCAAGAAGAAGCAGGACGACCTGATCGAGGCGATGTTCCATGACTCCCGCAGGTACATGGCCGCATACAAGACGAGGATCATGATGGCCTCCAAGATGGAGGAGAAGGAGCGTCCAGAGGACCAGAAGGACATCAACATGAAGATCACCGCAGCCCAGAAATCAGGCAAGAACGTGATCATCGCCGAGGACATGGCCGTGAAGAGAGGGGACAGGACGATCCTCTCAGGCGTGAACCTGGACATCCAGAAGGGGGACAAGATCGGTGTCTTCGGAGTGAACGGCGCCGGGAAGTCCACACTGATCAAGGCGATCCTGGGCGAGATAGACCACACCGGAGAGCTCTGGGTGGCGCCCGGGGCGAAGATCGGATACTATTCACAGCAGCACGAGGGCCTGGACCTGAACCTCAGCGCGGAGGAGCAGATGCTCATCACCATTGGTCCGGACAAGAAGGCGGAGGCCCGCAACCGTCTGGCCCAGTTCCTGATCACGGGGGAGAACGCAACGAACAAGATGTCCTCCCTGTCAGGAGGGCAGAGGGCGAAGGTAGCGCTGTGCGTCATGATGTGCGGCGAGACCAACCTGCTGATCCTGGACGAGCCCACGAACTACGTGGACATCGCATCCAAGCACATGATGGAGCAGGCCCTGTCGGAGTACGACGGTGTCGTCATCACGATCACCCACGACAGGTTCTTCCTGGACAATGTGTGCAACAAGGTCATCGAGGTGGCCGACGGCAAGGCCGTCTGCCATAACGGGAACTACACTGACCTGAAAGGGGCGCCCGCACCGGTCAAGAAGACCGAGAAGGGACAGACCTACAGGGTAGTGGAGCCGTTCACCAACTGGGCCACCAGGAAGAAGTACGCCAAGGGCGAGAAGGTCACCATCGGAGAATCGGACATGCCCGGTTTCAAGGATGCCATGGAGAAGGGCAAACTCAGGAAGGTCTGACCGGGATAGGACGTCAACTGTGATGGACGAATAGTCCAACATTTATATCGCCCTCATGATACCTATTTTCGGTATCCATGTATCAGTTGGCGTTGTACGGGAAGGGCGGTATCGGGAAGTCCACGATGGCCGCCAACATCTCTGTCGCTCTCGCGAAGAAAGGTCTCAAGGTAATGCAGGTCGGCTGCGACCCCAAGCACGATTCCACAAGATTGCTGCTGGAAGGCAAGGCCCAGCCCACGGTCCTCGACTATGTGAGGAACACCCCCATAGGCAAGAGGAAGCTGGAGGACCTGATAATGACCGGTACCGAAGGCGTCCTCTGCACGGAATCCGGAGGCCCGGAGCCCGGGATCGGCTGCGCCGGCCGCGGCATTCTCACAACTTTTGATACATTGAAGAAGCTCGGAGCCGACGAATTGGACGTGGATGTCAAGATCTACGACGTCCTGGGGGATGTCGTCTGCGGAGGGTTCGCCGTCCCCCTAAGAGGGGAGTACGCCGACGGAATCGTCCTCGTGACATCCGGGGAGTTCATGGCGATGTACGCCGCCAACAACATCATGAAGGGACTCGGGAACTTCGATACCGGTTCGCCGCGTCTGATAGGTATCATACTCAACTCCCGCGGGGTGGAGGGCGAGCAGGAGCTCGTCGAGAGGTTCGCCGAGGCCACAGGCACGGAGGTCATCGCCGTCATGCCGAGGGATAGGCTCTTCGCGGAAGCCGAAGGCAACGGCCACACCGTCAGGGAGATGTTCCCCGATTCCAAGATATCCGAATCCATCGACAGGATCGCACAGCGCATCATCGACGTGTCCGAGGGGAAGGCACAGTGCGTCTACCCTCATCCGCTGGACGACGGCCAGCTGTCCGATCTGGCGGCAGGCAGGGAGATCCGTCCTCCGTCGGGGAACGCCGATACACGAGATCCTTGCGGCGGATGCAGGAAGTGCAAGAGGTCCATCAGGGACTCCCGCATAATGATGTCATGCGCCGCATACGGGGCCTTGGCCGCATACATGAAACTGAACGATTACGCTGTGGTGCTCCATGGGCCCGAGAGCTGCCTCTACTTCATGGATACATCGAGGAGCAAGGCCATCGTGGAGCTGTACGGGAGGGATATCTTCGACCAGCCTCCCACGCACAAGCTTAGATGCACCATGATGGACGACGCCGTATCCATCTTCGGAGGCGTCAAGTACCTGGAGAAGGCGCTGAGGGATTCCATCGCAGACGGCAACACCAGGATAGCTGTGATCACCACCTGCATGCCTGGGATCATCGGGGACGACTGCATAAGCGTCATCGACAGGATCATGAAGGAGAATCCCGGGATCGACATACAGTACATCCCCGCCGACGGTGACATAGCCGGCGAGTACACCGACGGGTTCATGATGGCCGCCTCCAACCTGGTCCATTCCATAGACTTGGACGTGAGACCGGAGAAGGGCTACGTGAACCTCATCGCCACATCGTTCTACGACCTCCACACCAAGAAGCACCTGGAGGAGCTGAACCGCATGTTCGGCAACTTCGGGCTGAAGGTCAACTGCAGGTTCCTGGACGAGACCACATACGACAGCATAGTGAACTTCTGCCGCGGGTCCATGGACATGCTCCTGAACGACACGGCGAACAACAGGGAGCTGTACGATATGATCGCCCTCCGCACCGGAAGGGAACTGTTCCCGGTGGCCCTGCCCGTAGGATTGTATGATTACGAGGAGTGGCTTGACAGGGTCGGCAAGGAGATGGGCATGGAGGAGGAGGCCGAGCAGGAGATGAGGCGGATCGAGGCCGTGTACGATGCGTTCATAAAAGAGCACAGGCCGAGGTTCGAGGGCAAGAGCGTGATAATCCTGAACAAGCTCTCGTTCAACATCGATTGGCTCATCGATATGCTACTGGACCTGGGAATGAACATCATGAAGGTCGCGGTGCAGGTCAGCTCCAGGAAGAAGAGGACGGAGTTCGTCTCACGCCACCTGGACATCATCCAGCAGGATTACGATTCGGAGATGTTCAAGAACGACCTCAAGGGCATGCGCCCGGATCTGATCATATCGGACATCGCCAGGCCGGATGACGGCATACGCTTCGCAAGGGTCGGGAAGATCGGGTTCGGCGTGACGCCGTCCTTCGAGTACATCGAGTACGTGGAGAATATCATGCGCATCCCTGTTGAGGAGGGCTGGAAGCGCGGAGGGATGTCATGAAGAGGACTCTCCCCGACGGATTCGTCGGTGCTGTGATGGCAGTGGAGAGCATCTCCGATGCCCTTGCGTTCCTGCACGGGCCGGGCGGATGCAGGGTGAGGTTCATGGTCTACTCCAGCGCCGTGTTCCCGAGGATGAGGCTGGAGGAGCATGACGACTACTTCGTGCCGTACTTCTACGGGTACCCGAGGGTCCCTGCCACCTATCTGGACGAGTACGACTTCATCAACGGTGCGTACTACAAGCTGGAGGAGGGGCTCCCAATCATCGACGGCAAGAGGCCGAAGATTGTGGTGATCATCAACTCCCCCGGCGCCGGACTCATCGGGGACAACCATGAGAAGGCGATAATCGAGGCCGGCATGAGGGACCGCGCCATCTGGATGGATGAGGCGCTGGTGTCCATGCCCATGACGGAAGGATACGATCACACCATCACAGAGATAATGGAGCATCTCGCTCCGGAGAGGGCGCATGTCGACAAGGACACGGTGAACCTGGTAGGTATGACCGTCCTGGAGAAGGATTGGGAGTACGCCGTGGACGAGATGAGGGAGAACCTGGAGGCCATGGGGCTCAAGGTCAGATGCGTGCCGGGTGCAGGAGCGGACCTGGAGCAGCTATGCGATTCCGTCAATTCGGAATACAACATCGTCGTATGCCCCGAGGCATGCGCCAGGCTCTGCGAGTTCTACGAGTCGAAAGGGGTAAAGACCATCCGTTCTGACAAAGGAGCACCGGTCGGCTTCGACGCTGTGGAAGCATGGTACAGGAAGATCGCCGAGGTCACCGGCAAGGATCCATCCGTACCGTTGGCGAAGGTGGCCAAGGCCAGGGACACTATCTACCGCAAGTTCGTCGGAATGAAGTACAACGCACTGCGCATCAAGGGGCTGAGGTTCTCCATAGCAGGTGTGTCCTCCGTGGTGAGGCCGCTCACCGAATGGCTGTACACGTACCTGGCGGTGGCGCCCATCGGAGTTGACGTCGATCCCGGGTATGATGAGAAAGAGGTCGAATGCCTGAAGAGGTTCCTCGAATCCGTCGATTACTCGGACTCGTTCGGGAAGGAGCTGGTCGCGGGTTCGAACATCGTCCTGTGCGAGGGGATAACCGCTCTCACCATGTCGCTCAACGGGGAATGCATGATAGGCATCCCCATCGGTCAGTCATCGATGGGTCTCGATGATGTGATCCCCCGTCCCATCTACGGGGTGCAGGGAAGCCTGTTCATCCTCGACGAGATCCTGCACGGCGTGCGCAACAGCTGAGAAGTCACCCGGGTCCCCCCGGGCAAGTGGTTTCAGATCTTCCTGGTCTTCAGCAGGTGGCGGCAAATCAGGAACACGATGATTCCGAACACCACCAGCACCACGAGCGACCACCAGGGGAACTCCAGCACCTGAGGCAGGCATGCTGCCCTTATGCATCCGCTGGCGTGTGTCAGCGGGAGGCAGTACAGCACGGCCTGGAAGATGGGGTCCAATGACGATACGGAGAAGAACGTTCCGCACAGGAAGGTCATCGGGAGGATGATCAGGCTGTTGAACGTCGCCATGCTCTGATGGGATTTCGCCAGCAGCGCGGCTAGGACTCCCAGCATCGAGAACACCATGCAGCTCAGGATCACGCAGATGACCGCCAGGGGCGTCAGCTGCAGGTCTGGGGCGAGGAACAGTCCCAATGCGTACATCAGGAAGCATCCCAGCATGCCTCTGACAAGTCCGAGCATGCTCTTTCCGAGCACGATGGCAGACATGCTCAGGGGGCACATAACCATCTCGTCGAAGCTCTTGTAGTACAGCCTCTGCACGTTCAATCTCGTTGATGTGGATGCGAATGAGGATGACAGCGAGCTCAGGGACATGATACCGGGTATGACGAACGCGACGTAGGACACCCCTATATCTGTCGTCCCTGTCCTCAGCCCGTATCCGAACGCTATAAGGTAGAGCAGCGGGCTCATAATGGTCATCACCAGCGTGTTCCAGAAGTTGTGCTTGAGGAACATCATGTCTGACCAGGCCACATGGTAGACCTGATGGAGGAACCCGTTGTACCTCCTATATCCGTTGACGTTCGTTTCGGTCATTTCTGATCACCTACCGATTTTCCGGTGAGCTCCACGAACACGTCCTCTAGGTTGGTCTTCCTGACGGTGGCGTCGTCCAGCCCGTTGTCCGCGACGAAGTCCTGGGCATCCTTCATGCTGGGGAAGTAGTGGTACTCGGTCTTCCCGTCGACCATGTTCTCCACGGCGATCTTCCCGGTGCGCTCGATGAGAGCCTTGGGATCGTCCAATGCGATGATCTTCCCGTGGTCGATGATCCCGACCCTGTCGCACAGGGCCTGGGCCTCCTCTATGTAGTGGGTGGTGAGGACTATGGTGGTCCCACTCTGGTTGAGCTTCTTCACCACATCCCACAGGAGGCGCCTGGCGTTGATGTCCAGTCCGGAGGTGGGTTCATCCAGGAACAGCACCTTGGGCTGGTGGAGCATGGCACATACTATGGCCGCCCTCTTCTTCCATCCGCCCGACAGGGAATCAACCGGTTTGTCCAGGTACTCCTCTAGACCGAAGTAGTCGGTGAGCTCCTTGATCCTGGCGTTCCTCTCCTGCTTCCCCATGCCGTGGTACATGGCATGGGAGATCATGTTCTCGCGGATGGTCAGGTCCTTGTCCAGCGATACCTGCTGCTGGATGACCCCCATGCACCTCTTGGCGCCTATCTGGTCCTTCACGACATCGACGCCGTCGACTAGAACGGTGCCAGACGTGATGTTCGTCAGGGTGGATACGCATCTGACCGTCGTGGTCTTCCCGGCACCGTTGGGTCCGAGGAAGCCGAACAGTTCCCCCTCATGGACGGTGAAGCTGATGCCGTTCACCGCGACCTTGTCGCCGTATCTCTTGACGAGGTCCTTTATCTCAATTATCTCACTCATCCGAATGCTCCTTAGTTGATAAGTCAACTGTAGGATGGGGCCGTATTTGAGCGTTATGTCCTTAGGTCTGGCTAAATTTGGTGCAAAAACGTATTATTAACGGGAGTCCATGGCTACCTATGGGTTATCGTACTCTGATCGCATCTCTTATAGTCGTGGCGATTGTCGTCGTCCCGTTCTTCCTGTCGGATTCCGATGCGGAGGATGAGACGTATTTCGTAGAAGGCGGCTATACTTACAAGATACTCGGCGGAACGGCCCTCGAGGCCGTGGAGTTCGATAATGCTCTGGCGGTCGAGCACTTGGTGACCCCGTCCTACGTCGTGCATGACGGTGTGACCTACACGGTCACCGTGCTCGACTGCATGTATCAGAGCGATGTGATCAGATCGGTGACCGTCTCTTCAACGATATTGGGCATGCCGTACATCGCCACCGTGTTCTTAGGGTCCAACATCAGCGATATCCTGGTGGAGGAGGGCAACGAGGCCTATTCTTCCAAGGACGGCGTCCTGTTCGATGACAAGATGCGCACCCTGGTCATGTTCCCGAAGGGAAAGGCCCTCTTGAGCTACGAGTTCCCTGAGACGGTCTCGACCGTCGATGATTTCGCTTTCGCCGGCAATCTGGCCCTGGAGGAGGTCCTGCTCAACGAGGGTCTCATGGACATAGGCGCATATGCGTTCGAGGGCTGCAGCAATCTGAGGTCCATCAATCCGATTGGCGAGATGAACATCCTGCCGACGTCGGTCTCCATAATAGACGAGGGCGCTTTCTCCCGCTGCGAGAACCTCTGTACGGTCCTGCTCCCTGAAGGTCTCAGGATCATCGGTGCCAATGCGTTCTACGATACCGCGATCGAGCATGTCACGGTCCCCGGCAAGGTGTTGGACATAGGCATGTCGGCATTCGGAGGGTGCAAGAATCTGGAATACATAGATGTGAGAGGCGGTCAGAAGTACACCTCCCTGGACGGAGTGCTGTACGAGACAGGCGACGACTACAAGACCCTGATGATGTACCCCTCGGGAAAGACCGACAGCGAGTTCGTCTTGGATTACCAGGTATCGCAGATATGGCCCGAGGCCTTCAACGAAACGCAGTATCTCAAGAAGGTCGTCCTGCCGGACACCATCCAGATCATCCCGTACAATGCGTTCCTCAACAGCGAGTCCCTGGAGGAGGTGGACATCAGCCACATCGTCATCGTCAGCGACGGAGCCTTCTACGGCTGCACCAATCTGAAGACGGTCGTCATGTCGGAGAGGCTCGTGTCCATAGGGTACAACGCATTCTGCCAAACTGGGCTGGAGGAGGTCACGCTGCCGGCATCCGTGCAGACGGTGGATCCCCTGAGCTTCTCCAACTGCAAGAGCCTCAAGAAGTTCACAGTGCCCGAGGATTCGGAAGCATCGCTGAGATTCGGGATAATGGCCGGGTCCTTTGTAGTGGAGGAGATAGAGCTGCTCAGCGACAAGATCGAATTGGATGACGGCGCCCTGGAGATAGGTTCCGAGACCAATCCGGTGACCGTGAAGGTGACCAAGCTGAAGACCTACACTATACCGACCAACGCCGTCACCGGCGACTACACCACCCTGGACGTGAAGAATCTGGGAGAGCGCCCGTATCCGTACGAGAACCTTATCGTGGTGGCCATATGCATCATCGTCCTGCTCATGATCATCAGGATCTTCAGAGGTGTGTGACATGATGAACCTCTTCGCAAGGATGGCGCAGTCCATGAGGGACGTGCACGAGAACAGGGGGATCCTGCTGGCCCTGATCAGGAGGAATACCGCAGGCCGTTACAAGAGCACATACGTCGGCTTCATCTGGCATATGCTGTTCCCTCTTCTGACCATAGCCGTGCTCACCATCACATTCACTTACATCAGGCCCCGTCCTCTGGAGGACTTCTGGATCTATCTGGCGGCTGGAATGTTCCCTGTGACGTTCATATCCAACAGCCTCAGGGGCAATGCGATAACCAGGGGGGCCCAGTACATAACCAAGATGAAGTTCCCAAGGGAGATCGTGGTCATAGCATCGGTCCTGACGGATTTCCTGGGCGTGATCTTCGCATACATGTTCATCATCATGATCATCATGCTCTCGGGTCAGTATGTGAACTGGATCGGTTTCATCATACTGCCGATAGAGCTGCTGCTGATGCTGCTGTTCTCGATAGGATGCTCCATGGCGATATCCACGGTGACGGTGTTCGTCAAGGATGTGGGGTACTTCATGAACGTGTTCATGAGGCTGGTCATATGGATCACCCCCACCTTCTTTCTGGCCAGCGAGGCCCAGGGATTATTGGGGACCATAGTATGGTGGAATCCGTTCACCTACTACGTGGAGACCTTCCACGACCTGCTGTACTACGGTATATTCCCGCACGTGGAGTACCTGGCCATGAGCCTGATCCTGACGACCTCAGCGCTGATCATAGGCGCATGGGTGTTCTTCCATTACGAGAAGAAGCTTCCGGAGGTGCTGTGATGACCGAGATCGACGGCATGCCCGCCCCGGCGGACGACGATGTGGTGATCAGGGTCAAGGGGATGAAGAAGTCCTACACGATCCTGGATCCCAACCAGAAGAAGAGCAGGCTGGGTTTCGTCAAGAGGATCCAGTACCCCGTGTTCGACAACATCGACCTGGAGGTCAGGAGAGGGGACATAGTCGGGATCCTCGGACGCAACGGATGCGGTAAGAGCACTTTCCTCAAGATGATCTCCGGCATCATAGAGCCGGACGAGGGGACCATAGAGGTCAAGGGGAAGGTTGCGAGCATCCTGGAGCTCAGCATGGGTTTCCACAACGACATGTCCGGAAGGGACAACATCATCCTCAGGAGCGAGCTTTACGGCATCCCGAGGGACAAGATCATGGAGCACCTCGAAAGGGCAATAGAGTATTCCGATCTCGGTGTCTTCATAGACAACCCCGTGAGGACGTACTCCTCCGGAATGAGGTCGCGCCTGGCGTTCTCGGTCATGATCAATGTGGACGCGGACATCTTCCTGGTGGACGAGGCCCTGAGCACAGGGGACATGGCCTTCGCTCAGAAGGCGTCAGAGCACCTGAAGAGTCTGGTCCGCACCGGGAAGACAGTCCTGTTCACATCCCACAGCATGAACACGATCAAGCGCACATGCAACCGTGCGGTATGGATCTCGGACCGCACCATCAAGATGGACGGTCCCGCGGACGAGATCGTCGACGAATACTCGCGTTCCATAAACGAGTCCTTCGAGGAGACGCTGCACCTGGCCAACGATGGGTCCTCATCAGCGCAGTACAGGCTCGCCACATTCTACCGCGACGGGATCGGGGTGGAGAAGGACCCGGCGGAGATGAGGAGGTGGCTGGAGCAGGCCGCTCTCAGGGACCACCCGATGGCCCTCAACGACCTGGCCAACATCGTGATGTCCGAAGGCAAAGAGGAAGAGGCCCTTGTCCTGTTCCAAAGGGCGGCGGAGGCCGGAAACTTCGAGGCCAGGAGGAAGTACGCATCCCTGCAGAGCGACGTCCTTGAGGACATCAAGGGGCTCAGGGAGCTCATGAAGGGATTCTGTGACAGCGGCTACCCCTATGACTATTACAACTACGGCAACCTGATGTACAGGTCCGCAATCACGACCGGGGATTACAAGGAGGCCCTGGAATACCTGGAGAAGGCCGCCGAGATCGGCTGGAGCGATGCGGACGTCCTCATAGCGCAGATGTACCGCGACGCCAACGGCGTCGAGAGGGACCTGGAGAAATGCATCAGGCATCTGAAGAGGGCGGCTGAGAACGGCCACAACAAGGCGATGTACATGCTGGGGGACCTATACATGGACGGCAAGTTCATGAAAAAGGATCCAGAGGAGGCGTTCAAATGGTACATGATGTCCGCTCTGGTAGGGAATTCCAGATCCCAGTATCAGGTCGCATCCATGCTGGATTCCGGCATCGGCACGGAGAAGGATGTGGAGCAGGCCAAGAAGTGGTTCGGCATCTACTCCAACTCCATACTGAACGATTCCCGCAAGTCCGCCATGGAGACACTGAAGGCCCGCAAAGGGGACTTCGATGTCAGCAACTACCTGTTGAAGGCGATGTCCCGCACCTATCAGCCCCAGTCCATGACCAGGCTCGCAACGAAGTACGAGCAGGGAAAGGGCTTCAAGAAGAGCCTGAAGGGTGCGTTCGACCTGCAGAGCAAGGCCGCACTCGCCGGCGGAGGGCCCAGGGTGAGGCTGGCGGACATGATCGTGGAGCATAGCGAGACCAAGGAGAATACTCAGGAATCGTTCGATCTCATCAGGAGCGCTGTGGAGTACGGCGATGCTTCGGCCATGTACCGCATGGCCCTGTTCTACAAGGACGGCATCTTCGTGGAGCCCAACGTGGATGAGTACCGCAGGTACATGAGGATGGCCGCTGAATGCGGCAATCGCGATGCGAAGACCCGCGTCACCGAGTGGGATATCCGTGCTGAGCGCAGAAGGAAGCGTACGGACCACGGTAACGATTCCGAGGATGACAAGGACAGCGGCAAGGACTCCGATCTAAATGATCCTGTTCAGTGAGTTGAACCGTATCGAACTATCATGTTTGGTCCATGATTGATCATGATGTCATCGATACGGATCGATGATTGTGAAGTTGATGAGAAATCATCCCCCGGGCAGAGCCCAGGGGGGAGCGCTTGAAGGCACTCCACGACTCCGTAGAGTGCAGGTTTGACACCTGCCACCGGCGCATCGCTGCACCGACGCGTTTGTTCCGCATGGTCCGCGGCTTTAACGCTGCTCCGGATTTCACCGGGGATTTTTTTGCCGACCACACGTAGGGGGGCCTTTTTGGGAGGTTCGCTCGCTCCCCACAAGTTGCCCTGTGGACCCGCCTATCGCACCGACGGCCGGGCTTACCCGACCAGCACGTCACCGCACAGCGCATGTCTCCACACGCCCCGATGCTCCATGATGCATCCCTCTGGTGGACTGCGGATTGCTCCGCCTTCCGGGCCTTTCCGCCCGTACTCGCATCACGCCCACGACCGCATTGCGGCGGCCGCGGGTCACAGTGGACGGGGATCTCTCCCACCCCGATCGCTCGAGGCCAAAGGTGCGTCTCCTTTGCTGGCTTGACGCCTGCCACTGCCTTTTCCGTTCAGCACCCATCTCTGGGCCGAACTCCGCACAATAGCTGGGGTTATGCGCCCCACAGGCCACATGAGCGGCCCTTGCTATGCGCACGCGTAACCTGAAGCGCTCGCGCGCCTACAGGCCCAGGCCAACGCGATGCCGCGCCCACCTCTGCCTTTCAGGTCCCACCCAGGCCTTACGACCGGGGTACGCTCTAACCACCCGTTACCGGATGTCTAATACTGCTTGAGTACCAGATGTGTTAGATGAGATTACCGACATCTAAGAAATATTTATAGATTGTGAAGTGCTATACAATGTTCCCGTCAATTATTTCATCATTTCCGACCGTCCGCCGTCGCTTTTCTCATTTGCATAATAATGAAACTTTGAGGCGATCGTATAGTTGGTTTGTCCGATTTCTAATCAGATTCGGCTGTTTTCCTCTCACAGTATTAAAAATCAAGTGGAATCCGTTCTAACTTATTGGGGTTAGGGGGATGGGGCATACATCCAAAATATATAAAGAATTAAGTAAAACCATAGGGGGGTATAGTATTAAGTGTTACTAAAATTAATATTGGTATTATCACATCTTAACGAAATCTCAGTTCTCTTTATATATCCAGCATATGAAAAATCACAATCATTCATTTTTATATACATCGTTTTTCTGCTCACTATTCAGACAATCTGATGATGATTGAGAAGGTAATAGCACGAACAGAACCACAGCAATCATACTGGCTATAGTCGCGATCGTTGCGATCGCAGCGGTAGCGGCATATGTGATGACCAACAACGGCGGTGGAGATGACCCTAAACCCACCACGGGTATAGACATAGTTGACGGGTCGGGCGCCAGCATCCACCTCGACGGACCTCTGGAGTCCTGCTATGTGGTGAACACGCACATCCCCACGGCAATGAAGATCCTCGGATTGCAGAACAAGGTCGATGAGATCATGTTCTACAAGTCCAGCAAGTACGATTACTTCCACGACGCCGGATTCGACAACATCACCAAGGACACGCCCCTCTACAGCACGCTGACCAACGCGGAGTACTTCCAGTCCCACGGCGTCAAATACATCATCGAACCCATCAACAGCAGCCCTCTCAGCACCAGCGTCGAGAACGCCTGCAGGAACGCGAACATCACGATAATCAAGCTCGACTGCTACGGCGACACGATGATCGAGGACATGGAGAAGCTCGTGAAGATCTTTGGAAGCACCAAGGAGGTCAAGGCGGCCTTCGACGAATACCTCGATGTCAGGAACGATGTTGTCAACGCCGTCCTCTCCAAGGCCAAGCCCACGGATGACAACCTGTTCCTCTGCTGCTTCATGGGAATCCAGGCGTTCTACAACAAGACCGCTGAGGTCAGCAGGACCATCGAGAGCATCTACGGGAAGAACGCACTGACCGAGATCGGCGCATCCACCAACTCCGCCACCAACAAGGCCAGCGAGGACGGTCTCTATGAGAGGCTCGTGGAGCTGGATGCGAAGAAGCACATCGACCTGCTCATCCTCAGGGCATCCGGCGACGACCAGGCAGACGCCCTTCTGGCGAAGTGGAACAAGAACGCGGTGAACCAGTACAAGCTCAGCTACATCGACGGCACCGACAGCAACGTGTTCGTGATCGACAGTGACCTGCTGTCCGGGCCCATGGATTACATCGCATACGTGTCCCTCGGTGAGATAATCGGCATCTATACCGGCTACTCCGTCAAGGACCTCGCCAAGCAGTACGAGTCCAAGTACGGCTTCCCCAAGAAGACTGAGACCTACACATGGAACGTCCAGTTTGACGCCGACGGCAACGCGACAGCGGTCGTTGATGCGGGCATCGATACCAGGAACTCCGCCAACTGATACGAAATAGGGGGCATCCGCCCCTGCCCTTCGTCAGGACGTATAGTCCAACTTTATAGAGGAACATCATAACTCCCTTAGCCCGAGACAAGTGAACAGGATGACAGACGAACGCAGATTGGAACTGGTGCGCATCATCAAGAACGATATCGATACGGATACGTTCGAGGGGAGATACGACGCATCGATCAGGAAGAAGGTACTGTTCCTGCTGGCGATGGCCGTCGTCGCATTCGTCACGATCGTCTTCTCCATCTGTTTTGGGTCTGTCGACATCCCCATCGAGGACGTATTCCGCGTCTTCCTGCATCCGATCCTTCCTGGACTGGTGCCGGAGCCTTCGCAACCGTACTATTACGATTTCATCTACACCGGCAGGTTGCCGAGGGTCGTCCTCGTCATCTTGACCGGAGTAAGCCTCGGAGTGGCCGGTATGATGATGCAGGCCCTTCTCCGCAACCCTCTGGTGAGTCCGTTCACGCTGGGAGTGTCCACCGCAGCATCTTTCGGTGCCGCCCTTGCCATCCTCTTCGGGGATGCAGTGTTCGGCACTGCTGCAATGGGAACGACTATCAGGGTCATCGGGACCAACTTCACCGCCAGCGATTTCCTCAGGGTCATCATGGCATTCGCCGTCGCGCTGCTGAGCATCGCGCTGGTCATAGTGATGTCCAGGAAGAGCACCACGTCCAGGTCGCTCCTGATCCTTTCAGGAGTTGTAATCAGCTACCTCTTCCAGGCCGGCATCATGTCCACGAAGTACTTCTCCACGGACGACCAGCTCAGGGAGATCACGCTGTGGATCATGGGGAGCATGTCCAACGCATCCTGGGGCGCCAATCTGATAATCGCGCCTGTGGTGATACTCTGCCTGATCTACCTGTTCAGGCAGTCCATGGATCTCAATGCGCTGTCCGCGGGGGACGAGGTCGCGAACTCCCTCGGGGTCGATGTGGACAGGCTCAGGAAGAGAGGGCTCATCGTCTGCACCCTGATGTCCGCTGTGTGCCTCGCATTCACCGGAGTGATCGGATTCATCGGTCTTATGGCGCCGCACCTCTGCAGGATGATCATCGGCAACGATGCGAGGTACCTAATGCCCGCCTCTGCGCTGATGGGCGTGGTCGTCCTGTCCGTGTCGGACCTGTTCTGCAAGCTGATAATCCGTCCGGGCGAGCTGCCTACCGGCATTGTCCTGTACGTGATCGGAGGACTGTTCTTCATCTGGCTTGTCAGCAACAGGAAATGGGGGTCGAGGCTATGAGGCTGACCATAGAGGGTCTCTCCCAGGGATACGAGGGCAAGACGATCATCCACGACATCGATATGGAGGCGAACTCCGGCGAGGTCGTCACGTTATTGGGGCCCAACGGCGCAGGGAAATCCACCCTGATCAAGACCATATGCAACGTCATGAGGCCCAAATCGGGTTCCGTCCGCATAGACGGTCGCGAGGTCTCCGACATCGACAAGAAGGAGTACGCGAAGCTGATCGGCTATGTCCCGCAGACGGCCGTGTTCTTCGGCAGCGCCACCGTCTACGACAGCGTGCTTATCGGCCGCAGGCCGTACGTCAAGTGGTCGTACACTCGTGCCGACATAGAAGCAGCGGCGGATGCGATGATACGCATGAAGATCGACGACCTCTACGACAGACCTATCCACAGACTGTCCGGAGGCCAGCGCCAGAGAGTCACTTTGGCAAGGGCATTGGCCCAGGCACCATCATTCTACGTATTCGACGAGCCGACCAGCGCCCTGGACCTCAGGAACCAGCTGGACACGCTTAAGGTCATGCGCCAGGTCATCAACGATACGGGGGCATGCATGATAATCGCCATGCACGACCTGAATCTAGCTTACCGTTATTCCGATAAGGTGCTGGTCCTGAAGGACGGCACCGTGTACGGCTTCGGCGATACCGAGGAGATCATCACCCCGCAGATGATCAAGGATGTCTACGGCGTGGATGCCGAGATCGTCGAGGGGTCCAAGGGGAAGTTCATCCACTCCTACGATTCCGACCTCGACGATATGTGATCATCTGTCTTGGAGCTCCTCGATCCTCTCGTCCAGGTCGAGATAGAGGTCCTTCAGCTTCTGCAGCGTCTCAGGCTTTGCATCCCACATCCCTCTGTCGTACGCTTCCATCAGGCGGTTGATCATCTCCATCATCGCATGGGGGTTGTTCTCCTCCATCCACTGCCTGGTGTCGTCGTCGAAGAGGTACTTCTCGGCGAGCCCCTCGTACATCCAGTCGTCGGCGATGTCGGATGTGGCGTCCCATCCGAACGTGAACTCGGTGAGGCTGGCCACCTCCGAGACTCCTCTGAAACCGTGGTTCTTCAGGCCTGAGATGAACTTGGGGTTCAGGATCTTGCTCCTGTAGACGAACTGCAGCTCCTCCTTCGAATCCCTGATCTTCACCTTGTCCGGGTCGGAGCCGTCCCCCATGACGGAGATGGCGTCCTTGTTGCCGTACGTCTTCACGAAAGCGTTGAGCCCTCCCAGATATGAGTAGAAGTCATCCACGTCCAGCACGTCTATCTCCCTGTCGGGGACGTTCTTGACGGTGACGCCGACCTTGCTGAACCTCTTCACGAACTGGTCCCTCATGCTCACCCCGGACATTCCGCGTCCGTAGCCGTAGCTGCCCCAGGTGATGTAGATGTCGGCAAGGTCCTGCATCGTTTTCCAATCGCCGGATTCGATGGCGTAGTTCACCCCTGCCCCGTACCCTCCGGGCGGGCACCCGAATATGCGGACCGAGTTCGCCTTCCTGGCCTCGTCGACGGTCATGCCGTCCGCCATGGATTCGACGATGTCCCTCCTGAGGTTGGCCGCGAGGTAGTTGTCGTCCTCGGACTCGTCCAGCTCTGCGACCATGTGGACCGCATCATCTATCAGGTCTATGAGGTTCGGGAACGCGTCCCTGAACAGCCCTGTTATACGGACGGTCACGTCGATCCTGGGCCTTCCCAGCTCGGATACCGGTATGACCTCCAGGCCGGTGACCTGCCCTCCGTTGGATGACCATACAGGCCTGACGCCCATCAGCCAGAGGATGTAGGCGACGTCGTCGCCGTTGGTCTTTATCGTGTCTGTGGCCCAGATGATGAATGCGATCTCCCTGGGATAGCAACCCTTGTCGTCTATGTAGCGCTGTATCATCTGGTCGGCCATCCTCTTCCCGATCTCCCACGATGACCTTGGAGGGACGATGTCCGGGTCGATGCCGTAGTAGTTCCTTCCCATCGGGAATATGTGCGCGTTGCCCCTGGTGGGCGCCCCCGACGGTCCAGGAAGGACGTACCCGCCGTCGCATGCGTGCATGAGGTTGTCCATTTCGTCGGTCATCCTCATGATGTTGGGTGATAATGTATTACAGATGTATTCGACGGACTGTCTCAAGTCGTCGGTCATTTTCGGGAAAAGTTTGATAGATCTCTCGAGATCGTAACCCGATTCCCTGATGCCTGCGAGGATGGACATGATCTCCCCGTCCATCTCATCGACCCTTTCGCTGTTCAGCATTTCTCTGGACATTTCCGAGGGCGATGCAAGCATCGCCTCCAGATCGTATCCGAGCGAGCGGTAGTACTCCGCCCTGAGCGACGGGACGTCGCCGTTGCGGAGTCTCATCAATCCGTACACGGTCTCGTCCAGGAGCTCCCCTTCGGGCGCCCTCCCGAGGATGTGGAGCCCGTCCCTGATCATGGCGTCCTTCAGCTCCATCAGGTAGTCGTGTAGGTGCTCCAGTTGGCCCTTCAGCACCTCGGTGTCCGCATCCTGCGGTATCCCAAGCTCGCCGAACATGTCCGTTTTGCGTATCCCATCCAGCACCTGCTCCAGAAGGGCGGTTATGCGTTCGTCAGATGCGGTGTTCCTAGCCTTGAAGTATTCCTGCAGGGGCAGCTCTATCGAGGACAGGTCCTCATAGGTCCCCGCGCGGGTCATGGTGGGGCACATGTGCCCTATGAGCACCGCCTCCGACCTCCTCTTGCATTGGACCCCCTCTCCGGGGTCGTCTATGATGTACGGGTAGATGTGGGGAATCCCGTCCAGGACAAGGTCCGGGAAGCACTTGGAGGACAGCCCGTGGCTCTTCCCGGGCAGCCATTCCAGCGATCCATGCGTCCCTATGTGGAACACGATGTTGGTCTTGAAATCGTACTTCAGCCACCTGTAGAACTCCAGGTACTGATGCTGGCATGGGATGACGGGGTCGTGGTACACGGCCTCCATCTGCTCCGCCCAGCCCCTCAGGGGCTGGAAACCGATGTAGATGTTCCCGTTCACTATGCCCGGTATGACGAACTTGCCGGATTCGACGGATATCGATCCCGGGGGCTCGCCCCAGCTCTCCTCCATGCGCCTCCTGTTGAATTCTGAAATTCTATCGTAATGCTTCAGGTAGTCCTTGTTGTCTATGAGCGCGACGGCCTTGTCCCTGATCCTCTCCGGAGAGGACCACTCCAGGTCGTTGGTGATGTTGTCTATGATCTCGTCGATCAGCGCCTTCCCGTTCTCGGGGACGTGGTCGACGGTGTATCCCTCCGTGTCGAACCTCTTCAGCATGTCGCTGACGCTCTCGATGCTGTCCAGCCCGGCGGCCCCGCCGATGCGCCCGGTCTCCGGGCGGGATTGGTACATCAGGATGGCTATCCTCCTTTCGGAGCGGGGTATCGAGGATATGACGGCCCAGGACTTGATCATCCTCGCCAGATGGTCGATCCTGTCCTCTATGGGGCTGTACCTCTTCATCCCTCTGCCGCCCTCGTTGCTCGCGATGGGGACGGTGATTATCTGTCCGTCCAGCTCCGGCCAGATGACGCTCATGTTGAACTCGGCCTTGCTCAGGCCCTGGGCGCTCTCCTCGTAATCCGAATAATGCCCGCCGACGGACATGACCTGCATGACAGGGACGTCGGTATGGGTGTGGAAGAAGTTCTGCTCGTCGGGGGTGTATATCCCGTAGCAGTCCCTGGAGTTGTTGATCTGCGAGAATGCCGTGCATACGGCGATGGCATCCACCCTGCTCTTATTCCCGTCCATGAAGTACTTCTCCACCACGCCGACGGTCCCCTGGCGGTCCTCCGCGTTGTGGATGAGGGTGCTGAAGAACACCGGTATGACGTTGACCTCGATGGATTCCAGCTTCCTTATCAGCTCGGTGATGTGCTCCTGGTTGTCGTAGATCCACAGATTCGAGGTGTACAGTATCCCCACGGTGGGCCTTCCGGGGACCATGTGCTTCAGATAATCCTCCAGCGTCACATTCCTCGGGAAATCGGGGTGATAGATCCCGTTCTCCCTGCTGGTGGTCGGCTCTGGTACCGCACCTTCGCCGGTGACGCGGTTGCGGAGCCAGTGGATGATGCCCACATCGTTCTCCCTGGTCCTGTTGTTCATGAAGGTCCTGAGCAGGAAGAAATCGTCATCGGATCCTTTGAAGTGCCTCCTGTAGAGGAGTCCGACCTCGTTGCTCCCCGAGTGTATCATCACATACCCCGGGCACTCCTCCAGAATCTGCTCGTATTTCTCGAACCTCTTCATCCTGGTGGGGTCCGCCATGCACCTTATGAGCACCAGGTCGGCCGCCTTGGATCTCAGTACGAGGTCGTGGTAGAGCAGAGGGTCGTCGTCTATCGCTTCCGCATTGGCATGGAAGAGGTCCACATCGATGCCGGTGGTCTCCCGGAACGTGTCCGCGGCGACCTTCATGGTGCTGGAATCCGCACTCTGGATGGAGATGTAGACTATTCTCAACGTGGTCATTGGATGACTGGACCAATTGACAGGATAATAAACTGTCCGCTCGGAAAGCAACGGTCATCTGACCTTGATGGATCCGAGCATGGCCTCCAGCGTATCGCGGTTGGCCTCCTCGCACTCCTGCCTGGTGTAGCAGTATATCGTGTAGCAGACGGTACCGACCTTCATCGTGGTGACGTCGGAAATGTATGTGATGTCCTGGAGGACGTAGGTGTGGCGGAAGCTTGTGCATCTGACGCCGTCTATGACTAGGTCCATGTAGCCCAGAAGCTTGTAGTCGTTGTTCTCCAGCATCTTGCTGAGCTTCGTCTGGGTGGACTTGTTGATGCTCTTGGAATCCGCCAGGGCGGAGTATATCTTGTGGCCCTTGTGCCAATAGATGCAGAACACCATGTGGGACTCCTCGTTCATAACGCCCCATCTGGTGGAATTCTCGTCCTGATAGGCCTGCCTGAGCTCCTCCTCGCTCATCTCCCTGAATCCGTCAGGGTATTCCACTACAAGCGAATCGTTGACCTTGGCGCTGTTCATATCGTCGCCTCCGAGATTACGTTGCCGTTCCTTCCGATGACCGTCTCCTTCACGGGGATGTCCTTCCCGGACATCTGCACCGCGGTGCTGACGATCCTTGTTAGCTGTCCGCAGCAGGGGACCTCCATCCTCACGATGCGCACGGAGTCTATGGGATCGTTCCTGAAGATCTCGATGAGCTTGTCGAACCTCTCCCTCGGGTCCAGCTTCGGGCATCCGATGACCAGGGGATCCTTCCCGACGAACCTGTCCTTGAAGTTGCCAACCTTGAATGCGGTGCAGTCCGCGCCTATTACCAAGTCCCCTTTGAGGAATCCTGATCCCGGGGACACCAGAGCGAGCTGGATTGGCCATTGCTCCCCTGGCATGGCCATCATGTTGAGGCCCATGCCTGCGCCCATGGGACTGATCGGTATCCTGTCTGCGGAAGGTCTGTCCTCGATGAACGATATCGCGCCCTGGGGGCAGGCCGGAAGGCAGTCGCCCATCCCGTCGCAGAAGTTGGGTCTGACGAGCTTCGCCTTGCCGTCGATGAGCGCTAGGGCGCCCTCGTGACATGCGTCCACACAGAGTCCGCACCCGTTGCATTTGGATTCGTCGATATCGATCGTCTTGGCCATGCGTCCTGTATTCTCGCAAGGGTATAGATAGATGGCGGAGCGGATCAGAAAGCCGCTTTCCTTCTCTGTCTGTAGAGGATGATGACGAATATGGGTGCGCCAATCATGGCGGTCATGACTCCGGCGGGGAGTCCTCCTGGAAGGAGTCTTACCATGCAGTCTGTGGCGATGATCATTATGGCGCCGAGAATCGCGGATACGGGAATCAGCATCTTGTTGTCGCTTCCTACGAACAGTCTGGCGATGTGGGGTGCGACGAGTCCGACGAAACCTATGGTTCCGGTGTAGCAGACGGCGATGGCTGTCGTCACGGACACAAGCACGAAACAGATGACCCTGAGCCTGACCGGATTCTCGCCTAGACTCCTGGCCATGTTGTCTCCTGCAGATAGGACGTTGATCCTGTTGGACAGGAGGATGAACGCGACTGTCGCCAGGGCGAAGGCGATGATAAGCGGCAGGATACTGTCCCATGTGATCTTGCTGAGCGTTCCGAGACCCCATTCGTAGATTTCCTGGAGTGCCTCCTCGGACGCGTTGAATTTGACGAACGTCGTGGCGGCCGTGAACATGTACATCATACCGATGCCGATCAGGATCATCATGTTGGGGCTCATCTTCTTGAACGATGACACGAAGACGATGGCCATGGCGGGGATCAGTGCGAATACGAACGCATTGGACGCGATGGCCACATCGTGCCCGAGGAAGGGCACTATGCTTATCCCCAGGGCGACGGAGAGACTGGTTCCGAACAGCGCCGCAGATGAGATTCCTATAGTATACGGGTCCGCCAGGGGGTTCCTAGTGATGCTCTGCATGACCGCGCCGTCTATAGCGAGGATGCTTCCTACAAGGACGGCTGCGATTGTTCTAGGCGCTGTGAGACCGACGACGATTCTGTCGCGGGTCCTGTCCATGATGGTCTCCGGCTCTATGCCCAGGATGTGGTTGATCAGGACCTGATAGGCCTGTTCGAAAGACATGGAAAATGTGCTGACCGACAGCGAATAGACGCTGAGGATGAATATGATTATGATGAAGATCGCCGCCCAAACGACTTTCTTCCTGGTACGCCTCTGATAATCCTTCACTTCCTCCGATGTCATGTTATCACCATACGTTCTTCTTCTCCCTGATGATCAGCGCGAGGAATATCGGGGCTCCGATGAAGGATGTCACGACTCCCACAGGGATGGATGAGGATACGTCTATGCTCCTGGAGATTACGTCGCATGTCAGCAGGAATGCGGCTCCGAGAGCGGCCGAGGCAGGGATAAGGTACTTGTTGTCGGAACCGAGCACTATTCTCACCATGTGAGGGATAACGAGTCCAACGAAACCGATGACTCCGACGTAACAGATTATGATGGCGGCCATCACCGACAGGATGACCAGGCAGACCATACGGAGCTTCTCGCTGTCTAGTCCCATGGATTTGGCATCCTTGTCGTCGAGGGCCATGAGGTTGATCTTGTTGGCCAGCGGGAACAGTATGGCAAGTCCTACGACCTGTACCGCCAGAACGGGCGGGATCGATTCCCAGGACACCTCAGTGAGCGTTCCGACCTGCCAGTGGTAGACCGTGGCAAGGGTGGATGAGTCAGTTGTGACCAGCAGCAGCGATGTGAGCGAACTGAATGCGTATGATACCGCCACTCCGGCTAGGATGAGGGATGCAGGAGACTTCCTGAAGAAAGGTCCCATCGCAACTATCGCTACCACAGGCAGCATCGCGAAGACGATGGCGTTGATGACGACTCCGGCTCCGGCGATCCCGCTTCCGCCCAGAGAGAACCCGAGGACGATGGCTATGGAGGCTCCGAGCAGTGCTCCGGATGAGACTCCTGTGGTGTACGGGTCTGCCAGAGGGTTCTTCATGACCCCTTGCATGACGGCTCCTGCGACCGAGAGCCCGGCTCCCGCCGTTATGGCGAAGAGGGCACGTGGCACTCTGTAATTCCAGACGATGTTGTCATCATACCAGATGTTGGAGTCGTGGTCCGGGATGTTACCCATGAGGTGGTTAATGAAAAGGTTCAACGACTCCTCCAGCGACAGCTGTCTAGTACCGACGGCGAGCGAAAGCCAGAACATGGTCACTGTAAGGCAGATGCAGATGATTATGAATAATATCTTGCGGAACGTGTACCGGCCGTATTCCTGCTTCAGTTCTTCGACGGAGGATGCCATTGTATCATCATTAAGGTTAAGGCCGGGTCGCCCCGGCCAAATAGTTTCATTCTGCGGGGTAGACGAAGGTCAAATCGGAGACCTTGAAGTTTTTGTTCTTGAAGAACTTGTCAACGAATCCCTGGTGGATCTCGTCAGCCCACTTCTTGTCGACACCGTCGTAGAACAGACTCGCCACGTATGCCATCCTTGCGGGGATGGGCATGTTACCGTTGACGATGTACTGGCCGTTGGTTCCGTGCTCCCAGTACTCAGCGATGGTCTTGGTGTAGTCGTTGTAGAGCTTTGCCATGTCGGCCTCGGCGGTGTATCCGTTGTAGGCTCTGAGGTGGACCACGTAGTCGTACCTGTACTTGTCAGTGTTGAAAACGTCCAGGTTGTCCAGCACCTTGATGGAGGTGGTGGTACCCCAGTTTCCGGAGTCCAGTGCGTTCTTTCCGTGGACGGACTTGAGGAGGGCAGTGTAGTCGGAGTCTCCGACGGAGTAGTAGTTGGTCATACTGGAGACGACTGCGGAAATGGCCTTGTTCTCCTTGGTGGAGGCCTGCTCGATCTTGTCGAGGACTTCCTTCATGTATGCGACGACCTCCTTTGCCCTGTCCTGCTTCTGGAAGAGGAGTCCGAGCATGTAGTAGTCATGGGCGATGACATCGATCTCGGTGCTTGCCGCAGCGAACCTGATGACATCGACACCGGCGTTCTCGAAGTCCTTCTCATTGGTGAGGTAGGTTCTGTTCCAGTCGGAGAGGACAGCCGTGACGTTCTCCTTCTTAATCAGATCGGATGCGGCTCCCTTTCCATCCTCGAAATCGATCTTGGTGGAGGAGGTTCCGAGCTTGACGGTCTTTGTGGTGTCCTTGTAGCAGTCGTTGTAGAGGTTGTCGACGGTGGATCCGTAGGATGCTCCCTTGACCTCGTCGATGATTCCTGCCATGTACAGCATCATGAAGGTGTTGGAAGATCCGGTACAGATCATGGAGCTGATCGGGAACTTTGTGGAGACCTTCTCATAGTCCATGATTCCGTCCTCGTTGTAATCGTGGAGGTTCATGTGCCAAATGGTACAGCTCTCTCCCTTGATGACCTTGTTCAGGAGGTCGATGTCTTCCTGAGACAGCTTTCCGTCCTGGTTGGCGTCGGCGAGAGGGTAGTCCTTTGCGGTCTTGCCCTGGTCGATGAGGCCTTTGATGATCTTTGTATCCTTGTCGTCTATGAATCCGTCACCGTTGATGTTTCCGTACATCTTGAGTTCCGATGTCTCCATCTCCTTGGCGTCCTTTGTGACGTCCTGGGGCTGCATGAGGAACACTGCGGCGACGACCACCACGATCGCCAGAACGACGACGACCGCGATGATGATCTTTGTATTCTTGTTCATTGCCATTCTATCACTCTTTGACGGCTTCCGCCGTCTCTTTAATTCCTGAGGTCACCGGATCGCAGTGATGCGATCTGCTGTCGCAGGATGATCCAGGGAGCGAGGGACATCCTTCGTCCTCCGACCCGTCGCTCATTATGAGGTGGGGGTGCCCGTTATCGTCTATGATCCTGCATTTGACCCCATAAACGGTTAGAATATTCTCCTCGGTAATGACCTCCTCCGGCCTGCCGACGGCGTAGATCGAACCGTCATGCATCAGGATGATGTTGTCGGAGTACTTCGCCGCGATGTTGATGTCGTGGCTGATCATTATCACCTGGATGTTCTCCTGGCGGGACAGATCCCTGAGCATCTTGGATATTCCGAGCTGATGCTTGATATCCAGATTGGATGTGGGCTCATCCAGCAGGAGCACCTGAGGCCTCTGAACCAGCCCTCTGGCCAGCATCACACGCTGGTGCTGACCGGCGGACAGCTCGTTGAACGACCTCATCGCCAGATCCTCTATCCCCATCTTCTTCAGTGTGTCATACACGATCTCGAGGTCCTCCTCGGTGGTCTTCCAACCAGCGTGGGGGTGCCTTCCTAGAAGGACCGTGTCGACAACCGTCAATGGGAAGGTGTCGGACGAGGAATAAGGAACGTAACCTACTTTCTTCGCCATCTCCTTCAGGGAGTACTCGTTCACGTTCTTGTCGTCAAGAAGGACGGTACCGCCGTTGGGGGACAGGATCTTGTTGATGCAGTGGATCAACGTCGATTTTCCGACACCATTGGGTCCCAGGATTGAGACCAGTTGCGGGCCGTTGATATTAAAGTTGATGGCTTTCAGAACAGGGACTCCTGAGTAACCGAAAGACATGTCATTCGCATCAATTTCCATAGATTCCCGACCTTATTTTGGTTAGGGACTGTGAGTTTCTTCGGCATATAAGTATTATTGGATGTATAATCCGTACTATCTATTTGTTACGATTTGGATGATTTTGTACCATCTGGCTATATTATCCAAAAACCACGTTTCACGGCGATGTTGGATGCCAACAATTCAATTTTGTCCAAGTGTTTCAACTAGGATATGTCTAAAAATGCACAAATCCGTTTAGTGGAGGCGAACCCTCGACTTATGGTCGCAGAGACGGCCTCATGAATGATCGTTTCGCTATGTAGCAGGTATCAATATCCAACAGTGCAAAAAGTTCCCACATACTTTTTGATTTATTTAAACAATATTTAAATAATGGATCTCAAGCAATCATTTGATCAAGAAAGCATCCTCGATGGTCAGTTTTGTTAAGTCCGATTGATAAAGATAAACCATATGTCCAGTCGGACGTATCTGCCATTCTTTATAATCCGAATAGCCAATCACTAGGTATGGTCCTCCACATAACGGTGGCATCCGTTTCCAGACCTGCATTATATCAGTCTGATCTTTTCAGCAAGACTCTTTCTGGAAAGGGGGCGGACTTCCATCTTCATTATGTCGGTGGCGGTGCACCCGAATCGGAAATCTATAATGACATCTCGACGGCCGATATCGTGATTGCCGATCTCATGGGCGTACGCAGGGACGTGTACTCTGGGATAGCATCGGCAGTCAAAGCATGCAAGGGGATACGCATCTGTATCGGCGGGATGGCGTTGCAGCTGAACCGTCTTGGAGGATATGATGAGCGCAGGATGAAGGATTCCCCCGAGGATGCGGAGGCCATCGAACGCATCTCCCAGGCGTGGAAACGTGCCGAGTATCATGATATCGAGTTCATCTACACCATGCTGCTGAGCAGATATCTGGGTGTGGGAGGCCTGCCTGAAGCCCAATTCATCCCGTGCAGGACGGGAGTGTATGTCAAGGACCCGTTGTCCCTCCGGGAGTTCGATGATGTAGGGAGCTACAGCACGAGGATATCCGAGGAAGGCTATGATGTGGCCCTCTTGTCCAACGGCAGTAACTACCCGCATCAGTCGACCGCGGTGGTCAGAGCGCTATTCGAGAAGCTGTCGGAATCCATGAGGGTGCTGCCCATCGCCATGAACAGCTACAGCATCTCAAACACAGATCAGCTGAGATCGCTCATCGGAAGCCCGAAAGTCATCGTCAATCTTCTCCCGTTCAGGTTCATGGCAGGGCCCATGGGCGGGGACTCTGTCTCGGCGAATTGGCTCTTGAGGGAGCTAGATGCGCCGCTCATCTCGCCATTCTGCTTCTCGAAGAGGAGCATGGAAGAATGGTCGGCGGATCCTGTAGGCATAGATCCGATGGAGTTCATGCTGGACATCTTCCTGCCGGAGCTGGACGGTGCATTTTGCACGATTCCAGCAGGTTTCCAGAAAGTCCACGAGGAGCCCCTAGGTACGATCTCCCTTATGGAAACGGTGCCGTTGGAAGAGAGGATCGAAAGGATATGCGGGAAGGCAGAAAGGCTGGTCGCCCTCAGCAATAAGCAGAACAGTGACAAGAAGGTGGCGATAATAGCCTACAACTATCCGCCAGGCGAGGACAATCTGTTTGGCGGTTCCTATCTCGACGGTTCCGGCTCCTTGTCACGTATCCTGGAGATCTTGAAGGATGCCGGGTATGACACCGAACCTATGGAAGCATCCGAGATAATCGATGCATTCATCGGCAACGGACTCCTGAATGACGGAAAATGGCATGACGGATTCAAAGCAATACATTACGATCCGAAGAAGCAGTATGACAGGCGCATATCGGACTATTGGGGCGATCCTCCGGGGAAGGTGATGGCGGACAGCAACGGATACATCATCCCCGGTCTCAGGTTGGGCAACGTCTTCATAGGCATTCAGCCGCCGAGGGTCAGCGACAGCGTGGATGCATCGACATATCACGATCAGAGCATTCCTCCGCATCATCAGTATGCGGCATTCTACGATTGGATCGAGAACGAGTTCAAGGCAGACGCGATAATCCATCTGGGGACGCACGGCACATTGGAGTTCCTCCCAGGGAAGGAGATGGCATCGTCGGAGGATTGCTTCCCCGATAAGATGCTGGGCAACGTCCCTCATTTCTATCTCTATTATTCGGGCAATACCTCCGAGGCCATGATCGCCAAGAGGAGGACGCATGCCGTGCTCATCAGCTATATGCAGCCCCCTATGATCAGGAGCGGGCTCTACGGCGAGCTGTCCGAGCTCGAGGGCCTCATAGCCGAGTACAGGGAATCTCAGTTGACAGATCCCGGGAGGGCCGAGCTGATATCCGAGCGGATAATCGAGAAGGCCGAATCCATGAGGCTGCCTGCGGAGATGGAGAGTCTCGAGGACGAGCTGCTGTCTATGAAGGAGTCTTTGATCCCGGAGGGTCTCCATGTCTTCGGACAACCCTCCACCATCGAACAGGCGGAAGGGTATGTGGCGATTATCAGGGAAGCGGGGACGGAGCTCTCGGACGATGACCTGATCGCAAGATACAGGAGCGACCTCGAAATGAGGAATCTGATCCATGCGCTGGATGGAGGGTACATAGAACCTGCCGTCGGTGGTGATGCGATGATGGATCCGGATGTTCTCCCTTCGGGACGCAATCTGGTGCAGTTCAATCCGATCAAGGTGCCGACTCGCTCGGCATTCGAACGCGGATATCAGGCCGCGGAGGATACGATCAGGAGTTTCATCGAGCAGGAAGGAAGGGTCCCGGAATCGGCCGGACTCATCCTCTGGGGGCTGGAGACATCCCGTACGCAAGGCATGAGCATAGGCCAGATTTGCGGATATCTTGGTCTGAGGATGGTCAGGGACGACGGCGATTTCTGCGGCAGGTTCGAACCCATTCCACTGGAGGAGCTGAGGAGGCCCAGGGTAGACGTCGTCGTGACAATCTGCGGTTTCTTCAGGGACATGTTCCCTCAGCTGATAGGCGGACTGGACGGTCTGTTCCGTATGGTATCCGATCTGGACGAGGGCGGAGACAACCCGATATGTTCGCATTCGATGGACAATCTCTCGTTCCTGAGGGGGGCCGGATTGTCGGAAGGTATGTGCGATTCCTTATCAAAATGCAGATTGTTCGGACCCGCGGATGGGCAATACGGCACTGGGATGACGGGATTGGTGAACAGTTCCCAGTGGGAGGAGGAAGATGAGCTGTGCGATTCGTTCGTCTCTTCGATGCACTATGCGTATACAAGCAGCGAGCGTGCGGAGGATGTCCCCGGTCTGCTCGAGTTCAATCACAGGCGTGTCGAAGTTATATCGCAGATCAGGGATTCCACCGACAGAGAGATAATCGATCTGGACCACTACTACGAGTTCCTCGGCGGGTTGTCCAAATCAGTGCAGATGGCCAGCAATAGGATGGCCGTAGCCTTCGTAGTCGATGGTAGCCGTCCGAGGGTCCGCATTACGAGCTTGCAGAGGTCCATAGAGCACGGTGTCAGGACCAGGCTCCTCAATCCCAAATGGATAGAGGGCCTTCTGGCTGTGAACTATCACGGTGTCCAGAGCATAAACGACCGTTTGGAGAATGTGCTCGGATTGGCCGCCACCACGGGTCAGGTCCAATCGGGTGTGTTCAGCGATATGATGCAGACCTATGTTTCGGATGAGGATATGAGGCGCAGGATGATGGAGAACAACAACTGGGCCTACCTTTCCATGCTGGAGAGGTTCTCGGAGGCGGAGAGGCGCGGCTACTGGGACGCGACCGACGAGGAACTGGAGAAGCTGAAGGATGCGTTCTGCGAAGCGGAGGAACGTCTCGAGATGGATACGGATGACAGATGATCAGGCCCTGTCCTCCATCCTATCGTCATCGTCATCGTAGGATCTGACGAACAGTCCGTGGGAATCCTCTAGCACATCCGCTTTGACACCGTAGACGTCCTTGATCATTGTCGGTGTGATGACCTTCTCCGGAGTTCCCATGTCGTAGATTCCGCCATCGTTCAGCACGATGACCTTGTCCGAGTATCTGATGGCGAGATTCAGGTCATGCAGGGCGACTATCAGACATGCGTTCTCCCTTTCGATCAGAGATTTCATTATCCTCATGGTGTCCAGCTGGTTCCTTAGATCGAAGGAGCTGGTGGGTTCGTCGAAGACATAGAACGCGGGCTGCTGGGCCAGCGCACGAGCGATGAACGCCCTCTGCCTCTGACCTCCCGACAGGTTGTTGACGTCCTGGCGCATATATGCGTTGACGTTCATCGTGATCATCGAATCGGCGACAATGCGGAGGTCCTCGGTGGTGTAGTTCCATTTGACATACGGCCTTCTGCCGATCAGGACGAGGTCGTACACGGTGGTGTATCCAGCGGACGATATCGTCTGCGGCACATATCCAATCAGCTTGGCCAGTTCGTCCGGCGTCTTTCCGAGGATGTCGCATCCGTCTATGTCTATCCGTCCGGATCTCGGACGCATCACGTTGCACAGGGATTTGATCAGTGTGGATTTGCCGCATCCGTTAGGGCCCAGTATGCTCACCAGTTCTCCGCTCTCGGCTGAGAAGGAGATGTCCGATATCACATTCTCCTTGCCGTATCCTTGGCATAATCCTTGGACTTCCATCCTCATAATCTGCTCCCCCAGTTCTTGCGAGTGACCATCCAGATGAAGAAGATCCCTCCTATGACGTACAGTATGATGCCCACAGGCAGCTGATCGGGATACAGGATCTTCCTGGCCACGATATCCGAGAAGAGAAGGATCGATGCACCCATTAGTGCGGATGCCGGGAGGACGAATCTGGTATCGTTCCCGATGGCCATGCGCGTCATGTGGGGGGCCATGAGTCCTATGAACCCGATCACCCCGGAGAATGCCACGCATGTGGATGTGATGAGCGTGCTGACGATGAGTCCTCTCTTCCTGAGTGAATTCACATCCACGCCCACGTTCTTCGCGATGTCGTCTCCAGCGGACAGGCTGTTGATGTCTATGGAGGTCTTCATCAGGTAGATCAGGCAGAGGATGATTATAGGTATCATCAGTGTTACCGCGCTCCAGGTGGCGTTCCACATCCCTCCCATGAGCCAATTCGATATGGTCCTCAGCGATTCATCGTCCGAAAGGTACTGGGAAAGCGATATCCCTGCTTGGAAGAGGTAGCTTATGACAACTCCGGAAAGGACCAGGGTGGTCCTGGTGGCATCCTTCTTGGAGACCTTGAGCACCAGCAGGATGCTGCACATGCCGAACACGAACGATAGGATCACTATCAGTATGTTCTTCACACTCATGGACAGCCCCAGGAACTCCCATGTCTCATAGTACGCCGCTCCGATGATTGCAGGGAAGAATACTATGGAGAGTGCCGCTCCGAACGAAGCGGCGGTGGAGACGCCCAGGGTGAACGGGCTGACCAGAGGGTTCCTGAGCAGGCCTTGCATGATTGTTCCCGCAGCGGCAAGACTGATTCCGGTCAGCAGGCAGAGGACGGTGCGCGGGATACGGCTGTTCACGATTATGTCGCTGTAGTACTGCTGCGATGGCCCCTCGATGACCCCAGGCAGGATCATGTGTCCGAGGGCTTTCAGGGTCTCTAATATGGGGACATCCACCGAACCTAGAGCTAGTGAGCATACGAAGGCGATCAGGCAGACTACCCCCATCGCCAGGAGGAACATCCATTTGGTGTGCATGGATGCGCTGTACTGCCCTTCAATCCTGTTGTGCTCTATGTCGTCCTGCATCTCCCTGACGATCAGCTCAGATTCGGACATCTTTCCGGGTGCCCCGCTCTCGGTTGTCATGCAGAATATGCCACCAGAAGGTCCTCTGTACTGTATTTGAGGCCGAATTCACTGTTCATCTTGTTCAGCATCTCGACAGCCTTATTTCCTACATCCGCACCGAACGCATCCGCATAGAGTATGGCCGATATACAGGACATCGCACCGTTCACCGTATCGGTTGAGAGTGCGAATAGATGTCCCTCCTTTACACAGGTTAGCTTGCTGTAGTCCAGTGTTCCTGCGTACGAGAAGAATGCATCGAAGTTCTGTTTGGGCGTATCGTTGCTGTATACGAACATGTAGTCGAGCCCGTATTTGTTGTCTACATCGAGCAGGATGTCCTTGCTCTGGTTGAAGTAGACTGTGTCGGTGGTGTTCGGGTCGATGATATTGGTGTAACATTTGCCTGCGACGCTCTCGATGACCTTGACGGCGGACGAGGCGTGCGTCTGATAGAATCCGGACGAGGCCATGAACAGGCCGAAGACATCTTCGGAATCGGCGTCGGTCTTCAGGTCCTTGACGAAATCGAAGCATTCGTTGAAGTAGGACATGTATGTGTCGTATTTCTTCATCACGTCGTCTGTTCCGCCCAGCAGTTTGGCGAGTATCAGGAGGTTGCTCTCTATCTTGTACGGGTCCGTCAGATCCAGATAGATCACCTCGATGCCCAACTGGCGTAGTGCATCGGCATTGCTCAGACCCATGGTCACCGGAGTCAGTATGACATTTGATCCCCTGGACACCATTGTTTCTCCTTCTGGTGCCGAATATGATCCTATGAAGTAGTGATTGGGGAAGAATTCCGCAAAGCGGGCACCATACTTGTTGTCGAGTCCGGCTACGGAGTCCTCCTTGCCCAGTATCTTCATGAAGATGGGGATGTACTTGTGGACAACAGAGACGTTCTCGATGGGCACATCCACAGTGTGGGTGATGCTGTTGGCGTCAGTGAACGTGTATTTCTCTTTCGTGGGCTTATCGTCAGGATCCGGGGCCGGCTGGTTCGATCCGTTCCCCTGCATGAGTATCACCGCCGCTGCCGCTATCACGACAACCACGACGATGATGGCGAGAATCATCTTCTTATCTGCCATAGGACCAACTACCTCGTGTGAGTGCGAGCAAGGATTTAAAATTGGATGTATAATCCTTCATATTCCAGCCTATTCTCGGATGATATCCGTTAACTCTCCTTTAACAACCTGGTAACGGTTAAATCAAAGGAGTTGGGTAATACCTCCATCTGCTTACAACAGTGGTTACATGGACAGTAAAAAAGCAATTCTTATCATTGCGGTGGTGGCGGTCGTCATCATAGCGGCGATAGCCGTCGTCTACCTCAATGGAAACGGGAACGACAAATCCCAGAACATGGACAGTAAGGTGGATTCATTCGTCGATTCCTATGACGGTGTATTCGGACCTTTCACCAAGGAGGACGGAGCGACCAAGGATGCCGCTACCGCGACCAAGAAGAACGACAGCGACAGGCTGGCATACAGCAAGATAACCTGGACCAAGAGCGCATCCGCAGCATCCGATTACAAGAAGGTTGCCGACGGTATCCTGGCAAAGACGACGCTGATGGGTGCCAAGCCCATAGTACTCGAAGTAACCGGCCTCGACAACGTCACGGCCATGAAGTACGACGTCACAATCGGAACGATGGGAACATTCTCTCTGTTCTATTTCGTGACATACGTGGGCGATGTCGTGATCCAATCATACGATTCCTGCCTCTACAAGGCCGACCAGGCCGCTACCGAGGAGGAAATGAGTGCGGTCTTGACAGCTGTCGCGAAGACCGTCGGTGTCAATTCCGTCAAGGTGACAATCCCGGCGGATCCCGTCTCCGATTATGTGGATTCGTTCGTAGGTTCCTACACTGGTGTGTTCGGACCCTTCACCAAGGAGGAGGGCGCTACCGACGATTCTGCTACTGCGACCAAGAAGAACGACAGTGAGAGGTTGGCATACAGCAAGGTATCATGGAAGAGGGCAGCCGATGCCGCAACCCAGTACGAGGCTCTTTCCAAGACCATCTCGAGCAAGGGCGCGATGATGGGTGCGCAGCCCGTTCTCCTGAAGATCTCGGGATTCGATGCCGCCACTGCTGTCAAGTTCGACGTAGTCATGGGAACCATGACGAAGTTCACCCTGCTGTACTTCGCCGCATATGTCGACGACATTCTCATCCAGTCCGTAGATAACGGCCTCTACAAGCCGAACGGGCTCGCCACAGTAGACGATATCAAGGATATCCTGAGCGCCGTCGGAAAGACCGTCGGAGTGGATTCTGTTACCGTGTCCGACCCCAAGGCATCCGAGGCAGCCGCCAAGTTCGCCAAGAACTATTCCGGAGCCTTCGGCACGTACACCGCCACGGACAATGTGGCTAGCGCCACAGTCAGCAAGCCCAGGGACATGGTCTTCGATGTTTCCGCAGACGCTAAGAAGGCATTCGACAGTCTCGTCGCTTCGATCAGCACCGATCCCGGTTCCTATACCGTGGTGACGGTCGATTCCTATGACGGTCTTGACGGTGCCTACGCATTCATGAAGAGCAGGACGATGGGATCATCCAATGTCAGCATGCTGTACATCGTCGCCTACGAGGGAGACATCGTCGTCGATGGAGCAACATCCTACCAGTACAAGAACACGGGATTCGCAACTGTCGATGACATCAACACAATGTTCGCAGCCATCAAGGCCGCGATCTCTGCCTGATCCTAAGATGGGGTGCCTCAGGGCATCCCATCGCCTTTCACCATGGTGATAACTTGAAATCCACATCCGCAGAGATGCTTGATGAATTCATTGCAAGATATGATGGCATGTTCGGAAGATTCGAGGAAGACGACGGCATGGCGATATCTCCGGACGGCGACAACGAGAATATGGTTACCTACGAGGTCTGCGAGGACATCGTTGATTCTTACACGAAGAAGGTCGATTTCATAGAGAACAAGCGCAAGAAGGTGACGCCTATGGGCAAGATGGTCGATTTCGACTGCCCCTACGGTTTCGACGATTACTACGCTTGCATGTTGAATTATAATCTGATGGGAAAGATGGGCGGATTCCTGTATTTCACAGGACGTAAGGGAAACGTCCTCGCATTCGCCAAGGCTTATCACACGTCTGATAAGGAGCAGATTACTGATGAGGGCCGTGACGAGTTTATCAGGACCATTTACGATTGCATTGAATAATCATAGCTTGTGTTCGAGAGGATCGATGGTTCCGTAGTTCGGTCTTGAATGGCTGAGAACTTCCGTAGCATTGTTTTCATTGAATGTGTTGGGTTGCCTCTACTGGCGTCCACACATCTGGAGCCTCAGATGAATCGCCCTCATATAATTCCTTTTTAAACAGTTAGACTATACCGCCAACCTAGGTGCATCCTATGGAGAAATTGCTGTTCCCCTTCGTCTCGATTGTAGGTCAGGAAGATATGAAGAAAGCCCTTCTGCTGAATTCGATAATCAAGGCGATTGTCACGATCACAACCTCGTTTGGTATTGACGGACATAGGGCGGACATCACGATGATAAAGGCCGCCAAGGCGAACGCAGCAAGACCATCAAGACGCTGGCTGACATACATCAGAACACCCTTGCTGGTACGACCGCCGTAAGGACAGGATGTCCATCACAGGTAGCCCCGGCGATACTGACGCCATATTCGATCTCGCTGACAGGCTGAAGATCCCGCCAGAATACCTGCTCACTCACTGAAGTCTCCATACAGTGCTGTTAGCTAAGGTTATGGACATTCAGAAGCTCAACACCCCAGTTTGGAATTTACGTCTGTTCATCATTCGTCCATTGAAGGCAATAACATGCGTGACGAAGGGGATGATGTATCTGTTCGTGATGTATGATTTTGCATCGAGCCGGATAGTATTGATCGGTGGAAATTCTGCCTATCGGTCAGTTCCTCGAGTATCTCCTCGTTGTCCATGTAGATCTCCTGGAGCTGTTTGAGGAGATCATCTGACGTTTCCCACATACCGCGTTCATGAGCCTCCATCAGGACATCGATCATATCATGCAGGGCGAACGGATTGGCCTTCTCTATCCACTCCCTGACATCTTCCTCCAGGATGTAATCGGTGGCCATGCGGCCATACATCCAATTCTCGATGATGTCCGACGTGGCATCCCATCCGAACACGTATTCGAACATCTTGAGGATCTCGGTAGCGCCTCTGAACCCGTGCCTTCTCAGACCCTGCTCATATTTGGGATTCAGCACCTTGCTCCTGAATACGTAGTGGGATTCCTCCTGGATCGTCCTGAGGACGGGGTCATCCACATTCGCGGAGCATCCTATCACGGACATTGGCAGCTTGCCAGTCACAGATTCCACAGCCGAGTTCAGACCGCCCAGGTATTGGAAGACATCATCGTTGTCGAACAGGTCGTATTCGCGGCTGGTGCTGTTCTTGACAGTTACCGATGTCTTGGACAGCCTCCTCCTGTAGAGATCCTCCCTCTTCACACCGTCGGAGCCTTGGCCGTATGCGTAGCAGCCCACATCGATGTAGTAGTCGCCTAGCTCCTTGCGGTGCTCCCATCCGGATGTGGATATCAGCACGTTGACTCCTGTCCCGTACTGTCCCGGAGTCGCTCCGAACACCCTAGTGAGGGCGTTCCTCCTGGCCTCGTCCTGCGGGATCCCCTTAGCGGTGTCCTCCAGGACCTCCTGCCTGTAATGCGCACGGATTCTGTTCTCCTCGTCGGTCTCATCCAGATCGGCCACCATGGTGACCGCCTCATTGATCATGTCAGTAAGGTTCGGGAACGTGTCCCTGAAGAGTCCGCTGATGTTGACGGTGACATCCACTCTGGGCCTTCCGAGCTCTGCCAGTGGTACGATCTCCAGACCCATCACCCTGTTGCCGTATCCTCCCCACACGGGACGCACGCCCATCAGCCATAGTATGTATGCGACATCGTCACCTCCCGTCTTCATCGTGTCCGTTGCCCATATGACTATGCTGATGCTCTCGGGATATGCGCCGTTCTCCTCCTTGTAGCGGTCAATCAGCTGATCCGCCATCCTCTTTCCGAGCTCCCAGCTTGCCGGGAACGGTACGGCCTCCGGGTCCAGAGTATAGAAGTTTCTTCCAGTGGGCAGTATCTGGGCCCTGCCTCTAGTGGGACATCCCGAAGGTCCAGGTCTGACGTATTTGCCCTCCATCCCTTCCATCATACTATCCAGTTCTTCGGTAATCCTGGAGATGTTGGGGCTCAACTCTTCGCAGATGAATCTGATCGCCTCTATCAGATCGGCATTATCCTCAGGATATGCTCTTGCAGCGATCTCAAGGCATTTTCCGGGATCGCAGCCAGCCGCCGTTACATCGGAGATCAATCTGAAGGACCGGTCCTCAATATCGTCGATGATCTCTCCGTTGAATCTGCCGGTGTCCTCATCCAGTGAGGAAGGCGATTTCTTGAGCTGAGAATAGTCGTAGCCGAGGCACTTTGCCACCGATTCCGTCAAGGAGGGGATGTTTCCGTTCCTGAGTCTGGTGAGGGAATAGATCATCTCGTTCAGTCTTTCATCCGTCGGCGGTCTCCCGAGTATGTGCAGACCATCCTTGATGATGTTGCTCTTGAATTCGAGGACGTAGTCGTAAAGGTCGTCGGCGATGGCCGCCACCTGTTCCGCATCGGCATCTTCGGGGAGCCCCATGTCCGAGAACAGCGCCATCTTCTTGAACACGTCGAAGAGGTCCTGCTTCATGATCTCGAGCTGGTCACCAGTCTTCATGTTCTCGGTCCTCATGTAGGCCTGGAGGACGGATTCCAGTTCTTCCACCTCATCATATGTACCGGATCTCACCATCGCAGGGATCATGTGGTCGACCAGGACGGCATAGCTGCGTCTCTTGGCCTGGGTTCCCTCACCGGGGTTACCGATCACATAGGGATACAGGTTCGGCAATTGGCTGAGCACATAGTCCGGGCTGCAGTCCTCCGACAATCCGACGCCCTTCCCAGGCAGCCACTCGAGCGTCCCATGGGTGCCGACGTGGATGACGATGTTTGCTCCGAAACCGTATCTCAGCCATCTGTAGAACGAAAGGTATTGATGGGGGATCGAGCAGTTGTGATTGTGGTATGCGGATTGTATATCCTTGCCCCTGTTAGGCTGGAAGCTCATGATGATGTTTCCGTCCACAATGCCGGGGACAGCTATCTTGTTGTCGATGACAAGGACATTTCCAGGAGGATCGCCCCAGTCACGAATTATGAAGTCTTTCTGCTCCTGCGATAATGTGTCGAACCATGTCTGATAGACATCGGCATCTATGAATGCAGACGCCCTTCTTTTGACGTCGTCATCCGAAACATATTCCCAATCGTTTGTTACGCCGGTGAAGATCCTGTCCACAAGCTCTTCGCTGGTCTCCGGAACGAAATCCAGTCTGTATCCCTCGTTGTCCATGCGTTCCAGAAGGTCCCTGATGCTCTGGAATGTGTCCAGGTCGGCCGCTCCTCCGGCATGCGCTGCTTTCGGCGGATACTGGTAGAAGATGATCGCAACCCTCTTCTCGCGATTCTGTTTGTGACGTAGCTTCGCCCACATCATCGCCATGTCGGCTATGTCATCGACTCTGGACCTGATCGGAGAATAATATCTTGAACCGTTGGGCGCGATCTCGGTGGATGAGTTAGGGATCGAGATTATCTGTCCGTCAAATTCCGGGAACGCCACATCATAAGCGATCTCCGCATTCGTCAGACCGTAGGTGTCCTTGCGCCATTTCTCCTCAGTGTATACGAGTGTGGGGGTCTGCATGACAGGGACGCTGAGGCGTTCCAGGAACGGGTCATCGGGATCGTCCGATCTGGCCTTCGCCTCCCTGGTGATCGATGAGCTGATCATGTTTATGGCGAAATCGACTATCGGTTCCCCATCCGCCAGAAGATAGTCGTCGATGATCCTGCGTATCCCTATGCAGCCCGTCTCTGCGTTGGCGGCATAGTTCAGGAATATCGGTAGAGGGGTCCCTCCCTTTCTCTCGATGGCGTGTGTGATGCTGTCGACCCCTTCCGTCCTTCCTGAGTTCCATTTGCGCTGACTGAACAGCACGAGTATCACAGGCCTGGTCCTGTCCATCTTCGAGATGTAGTCTGCAATATCCGTGGATTCCATGCCAGGGTAGTACGCCCCCTGGGCTGGTGGGATGTAAGGCTCCGGCAGTTCGAAACCCTGATGATCGAAGTAGTTAAGGGACCATTTCAGGAAGCCGAGGAGATTGCGGTGGCCTCCCAGAGTGAGGTATCTGGTCGCAGACGAGAATTCATCGTGCGGAAGTCCGGATAATCCCTCATAGCCTAACGTCTTGGATGGGGTGTTGTGTACGATGAGTATCGGCACACTGTGCTCATCCGCCTTTTCCTTGAGGACTTCCCATCTTTTGAAGAGGGTCATCTCTCCGGTCAGCCTGATGACTATGAGATCGGTGTTCGGAACGGAAGACAAGATGCGATCCATCGCAGTACTATCCGTATCGAGTGTATCGGAAGCGTATTCGATGAGGTCGATGGGATGCCCTTCGGAGGACAGTTCATTCCTTTCGGTTATCAGGGACACTCCGTCCTTGACCCTGACATCGATGTTGATCATCCTCATGCCGATCATCCGACGAGGTCGTTCTCATCCTTGTGGAGCTCTCTGATCTCTTCATCCGATAGAGGAGTTCCGAGGATCACGTGCGGTCTGCCGCAGTCATCGATGATCCTGCAGTTCATGCCGTAGACGTATCTGACGGTGTCCTCCGTGATCACTTCGTTCGGCGTCCCCGTCCTGTAGATGATCCCGGGGGTGGACATGACTATGACTCTGTCGGCATACTTCGATGCCACGTTCAGTTCATGGCTGATCATTATTATCGTGATGTTCTTCTCATGGGAGACGCGCTGCAGGAGCTCGATCACCTGGACCTGGTGCCTGACATCCAGGTTGGCAGTGGGTTCATCCAGGATCAGAATCTGCGGTTCCTGCGCCAGCCCTCTCGCGATCGAGACCTTCTGGTGCTGTCCTGCTGACAGCTCGTTGTAGTTCCTGAGCGCCAGGTGGGTGATGTTCAGCGCTTTGAGGACCTCGTACACCTTATGCATATCTTCCTTTTCGGAGCCCAGTTTCGCATAGGGATGTCTCCCCATCAGCACCGTGTCTGCCACGGTCATGGAGAATGAATCGGAGGAGGTCGCAGGCACGAAACCGACGCGTGTGGAAAGCTCCTTGAGGGAATAGCTCTTGACCTCCCTGCCGTCCAGCTCCGCTTTTCCCGCAGTTGGGATGAGCAGCTTGTTCATGCATTTGACCATCGTGGATTTGCCCACTCCATTGGGGCCGATGATGCATATCAGGCCGGGCTCGTCTATCGTCAGATCGATGTTCCGGAGGACGCTGTCCTGACCCTTGTAACTGAAACCGAGCGATTCCAGTTCTACCTTTATGTCACCAGACCTCCTTCTTCTGCTTGACCAGCAGGTACAGGAGCATCGGTCCTCCGATGAATGCCGTGATGACTCCGACCTCCAGAACGGTCGGGGCTATGATCGTGCGTCCCACAAGGTCGGCCAATATCAGGAACATGGCTCCGAACGCTGCGGATGCGGGGATGAGATAGCGGTTGTCCGATCCGATGAACATCCTGCAGATGTGCGGACAGACCAGTCCGATGAAACCGATGATGCCGGTGAAGCTCACGATCGCAGCGGCCATGAGGGACACAATGAGAAGGCAGAATATTCTGAGTTTGTCGGCATCTATTCCCAGGGATTTGGCACCCTCGTCACCCGAGACGAGGACGTTGATCTTCCTTGAAAGGAACTGCAGAGCTATGCATCCGATTGCGACAATCACCGCCATGAGCGGGATCATCTGCCATTTTATGAGGCCAAGTGTTCCGACTTGCCACTGGAAGGCCTCCTCCAGCGCATTGGGGTCGGCCATGAGCATGAGAAGAGTGGTCATGGCGTTGAACAGGTACATGACGGCCAATCCCGATAGGATGATGGTGGTGGGCGAGGCATGCCTTATCGTGGATACAAGCATGATGACGGCCATCGGTATCAGCGAGAATATGAATGCGTTCACTACGATGGCGTAGTTCCCGCCGACAACAGACATGCTAAGGACGATGGCCAGGGTTGCTCCGAACGATGCACCTGATGATATTCCTGTCGTGTAAGGGTCTGCTAGCGGGTTCTTCATTGTGCTCTGCATGACGGCTCCTGCCACCGCGAGACCTGCACCGGCGATTATTCCTGCGACTATACGGGGCATACGTAGTTCGAAGATGACGAAATCCTTGTCCGAATCCTGGATGTTCCCGATGATATGGTCGAATATGATCTGATATGCTTCGAAGAAACCGATGCCGTATGAGCCAATGGTCACAGTGATGCCTATTATGATCACCATTCCGATCACACAGGCAAGTATGAAGATGTATTTCCTGTAAACATGCTTCGAGTAATCGCTCATCATCTTCTTCTCGTCGTCCGAATAGCCGTATTCGGAATCGACGTTGTATTTCTGCCAAGGCATCTTCATTGGCTCACCGTTTCATAGAAAGGGAAGGTGGGGCCGTAGCCCCTTTGATATCAAGCGGTTTTCGCATCCTCAGGAGTGAAGAGGAAGTGATAGAGCTTGAACTCGTAATCTCCCGCTTCCGTGAAGTTCTTGAGGTAGTCGGTGATCATCTTGGTCAGATCGTCCTGGGAGAACTGATCCGGGAAGAAGATGCTGCATGCGATGTAGGTGTGGATGCAGAAGGGCAGGTCGTAGTTCACCATGTAGATGTTGTTGTTCTTAACAGCATCTGTGATTGCGAATTTGGACCAGTCCATTCCGTTGTACACGGCCTTGACCTCGTCGAAGGTGTTCTGCGTGTACATGTACTTTCCACCGATGATGTATCCGGGGTTCTGCTTCTCGATGTCCTCCATACACTTGGATGTGGACATTCCGGCGGCGGTGGGGCTGGTGACGATGATGTTTCCGATGTTAGTCGCCTTGGAGTTGGTGAACGCGGTGGACACTCCGTCGAGCTGAGCGTACATGTATGTGGGGGTACCGAGGTAGAACCTGGTCGCTGCGGGGTCCTTGACCTTGGACAGCTTGTCGTTCACGGCTTTCATGGTGTCATCCATCCACTTGACGTACTTCTGGGCTCCGGCATCATTGTCCGTGAAGAATCCCAGCATGAGGGCTCCCTCTGCGAGCCTTCCATCCTCGTACGAAACCATCCTAAGGACCTGCTTGGATCCGAGGACATTCTCGGGGATGTTGACGGCGTATTTGGATACGGAACCGGCATAGATGGTGTCGGCACTGATCTGCATGGTCGCCTCAAGGTCAGGAGTCTTCCTGTCACCGATGGACGGGAGGTTCTTGTAGGCCTTGAAGAAGTTCTCATCCCAGTACTGGAACACGTAGTCGTTCAGAGCGACGACTCTGTCGCCGGCGCCGATCGCAATGGCCAGACCCAGGGACCTCTGCGTTCCAGAGATGATGATCTTGTTGACAGGGTACTTTCCGCTAAGGATGTCCTTATCGACTCCGATGTAGTTGACCGTCATGGTCTTCTTCTCTGAGTCCTTCTTATCCTTGTTGTACTTCTTGATGTCAATCATGTTCTGGACCATCTCTTTGTCCTTGGCATCGACGACACCGTCGTTGTTGGCATCCGCCATATTGCTGTACTTCTTGTCCTTGATCATCTCGTCGATCTTCTTCAGATCGGCATCGTCCAGATAGTCGTTCTCATCAGCATTTCCGAGAATGGCCAATCTGCCGTCTGTGTTGGCAGACCTGTATTCCGAGGGTGTGTTACCGAATGCCAGGTACATCCCGACTCCGGCTGCTATCAGAACAACGACGACGACAATCGCAATCATCTTGTTTTTTTCCATTGTATCACTTGATAGATTAGTGATGGACTATTGGACAATACCACCAATAGCTCGGTGCTCGTGAATCTGATACGCCGTATTTAGTTGATTGGATGATGCATCCTCCATACTATGCAATGAAGAACAGCACCTTGAAGATCGATTTCGTAATCGAGATGGGCCGAGCCCCGGTCCTGATGGAGGTGAAGTCCGGGAGGAACAAGAGGGCCAAATCCCTCCGCACGATGATGCAGGATAAGGACAGGAATAGGATCGGATACAAAGTGATGGATTCCAACATCGGGACCGACGAGAACGGCATCATACATCTTCCTCTCTACGCGCCCTGCTTCTTCGAGGATTGTCAAATAAGGAGCCTGCCTTTGCCGCCCTCGTCCAAAAAGGTGAACAAGGCTTTCCTGGAACGGGAGAACGATGTATAACGGGCGCAGGGAACATGCTAGCATCGGGTCGATAACGGGCTATCAAAGCGAAGTAAGGCGATATGCGGCGAACGCCCTTCGCTCAAGTCTTTAAACAGTTAGACTATACCGCCAACCTAGGTGCATCCTATGGAGAAATTGCTGTTCCCTTTCGTCTCGATTGTAGGTCAGGAAGATATGAAGAAAGCCCTTCTGCTGAATATGGTAGATCCGGGTATCGGAGGGGCACTGATCAAGGGTGAGAAGGGAACGGCCAAGTCCACCACCGTCCGTTCGCTGGCGCAGGTCCTGCCGTACAGGGATGCCGTGGAGGGCTGCGTCTTCAACTGCGACCCCACCAGGCCCGACAGGCTGTGCCCCTACTGCGCAGAGAAGCTTGCGAGGGGGGAGAAGCTCCCGTCCGTCTCCGTGCAGATGAGGGTCGTGGAGCTCCCGCTGAGCGCGACCGAGGACCGTGTGGCAGGTACGTTGGATATCGAGCACGTCCTCAAGACCGGTGAGAAGAAGTTCGAGCCCGGTGTCCTCGCCCAGGCCAACGGTAATCTCCTGTATGTGGACGAGGTGAACCTCCTTGACGACCACATCGTCGACCTCCTTCTGGATTCGGCCGCGATGGGGGTCAATTACATCGAGAGGGAGGGAGTATCGTTCTCGCACCCGTCACGTTTCATCTTAGTCGGTACCATGAACCCCGAGGAGGGGGAGCTCAGGCCCCAGCTGCTGGACAGGTTCGGACTGTCCGTGGAGGTCAAGGGGGACAAGGACCTCGACATGCGCATGGAGGTCGTCAAGAGGAGAGTCGCCTTCGATGCAGATCCGGCAAAGTACACCGCGGCCTGCAAGGCCGAGACCGATGCCATGCGCGAGAGGGTCACCAAGGCCAGGGAGATCCTGCCCACGGTGGAGACCGATGATTCCATAATCAAGGCGATCGTCACGATCACAACCTCGTTCGGTATCGACGGACACAGGGCGGACATCACGATGATGAAGGCCGCCAAGGCGAACGCGGCATTGGACGGCAGGACCGCCGTCACCAAGGACGACATCAGGGCGGTAGCCGCATTGGTGCTGTCGCACCGCATGAGGCGCAGACCGTTCGAGGAGGCCGCATTCGATACGGAGGAGCTCGAGAGATGCCTCCAGTCGATCTGAGGTCGTTCCCCTTCACAGCGGTCCTCGGCATGGACGATGCCAAGAGGGCCATGCAGTGCATGCTGGTCAGTCCGAACATCAGGACTGTGATGATCAGGGGTGGCCAGGGATCCGCCAAGACGGTGCTGGCCAGGTCCGCCGGGGCAATCTCCGGAAGGAGGATCATCAACGTCCCCGTGAACGCCTCTGAGGAGCAGATCTTCGGCGGGATGGACATAGATGCGACGATCAAGGAAGGCAAAGCCGTCATGCAGCCTGGGCTGCTGTCCAGGGCGGACGGCAACATCGTCTATGTGGACGATGTGAACCTCATGGACCAGAGGATCCTGATGTCGCTGCTGAACGCGGTGATCGAGGGCCGTGTGGTCCTGGAGAGGGAGGGCATATCCGCCGAATACACCGTGGACACCATGCTTGTGGCCACCATGAACCCTTCCGATTCCGATGTCAGCTCCCATGTACTGGATCGCTTCGACCTCTGCGCATACGCATCGTTCCCCACGGAGGAGGCCGAGAGGGCCGAGATTTTGAGGAGGAATGCGGATTTCCAGAGGGATCCGGCAGCATTCAAAGAACTGTACAGGGAAGAGGAGGAGTCCCTGAAGTCCAACATCGAAAGGGCCTGCAAGCTCCTCCCGCTGGTGTCCATGTCGGACGACCTTATCGGCGTCTCGGTGGAGCTGGCTGTAAGGGTCCTCGCCGACGGATACCGCGGCGACATAGTCATGGTCAACACGGCCAAGGCGCTGGCCGCTCTCAACGGCCGCGACGAGGTCATGAAGAAGGATGTGGAGGAGGCCGCGATGCTGTGCCTGGCACACAGGCGCAACTATGTTCAGGAACCTCCGCCGGAGCCGCCCCAGCCCCCTGAAGAGGAGGAGCAGGAGGAAGAGGATCCTCCCGAGGACGACCAGCAGGACCAGCAGGAGGAGCAGGAGCAGAGCGAGCCCCCGGAGCAGGACCAGGAGGACCAGCAGACGCCTCCCCCGGACATGGACTTCCAGCAGCTGCTGGATGACATGGTGTTCGAGATCGGGGAGCAGTTCAGGGTGATAGATTACCTGAACGACGGCGTCAGGAAAGTCTCCAAGACATCGGCCAAGAAGGGCCGCAGGATGATGGTCGAAAGTTCCGATTCATCCGGGCGCTATGCCCGCTCCAGGATCCCGGAGGGAAGGACACATGACATCGCCTTCGATGCCACCGTCAGGGCGGCCGCCCCGTACCAGAGGAGCAGGGACCATTCCGATCTCAGGATTAACATCCAGAAGCAGGACGTGAGGGAGAAGGTGCGCGAGATGCGCGCCGGATGCACCATACTGTTCCTGGTGGACGCCAGCGGGTCGCTGGGCGTCAGGAAGAGGATGGCCGCCGTCAAAGGCGCCGTGCTCTCGATGCTCAGGGACAGCTACGTCAAGAGGGACAGGATCGGCATGATGGCCTTCAGGCGCGATTCCGCTGAACTCGTCCTACCGCCCACAAGGTCGGTGGAGTACAGCTACAAGAAGCTCGAGGAGATGCCGACCGGCGGCAAGACTCCCCTGGCGGAAGCCCTGGTGACCGTCAACGATTACATGACCTCATATTCCCGCGCCCATGTGGGCGAGATGTGCTACATCGTCCTGATCACGGACGGACGTGCCAACGTCGCTTTGAATGAAGGTGCCAACCCCAACGAGGAGGTCCTGAAGATGGCCGAGGACATGGCCATCCCGCAGGTGAAATGGGTGGTCATCGACGCGAGTTCGGGATTCATAAGGTTCGACAACGCCGAGAAGCTGGCGGAGGCCCTGCAGGGCACGTACTTCAGACTGGACGACCTAAACGCAGACCGTTTGGCCGAGAGCGTAAGGGCGGTCATCCAGTGATGGTGTCGCCATCCGTACTGACGGAAGATAGCAGTTATATCTGAACGGAGGATATATCCAACTCATAGTTCGGACTGGCACCGTCGCCGGCAGGGGGAAAGGAATGAGGTACGTCAACATCTCGATCGGGACCATGGACAGCTTCCTCATGAACGAGGCTGTGAACAGGGTCCGTGCCGAAGGCTACGATGTCGACTATCACAATTACGACAGCTCCGACCTGGACGAGGATCCTCTTTTCCTAGCCGAGGCCGTCAGGATCGTCTCCGAGGCGGACTTCGTCACCATGAAGGTCCACGGCGACACCACCTACTGCAAGAAGTTCGACAAGCTCCGCGAGGCGATCGAGGCGCATCACATATGCCTGCACCTGAGCTGCACGGACAGCTGCGTCACGGACGCCTTCAGGAAGTATTTCGACGGCACCGACGAGGAATATAGTCTGGTCATGAGGTACGCCATATTGGGCGGTGATGACAACTTCGTATCGCTGATCAAATGGGCGCTGAGGAGGTTCGACGGGATAGAATTGGACGTTCCCGATCCGGTGCGCCCGGAGACCGAAGGCATATACTACCCGGGAAGGGAGAGCACATCCTTCAAGGATTATGTGGAAGGATTGGAGCCAGGGAGACCGAATATAGGCATATTCTTCTATCAGAAGCAGTGGGTCACGGGCAACCTGGACAACATCAACGGCCTCATAAAGGCTGTCGAGGACGTCGGCGGGAACCCTGTGGCGATGTTCTTCAACACCAGTGAGAACAAGATCGACGGGTCCAGAGGCATCAAGAGGCTCCTCAGGGACGAGCTCACCGAGGACGGGAGGCCTGTCCTGGATGCCATAATCAACACGATGAGCTTCAGCCAGACGCTGATAGCGTCCCCCGGGTCGGGGGAGCAGATCAGCGAGGACAACTTCTTCCTCTCCTACGGGGTGCCGGTCCTGCAGGCCATGACCGTGGTCGCCACCGAGGACCATTGGAGGTCGCATCTGGAAGGCTTGAATCCCGCGGAGATAGCCTACGATGTGGTGCATCCGGAGTTCGACGGGCAGATCATATCCGTCCCCAGCGCCAGCACAGAGGTCAGGGAGGACAGCGTCCGCTACTACAGCTCCATCAGGGACAGGGCACTGAGAATCGCCGACATGGCGGTCATGTGGGGTAGGCTGCGTCACATCGCGAACCGCGACAGGAAGGTGGCCATCCTGCTCTACCAGTACCCTCCCAAGAACGCGGATGCCGGCGGGGCCGCAGGACTCGATACGTTCGCAAGCGTGGTGAACATCCTCCGCAGGATGAGGGACGACGGTTACGACGTCGGGGACCACATCCCTGAGGATTCCAGGGAGCTGGTGGACACCATGCTCGCAGGCCTGACCAACGACACGGAGTGGATCTCCCCCGATGAGGTCAGAAAGCGCTCGGTGGACACTGTCCCTCCGGAGCAGTACGACGTCTGGTATAGGGAATTGTCTGAAAAGGCGAGGGAGCGTCTGAGCTCCGACTGGGGAGAGCCTCCCGGCGACCATTACACGGTCGGGAAGGACATCATCGTCCCCGGGACGGTCTTCGGGAACGTCATCGTCGGATTCCAGCCTGACAGGGGGAGGGACATACAGAAGACGTATCACGATCCCAATTGCGTGCATCCCCACCAGTATTATGCATATTACAAGTGGCTGAGATACGATTTCGGCGCTGATGCGGTCATCCACGTGGGCACCCACGGCACGCTGGAATGGCTGCCCGGGAAATCGGTAGCATTGAGCGGGGACTGTTGCCCCGACTACATCCTCACATCCCTGCCGGATATCTACCCGTACATAATCGGCAACCCCGGCGAGGGGACGCAGGCTAAGAGGAGGGCCGCTGCGGTCATAATCGACCATATGATCCCGTCGATGACCCGCGCCGGAGGATATGACGAGATCCTGGAGCTTGAGGGAACACTGCAGAACTTCATGACCGCCAGGTCGCAGGAGCAGGACCAGAACCTCACGTTCATAAGGGAGAAGCTGAGGGAGATTCTCACAGCGATGGACATGTACAACGACCTGAAGCTCGATCCCGGATGCTCGGACGAGGAGCTGGATGCCAGGTTCGACGACCTCTATGACTATGTCGTGGACATCAAGGAGAACCTTATCAAGGACGGCCTGCACATCCTTGGGGACGTATCCCAGGGGAAGAGGCTGGAGGAGGACGTCTACAGCCTGGTCAGGGTGGCCAATGGGGAGATACCTTCCTTGCGTGCGGCCATCGCGGGTTCGATGGGCTATGACATCCTGGACTTACAGAACAACGCATCCCAGAGGGACGTATCATCGGGAAGGCTGAAGGGTCAGATCCTGGAGGATGTGGAGGTCGGGATGGAGACGCTGATAGCCGACATGGCTTTGGCCGGGTTCGATCATGACAGATGTGTGGCGATGGCCGACCGCTTCGGGAATGACAAGGATGTCATTACCACGGTATCGTTCGTCTGCGATGAACTGTATCCGAATCTCATGAGCATGGGCAGGGAGGTGGACAGCGTCATGGATGCCCTGAGCGGCAAGTACATCGAGCCCGGTCCGTCCGGATGCCCGACCAGGGGCAGGGCGCAGATCCTGCCGACCGGAAGGAACTTCTATTCCATCGACCCGGACGCCATCCCATGGCATTCCAGCTGGGAGATCGGGAAGACCATGGCCGACCAGATGCTGAAGAGGTTCGTGGACGAGCACGGCTCGTATCCGCGCAACATCGGCATAGTCATGTGGGCAACGGATACCATGAAGACCGGCGGAGACGACACCGCTTACGTCCTGTGGCTGATGGGCATACGCCCGGTCTGGACCGGGTACGCCGGGAGGGTCAAGGACCTGGAGGTCATCCCCGTATCGGAGCTCGGAAGGCCCAGGATAGACGTCACGTTGAGGATCAGCGGGCTGTTCAGGGACACGTTCCCCAATCTCGTCAGGATGATCGACCGCGCTGTGCACATGGTCGCGGAACTGGACGAATCGGAGGACGAGAACTACATCCTGGCGAACCTCCGCCATGACATCGTCCTCTCGATAGAGGAGGGAATGCCCGAGGACCAGGCCAGGGCGGATGCGATGATCCGCATCTTCGGAGACGCTCCCGGATCCTACGGTTCGGGTACGAACATCCTAGTCAGGACTTCCGACTGGAAGGAGCAAAGCGAGCTCGGGGACATCTACCGCAGCTACGGCGAGTACGCCTACGGCATCGGCAGGTCCGGGGAGAGGAAGTCGGATGCATTCAGGCACAAGCTCATGAACATGGATGTGACCGTCAAGAACAGCGTCAGTAGGGAGTATGACATGTTCGACAACGACGACGTATACACCGACCTGGGAGGATTCAACGCCGCTGTGAAATCCGTACGCGGGGAGATGCCCATGTCGGTGATCGGATTCTCCGCCGACACGACCAACATCAAGACAAAGACGATCGACGAGGAAGGCAGGTACATCTTCCGTAGCAAGATCAACAATCCCAAATGGGTCGAGGGGCTGAAGCCCCACGGGTTCAAAGGCGCCCAGGAGATCTCGAAGATGACGGAGTACGTCTTCGGATGGGACGCCACATCGGACATAATCGAAGGATGGGAGTACAAGTCCATAGCGGACAACTTCCTGTTCAACAAGGATAATGCGGAATGGTTCAGGGACGCCAATCCTTATGCGATGATGGAGGTCACGGCAAGATTGCTTGAGGCCATCTACCGTCAGATGTGGGATGCCGGCGAGGAGATGGAGGATAGGCTCAAGAGCCTCTACGAGGATCTGGAAGGAGACCTGGAGGGTCTGAATGACAGATGACATAATCATCAGGGGCAAGGGCATCACCAAGAAATTCGGCGACTTCACCGCGGTGGATAACATAGACGTGGAGGTCAGGCGCGGGGAGATATTCGGATTCCTCGGTCCCAACGGCGCCGGCAAGACCACCACCATCAGGATAATGACCACCCTGATACCCCCGACATCCGGGGAGATCGAGATCGAGGGACATACCGTAAAGGGTCTCGATGACCCGGTGAAGGAGAAGGTCGGCATCATCCAGCAGCACATCGCGCTGGACAACGACGTCTCCGTCAGGGAGAACATAAGGTATCACGCGATTCTGCACCGCATCCCCAGGAAGGAGGCCAAGGAGAGGATGGACAGGCTCATCAACATGATGGGTCTGGAGCCGTACCTGGACCGCATGGCCATAAACCTCTCGGGAGGATGGAAGAGGAGGGTCGCCATAGTCAATGCATTGATCCACGACCCCTCCATACTCGTAATGGACGAGCCCACGGCCGGTCTGGACACCCAGTCCAGGCACATGCTCTGGAAGCTCATCAGGGAGCTGAACTCCCACGGCACCACGGTGTTCGTCACCACCCACTACATGGACGAGGCCGAGGAGCTCTGCGACAGGATCGCGATCATAGATCATGGAAAGATAATCGCCCAGGGCACTCCGGAGGAGCTCTGCAGGGAGCTGGGGTCCTTCGCGGTGGAATACGTAACCGAGGGGTCGGACAAGCAGTACCGCTACTTCCACGAGCGCTCGGAGGCGCTGCAGTTCAGGGACTCCCTCCCGGAAGGGGCGCAGGTCACCACCAGGAACACCAACCTGGAGGACGTCTTCCTGGAGCTCACCGGAAGGGAGAACACGCAGGCCGTGCAGGAGGTCGAGTACAGGATATGAGCATCCTGGCAGACTCCTTCCGCGTGGCCTGGATAGACCTGGCCTTCATCAAGAGGAACATACTGGTGGTGCTGGTCACCAGCCTTGTGACACCTGCGCTGTACATCGTCGCATTCGGATACGGGTTCGGTTCCGGCGCGGAGGTGGAGGGCTTCGAGTACATAGCGTTCATGATCCCGGGAGTCATCTCGATATCGACCATGACGTCATGCTTCAACAACGTGGCCCAGAAGGTCATGGTGCAGCGCACGTACTACAGGAGCTTCGACGAGCTGTTCCTCTGCTCTATGAAGCCGCTGTCCGTCATTCTCGGAAAATCATGGGCAGGGATGATCAGGAGCATCATCAGCTGCACGGTGCTGTACGCTATAGGATTGATCATCACGAAGGACATGCAGTTCTCGCTCCAGGCTGTCGCAGTGATACTTCTGAGTTGTCTGACCTACGCGTTGATGGGCGTAGTGGCAGGCATGATGTCCAACTCGCATTTGACACTTAACTTGTTCACGACACTGGTGATAACGCCGATGTCCTTCCTGTCGGGAACCATTTTCTCGTTGGAGGCGCTTCCGGAGATCGCACAGGGGATACTGTACGTGCTGCCGCTGTCTCACACCACCGAATGCATAAGGTCGACAATACTCGGAACGGAGTTCCCGTGGATCTCGCTGGCGATCACTCTGGTGTACGCGGTCGCGTTCGTGCTGGTGAGCAGGCATCTTGTGATGAAAGGGAGGAACCGATATGGATAACATCGTTGAGGTCAGGGACCTTGTGGTCAGGTTCGGGGATTTCACCGCCGTGAACGGCATATCGTTCGATGTGAGGGAAGGCGAGATCTTCGGTTTCCTCGGGCCGAACGGCGCCGGGAAGACCACGTCCATCCGCACGATAACGACCATTCAGAAGTACGATTCGGGATCCATCTCCATAGGCGGCCACAACATCAGGACGGATTACCTCGAAGCGAGGAAGCTGATAGGAATAGCGCAGCAGAACATCTCTCTTGACAAGGACCTGACGGTCCGCCAGAACCTGAAGCACCACGCCATCCTCCACAAGATACCGAGGAAGGACATCGACCGCGTGGTCGAGGAGACCGCCCACATCCTGGAATTGGATGATTACATGGACCACAAGGTCATGAACCTGTCCGGCGGATGGAAGAGGAAGGCATCCATCATCTGCGCGATAATACACCAGCCGAAGATACTGTTGCTTGACGAGCCCACCGCGGGTCTTGATACCAGGTCCCGCTACATGCTGTGGGATCTCGTCAGGATGCTCAACGCCAGGGGCACAACGATATTCCTCACGACGCATTACATCGAGGAGGCGGAGGCCCTCTGCAACAGGGTCGCCATCATCGACCACGGCAAGATAGTCACCAAAGGTACGGTCGATGAACTGAGGGACAGCATCGGGAGGATCACAGTAGACACCACGAGCGACGACGGCAAACGCCGCATGGAGTACTTCCCTGATATCGCTACAGCGAAGGAGTTCGCCCACACATTGGGCGACAGGCTGTACAACATCAGGAGGACCACCCTCGAGGATGTCTTCCTGGAGGTCACCGGGGACAAGGAGGGAGCCTGATGGGGATACTCGACGAGACGTTTCGTGTCGCCTGGGGCGACCTGGTGTACATGAAAGGGAACATGATCGAGGTCCTGCTGTCATCCCTGGTCGGTCCGCTGCTGTACCTGCTCGCTTTCGGATTCGGAGTGGGCGGGAACATGGAGGATCCTGCGGCATACGTCAAGTACATCATACCCGGAATCATCGCGCTGACGACGCTGTCCGCGACGTTCAGTACGGTGTCCATGAAGATCCTGGTCCAGAGGCTGTTCTACATGAGCTTCGACGAGCTGCTGCTGTGCCCGATACACATCTCCGCGATCATCCTCGGAAAGCTTGTCCAGGGGGTCGCCAGGGCGCTGATCAGCTGCACCATACTTCTCGTAGTCGGTTGGTTGCTTTCCCCTCAGGTGGTCATCAGCCCGTGGATATTCGTGCTGATAATCGTGGCGAGCATGATGTTCTCGCTGCTCGGACTTCTCGCTGGAATGCTGACCAACAAGACTCAGACCCTGACCCTGTTCTCCAGCATCGTCATCATACCGATGACATTCCTGTGCGGTACGCTGTTCGATTCCAGCACCCTCCCGGACGGGATATCGTTCATCATCTACTGCCTCCCGCTGACCCATGTCAGCAATCTCATGAGGGGATTGATGCTGCCTGAGTATTCCATCGGATTGGATTCCATCGTCATCGTGGCGATATACGTCGCGGTGCTATTCTCGATATGCTACTACATGATCAAGAACAACAAATGCTGAGGTTGATAGGATGTCGGAGGACCATACATCGAAGCTGATCGACAAGAACGACAGGCGCCTCGCACTGGTGATCGTCGATGTGCAGAAGAAGTTCATCAGGAAGGGGGAGGACCCCACGCTGGTATCCGCGGAGAGGCATACGCCCACCATGCAGAAGGCGATAGAGATGTTCAGGGAGGCCGGAAGGCCGGTCATCTGGGTGCTCTACGAGGGGGATCCGCTCCTTGAAGGAATAACAATGGAGACCAGATCCCTTCTGGACGGGTTCGAGATCGCTGATACCGACCATGTGGTGATCAAGTATCACATGAACTCCTTCAACAACACGAACCTGTCGGATGTCATACTTCAGAACGGATGCGATTCCGCACTGCTCATGGGGATGTTCGCTCAGTACTGCGTGATGGCCACCTACTGGGGAGCGTTCGACAGGGATGTGGCGCCTTACATGCTGAAGGACGGCCTGATAAGCACTGACGACAAGTTCTGCGATCTAGCATATGCTATGTGCAAATCATACACTTTGGAGGAACTGGAGTCCAATCTGAAGCTGCACAGGATGTGAGCTCAGGACATCATACGTTCCTTGATCCCTTCCTTGATGTCCCTGATGGAGATGTTCTCCAGCTTCTCCTTCGTGGACGAGTAGGACTCGGCGGATTTCTTCTTCACGTCGTTGATCGTGATGTTCTCCATCTTGTCCTTCGCACCGGCCATGACGACGTTGCGGACGGTGGTGTCGAAGGTGTTCTCCATCTTGTCGACTGCCTCCCTGGCCTCGGGGGACAGGGGCGCCGCATGGATGACAGCTTCGAAGAAGTGGAAGAACTCCAGGCATCCGACGATGAAGTGCTTCTGGACATCGTCGTCGCTGATGATCTTCAGAATGGCATCGTTGAGCTCCACGGCCTTCGCCTTCGCCCTTGCTACATCCTCGTCGAAGTCATGCTCCGCGGGCACCTGGGGCTGCGCCGGCTCCTCGCTCTTACCTTCGTTCAGGATCTTCTCGATCATCTCCCTGTTGTCGAGAATGAACCTCCTGAATTCCTCGGACTGTTCGTCTGCCATGCGAAACCGATTGCATTAGGGATATTTACAAGCGATTGGTGGCCCCATCATTGCGGTGCCTGGACGGATGGAACCAGTTATATCCAAACACCGTTTAGAGATTGTCGATAGCATGGCGGGCATATTCTCCTTTGTCAGATTCTTCACCAGGAAGGAATGGGCACTGACGGCTGTAGTCTTCGCCATGATAGTCGTCGAGGTGTGGTTCGACCTGGAGATCCCTCAGTATATGGCGGACATAACCGATGTGATAACATCGGGAGGGACCCCCGACGAGGTGGTTTCCAAGTCGTACGCCATGGTCGGATGCGCAGTGGCCAGCCTGATCATCGGGCTGATGGTGAGCATCATGGTGGGATGGATATCCACTTCTGTTGCCAAGACGATACGCGAGAGGGAGTTCGAGCACGTCCAGAGGTTCTCCATGAAGGAGATGGACCTCATCTCGTCGTACAGCCTGATAACCCGTTCCACCAACGACGTCAAGCAGATACAGGACTTCATCGGCATCGCATTGGAATCGCTCATAAGGGCTCCTGTGCTGTCTATTTGGGCAGTGGTGAGGATAAGCACCGCCAACATGACCTGGACGGCGGTCACGATGGTCTGCATCGTGGCCATGGTGATCCTGATATTGACAATCATGCGCCTGTCGGCCCCGTTGTTCAGGAGGGTCCAGCAGCTCAACGACGGCCTGAACTCGGTGACTATGGAGATGGTCACCGGGCAGAGGGTCATCAGGGCATACGACGCGCAGGATCTGGAGAGGGAGCGCTTCGACAAAGCGAGTGATGCCCTGTACGAGAACAACATCAGGGCCAACCATGTCATGGCCGCCAGCGTTCCTTTCAACGGGCTGATAAGGAACTCCCTCACTATGGCCATCTACTGGCTGGGGGCGTTCATAATCGCCGGGACCTCGTCGGAGCCGGAGCGCCTGACGCTATTTGGGGACATGATTGTGTTCGCAACGTATGCGACGATGGCCCTGAACGGTTTCCGCACCCTGGTGAACATATTCAACGCGTTCCCGAAGGCGAAGGTCTCCCTGGAGCGCATTTTCGAGGTCCTGGACACCGATCCGTGCGTCGTCGGAGGCAAGGAGGAGGAAGGCGACAGGAGCGGATCCATACGCTTCAGGGATGTCACGTTCCGCTATCCGAGCTCCCAGAACGATGCTCTGAAGGGGGTGTCCTTCGATGTCGATCCCGGGGAGACCGTGGCGATAATCGGCGCCACGGGATGCGGGAAGACCACTCTGGTGGATTTGATACCGAGGTTCTACGACCCGGACAGCGGATCGGTAGTAATCGATGGGGTCGATATCCGCGAGTACAGTCTGGATTCCATCCGCGGCAAGATAGGGTTCGTCCCCCAGAGGGCCACCGTGCTCTCTGGTTCCGTGAGGGACAACGTGAACTACGGCCTGGGCTCCCAGGACCGCGGCGACGATGACATCTGGAGGGCGCTGGAGATCGCATGCATCGACGACTTCATCCGCGACATCGGAGGATTGGATGCATCGCTTACGGAGGACGGGAGGAACCTGTCCGGAGGCCAGAAGCAGAGGGTGACCATAGCCCGTGCGGTCTGCAGGCATCCGGAGATATTCGTCTTCGACGACTGCTTCTCCGCCATCGACTACCGCACCGACCTGGAGGTCAGGAGCAGGCTTAGGAAGGAGACAAAGGATGCAACGGTGATCCTTGTTACTCAGAGGATAGGCACCGCAAGGACCGCTGACAGGATCGTCGTCATGGACGACGGGACGATCGTGGACCAGGGCACCCATGAGGAGCTCATGCAGAGGTGTTCGATCTACCAGGAGATATCGGATTCGCAGGAGACAGGGGGCGATATCGATGGCTAACCATGTCCCCGGTATAAACGGCGCCCAGTCCGCGAGGGGCCGCGTCAAGGACGCGCCCAAGTCCATGAAGACGTCATGGAGGTTCATATTCAGCTACCTACGCAGGTACTGGTGGCTGTTCATCACAGCCATGTTCATGATCGTTGTCGAATCCACGCTCACCGCATTGGCGCCGGATTTTGTCAGCAGGATGGCCGACCTGATAGCCGACGGTCTGCATTCGGGGATCATAGACCTGGACGGGGTCAGCTACAACGGTCTGATCGTGTTCCTGTTGTACCTGTTCGGGACGATCGCCATGTATCTGCGCAACTACTGGATGGCCGACATCTCCCAGAGCGTCGTGAGGGACATGAGGAGCGACCTCCAGTCCAAGATGGACCGTCTCCCGCTCAGGTTCTTCGACCGCTGCCGCAGGGGGGACGTGATGAGCAGGTTCACCAACGATTCCGACATCGTCGGCGTGGCGCTCACCAGGAGCCTGTCGGTGTTCACCCACGGATTGGTCCTTCTGGTGGTGTGCACGGTGCTGATGCTGTGCACCAACGTCGTATTGGCGTTCGTCTCCATGTTGGCTGCCGGCATAGGCATGGGCGTGTCCGCAATAGTCGTCAGGAGGACGCAGAAGTACTACCGCAGCCAGCAGGCGAACATCGGGAAGATGTACGGCCTGATATCAGAGATGTACTCCGCCCACGACGTGGTCCTTGCATATTCCGCTAATGAGCTGAACAGGGAGAAGTTCGATACCATCAACGAATCGCTGAGGGCCAGCGGTTTCCACTCCGAGATAACCATGGGCCTGCTCCCGGCCATAATGAAGTTCATGAGCAACATCGGTTACGTGGCCGTGTGCATAGTGGGATCGGTCATGGTGTTAGAAGAGTTGATCACCATCGGTACCGTGGTCGCGTTTATACTGTACGTGAAGATGTTCATGGGTCCGCTGGACATGATCTCGAACTCGTTAGGGAACATCCAGGCCGCAGGGGCCGGGGCCGAGAGGATCTCGGAGTTCCTGGCCGAGGAGGAGATGGGCCCTGACGGGACGGAGCCCCTCCCGGAGAGCATAGAGGGACGCGTGGAGTTCAGGGATGTGAGGTTCGGATACTCCCCCGAAGTAGAGACGATCAAAGGATTCTCCGCCACTGTTGAACCGGGCCAGAAGGTCGCCATAGTCGGTGCCACCGGTGCCGGGAAGACCACAACGGTCAACCTCCTGATGAGGTTCTACGACCTGTGGGATGGGGACATCCTCATCGACGGCGTATCCATAAAGGACCTCTCCCGCAACGACCTGCGCTCCCTGTTCTGCATGGTGCTGCAGGACACATGGCTGTTCGAGGGGACCATCAGGGACAACATAGCCTACTGCTCCGATGTCAGCGACGAGGTCCTGAGGAAGGCTTGCAGGGATGTCGGATTGGACCTGCTGATGGACACGTTGCCCAATGGATTGGATACGAAGATAGGGTCGAAATCATCGCTGTCCGAGGGTCAGAAGCAGCAGATATGCATCGCAAGGGCGCTGGTCACGGATGCTCCGATGCTGATACTGGACGAGGCCACGAGCTCGGTGGACACACGCACCGAGGTGCTCATTCAGAAGGCCATCGACTCCATGATGGGAGGAAGGACCTCATTTGTCATAGCGCATCGTCTCTCCACGGTGAGGGACGCCGACCTGATCCTGGTGATGAAGGACGGGAACATCGTCGAGAAGGGAAGGCATGAGGAGCTCATGTCGAGGAACGGAGTGTACTCCGACCTTTATCATTCTCAGTTCGATGTCGGGGAATGAGCTCGTCCGCCGGTGAATGTGGCGATCAGGGCTATGGACCATGCCAGCAGGAACAGCACCGCTCCGGACACGAAGCGGTTCACTCCGAGATGCGGCCCCATGAAGAACCCCACGAAGAAGAGTATCGTCGAGGACAGATACGTGGTGATGTTCAGGGCAAGGAAGAAGTCCGGTATCACCAGCACGGGCACGATTATCGGGATCAGGGTCATCACGGTGAACAGGAACGTCCCCACGGAGCTCATGGCCATCGAGCGTCTGTCCGCCTTCAATTCTTCGTCGCACTCTATCTCACGATCTAGCATCTTCTCGCAGAACTCCCTCTGCTCATCCGATTTCAGTACATCCAAGGGGGAGGCGGAGAGCTCGTTCATAAGGGCCTCGACGCGCTGCTCCCTTGTCATATTGATGCCCTTTCCGGACATCAGGCGCACATAGCGCCTCTGGTCGCATACCCCGAGGTAATAGAAGATGACGGCGTCTATGGCGCCCCATGTGACGTTCATGCCCACCACGACCCATATGAAGTTGATGGGGTCGTCGTAGACCAGGATCCCGAACAGCGTCGCATAGACGAAGATCAGGGACATTATGAAGCCATAGAGGATCTCCTGGAGGGCCGTGCTGGCCCCGGTCATGACCATCAGCCGTCTGACAGCCGCGATCATCCGATCATCCGTACATGGTGTCCTTGACGGTGTTCTCGGCAAGCTGTTTCAGGTCCCCGTCATGCTCGTCCACGGTCCTCACGAGGAGTCCGACGAAGCTGATGAGGAAGTCGGGCGAGACCCTGGCCTCGAGATAAGGGAATCCGTACTCCAAGGTGATCATGCCGTCCTCTGGGTCGAGGTAGAACGAACCGAAGACGAGCTTCTTGTTCAGGCAGTTCAGGTCCCATGCCACGGTCTTGTAGTTCTCCGGCGCGGCCTTCAGGTCGAGGAACAGGATGAAGTGCGCGGCGACGTCGTCGATGAGGATGTTGACGCCGATGGGGAGGTCGTCCCCCATGAAACTGGTCGTGAAAAGGCTCTTCTCCTGATCGAACTTGTATTTGAGCTCGCTCGATTCCAATCCTGTAGTCATCGCATCGATGACCTCCTGCTTGGTGGTCATAACGGGCTTCTTCTTGCCAATGCCAAACATATCTGCGCTCTCCACGTGAAACGATGAGACCTGTTACCGATTACTATTGATAAAAAGGGTTGCTGTGAACTCAAGAATGGGATACGCTTGTAATTGTCGCTATAAGGTGTTAACATCAGAATCGTTTCTGTCAGGTTTGCGTACAGGTCAGTGCCAGCATGGATTAATGATGAATCGGATAACCAAAAGCTTTTTATCATACGGATGTGGATTCGATTATCATGGCAAACGGAGCATCACGTCCGATTTTGATTACGATAATTGCCATCCTCGAGTTCCTCGCAGGAATCCTCGCCTTGATTGCAGGTATCGTGATCGTTGCAGGAGTAATAACCACGGCAGATGTGCCTGAACTCGCTAACCTCGGCAGCCTCGGAGGAGGGGCGATGATCGTGTTGGGATTGATCGCCATCGTCATCGCAGGAGGTTTCTGGAACGGATGGAAGATCATGTGGTATCTTGGATTCATTTTCAGTATCATCTCGATCATCTTCTCGATCTACACCATAGTGACCACCGGAACCTTCGCCGCAGAGATCATTCCGATCATCATCAACCTGATCATCATATTCTATCTGACCAGGCAGGGTGTCAAGGAATTCTTCGGAGTGGCCTAAAACTGTTCAGGGGCTTCGGCCTCCTTTCCAAACATCTTACGCTTCTCCTATCATAATCTATGGCGAAGGCTCTGTATGGAGCCCGGTCCGTTTCGCATCCGGCACCCCGTCCTCCCGACCCCCGGCGGACCGTGCCCGGACGCACGTTCCCATGTACGGCAATGGCCGAACACCCATTAAGGGGATTAATATACCCCCTGTCAAGTGCCAGCAGTCGTAATCCGTCAAAAACCGAAAAAAACACAAAAGGGAAACGGTTAAAAGCGATAGGACGTTCCCTGCAGTCAATGAACCAGAACACGAACAAGTACTTCATTGACCGTCAGGGTGAATTCGAATCCTCTGCCAGGAGCTATCCGCGCAAGTTCCCCATAACGCTTGCGAAGGCAAAGGGTTCGTGGGTGGAGGATGTTGAGGGCAATCGTTATCTCGATTTCCTTAATGGAGCGGGAACTCTCGCGATCGGCCACAATGACGATGAGGTAAATCAGGCCATGGTGGACATGATCCAGTCCGGTGCCACGCTCCACACGTTGGACATGATGACGCCTGCGAAGGAGACGTTCGTGGAGACGCTGCTTTCCATCGTCCCCGAGGAGTTGGCATCCAAGGCCAAGATCCAGTTCTGTTCGCCTTCCGGATCCGATGCGACCGAGGCCGCCATCAAGCTGTGCAAGACAGCGACAGGCAGGGGCACGGTCATCGCGTTCTCCGGGGGATACCACGGTATGAGCCACGGAGCAATGGCCCTCACAGGCAACCTCAATGCCAAGTCGAAGGTCCAGAACATCATGCCCGGGGTGCAGTTCATGCCTTATCCATATTCATACCGCTGTCCCATGGGTCTCGGAGGAGAGGCCGGAACGAAGGCATGCATAGCATACTTCGAGCGCCTCCTCAAGGACCCGGAGAGCGGAATCACGAAGCCTGCGGCAGTGATCCTCGAGCCCATCCAGGGAGAGGGAGGGGTCATCCCCGCACCCGTAGAGTTCCTCCAGGCGGTCCGCAGGATCACCAAGGAGCTCGACATCCCCATGATCTGCGACGAGATCCAGTGCGGAATGGGACGCTCGGGAAAGGTGTTCGCATTCGAGCACGCCGGTATCGTCCCCGATGTGATACTCATCTCGAAGGCGGTCGGAGGAGGACAGCCTATGTCCGTTGTTGTGTACGACAAGAAGCTGGATGCCTGGGGAGCGGGTGCCCACGCGGGTACCTTCCGTGGGAACCAGCTGGCCATGGCCGCCGGTACCATCGTCATGAAGAGGATCAGCAAGCCCGAGTTCCTCGCAGAGGTCACCAGGAAGGGAGACTACATGAAGTCCCGTCTCCTGATGCTCAAGGACGAGGTCTCCATCATCGGGGACGTCCGCGGAACCGGACTCATGCTAGGTATCGAGTTCATCGACCCCACCGGCCCCAAGGACATCATGGGGGTTCCCATGCCCGGAGGGGACATCGCCGCCAAGATCCAGCGCCTCTGCCTCGAGAACAAGCTCATAATGGAGAAGGGCGGACGCTACGGATCCGTGATGAGGTGCCTGTGCGCCCTCACCATCACCGACGAGGAGATCGACTTGGCGCTTTCCATACTGGAGAAGGTCGTCAAAGAGGTCGATGCGGATGTCAAAGGCTGATCCGCTCCTGCTCTCCGAGTCGGACGAGGTGAAGGAGAGGTTCTCCTAGATGATCAGGGAGACCTTGACTGCCGTATTGGATTCGTATTCGGACGGCAGCGCGTTCTCTGGAATAGATCCGTACGAGCTGAGGGAGAAGATCGGAGCGCTCGGATTCCTCCCTGAGGAGGGGAAGGGCTTCGAGCAGGTCCTAAAGGATACCGAGGAGGTCATCCTCCCGCATATGCTCCGCACATGGTCCACCAGCTACATGCCGCACCTGCATTCGCCGGTGCTCACAGAGACGATATGCTCAGAGCTGATCATCGCATGCTTCAACAGCAGCATGGACAGCTGGGACCAGGGTCCCGCCGCCACAGAGCTGGAGGAGAGCATGGTGTTTGGTCTTCTGGAGCTTTTCGGATTCCCCAAGGAGGGGGACGGATGCTTCACGTCCGGCGGATCCCAGTCCAACATATCCGCTATAATAGCGGCCCGCGACTGGTACTGCATGAGGAAGTTCGGACAGGACGTCAAGAAGGACGGACTTCCCAAGGAATATTCCAAGCTCCGCATCTACACGTCGGAGATATCGCATTTCTCCATGGACAAGGCCAGCCACATCCTCGGGATGGGCTACCAGGCCGTCCGCAAGATCCCCGTGGATTCAAAATGCAGGATCGACCTGAAGGCGTTCGAGAGGATGCTGGAGGAGGATGTGAAGGCAGGCCTGTACCCCTACTGCGCCGTTGCCACGATGGGCAGCACCGACTTCGGTTCCATCGACGATGCCAGGGGCATGAGGGAGCTGTGCGACCGCTACGGCATGTACCTTCATGCGGATGCGGCATACGGCTCCGGCCTGATCATGAGTCCGACCTACCGCGACAGGATCGCTGCGGCATCGCTCTGCGATTCCATCACGGTGGACTTCCACAAGATGTTCCTGATGCCGATCTCATGCTCTGCCATCCTGGTAAGGGACAAGGAGCTGCTGAAGTGCTTCGAGCTCCATGCCGACTACCTCAACCGTGAGGAGGACGAGGAGGACGGTTACATCAACCTCGTCGGGAAGTCGATGCAGACCACCCGCCGCTTCGACGCGTTGAAGGTGTACATGGCCTTCCAGACCAGAGGGGTCAACGGATACGGGAGGATCATCGATACCGCGGTGGAGAACGCATCCTACTTCTACAACAAGATTGCAAAGGACCCGGAGTTCATCGCTCCCGTGGAACCCGAATTGTCCTCGGTGGTGTTCGCTCTCGTACACGGAGACGAGGTGAACAAGAAGGTGAGGCGCATCCTTCTGAGCGAGGGCACCGTCATCGGACAGACCGTCAAGGACGGGCGTGTGATGCTCAAGTTCACCCTGCTCAACCCCAACCTGACCCACGGTCAGATCGACGTGATCGTGGCGAGGATCAAGGAGATTGGCAATTCCCTGGCGGAGTGAGCTTCCACTACCAACATCTTTTCTCCCTTCGGCCGCAACAGCGGGCGGAGGGCGGAGCATTCCAGTTTCCTGAACGATGGTTTTCTATAAGCATAATTGAATCCCAACTCCATGGTTAGGAGAACGGCCGCTGTCTCTTTGGTACTCATCATGCTGATGATGTGCATCGCGCCCCTGTGCATACAGGACGATTCCGATGCGATCACCGAGGAGGATGTCAAGGTGTCCGTTCCGGGTTTCATCGAGGCCGGTGACGGGAGGATCCACACGTTCATCGGCAACGGTTGCTCCAAGACCGTGATGGTCTACGTTCAGAACAAGACGGACCACATGCTGGATGTGGCGTTCTACGGCATGTCCGACAACTCCCATATTACTGGGGAGATCGTCCTGAACATGACGCTCATGCCTGTCGGCGATCCTGAAGGCAGGGACGTCGAGAAGAGGCCGTACACGATAAGCGTCGCCGAGGTCACGCCGTCGTACAAGGATGTGCATTTCTCGATAGACCTGTTCGTCACGGATCTGGTGGACGACTCCTACATCGTCTTGCCGGTGAAGTTCGTTTTCGAAGTGGTCTCATCGTTCGACACCTCCAGCAGCTACAACAGGTTCTTCGGGGTCATTGACAACACCCTCCCGGAGCCGTTCAACACCCCTCTTGTGCCGTTCTTCGTGACCCTGCTGACCTTCATACTGGTGGCCTTCGTGGCCATCAAGATCCTGGTTCCGGTCATTTCGGCATTCCTGAGCGAGGAGATCCCCGGGGAGGAGAGGAGGAGGCTCAGGACACTTCTGACCTTTGGGGTGCTGACCATATCGATCGCGTTGTTCATAGATCCGGGACTGAGGATCCTGGGGGCCGACCTGGATTCCATATTCCTGATCAACAAGATCGCCACGACGATCCTGATCATAGTCCTGTCCGTCACGATATGGAAGATCTACATGATCGTCTGCGAGGGTATTCTTAGGAGGCTCGGACGTGCCGAGGGGTCCAAGATAGACCTCACGCTCCTGCCGATCTTCGCCATGATCGGGAAGCTCATCCTGTGGATTCTGGGCACAGCTTCCATCCTTCACGTTTTCGGGTTCGACCTGTCGGGCATCCTGATCAGCGCAGGGATAGTCACCCTGGGAATCACCCTGGGGGCGCAGAGCGTCCTGTCGCAGTTCTTCAGCGGTCTGGTCCTGCTGCTCACAAGGCCGTTCAGCAGAGGCGACTACCTGCTGATCAACGATGTCACCTATGTGGTGAAGAAGGTCGGCCTGATGTACACGGAGTTCATGGGCGAGGAGTTCGACCGTGTGACCACCATGCCCAACAACACGGTGGCGGCGGCGACCATAGTGAACATGAGCAAGTACGACAGGGCGTACAGGCTGTACATATTCTTCCAGGTGCCATACTCCATCGATCTGAAGAAGGCCGAGGAGGTCATGCTGCAGATAGCCGAGGAGAGCAAGTACGTGCTCCACGACTACAGCAAGTACAAGAAGCCTGTCGTCAAGCTCATAGATTTCAAGGATGCGGGTGTGGAGCTGAGGCTCGACGCCACCATAGTGGATTTCGCGAAGAAGCCTACCATCCAGTCCGATCTGAAGAAGGAGCTCTACGTCAAGCTGGCCGAGAACGGCATCGAGGTCCCGTATAACAGGCTGGAGGTCGTGCTGATGGGGGATGAGGCTGAAAGCCCGTGAATGGTAACTAAGTTCAGGATCTTCACGCTGATGTTCAAGTACGACAGGGCGAAGGACAGCGAATACTTCGACGGGTCCGATGTCCTCATCGACGAGTTCCTGGACGCAGTCCAGGCACTCGGACTGGGCCCTGATCATCTGATCTATTGACATTCCGGACAGAATGCAATCCGAGGATCGGGTAGCGGAAGCTATGGCCAGGCACAGAAATTCAACAATGATGTGCCGAATTCACGGCTAATCATGAGAATACAGGGATTCCATAGATACAGCTCCTGCATAATAGGCATGGAATGAATGCAACCAAAGCATTCTAACCACCGCGGTAAAAAATATTAGCAATTTTTTACCAGTCGTCCCCGGGCGGTAAAAAATATCACAATATTTTTACCGGCCCTTGGAAAAGAGTTCAAGCAGTTTCACATTCTCGAATACCTTCTGGCTTCCTGATACGGACGATCTCAGGATACGTGAGTCTTCAAGAGTGCGCAGATATTTGATCGCCGTGGGTTTGCTGCAACCGATGGAATCCATCATCATGCCGATCGTGCAAAACGGATTGCTGAAAATGACGTCTATGCACTTCTCCGGGATTCTTGAATCGACTGCTACCTCTCTACAATCCTTCATCAGCTCGGTAACGGAGCGGATGAGGCCGATCGTATACCTCGATGTCTGATCCACAGCATCCAGCATGAACAGGATCCAAGGTTCCCATTCCCCTTTGGAAGAGACCCTTCTGATAAGGTCGTAGTATTCGGTCTTGTTATGTATGATGTATCCGCTGAGGAAGAGTACAGGATCCTTCAATAGCCTGCTGTATTGGAGGTAGATAACGTTGAGGATGCGTCCGGTACGGCCATTGCCATCGAAGAACGGATGTATCGCCTCGAACTGATAATGTATTATTGCCATCTTGATCAACGGGTCGACCTCATCATCCGTGAAGATGTATTCCTCCAGATTCTTCATGAGCTTTTCAACCATCTCGCCTGATGGAGGGGTATACACAGGAGTCTTGGTCCCAGGGACGTAGAGCCCGATAGGTTCATCCCCCTCTTTTCTGAATTCGACATCTTCACCCCTGATGATCGAACAGATGGTTTTGATCGTCTTATGGTCCGGAATCTTGCCGGCGGCTGACATAAGGGCGCGGTTGTAACTTATGATCTCCCTCGTGAATCTGTCCGAGCTCTCGGCATCCCCCGATGTGGCCATGAACAATCTCTTCTTGGAGGATACGATGTTCTCGATGGCAGAACTGGATTCCGATTCCTGAAGAGGCAGCAATTCCAACAGGATCCTTTTCTCTGGGATCGTAGCTATCAGACCTTGCAATTCGGATAGGGATCTCGAGGCCCGTATGCAGGCTCTCATGACCGCTGTCGTTTCCACATCGTAAGTGGGTGGCAGAACAGGCAGTTCATCGTACGCGTCACTCCTGTCGAAGTAGGGCATATCGTCCACAAAGCCTTCGTAGCGTTAATACTCTCGGTAATCCTGTCTGGTGCGATCCCGAGTCATCGCAGGCGTGTATCATCATTGGATTCAGCATTATGGTTGCGTGGCTGTTTCGTCAATGTTTGCGCAATATGAGCTAATCAGTGTTGCTACTCAATGAGATGAGGTGTAAAATATGAGTGCAGCCGCCGGGATTCGAACCCGGGCAATGAGCTTGGAAGGCTCAGATCCTAACCAGCTAGATCACAGCTGCACTGTAACTCCCTTATCTGAACGATGTATTTAACCTTACCTATCTCTCTTTAAAGAGGGTCTGAGGCGCCATGACCCAGATATTAAAATCGGACAATCGCATTGCCCTTATATGGAGAACCTACCGGTCTTTGGCAATTCCGACGAGTTCCGTACGTGGAGGTCACTGGTAGGCAAACCCTCGAAGAAGAAGTTGGACGCCATCGCGAGCAGGATTCTCGCCGCCGACGGCAGCATCCATCCCGCTATTCTAACAGCTCTGATGGACGCTATGATCAGGGAATACGGTTCTATAGCGGTCACCACCGTCCGCAACATAGCATCCAAGGCGCGTCCGCAGGACTGCACCCCGGACATCCGGGCAACGGAGATCCTCGTCTCGCAGGACGAGATCACTGCGGCCGCGGAGATACTCTCCCAGAACAGCTCCAAGGACATGTTCCACAGATACCTCGCCGAAGCGGAGCTCTACCACGGCGAGGGGGACAGGGTCAACTCCGTCGCCAGCGCTCATAAGGGATTGGAATTGGACCCCAGCTGCCAGAGATTGTATGACATCCTGATATCCGACGACCCGGACGGCCCTTGGGTGGACCTCCGTTCCGTCCAGAACGCCTACGAGGGCAGCAAGGACAGGGTCCCCAAGGACGAGAGGCTCAGGGAGCTCTACCAGATCTACATGGAATGGTTCCAGGGCAACAGGGATGCCGCCACGGACAGGCTGATCCATTCCCAGTACTACGCCAAGGGCGACTGGTAGTTCATCCTAGCATCGGCCAGGACATCCATGGACGAGAAGGACTGGCGCTCCGCCAAGATGATGTTCGGGAAGATACTGGACATCGCTCCGCCTTACGTCATCTACGAGGCGGCGGAGGCCTTCATAGCGGACAAGAGCCCCGATTATGCGTTGGATCTTTACGACAGGCTAGACCAGACCTCCGTCAGGGCGATGCGCGGCAGGGTCTCCGCATACATGATAATCGGTTCCGAGAACGACATAATGAGTTCGATCCAGGACTTCCTGGACAGCGAGTTCGCAGGGACCCAGGACTATTCGGACATCATCTCGATGCTGCTGGCCTCAGGGCACTCCGACGAGGCCAGGAAGATACTGGACAGGATGGGCCGTTCCAACAAGAGGGATCCGACCTATCTGATTTCAAATGCCAAGGTGCTCCTCGACAGGGGCGACGTCCCCGGCGCGGGGAGGTCCTCCAGGGAAGCGGTTCGCTACGCCAAGCGCGACCCGTCCGTCAGGGCGCTGGCCGCAAGAATCCGGTTCGTTTCCGGCTTCCCCAAGCTGGCGGAGAAGGAGTGCGACAGGATCCTGACGGAGTTCCCGAAGAACAGGGATGCATTGGTCCTCAAGAAGGACCTGCTCATCGCCAACGGCGACACCAAGGGCGCATTGGACATCTGCAAGACGCTCCTGGACGACGAGCCCGACGACATCCCCACGATGCTGACGCTGTCCAGCGCCATGAACATCGAGGGGGACTCCAACGGCGCGCTGATGACGCTGAGGAACGTGCTCCGCCTGGACCCCAGGGCGGAGAACGCCATATCGGTCGTCGAGACGATGATCACCAACGGGTTCTACAGGGAGGCCATGTTCCTGTGCAACGACCTGGAGAAGTCCCTGCCTCCGAATCCGATGATCCGCAGGCTCAAAGGCAATGCGGAGTACTGCATGGGGGATTACATCAAAGCTTCAGCATCATACGCTTCCGCGGCGGAGCTCGCTCCGCACGACGCGGTGATATGGCATTCCAAAGGGATGGCCGACGAGGCCAGGGGCGACCTGGAATCGGCCGAGATCGCATACAACCGTGCTGTCCTCCTCGACCTCGGCAGGTCCGAGTACTGGATCTCCAAGTCCATAGTGCAGGAGAACGCCGGCGACCCGTACGGTGCTGTGGAGTCGCTCAACAGGGCCATCGATCTGGATCCGACGTCGATCAATCCTCTGGTGCGCAAGGCCACCATACTCGAGAAGGTCGGGCGTTACAGGGATGCTCTGCATTTCATCGAGATATGCGCAGTCAGGGAGCCGGCCAACGAGGACATCGCGCTGATGCGCGTGAGGGTCCTGAGGGAATCCGGCTCCACAGAGGAGGCTCTGAGGAGGGCCAGGCAGATCCACGAGGCCACCCATTCCGAAGGAGCTATACTGGAGCTCGCTTCCTGCTTGGCCGTCTACGGCCAGAGGTTCGATGCCATCAGGGTCATAGAAGCGGGTCTAGACTCCCAATACGAGAAATCCGACCGTCTCAGGATGGCCCTGGATTCGTTGGAGGAGGGATCGGAGGATCTGGTGGCCGATTCCATTGTCCACGAGGAGATAGTCCTCCCCGACGAGGACGAGGCAAAGGTCCTGGAGTCCGCCGAGGCGGCGTTCTCAATCGCCGAATCCATGAGGGGCATGGGCGACTACAAGGGTGCGGTGAGGAACATCGACCGCGCCATGTCCATCGGCGGCGAGAAGTCCAAGTACGTCTGCCTGAAGGCAGGCATATTGCTGGACATGGGCAACAACAAGGAGGCCCATGACCTGCTGACGGATTTCATCAGGAACGATCCCAAGAATCCGTTGTACCACGAGGCTATGGGGGACGTCAGGATGGGCAGGTCCGAGTACCGCGGTGCGCTCCAGGAGTATGAGAAGGCCATCTCGTTGGGATTGGCCATCCCCATACTGTTCATCAAGAAGGGTGACGCCCAGCAGGGGCTGGGCTACTACGACAGGGCCATCGACAGCTATACGACAGCGGTCAACAGGGATCCGGACAACTCCGTCTACCGTTTGATGCTGGCCAACAAGCTGTATGACAGGGAGTACCTTTCCCGTGCCGAGGCCCAGCTGGTGGAACTGCTGGAGACATCCCCCACAGATGCGGAGGCGATGATCCTGCTCGCCAGGACCAGGAGGGATGCCCGCAAGGATGCCGGCGTCACCGAGGTCTACCGCATGTTCAAGGCCCTGGACGTCGACGATGCCGGCCAGAGGGACCGCATGATAGAGGTGCTGGTCAGTGCCGGTCACGAGGACGAGGCCAACAGCCTCAGGAAGACCGAGTCTGTCGCAGTCGTCGATACGAAGGTCAAGAGGTCCGCGGAGAAGATTCTCAGGCGCGCATTCGTTTCCAAATCATCCCCGCTGGACGAGGATCTGCTGCTGTCATCGGGATTCGAGGGTCCGGAGGCCCAGGCCATTATGGATTACATTGAGAAGACCGTGGCCTTCGGAGAGATAACTCCCGGCACTCCGGAGTTCCAGAAGATGGAGCGCCTGTCCAACGAGATAATCCTCAAGATCGGCTGGAGGGATCTGGAGACCAATCCTGACCTTCCGCTCGAGACCGTGTTCGTCAAAGGCGAGTTCAAGGATGTGGACCAGGCCAAGAGGTTCTGCGCCTATGTGAAGAAGGCCATGAGGGTCGAGGTCCAGAGGGACGACAACCTGAAGATCGTCCTGGAGAGGGTCCAGGGCAAGTCCGCTTATGATATCATGAAATCGTGCAAGGTAGGTGTCTACCAGGCACGTCAGATAAAGCTGATCCTGGGCGCTCAGTAATCCCTCATCTCGGATTTCATGAACTCCCTCAGGAGGCATGTTGCGTAGTTGCCCTTGGGCAGAGAGAACCTCAGGCTGTATCCGTCCTGGCGGATCTCGTTAGCAATGTCCTTAACGGGACAGACGATCTCCCTCCTGCTTCCCTTGGATGTGCATTTGGGCAGACCGGGGATGACGAAATCCTCGTGGCTGAGCTTGTTCTCCTCGATGACCTTGCGCTCGATCTCACCCATCTCGCCCTCGGCCAGCTGGCCGTCGGATCCGAACAGGGTTATCGTGACGAACGCGCGTCCGGCCCTGACCTGCCTTGCGACCAGGTCGATGTTCTTGGAGGTTGTCATGATGGGATTCTCGTGCTGGGGCACCTTGTTCTCGTCCAGGGGGATGACTATGTCCCCTTCGACCGGTGCGTTGAGCGGAAGGCCCGCGTCCATCCTCCTGCTGAGCATCTCGTTGAAGAGCCATGACTGGTAGGCATGGGTGAACATCATCTGGAGGTTGGACGGAACTATCTCGATGGCCCCGACCCAATCCTCCGGGTCCTTCATCAGTACGCTGACCATCATCCTCTCGAATGCCATGGCCGGCGGTATGGAATGGAAGATACTGTCCCATTCGGCGATGGGGGTGTCCTGTAGCTCCTTCCTCTTGAGGCGGAGCCTTTCCTCCTCCTCGTCCGTTGTGAATGTTATGTAGGTCTTGACGGCGCCCTCGATGTCGCCGCGGACCAGCCTCTCTCCCACGAGGTGGGTGACAGGCCTCACGGCTCCGAACCTCTGCACGCCGAAGTAGTTGGGGAACCCTCCGGTCCTCTTGATTATGTCGATATCGGTCTCCACTGTCTCCTTGAAAAGGCTCGGGTCCATGGTGCAGTCTCTGACGGTGATGTCGAACTCGTTGCCGATCAGATCGCCGATCTGGATGCCCCTCGCCCCTCTGTAGATGTCCTTGACCTCCAGGTCCTTCAGGTCCACCTTCTCCCAGAGGTCCGGCGTACCGTAGACGGACATGAGCTGCGTGGTGACCGCTCTTTTATCCTTGGTGCCGGCGAAGCCGATGCGGTCCCTGGACACGCCCATGGAACGGGACATGAGCCTGACCATGCGGTTGGTCTCCCAGTTCCTGGCGGTCACGGTCGCTATGGAGTAGTCCCCGTTGTCCTTCCTCCTCGGAGGGTCCGAGATCTCGCGGACTATGAAATCCTCGGGGAGGGTCTTGAGATGGCCGCCGGTGCCGTCGGTGTCGCACAGGTAGTTGTGCATCCCGATGCCGGCCTCGGCCGTAGTGCATCTGCGATACATCGGCATCAGTTGAGAGAATAATACTCGGATACAGCCTTGGCCGCCTTGTCGATGGCATCCATGACGTCGCCCTTGGAGACTTCGACGTAGAGCGCACGGTCGACCAGCTCGGGGTGCTTGTCGATGTACCTGACGAGCACGACGTTCGAATCCTCGTTGAACTGCTTGATCAGGGGTGTGATGAGCGTGAGGTTGGCGTCCTTGAAGCCGAGTTTGACCGTCTTATCTGTCTTTTCGATGACATAGGTCTGCATGTTCCATGGGATTGGCTCTCTCTATAATAAAGTGATGTCACCCAGTTACGGGCCTTATCATCCCAGGAAGTGCCTCATGACGAGCACGGTATCGGTGACCGTCTTCATGGATTCCGCATCCTCCACCGACGCCCAGACGTAGCCGTCGTTCTCGTCGTTGATGACAGGTTCCTTATCGCCCGCATCAAAGTGGAACGGGTGGACCTTGAAGAGAGTGTTGCCCTCCCTGCAGTAGATGGGATCCATCTGCCCCAGGGGTTCGCCTACCTCGATGGACGTCTCCTCGAGGATCTCCCTGTGGGCTGCCTCGACGGGCGTCTCCCCGTCCTCGATCTTGCCTGCCACGAGGGACCAGTGCCCGGGGAACGATCTGCTATTGTCGTGCCTCTTCTCGAGTATGCACTTACCGTTCCTGGACACTACGGACGAGACCACTTCCTTGAACACGATGCCCTCGATCTCCACCGTGCCGGCGTTGGCATCGACGGTGACGATGTCCCCGTCCTCGAACATGTTCACCGAAGGGACCATGTCCACCATGGGGATCGACGAGATCACGGCGCCGGTGGCGACGATGGTCTCCGCGGATTCGTTGATGACCGCCGCAGGCTCCTTGCCGTGGACCATCAGGTCGTACATCACGTAGGAACCGACGGTGCTGCCCTTCCCCCTGGGGAAGACCAGTATCTTTCCGGCCACGTTGCCGTCCCTGACCCTGAGGTCGCCGGTGGAGCCGTCGACCCCTCCCAGGAAACTCAGGGGCTCGTTCAGCTTGATGACCTCCCCTTTGGCCTTGCCGTTGGATATTGCGCGTCCCTGGACGATCATAATACCAGCTCCATGAGTGCGGTTATGTCCCTGCACATGGCCTTCTGCGAGCACAGCGTGGGAAGGTAGTTCCCCGCCTTGGCGGAGTTGGTGGCCGTCCTCTCGAACACTCCCTCGATGGGGGCCACGACCATGCATGTGTCGGCCAGCACGGGGCCGAACCTCTCCATGATCTTCACGTCCTCGGCGCACTTCTCTCTTATCGCGGTAGAGGTGCAGAACCACACCTCGATGTCCTTGTTGCGCTTCTCCTTGTCCTTGAGGAACGCGGCGATCTGGTGCATCTCCTTCTCGGTCAGATGCGGGCATCCTATGGCGATGAGCTGGACATCATCGGTCTTGTTAAGTTTGGCATAGGCGTTCTCCAGCTCCTTCTTGCCGATGTGGATGACCTCCAGTTCCGATACGTCGAAGTTGCCGGCCTCGGGCGTCACGCCCTCGACATGGTACAATGCTATGGATCCCGATGCGGCCATTGCCGCGGACAGGGCCTTGGCCTCCTCGACCTCCGGGGATATGTTCCTGAAGTACGGGACGCCGTTGCCTATGGCCATTCCCACGGCCTGTCCCAGCAACGAATATGAGAATACGCTTCCGTCGATGTCTGCATCGATCACTACGGTGGGGCGCCTCTTCTCGTCCAGATGGAGGCCGTAATTCGCGGTCTTGCCCAGAATGGCAGCGGCCAGCGCTCCGGGGCCTCCTTCCCTGTTTGTCCTCGCTCCGATATAGGAGTTCACGAAACTCAATGCGGACGACTCCGCCCAGGCGACATGGTCGCCCATGGACGGCACGTTGGGACCCACGTAAGGTGTGCAGGAGCACACCTGATCGATACCCATCTGCCCGTACAGGTCGATGATCCTCAGCTGCTTCTCGGCGAAGGACTCTGGGATGTGCATCTCCCTCCATCTGGTCCTGTCCATGCCCACGGGGTTGAGCGTGGACGGTACGGATACCCTGGCACCTCCGCCCACCAGGTCCTCCAGGTACTTCAGGCCGCCGTCTCCGATGGTCTTGTACGATGCACCCGACAGGTGTGCCGATGTGATGTCTATGAGGCTGTCCGCGCCGTATATCTTCCCGAGAGCTGTGACGAGCTCCATGGCCTTCTGTTTGCCTTCGCCCTGCTCCCCGTTCAGGATAGATTCCTCTTCCCTCGTGAGATCCATGGACGGTCCATCTCCGTAGACCTATAATAAGTGGGACCCGGGCCGTCAGGGACGGTCTAACTTTCTAAAGACGTAAATCCGACCTGCATATCCCGCAGTCCATGATCTACGGAATCTTCGAGGCCGCGATGCTGGTCTGCTTCGCCGTCTCTTGGCCCTTCAATCTGCTGAAGGCGTACAGGGCCCGCACCAACGTGGGGACCAGCGTGGTCTTCATGTCCATCGTCCTGATAGGCTATCTGTTCGGTCTCGCGAACAAGGTCGTGAACGACGACCTCAGCTATGTCGTGGCGTTCTACATCCTCGATCTGGCACTGGTGTCCACCGGACTGCTGATCTACGTCAGGAACGGCAGGCTTGACAGGGAGAGGGCGGCATCCTGACGTCTTTTAAAAACATCGGGAGCACCCATTCTACGGGCACCGGAACGAACGCCTGTGAAAACTTCGACAGACCTGACGATATGTTTTATAATGAATCCGTAGTACACGGTTCCCAATGCAATCCTTAGAGCAATTGACTTCTATGGCTGAGGCGGGGGACGTGCAGTCCTGCTTCAAGCTTGGGCAGATGTTCGCACTCGGAGAGGGTGCGGAGCAGAATGAATCCGTTGCTTTCGATTGGTACACGAAGGCGGCAAAGAAGGGGCACACCCTTGCTGCCACCGTCGTGGGCACGTGCTATGCCAACGGCATCTCGGTACCTCAGGACGAGGACGAGGCAGCCATGTGGTTCTTCCGTGCTACATTCAAAGGCAATCTGGACGCATATCTGGCGCTGCTCAACTACTACAAAACGCACGACACGCCCGAGGACGGAGCGGTTTTCGAATACTTTTCCAAGAGGGCCGAGGATGACGCCGACGCGGCATTCGTCCTCGGAAAGCTCTACGAGCTCGGAGTGGGCACCAACTTCGATCCCCAGAAGGCGATCGAGTGCTACAGGAAATCCGGGTCCATGGGCGATCTCTACGGCGATTGCCAGGTGGCCGTCAGCATCCTGAACGGTACAGGCGTCAAGAGGGACCGCGCAGAGGGGGCGAGGCTCCTTCAGGAGTTGGTGGATAAGAAGTTCGTACCGGCGTACATCGCACTTGCGAAATGCTACGAATACGGTTTCGGTGTGGAGCGCGATCACAAGAAGGCTTTCGCTCTGTATGATGAGGCTGTCGGCATCGGTTCGCCCGAGGCCATGTACCACCTTGGAAGGTGCTACATGGACGGTATCGGAGTGAACAAGGATGGCAACCACTCCAACGCTTGGTACCTCGCGGCCGCCCTCAGGGGATGTCGCGACGGATTCTACGGTCTCGCCAGGTGCTACCTGGGAGGAGTTGGGGAGGACAAGAACAGGGACAAGGGTCTCAACTACCTCCAGCTTGCCGCAGGATTCGGACAGACCGATGCGATGATCATGCTCGGACAGCTCTACGCCAAGGGCAAGCAGGTCCCCAAGAACGTCAAGGCATCCGCCGAATGGTTCAGGATGGCCGCCGATCTCGGTGACGGATACGCACAGCTCATGACCGGTGATAACCTGTCCGAGGGCGTGGGATTCAAGAAGGACAACAAGGCCGCTCTCGGCTACTATTTCATGTCCGCGGCCCACGGCAACACCATCGCATGCTACAACATCGGTACCGCATACGCACTCGGAAAGGGTGTGGAGAAGAACAACGAGCTCTCATTCGATTGGCTCAACCGCGCCGCTGAGGACAACTTCATGAAGGCGATGTTCTCCGTCGCCGAGGCGTACTCCAAGGGAAGGGGAACCTCGAAGGACTCCCAGAAGGCCTTCGACCTACACCTGAAGCTCGCCGAGAACGGATTCGGAAAGTCGCAGTACCATGTCGCATACGCGTACTTCGAGGGAGTCGGCGTCGAGAAGAACGACAAGCTCGCCATGGAATGGTTCTCCAAGGGGGCCGAGAATGGAAACGTGCTTTGCCAGTACTACACCGGATACTGCTACGCTAACGGAATCGGGACCAGGGCCGATGACAAGAAGGCCCTCATGTGGTACACCCGCGCCGCCGAGCAGGGGCATGTCGTCTCGAGGCAGATCGTCGAGGGAGCCACCGGAAAGAAGGTCGAGCTGAAGGGCGACGAATCACCCTTCCAGTCCTACCTGAACTCCGCCAAGAACGGCGACCCCGATGCGATGTTCATCGTCGGACGCTGCTACCTCGACGGAGTCGGAACCGAGAAGGATCCGGTCGAGGCCAAGAAGTGGTTCAACAAGGGAGCCGCCGGCGGAAACCTCGCATCCAAGAGGGCCCTCATGCAGATGAGGAGTTCCGGACAGTAAAACTACAACCGATGGGCTTCGGCCCATCATCATCTATTCTTATCATTCACATTGGTCTTGTGTGCATGCATCATCATGTTCGGATGCGTGTCGAGAATTCCATAGGCAAGCCTGGAAGATGAAAAAAATGTTGGGATTAGATACCCCTTGGATCTCACATCGTGAGGATGAGAACGACTGCTGAAGCCGCGATAACGAGGAATGCGACGAAAGGCAGTGCGTTGACGATCTTGTCCTGGGTGGACATCTTAGGCTGCTGCATATTGTCTGCAAAGTGTTCCCAATATAAATCGTTGGCCCAGAGTATCTGGACCGGGGCCAGCATGTCGGATGTCATTCCTCCCCCATATCGATGGTTATCGGCCCCATCTTGGGGAAGATCCTCCTGGACAGCATGCCGTACTCCATCCATGCCGCCTGATAGACCAGTATCGGTGCGGTGCAGATCATCGACATGTTCCCGCGGACCTCTTCCTTGTTGATCCTGCTGGTCTCGAAATTGGTGATGTCCTCCATGGTCACGTTCTTAAGCTCCTGCGAGAACCCTTTGAGGGCGTCGCAGTCCGAATCGATGGCAATGTCTACGGTCCCGTCCTCCCTCTTCTCCGCGGTCACTCTGATGTACTTGTCGCAAATGGTCATCCTGCTCTCTATTACTGAGGTCATGCTCATAGTATCTTATTGATACTATTAAGCCAGACGGGTTTCTGGAAGGATACCACGGGGCAGGATGCTGGGAGAATCTTATCTATCCCGAAAGGGTACGACCGGATGAGAACATGACCATCAACGTACTCTTCGTCTGCTACGGGAACATCTGCCGCAGCCCGCTCGCCGAATTCGTCTTCAAAGACATGGTCGAGAAGAAGGGGCTGCAGAGGAAGATCTATGTGGAATCCGCAGGGACCAGCGGGGACCATCTCGGTGACCCCGTGGATCGCAGGTCAGCGGCGGTCCTGGCCAAGCACGGCATCTCCTGCGCAGGGAAGAAGAGCAGGCAGATCCTGAAGAGCGATTTCGAGGAGTTCGACTACATCCTTGGGATGGACGAGATGAACATGGAGGAGCTCTATTACATGTGCCCTAATCCTGGGAACTGCATCGTCAGACCGTTGATGGACTACGCCGGCGGAGGCTACGTTGAGGATCCGTACTTCACTCTGAATTTCGACAAGGCTTACGAGGACATCTTCGCCGGGTGCAAAGGGCTGATGGCAGATATCGAGAAGAGGCTGGTGCGATGAAGATCAGGATGTTCATATCGATCCCGGTGAAGGACCCTTCCGTCCTGAAGCCTTTGTTGGAATCGGTGGACCGCATCGACAATGTCAGGGCGACGCCGGTATCGCAGGTGCATATCACTCTTAGATTCATCGGGGACATCGACGACGGCAAGACCAAGAAGGTCGTCAAATGCCTGGAGGACGCCGTTAGTGGAGTCAATCCCTTCGAGATAAGCATCAGGGGAGCAGGGTGCTTCCCGAACAGGAAGAGACCTTCCATCATATGGGTCGGCGCCTGTCCGGAGGACATACTGAAGGGAATATCCGACAGGCTGGCGCAGAACCTCAAGGAAGCCAACATAACCTTCGACGAGAAGCCCTTCAAGAGCCATATCACGGTGGGGAGATGCAAGGGTCCCGCTGTCGTCGACGGTTTTCTAGATGACAACGCCGACAGGGAGTTCACCAGCTTCCTATGCGACGAGGTCCTCGTCATGAAATCGGAATTGACGCCTAAGGGGGCCATCCACACGGTGCTCCACAGGGTCCCTCTCGAAAGGTAATGTTACCGTAGCACCGCTGATTTATATCATTATCAGACGAAACATGTTCCGAGTGATACTTTGCTCAGGAATATGGTATTGGACAGAAGGGGAGGTATCGAGGGCCTCCCGTTGCAGCTCATGATCGTCATAATGGTGGCGACCATGGGCACGGCAGTGATCATGGGCTGGATGGCGGACCTCGATTCCCCGCATTACATTAAGACCCTCGGGATCGAGGAGAACGTCGTGGTCATCGAGGGCGGTCAGATCGGCGACATAACCGTCTGCGTCCTGGACGAGAAGAGCGAGCCGTTGGAAGGGGTCAGCGTGATGATAACCAACAAGCAGGTGTCCCCTCCGGATGGCCAGGATTTCGCCACAACGGACAAGGACGGCAAGGCCACCCTTCAAGGCTGGACGCTCGGCGACTATCCGAAGGGATCCATCAAGCTCGTCCTCTCGGCCTACCTCACGGGTTACACCGAGTGCACGGAGTACGTCGAGGGTCTGATCAGATGATCCGCTCCCGCAAGGGGGTCATCGGTCTTCCGGTCAAGCTGACGGTGTCCTTCCTGATCATCGCCCTGATGGTCCCGCCCATGATCTCCGCCGCTGACGAGATCCGCAGGGATGTCTCCGAGACGGAGGCCATGGCCGTTGCGGAGGACCTCGCTGAAAGGATATCGGAGGTCAGCAGCCGTGGCATAGGCTACAGTACGCATGCGGACATCACCGTCCCGGACGGATGCCGTCTGGTCCTCGGGGGAGACGATCCCACGGGGCTGAGGGTGTTCGACGGCGACCGGCGGATGGTCAGACTGATCCTCGCCTATCCGGTATCCGGGAACGAGCTGGTCCTCAGCGGGCCGGTGCTCCTTGAGTTGGGGAACGATCCCGGAGGGGAATCGGTGACGGTGAAGGAGATATGATGGAGTTCACCGTCTCCAGGGTGGTCGTCTGCATATGCGGAGCGGTCATACTGGTCGCTGCATGCGCCGCGATAGGAGGGATGAACGACCAGGACGTCTCCGACATGGACGACGCCACTGTCGGGCGCATTGCCCGCATGTTGGACGCGTTCATGTCATCGGACGTGGACGAGATAATACTGGACGGTGTCCGGATACTCCCGAAGGGGTACGGCATCAGGGTCCACGACAACTTCGTGGAGCTCCACGGGGAGAACAAGGTGTCGATCGCGGTGACGACGTTCGATCAGGATCTGGAGCTGGATTGGAACGAGACCAAGACGGTCATTCGCCAAAGGTCTCAGCGATCTTGCGAACGGTGTCCGTGAAGATGTCGATCTCCTCACGGCTATTGTACAGGTACGTGGACGCCCTGGCGCTTCCATCTATGGCTCTGGAGACGTAGAACGGATGTGCGCAGTGCATGCCGGAGCGGATCATTACCTTGGCCATGCTGTCCAGCATCATGGCGATGTCGTGGGAAGCGAGACCGTCTATGTTGAACGAGAGCACCCCGCATCTCTTGCCGGGCTGTTCGGGACCCACAAGATGGAGGTTCCTGATGTCCTCCAGGTTCCCGACGGCCCTCTTCATCAGCTCTGTGTCCCATTTCTCGACGTTCTCCATTCCCACCTTGGACAGGTAGTCTATCGCCGCCTTGGTGCCGACTATGCCGGCGTAGTTCAGGAGCCCTGCCTCGAACCTGTCGGGTATCGGGGCCAGGGACACGTCGTCATAGGTTGCAAGCCCTACCGTGCCTCCGCCGACCATTAGCGGCTGCATCCTCTCGAGGACCTCCCTCTTGCCGTACATGATCCCCATGCCGGTGGGTCCGAGCATCTTGTGGATTGAGCAGCAGTAGATGTCTGCATCGATCCTCTTCAGGTCCACGGGCATGTGCGGCGCCGCCTGTGCACCGTCGATGATCACGGTCGCACCATAGTCGTGGGCCACCTCGGTGACCGCCTTGACAGGCACGGAGCATCCGGTGACGTTGTTGGAATGCTGCACGGACACGACCTTGACCTTCCTGTCCATGCATGACTTGAACGATTCCATGTCGAACTCGCCGGTAGGTCCCGATCTGGAGAACCTGCGTTCGATGCCTACGGAATCCCTGAGGCGGAGCCAAGGGACATGGTTCGAGTTGTGCTCCGCATCGGTCGTGACGACGACATCGCCCTTCTTCAGACCGAGTCCGTAGGCGGCCGTATTCAGTCCCTCGGTGCTGTTCTTGGTGAATATGTAGCAATCGGGATCGTCGGTGCCGAAGAACGAGGCCAGAGTCTCCCTCGTGTCATCGATCGCCAGCGATACCTTCGTGGCCATGGAATGAACGCTGCGGCCTCCGCATGCCGGGTACTCCTCATAGTACTCGGTCATGGCACCGATGACCTGATCCGGCCTCAGCGACTGGCAGGCGCTGTCCAGGTATATCCCCAGACCCTTCCTGACGGTCGGGAAGTCCTTGCGAACCGATTCCATATCCATATCTGTTCTATCCGAGGTTGCATAGATAAGCGTTGGCATGGGCGCCCGCGTCCAGGGGTTAATCTATATGTGAGTACGGTATCGGTCAATCATGGTATCCTTGAAGACCCAGGTCGGGAGCGTCATACTGGAGAGACCAGGCATGATAGCCTCAGGCATAATGGACGAGACCGGGAAGTCCCTGGTCCGCGTGCTCGAATCCGGAGCGGGAGCGGTGGTGACGAAATCCATCGGCCTTGCGCCCAACCCAGGACATGACAACCCTTGCTTCATGGAGGTCAGGGGAGGCTATGTCAACGCCATGGGCCTTCCGAACCCCGGCATAGAGCAGTTCAAGGAGGAGATGGAGGTCGCCGTCCCCAAGGGAAAGGTCATCGGTTCCATATATGGAGCAGGTCCGGAGGACTTCTCGCAGCTTGCTGCGAAGATGGAAGATTACGGGGCATGCGCCGTGGAGCTCAACCTGTCCTGTCCCCATGCGAAGGGATACGGGATGGAGGTCGGAACGGATCCGGAGATGGTCGGAGCCATCGTATCCGTAGTGAAGTCATCTGTCTCGATACCGGTATGGGCAAAGCTCACGCCTAACACGCACATCCTCACCAAGATCGGTCAGGCCGTGCAGGATGCCGGAGGGGATGCGATAGTGGCGATCAACACATTGAAGGCCATGGTCATATCCCCGGAGTTCGCCAGGCCCATCATGAGCAACAAGTTCTGCGGTCTCTCCGGAGAGGCCGTCAAGCCCGTGGGGGTCAGGGCGATATACGATCTGAGGTCCGCATTGGACATACCGCTCGTCGGAGTGGGAGGGATATCCGACTGGAGGGACGCCGCCGAGTACATCATGGCAGGCGCATCCGCGTTCCAGGTCGGCAGTGCAGTTGGAACGAAGGGCATAGAGGTCTTCGCGCAGATCAACGAAGGACTGTCCTCCTTCATGGAGGAGTACGGATACGATTCTATCGGATCGATGGTAGGTGCCGCACATGAGTGACGTTGTAAGGATCAAGGAGATCAGGGAAGAGGCATACGACACCAAGACATTCGTCTTCGACTGGTCGGCGGAGGTCAGGCCCGGACAGTTCATAATGATCTGGATCCCGGGGACCGACGAGATCCCCATGTCGGTGTCAGGCATCTCGGATACCACCAAGAGCATCACGGTCAAGGCCATCGGCGATGCCACCAAGAGGTTGCACGAGTACAAGGTCGGGGACAAGCTGTCCATCAGGGGCCCGTTCGGGAACGGGTTCGACCTCAGCGACAAGGACGTCCTGATCATCGGAGGCGGCGTAGGCACCGCCGCCATCATGCCTGCGGTCGTCCAGACCGGAGCGGACACTATCATCGCTGCCCGTTCTGACAGGGACTTGATCATGCTGGACACCGCCAGGGAGCACGCCTCCAACCTGTGGATCGCCACCGACGACGGCAGCGCAGGATTCCACGGTAATGCGGTCCAGCTGATGAAGGAGAAGCTCAAGGAAAAATCCTACAGGTACATCGTCGCCTGCGGTCCCGAGGTCATGCTCTACTTCACATACAAGGCTTGTGAGGAGCTCGGGCAGGACTGTCAGCTCTCGCTGGAGAGGTACATGAAGTGCGGTGCGGGCGTCTGCGGATGCTGCGTCATGGACGACAAGCGCATCTGCAAGGACGGACCGGTGTTCACAAGGGAGCAGATCTCCCAGCTGACCGAGTTCGGGGTGTCCAAGAGGGACGCCTGCGGAAGCGTCATCAGATTCAGGTGATCCATGCCTCAGGCCGACCATGTCTCGGTAGTCCACGGGAGCATGATGGTGGACGTCCCCAGGAAGATATTCAAGGGCAAGGAGTGTGAGATCGATCCCGAGCAGGTCGTGCCCTTCCAGAGGATTCTCCAGAGCAGATACCCTTGGATAACGGACAACGCGGTCAAGGTCATCCTCCGCAAGGCGCAGATGGAGATGCTCCGCGTAAGGGACGAGGAGACTAACGGCAGGGAGTACAGCAGGACCCTGGCACAGAAGGGGAAGCTGGACGAGGCCATCCAGCATCTGAGGATAAGGCTGGAGTTGAACCCCGACGATTCGAAGACATGGTACGATCTCGGGGAGCTGCTGTTCAAGAAGGGAGACGGCAACGGCGGATTCGATGCGTTCCGCAAGGGCGACGAGGCCCTGGAGCGTTCCAAGGCCAAGAAGAAGCGGTCCTGAACATCATTTTATGTCCTTCTTTGCGGTCTTCCAGCTCACTCGGAGGGCCATTGGCGGCACCCCATCATTATTATATATCGCGAAACAATCCCGATGCCAGCGTCGGGGTAACACAGTGGCTATGTGGCGGACTGCAGATCCGCATACGGGGGTTCGATCCCCTCTCCCGACCCCATTCCTTTTCGATCACACTGTTCCGAAATACCGATATCGTCACTTGTCTGTGAGTTCCTCGACGAGTCCCTCGAGGTCCATGTATATGTCCTCGAGCTTCTCCTTCATGTCGTCGTCGGCGTCCCACATGTTCCTGGCGATGGCCTCTTCCAGCACCTTGACCATGTTCATGGTGGCGAACGGGTTCTCGGACCTCATCCACTGGTAGACCTTCTCGTTCAGGAGATAAGATTCGGCGAGGCCGTCGTACATCCATTTCTCCATCGCATCGGATGTGGCATCCCAGCCGAACAGGTAGCCGGTGAACTTCGCAATCTCGTTGGCCCCGGCGTATCCGTGCTTCATCAGTCCATCGATGAACTTCGGATTCTGGATCTGGCTCCTGAACGTCAGCTTGAGCGCATCCGAGGAGGACCTGACCTTGATCGATGAGCTGTCTGATGTGTCCCCGACATAGGCGGAGACGTCCTCGTTTCCCGTGGACCTCACGAACGCGGTCATTCCCCCGAGGTATCCGTACACGTCGTCCATGTCGACAAGTCCGATCTCCTTATCGGGCATGTTTTTGACGATCGCCTGGCAGGATCCGAAGCGCTTCCCGAACTGTTCGGTCATCTTCCTGCCGCTTACGCCCTTGCCGTATGCGAAGGACCCCCATTCGGAATACTGCCTTCCCAGGTCCCCGATGTCCTCCCACTGGCTGCTCTCGATGGATTTGTTCATTCCCGATCCGTAGGTTCCGGGGGCGCATCCGAATATCCTCAGCGTCGCGTTCCTGCGGGCCTCGTCCTCGGCGATGCCGGATGCTATGCTCTCGGCCACCTCCCTGCGGCAGCTTGCGGCGATGGCGTTGTTCTCGTCGTCCTCGTCCAGCTCGGACACCATGACGACAGCCTCGTCCAGAAGCTCTATCAGATTGCCGAAGACGTCCCTGAACAGTCCCGTGATGCGTATGGACACGTCGATCCTGGGCCTTCCCAGCTCTTCGATGGGGATGACCTCCAGGCCTGTCACCGCGGTCCCTGTCCAGACGGGCCTCACGCCCATCAGCCAAAGCGCATAGGCGATGTCCTCCCCGTTTGTCTTCAGGGTGTCCGTGGCCCAGATGATCACTCCGACCTGTCTTGGATAGGAGCCCTTCTCTGCCTTATGCTTCTCCAGCATCAGGTCAGCGTTCCTCTTCCCGACATCCCACGATGCTATGCTGGGCACCGTTGATGGGTCCAGCCCGTAGTAGTTCCTGCCCGGAGGCAGTATGTCGGGCCCGCTGCGGGTGGGCGCTCCCGACGGTCCGGGCATGACATAGTCGCCGTCCAACCCCTCGATGACCGCGTCGATCTCCTCCGACGTGCCGTCCAGCTTGGATTGCAACGCGGAGCAGATGTATTCCGTGATCGATACGAGGTCCTCTGACGGTGTATCGAATCTGTTCTTGATGATATCCTTGCATGTGGCAGGGTCGTACCCTGTCTTTCCGAACTCGGTGACGAGCTCCCTTGCGGCCACGGAAGCATCCCCTTCGAAACCCGATGCGGAAATGGTATCCGGGAGGGAAGGCCTTCCGCCGAACGGTATCCTGGTGAACGAATTGACGTACTCGTCCCTCATGGTCCCCTCGGGGATGCGGCCGAGGACGTGCAGCCCGTCGCGAATGAGCTCGTTGCCGGCCTCCTGGAGGCGGTCGTTCAGCTCCGGCAGGTCATGCAGTATCATCTCGTCCGTAGTGGATTCGTCCCATCCGAGGTCCTCCGAGTAGGACAGGGCGGAGCCCAGCTCCTTCACCTTGTCGATTATGAACCTCTTCCTGTCGTTGCCGATAGTAAGCCTGTTCTTGAGATATTCCTGGACGAGTCCTTCCAGGACCGACGCATCGCCGTAGCTGTCTGCGCGGACCATGGGCATGCACGTGTATCCTACGAGCACCGCCTCGGACCTCCTCTTGGCCTGGAGGCCCTCGCCGGGGTCGTCCATCTGGAAAGGATAGATGTTCGGCATGCCGTTCAGGACTATGTCCGGGCAGCATTTTGAGGATAGGGCATCCCCCTTCCCGGGCAGCCATTCGACCGTCCCGTGGGTCCCCAGGTGTATGACGGCCTGGGCCCCGAACCCCTCCTTCAGCCAGCGGTAGAACGCCAGATACTGATGGGGCATCACCAGTTCGGGATCGTGGATCATACTGTCGCACTGCTCCATCCAGGACCTCATGGGCTGCACGGTGATCATAACATTGCCGTTCACCAGTCCGGGGATGATCATCCTTCCGTTGTCGACCATGACGGTCCCGGGTGGCTTGCCCCACTTGTCCTCCATCTTGTCCCTGATGAACCCTGGGATCCCGGAGTACCACTGCAGGTACTCGTCCTTCTTGATCAGATGGGGCGAATTGTTGGACACGTTCTCGGTGGTGGTCCAGTCCAGGTTGTTCGTGACGCCGTCCAGCATCTCCTTGATCAGTGTCTTGCCGTCCTCGGGCACATGGTCCAGGGTGTATCCCTCGTCCATGAGCCTTCTGAGGATCCTCACCGCGCTCTCAGGCGCATCCAGCCCTGCGGCGCTGCCGATGGAACCGAAGTCCGGGCGGGACTGATACATGATGATCGCTATCTTCCTGTCCTTGCGCTGGGTCCTCCTCAGGTCCGCCCAGTTCCTGCAAAGGGTGAGCAGATGGTCTATGCGGTCCTCCAGAGGGACGTTCACCTTTTTCCCGGTATCATCTTTCACCGTTTCGGATATCGGCACGCTGATGATCTCCCCGTCCATCTCGGGCCAGGAGCTCTGGAACACGAACTCCTTCTTCGCATCCCCTCTGCACATGTCCTCGTAGTCGGTGAATTTGCCGTTGATCATCGTTGAGTTGATCACGGGGACGTTCAGCAGCCTCCTGTAGAAGTTGGTCTTCGGATTCGAGGGATCCGTGGTCTGGCTGAACGGTGTGTTCATGATGAGGACGTCTATGATCGGCAGACCGTCCTTCGTGAAGTACTCCTTGACAATATCGGGCGTCTCCTTGCCGCTGAGGCCCGAGCCGCTGTCGAAGAAGACGGGGATGATGTTCATGCCCTTGGATTCCGCTCTGCGTACGAGTGCGTCGATGTGGGCCAGGTTCCTGTAGATCCAATAAGATGCGACGAACAGCAATCCGACGGTCGGCCTTGATGGATCCAATGTGCGGATGTAGTCGTCCTTGGAGACGTCGAGGGGATGGTCCGGATGATAGATGCCGTGGTGCCTCTGCGTCACCGGCTCCGGGGCCTTGCCCCTGACCAAGCCCTTGTCGTTCAGCAGCCAGTACACGATCCCGACATCGTTCTCGAATCCGCGGTTGGAGCTGAACCTGTAGAGCAAGTCGTAATCCTCGTCGGAGCCTTTGAAGTATTCCCTGTTGAGCTTCGCTATGTCCGCCGAGGGGGATGACAGCATCACACGCCCTCTGCATTCCTTCATCCTGTCCTCGATCCTCTTGAAGAACGGGTATCTGTAAGGGTCCTTCAGGCATCTTATGAGCACCATGTCCGCATCCTTCATGCGGTCAAGGATGTCGTTCAGGGCCAGAGCATCGTTCTCCAGATCCTCCGAGCCGCCGAAATGGAAGTCGATGTCTAGGCCTTCGGCATCGGACACATGCCTCACCGGGTCTGCCATCGTGGCGGGGTCTATGGAACCGAACGTGATGTGGACTATGCTGACCTTGTCGGGCATCAGTACTCGATCCCCTTTCTCGCATCGATGCCCTTGTCCATCGGGTGCTTGATGAGCTTCATCTCCGTTATGAGGTCGGCGTACTCCTCGAGTTCGGGAGTGAGGCCCCTTCCGGTGAGGACGATCTCCACGTTCTTAGGCCTCTTATCGAGGGAGTCTATCAGTTCCTGGGAGGTGATCAGCCCGAGGCGGACCGCGTTCATGGCCTCGTCCAGGACAGCGATGTCATACTTGCCGGAGGATATGAGCTCCTCCGACCTTCTGAGAGCCTCGTGGGCCATGTCGATGTCCTCCTGCTTGGGTTTCTTTCCGATGAAATGGTCCAGGCCCATGGAGACGACCGTGATGTTGTCGATGTTGGAACAGGCGGTCTGTTCCCCGTAGCCGGCGTCCGGTTTCAGGAACTGGAAGAAGAGCACGTTGAGCCCCCTTCCGCTTGCCCTCAGCGACAGGCCGAGGGCGGCGGTGGTCTTGCCCTTCCCGTTACCAGTGTATATCTGTACCAGACCCAGTTCCTTGCGGATTTCGGATTCCTCTCCCATCGTATCGACCTCTCCGGACGCATGTCATCCGCGCCCGGATGTACATGGGCGTAGAGGATAAAGTACATTGGCAGAAGGTCGGGCCAGCGTGTTATCTTATTGAAAAAAGTGTGAGGCGGTCGCCCGCCTCTTTAAATATGATTCACTCCCACTCGATGGTCGCGCAGGGCTTGGGGGAGAGGTCGTACAGGACACGGTTGACCCCTTTGACCTCGGTGAGGATCCTCTGCGTGATCTTGTTGAGCAGGGGCCAGGGGACCTCTTCCACGGTGGCGGTCATGGCGTCCTTGGTGTTCACCGCGCGGATGACGACGGGCCAGTCCCAGAGGCGCTTGCCGTCCTTCACTCCGGTGGAGCGGTAGTCGGGGACGACTGTGAAGTACTGCCACACCTTGCCCTCGAGTCCGGCCTTGGCGAACTCCTCGCGGAGTATCGCATCGGACTCGCGGACCGCTTCCAGACGGTCGCGGGTGATGGCACCGGTGCATCTTACACCGAGTCCGGGTCCGGGGAAGGGCTGGCGGTACACCATGTTGTCGGGAAGGCCGAGCTGCTTTCCCACCACGCGGACCTCGTCCTTGAATAGGAGCTTCACGGGTTCCACGAGCTCGAAGCCGAACTTCTCGGGGAGTCCTCCGACGTTGTGGTGCGCCTTGACGCCGTGGCTCTCGAGGATGTCAGGGTAGATCGTTCCCTGTCCGAGGAACTTCACTCCCTCGATCTTCTTTGCCTCCTCCTCGAACACGTCGATGAACTCCTTTCCGATGATCTTCCTCTTCTGCTCGGGGTCGGATACGCCGGCGAGCTTGTCGAGGAACCTGTCCGTGGCATCCACGTACACCAGGTTGGCGTTCATTTGGTTGCGGAATACGTCTATGACCTGCTCAGCCTCTCCCTTGCGGAGGAGACCGTGGTTGACGTGGACGCATGTGAGGTTCTTTCCTATTGCCTTGATGAGCAATGCCGCGACGACAGAGGAGTCCACCCCTCCGGAGAGGGCGAGGAGGACCTTGCCGTCACCAATCTGCTTCTGAAGTGCCTCTACCTGCTCCTTGATGAAGGCATCGGCGAGTTCGGGTGTCGTGATGCGCTCCATGGAATCCGGGCGTACGTTGCTGTCCATTTGATCACCTTTGATGATATGCCGTGTCCAGTGTTTTGATTGCTTTTATTGATATCGGGGATGCGGCATCCGGCCGTCCACGGCAATCATATTAAGGCCGTTATGTTTCTGTGAGGGCATGACTGACGATCCGATGTTGGATAGGTTGCTGGATAAGATCGCCGCCGGCGAGAGGGTGGCCGCCGGGGAGCCGGAGTTCGATACAATGGACAGGTATGCCCGCGAGGCCCAGAGGATAACGGCCGAGATCAACACCGGGTACCATGACGAGGAGGAGATCAAGGCGCTCATGGAGCGTCTCATCGGCAAGGACATCCCCGGCAGGTTCCGCCTTTTCCCTCCGGTCTATTCGGATTTCGGCAAGAACATCTCGATCGGAGAGGACGTGTTCATCAATTCCGGATGCTGCTTCCAGGACCAGGGCGGAGTATCCATCGGGAAAGGCTGTCAGATAGGGCATCAGGTGGTCTTCGCCACAATCGACCACGGTCTGATGCCGGAGAAGCGCCACGACATCTTCATGGACAGGATCGTCCTGGAGGAGAACGTATGGGTCGGATCCCATGCGACCATCCTCAAGGGCGTAAGGATAGGCCATGACTCCGTGGTCGCAGCGGGAGCGGTCGTTACCAAGGATGTGCCTCCCCGTTCGGTCGTCGCAGGGGTCCCCGCAAAGGTCGTGAAGACGCTCTGATCCCGGGGCGGATTGGAGGATATCTCCCCGCCGGAATTCCGGCGGCGGAGTTGGATGAGTGAGTGGCTATTTTTTCCTACTTTTATTGACTTAACATCAAAAATGATGAGTCCTCTGGATATTTTTTCCATACTCTTTTAAATACTTTATATAGAAATCGACCGAAACATGTTCAACAATGTTGACAAAGACATGGTTAACATCTTCGGAGTCTTCGGAGTCCTTGTCGTCCTGTACGGCATCGCCATGCTTATGATGTGAGTCTAAAAGCTCGAGCAAACCTCTTCCGAACCCTCTTACATGCTGATTTTTCATTATTTGTTCGTCGATCATTCCGGATGCCTTTCAACGAGGTCTTACGACTATCGATCCGCCAATGATTGGAACAAATGGATGTATGCTCCTACTGTCTTTCATTCCTTGCCCAGCAGGAAATCCGTGATCCCCAATTCCCTAATCCCGTCATCCGTGACACTGTCGCCTGAATAATCCATCAGGATCACCGTCTTGGGATTGCTGTCTTTGATGCTCCTCAGCGGGGACAGCTCCCTGGCCTCCGTCTCATCATCATGATACCCTAGACAGACCTGCCAGTAGGCCTTCCTGCCGTTCTTCTCCGTGACGAAATCCACTTCCTTGGAATCCCATTTGCCGATGATTATTTTGTATCCCCTGCGCAGGAGCTCCAGATACACTATGTTCTCCAGCACCCTGCCCCGGTCCTTGCTGGCCATGCCCACCGAGTTGTTGCGCAACCCGGGGTCCACGACGTAATACTTCGGGGTCGGGCTCAGTGCGGTGGACCTCAGATCGTACCTGTCCGCACGGTAGAACAGGCAGGCTCCTCTGGCCAGTTCGAGATATCTCTCGACAGTGCGCTGGTTCATGCGGAGCTCCTTGGCCACCCTTGTCGATTCTATGGGATTGCCGATGTTCAGCATGAGGTAGGTGATCATTCTGCCCAGTTCCTCGGGCTTCCTGACATTCCCGCGGGATACCATGTCCCTGAGGACTATCGACGAGTGCAGATCTTCCAGCATCGCCGACACGGCATGCTCGCCCATATCTGGGTCTATGCCGGGGAATCCTCCTGTCTGGAAATACTCTCTGAATGCCTCCTCGGCCCTTCTCCCGTTGCCTCTGAGGTCCATGTACTCGGCGAACGACAGGGGGAGCATCCTTATCTCCACATAGCGGCCGGTGAGGTATGTGGTGAGGTCGGTGGACAGGAGATGCGCATTGGAACCGGTGATGTAGATGTCAGATTCGGTGTCCATCATGAGTACGTTGACGGTCCTCTCCCAGCCCTCCACCCTCTGTATCTCGTCGAGGAACAGATAGAAACGGCCTGACTTCGGTACCTTGTCCTTAAGATGGGCATTGAGGTCCCTGTAGTCTATGATGGTATCGAAATCCGAGGATTCCAGATTCATCAGCAGCATCTCGTTCTCTAATACGCCTTCGCCCCTCAACCTATCCATGAACTGCAGAAGAAGCGTGGTTTTCCCGCACCTCCTGACTCCTGTGATGACCTTGACATGGTCCCTGTCATCGCGGAAAGTATTCAATTCTGTCATGTAGGACGGACGTTCGATGAGATTCCTCATGGTTCTTGTATTGCAAAAAGTATATTTCAATTATTGTATTATAATGCAATTTTTAATTAATAATAGATTATTATTGTATTACAATACAAATATCATCAAACAACTCTTCCAATAAGCGCGGATAAGAGACGAGAGCTACCGCTATTCACGCTCATTGTTCCTATAATCTGCTGTTTCGGATCTGCAGGCTATATGGGGTATCAGAACCCGAAGAACTCCTTCAGCCCCTTCTTTCCGAGAAGCTCCTCCACGGTGAACCCGTAATGTCTTGCGGCGGCCAATCCGAGCACCCTGTCCAGGAACTCCTCGTAGGGCAGATCCATCCACTCGATCGGGATGTCCGCGTGGATGGTACCGCCGTCGTTGTGGCCGCCTCCCCACCACCAGGCCTCGTCCAGCTCCGCCTCGAAGGTCCCGTCGTCCCTCTTGTTGAAGCAGTACCATGAGGTCCATTCCCTCATATCCCCTATCGGGCCGTTGCCTTCGCAGTGGGGAGCGGAATGGTCCACCTCGGAATACTCCACGGACCCCTTCTCCGCTCCGCATCTGTACACCATGAACCTGCCGATTTCCTTGGGGCGGCGGACCAGCTTCACCTCCCCCTTGCTGTAGATCGTTCTCTTGCCGCCGACCAGGTTCTTATCGATCATGATCCATTTGAAGAAGCGGATCATCCCCTCGGATTCCTTGGAGGCCTAGAGGTCGGAGGGAATGCCTTCGGGGCAGTTCTTGTTGAGGAAGAACGAGTAGTAGCTGGAGCCGTCTTCATAGATGTACAGCACGCCGATTTCGCCTTCCCTGAAAAGGACCTTGAACTCCTCCTCGATCTGCATGGTCACTAGGACGTGCTGCGAGTATTTCACGATTGTTTATCTCAGTCGAGGGTTTAGGACTGTTACCTTGGTGGCCATGCCTTTTCCAGAGTCCGTCTTCACCTCATCCGGCTGATCAGGTCCGAATTAGACCGATCAAAGGCCATCGTCGATATCGTATTTACTCAGGTCTTATGGGCTCTCCTTTCGAGAGCTGTTCGGCCAGCAGGAACGTCTGGTAGAGCGGGATGGACAGCAGGTCGTTGTCCGAATCGTAGCCGTAGTTCCCGGAGGAGATCTTCACCGCTGTGTAGCGGGGATTGTTGGCCCTGAATGACTCCAGCGATCTCATCTTCCCGCCGGCCTTCTTCACGTCTATCGCCACCAGCTGGGATCCGTTCTGTACTACGAATTCGATCTCGTGGGATCCCTTCCCCACCCAGTAGAAGAGTTTGATGCCTTTCGCGCTGAGCTCGTCCGCGACATAGTTCTCATAGAAGATCCCAGAAAGTGAATTGCGCTTGTCCTTGACGAGGAAATCCGAACGAGGTAGGCGGCTCTGGTGGACGAACATCCCCTGATCGGCAAGGTAGTATCTGAACAGCCCCTTTTCATCCTCGATCAGAGGCAGGGGGACATGGCCGTCGGTCTTCCTGGAGCGGTATATCACCCTTGCAAGCTCCAGCCACATGTAGGCGTTGGAATAGTCCCTGTTGGACTTCCCATGGTCTATCAGGCCGACTTTGTAGTTCTTGTTCTCCTTGTTCATCTGTCCGAATATGTTCTTGTAGACGTTGCGCGTCTTCAGTATGGTCTCATTGGACACGTTGTAGAGGCTCATATCAGCTAGGTAATTCCCGTACACGTCGGAGATCGCTTTCGCAGTATCGACATACGACCCCGTCTCCAGGAAACGATCTACAGCTTCCGGCATCCCGCCTATGGCCAGATATTCGTAGAGCCTGTCGAGGGCCATCTCGTGATATGCGCTCTCCAGCGGCCTGTGTTCCGAATAGGATTCCCTTATCATCTTCAGGAGGACGGGGTTGCTGTTGAGGAGGTACTCCTCGAACGTCATCGGATACATGTTCAGGATGCTCACCTTCCCCACAGGGAACGTGAAGTCCTCCTTCCCTTTCATCCGGTTTATCGCGAGCCTGACAAGCGACCCGGATGCGATTACCGGAAGTTCCCTGTGGTCATCGCAGAAATATTTCAGCGACACTATCGCCTTCGGGCATTCCTGCACCTCGTCCAGTATCAGCGGGCAGTCAGGGGATACCTTCTTGTTGAACCTGGCTTCGATGTATTCCAGGTACTTTTTCGGGTCGCTGGTGCTCGAGAAGAAGTTCCTGCTCTCATCATCTGTTATCATATCGATGAACACGCAGTCGTCGAACTGTTTCGAGAATTGGTTCCTGAGCAGATAGGTCTTCCCGACCTGCCTCGCACCGCATAGGAGCAGAGGTTTCCTTCTAGGGTCATCGAACCATTCGTTGATTCTATCCAGGATAATTCTCTTCATAAGTATAGATACAAGTTTTAGTATAAATTTGTGAGTAAAAAATACAAGTTTTTATTAATTGAATTGATAATTATTTACAAGTTTTATTGAATATTATCATCCAGGAAATACATGTTTTGAAGAAATTGATGTTAACTCTGGTAGCAATCTCTTCGAGGAGAACCAACGGTCTCTCAAAACTCCCTTGAAAAATGTGATGGAACGGAAAAAACTCCATTGGAAAATGTGACATAATAAGAAAAACTCGGTGGAAAACCCGAGTTCGTCACATACGCGTGACTTCTGACATAGCATCCGCTGAAACACCGGATGTATGCACGCGTCCGCACGTTCTCAGTTACTGTTTTCCTATGATCGGAACCCGTCGATAATAGTCTGTCCGGGTGCCTTCGGCACCGGAACTGCCCTTTCCCGACCGAAAATCGCCCTCAATATCGGTCCGAAATTGCTCTATACACTCCGTTCCCCCATCGTTTCTCCTCGTGAAAACTGTAAGTGTGAACGAGGGCGGGTCCACGACGACCGTGGACACCACCATAACCACCTATGAGAGCGGTATCGTGGACAGGGTCGTGGATAGCGTCACGAAGTACCAGGACGGAACTACCTACGAGACCGAGTCCAAATGGACCCTGGAACATGGGAAACCGGACGTGGGATCGCTGTCGCAATCCTCGTCGGTGGTCAAGGACGACGGAACATCCGTCAAGACCGTGGATTCCAAAACGGCCAAGGAAGACGGCTTCATGGTATGACCACTCGGTGACCGTGTACGACAAGGACGGCAGGCCGACATCATACGAGACCGATTCCAAGACCCAGGAACCGGACGGGGAGTGGAACAGCACCCATAGCAAGACGGTCATCGAATACCATGCGGACGGATCCGAGGCCAGGACCACCGAAGAGACCAGGGACTGAAGCGACGGAAGCAAGGAGACCTGCAAGATAGTCGCCGATTACGACTCCAAGGGCATGGTCACCGCCGCCACGGCCGAGCTCTCCAAGAGGGAGGGCCACGGCGAGCCGAGGAACCACATAGTCAGGTACATAGAGGAAGCGAGCACCACCATGGTGGAGGGACTGCTGCCCGAGGTCACCGCCTACGACATCGAGGCCGTGACGGAATTGATGAACTCCTACAAGGCGGACGGATACTTCATCGGTCTGATGGAATCGGGCAGCACGGTCACATACAGGATGACGTGATACCTGAGCTCGCCGAGTGGGTGTATGGAATCATCGTCTACAGGGATGCCGAGTTCGTCGCCGGGGATGCCGAAACGGTAGCAGGCCTTCCCAGGACGGACGGCGAGGTCAGGCTCATCATCGAGGATGCCACGCCGGAGAACATTAATGCGGCCCAGATCAGAACCGTAGGGGACAACTATGCCGCCAGCATAAGGCTCCTCAAAGGTGATCAGACCATAACCGAGCTGGAAGGTGTCGCGACCATCCTGCTGATCCCCGGATACGAATCCGACAAGGTCTACAGGGTGGCGGAGACAGGTGAGAAACAGCCCATCGATGCGACTTACTACGAGGACGTCGAGGGAGTCCTGTTCACGATCGACCATCTCTCCATCTACATGGTCGAGGACCAGTCGGAGCAGCCTACGCACAAAACCTGTTGGCTGTGCTTGCTGATACTGGTTATCATAATAATTATATTGTTAATCATAATATACGCACGGTACAAAAGGTCGGACGAATGATGCAAATCAGGGCTTTGATAGCCATAGCTGTCGCGGTATGCATTGCCGCAGTGGGCCTGTTCACGGTATACGACTTGAACGGAGGGTCCTTCGATCTGTCGGACAGGCAGCTTATGCTGATAGTCACCGATTCCATGGACGGGGATGTCACCGAGTACGAGGTGGACTCGTTCCCGGCTAACACCCTCGTCATGATCGAGCACATCCCCGACCATGAGATCCGCTTCCTGAGGGTCGGACAGGTCCTGTCGTACCACGACGGACCCGTATTGGTGCATCACAGGATAATCCAGGTGAACGACGATTCCTTCTATGTGAAGGGGGACAACGGCCATTCCACCGACAAGGTTATGTTCAGCGATGTGAACGGGGTGGTCGTAGGCGCCAACCACTGGATGGGGAGCGCCCTGGCTTGGCTTTCCGACAATTTCCTGCTGTTCCTGGGGATCATGTTCGTGCTCTGCTGCGCCATCATCCTGCGTTGCACGCTGGGCTCCAGACCGGACGAGGAGGTGCAGCCATGAAGAGACCGGTCATTCTGGCCGCGATCCTGATTGCGATAACGGCCGTAGCATTCATCACCGTAGGATTGGCCTACACGGCATCCGTTGAGAATTCGGACAACACCACCCCGGTCGAATACGTCGTCTTGAGCCAATCCGAATTCACATTCAATCAGAACGGGCTCAGACTGGATACATTGGGCGGCGATGTCGGTACCGCATACATCGTGAATTACGCGGAACCGCTGATGGGCAAGAACGACAAAAAGTTCCAGATCGACAGTGTCGACTACCACGGATACGCGGTCGGGACCGATACGTTGAAGGTCACGTCTGTCGGGAATGCCGTGACATCACCGATAAAGGTGTCCCTTTGCACGTTCGGGACGGGCTTCAAGGACTTCAGCGAGGACTATCTCGGCTGGCGCTACGTGATGAAGATCGAGGGTAAGGACAACGACAACGGCGACCTCCTTTGGTATGCGTGCTACGACGGAAGACCCCCGGCGGTGGGCTCCGAGGATGGGCTCGTCGGATGGAAGGTTTTCAAGGACATGGGCACCGAATGGGAGGAGGTCAGCCATCTGGACGTCCATTTCGGTGCCGGCATCGACGACTATAAGACGACGCTCTATATCGCCGGCCCCGGAGAGACCATCAGAGACGGCTCGATGCTGAAAGCCGCGGAGGAATCCGTGAAAGCCACCGGGGACACTTCGGTCAAAGCCGTATGGATCGCCAAGACCGATTCGGATCACAAGATCACAATCAGATCGGGTTCGGAATCATACGAGTTCTACGGATGGATAAAATCCGACAGCCAAGAAAATTCGATGAAAGTGTACGAAGAGGGAAAAGAATCAGAATATATCGAACCGGAAGGCGAGATCCTATCCGGCGGCGACTACTATGCGGTGTACAAGATATCCGATGTGCCATCCTACAAGGAGACCTATTACGAATGGACGGGGAAGCAGTACGAATGGACTGCCACCAATGACAACGACGGCAAGGCGGACAGATACAAGAACATCTTCCATATAGACCTGCCAGAGGACGGAAGCGTCATCGTCTACTATTTCGTTGGATGGTATGAGTCTACAGAACCCCCCTCATTCCCGGAAGGCCACAGTGCGACAGCATACATCGCTCCTGGCACGAATGTGAGCATGACATCCAACCACACCTACTATGCGATGTACTATGCGACCAAGAGTTCGACATATACCGAGACGTATTGGGAATGGAATGGAACCGAGTATTCCAACGTCAGTACAAGGGAGAATGACGGAGTTGCCGACCGTGCAAACAAGGAACAGTTCTCGATAGGTGATGTAACATATACGTTCAAAGGCTGGAAGGAGACCGGTGCCGCTCCGGTTGATCCCCTCGGAGAACCTGACCGCCTGCCCGGCGAATCGGTATCCTTAGAATCCGATCATGTATTCTACGCACTCTACCAGAAGGCGGAGGAGGCGGCCCCCATTGAGACATACTATGAGTGGAACGGTGTCGGAACAGTATACGAAAGCAGCAACACGCTCACGTATGTTACGATAAACGACGGGATCGTCGATCTTCAAAGGGTGGCCACGATAACCATCGAAGGTGTGGTCTACGCATTCAGGGGATGGGTCGCCACCGAACCGTCTTCGGTCACGGACGGTTCATTGCCCCGCATTGCGCCGGACACTGAAATAGACCGGACAATGGATGTCAGTTACTACGCAGTGTACATACAGGTGGCTATGAGTTTTACAGAATCGTATTATGAGTGGAATGGAACCGAGTATTCCGTGAGCGTGACATCGATAGGCGACGGGCTTACCGACGCCCCGTGGACAGAAAAGATTCTTAACAGCGATAATACCGCTGCATACACATTCAGCGGCTGGTACAAGCCGGATCAAAATGCCATCCCTACCACCACGCCCAAAGAATACAATTTATTGTCACAGACAGAACTACAGACGTTCGTTCAAAAAGGCAACGAGATAACCGTCGGCAATCACGAGTATTATGCCGTGTACACCAAAATATCACCAAACCCGACCGCCACTTACCATGAATGGGGCGATAGCGGATACTCCGTGAAGAATATAAGTGAAGCAGGGTCAGGAAAAGCCGAAACTGCCACTGAAGGACACATCCAGGCTAGCATCTCAAAGAACGAAAAGGCGATCTACATCCCCGGAAGCACATACGTCCTTCCGGACAAGGAGATCCTTAGCGATACCGACCAGCCCACAGGAAAAGGGTTCATCGGCTGGAGCTACAACGGAAAGACCTATATGCCAGGCCAGAGGCTGACCCAGATCAATGGCGATATAGAGATTACGGCGGTCTGGGGCTCCGAGGTCACGATAAAATACAGTGCAGGGATAGGTAAAGGAACAAAGAATGATGACTCCGTGCTGCCAGGCACCCTATGGGAGCTACCAGACGGCTCCTCAGACTTCAGATATTACGAAGGCGGAACTGCTCCTGCGGATCCAGATAACGACGATATGTTCTTCCTCGGATGGGCGGCGATCATCGGTAACAACGATCCGGTCTATTACAAGGCCGGAGAGATTATCAAAGTCACATACAGCATGATCCTCGAGGCGCAGTACGGATTCAAGATCAAATTCAGCAGCGGTCACGAAAGCGCAACTGGAAGTATGGACCCGATCATAGTCAAGCCGGGCGCCCCATTCATACTACCTAATGTAAAGTACACATTGGCCGGCCATGCGCCGCACCACTGGATGCATGACTCCCACAAAGGAAATATGGACCATGTGGAATACTATTCTCCCGGCGATCAGCTGATATCCACGATGAACATCGAATTGATTGTCCAGTGGGCAACGGAATATTATACCATCAGCTTCGACGCCAATGGCGGGACCGGCACGATGGAGTCGAAACCATCCTTGAAAGGCTCCAGATACGTTCTTCCGCTCAGCGATTTCACTCCCCCTGCCTCATCGTATCTTGCGGGCTGGACGGTCGGAGAGATGGACTATTCCGTCGGAGAGACGATAACTATCGACGGCGACACAGAAATCAAGGCCAGATGGGAGCAGACCGAAAAGGTCGTGATAAGATACGACAATTCCAACATGGCGGATGTGACCGGAGATGCGGTCCAATTCGAATTGGCTGACGGCGCATCGTTCATTCTGGACAACTGCGGATTCACGAAGACCGGTTACGGTTTCTCAAAATGGCAGATCGGCACGACCCAATACGACCCGGGAACGAAGATCGATTCAAAAGCAAACGATATGGTGACGGTGGTTGACGGCGTGAATACCATCACCATACAGCCCGTCTTCAGCAACACCGGCCTGCATACGCTGACATTCAAATCAGACTATGGACTCAACAGACCCTATATACTCAATGAAGGAGCCAGCTTCATTCTGCCCAACATCCATTACACCAGGGCCAACCACCTGTCGCACGAATGGGTCTGCGAGAAAAAGAGCGGGGATTATGCATCCACCGAGTACCATTCTCCCGGAGACGTGATTACCGTTCAGAACAACACCGATGTGATGGTCGAATGGGAGGAGATTCTGGTGAGTAACAGGGCATATACCATCCAATTCGACAGGAACTATACTGGGGAGGGGAGCGGCACGATGGACGATGTGACCGTCGCCCCGGGATCGGCATACGTACTGCCAGTATGCGGTTTCAAGAGGACCGGATACATGTTCGACAAATGGATGATCGCGAACGAGGAATACAGCCCCGGCTCCGTCATAAACGCAGTAAGGGATACCACCACCGTCAAAGCGCTGTGGAAGGAATCGGTCACCGTCACAACGGACTACGGTTGCGGAAATGAGCCTGTGTCGGAGACCATGAAGACAGGAACCTGGTTCCGTGTTCCTGTGAACAACGAATTGAGGACCGGTGGCCCAGCGGATGAGGACTTCGGATGGCTCTTCAAAGGCTGGCTTGTAACGGTCGGCGACAAATGGAACACGGACACCAGATATGTCGCCATGTCCTTCATATCCCCTGTGGACAGCACCGGCGAGAGGGACGGCTACATGATCAAGGACGGGACCGTCAAATTCATCTACGACGTCAATGACCAACAGGACCCGTAAATCAAACTGGATAACATTCAAAAAAGTGATCGGAAATGGAAAGGAGACATAAGACGATGAAGCTGACGAAGAGCGGAAATGCACTGCTAGCACTGGCTGCCGTGATAGTGACGGCGTTCATCATCTTAGTGTCCATTACGGACGCTGATCAGGATGTAGAGGAATCCATACCGGGCGGTACGATCACATATTACCCGGGTGACGGAGTCCACACCGTAGAGGTCGTAGAGAACTCTGCTGGAGAAAGGTCTTTGGATACGAGTGGAACGGCCACAAGCATCGTGGTGAACACATATCAGGGGATAAAGTCGACAGAGTACAACCCCGAATTCTGGAGAGACACCGGCGAGATAAGCGGCGAGGTCAAGGATTGGCAGGGGCCGGCTCAACAGGTGACCTGGGACGATGTCAGCAGCTTAGAACTGACCGTGAAATTCACTGGGATAAATACAGGCTCGGATAGTGGCAAGTACATCGTGACGATGCCGGCCGGCATCACGATCAAAGCTGTGGGATTCGGCACTGGCAGCGATTCATCGTTCACCGAAGTGAGTTATGATCAGAAGGATGGAAAATATTACTTCCAGGTGATAGGCGGGGCCGAGAACAAGGTAGCCGTAGTCGACTTGACCGTCTCCTACAATACAACGGTCAACATCAACAAGGTCTTCGGAGGCTGGAAGGAGAGGAGCTACACCTTGTCCTACAGCGGAAACGGATCTACCTCTGGAGATATGGCAAGTGAGAGGACCGTAGCCTACCACAAATACACCCTGCCGTTATGCAAATTCTTGAAGAGCGGGTACATCTTCGCCGGATGGTCGGTATCGGGAATCGATGGGCTGAAATACCCTGGCGACGAGATCTCCGTCTCAAAGGACACTACGATCACTGCGAACTGGTTGGAATCGGCCTATGCTGGAAGCGACTATTGCAAGGTGTCATTCAAAAATGCCGACACTAACCTTATCGACCCGATGTTCGTCTTGAAGGGCCGCCAGATTGCGCTGCCTGAAAATACCGCATCTATCGAGGGCAAAGCCTTCACAGGCTGGGTCGTCGGAACGGAGACGAAATCAGCGGGAGAAACGATAACCGTCTCCGAAAATACGGACATCACGGCCAAAACGGAGGATTCGGCCGCTTCGTACCAGGTGACCTTGGCCAACGGCATCGGAGGGACTGAGGCCACTATCGATATCAGAGCGGGTAACGGTTACGAGCTACCCCATTGCAACTTCACGATAACCCAGAAATCCACATTCAGGATCTGGGCCGTGGAAGCCACGGACGGCATCGTCTCCTACCATTATCCTGGAGAGATAGTGCATATCGGTGGCGACACGCTTGTCACGGCTATCTGGTTCGACGATGTGATCTATCCCGGGGAGGTCGTCGATTGGAGCGTCACTGAATTGGAGGCCATATGGGTCGTACCGAACCTCTACATCGCCAAATCCCTGACGATTCCGAAAGACAATACATGGGATAAGAAAGACATCGGGGAGTACTGCGAATGCACCCTTAACTCCGCGAATGTCGACAGGCTGAACGTCTTCGAGCTGAAACCCTACCGTCTGCTGCTGTTGAATACGAAGAATTCGGAGGCAAGCAACCTGGGGACGATCTCGGATGACAGCTATCACAAGAAGACCTCCCTCGACGGGGACACCGTCTTCACGACCATCAACTACCTCAGACACTACGGCTCGACCATCAGGATCACCGACATCCCCATGGGTACGTACAGGACCGCCGACCCCCTCATCAACACCGATATCGGGAAAGCGAACAGATCGGTCACAGAGAAGTACGGCAAAGCGGAGATATCGTTCTCCAATGTGCAGCTCCATACGAACGATGCTGGCGGCAGCTACGATGTGATAATCGACAATGTCAACATCAGGGGCGGATCCACCGGAAAGCACGGCGACGGAAACGACGGACTATACGCGAACGGGAACAGGATGATCCTAGGAACCGGGATAGCGATGCCCGCCGCCGAGGCCAGCGATGCCAACCTGACATCCGACCAAAGCGGTTCGAGCTCCATCTTCCTCACCGTCTACGGCGGAGGGAAGAACAGCATCACCAAGGCCGTCGACACCAAGAGGATGGTTTTCGGAAGGTCCGACTCGTCGATGGAGAACATGGTGAATGTCGGTACATTCCTGATAATCCACAGCGGTATCTACTACAACATTGTCGGTGGAGGAGGCAATTCGAGCAACATCGGTTCGACCTCCGTCCCCCTTTCCACATATCTTGTACTGAAAGGATGCATCGTCACCGACACCATAGTCGGAGGATCGGGATCGAGTGCCAAAAACACGGTCGGAAACGTATACGGAACCACGACCACACCTGACTCTTTGACAAGAGAGGTAGGGGGAACATTCACCTATGCGCTGGGCCTGTTCTCCTGCAGCGATTACTGGCAGGATTTGCAATCCGGATACATCGATGAGAGCGTTCCCAGCGGCAACGTCAGGAAGAACATCGTCACCTCGGAATCGAGTGTGGTAGAGGGCGGGTGCTCGAAGGGACATGTCTTCGGATGCGCACACCTGTTCGTCAGCGGAAAATCGTCCGTATGGGATGTCCAGGCCGGAGGGCGTACCCATTACACCATATCTGATTATGCGTACCTGGAGATCACAGGTCATGCGGAGGTGCGCCGTGTGGCCTGCGGTACGATCACCGACGGTAACAACTCCAATTCAAGCAGGAACACAGTCAACTTCGCCAACATCTACGTCGGAGGGGATGCGAGGGTGGCCACCGTGTACGGAGCGGGATTCGACACCTGGTGCTACCCCAACAGCGCGTCCATGACCGAGGGGGAGATACTGGTCGAGATCGCAGGAGGAACGATACACGACGTGTTCGGAGGCGGTTACAGAGGAAGCGTCGGAACACCTAACAGCGGAGGTGTCGATAACACCGACAAGCTGTCCATAAGGGTGGAGATGACCGGCGGGACGGTCCTGGGCGACGTGTTCGGAGGAGGGAGCGGCGGCCTCAACAAGATGAAGCACAACACGGCCGGAGCCGGTTTCCAAAACTCCAACGAAGGCCAGGACGGCAACAGGAAGTCCACCGGAAGATCCTACGTCTACGGCAACATATCCGTCGACATCTCCGGAGGAACGGTGAACGGCAACGTCTACGGAGGAGGGATGTCGGTACCCGTGCTGTCCTACTACGGGAACATCCACGACGGTTCGGCCACGGGATCGCTGGTCACCAGCTTCGCGGCCAACGAGGGCGACGGCCAGGGCAACCCGTGCTATGTGGCGGCGGTGCTAGGCCCGGTCAACGTCTGCATCTCCGATGATGCGAAGGTCCTGGGATCCGTGTTCGGTGCCGGAAAGGGGATAGTGCTCGATTCCCAGGGCAATGTCGACAAGAATGAATACGGGTTCAACTGGGTGCTGTCCAAGAACGATATGATGAAGATGTATTGGGCCGATTTCGGATCTACCGGATACGGCTACAACGAGACAGAATCCCTGACCAGCAACTACCAGGAATATGCCAAGGTGCAGGGTACGATCCATCTATCCATCGAGAACAATGATCATGCAGTGGAAAAATCGGTATATGGCGGAGGCGGTTACAGCAAGGTCTACGGCAACATTTTCGTGAATATAAACTCCGGAAAGGTGAACAACGATGTATTCACGGGAGGTCTCGGAACCCTTGGCAAGACATCCACCACGGGTACCAGACAGATATACATAGAGGGAACGTCCAAAATAGAGGGCTCGGTCTACGGCGGTTCCAAGGCAGGAAACGACAAGAGGGACGGCAGCACCGTCATGGACTGCGACGCCAATGTAGTAATTTCAAGTGGCAGCATCGCCGGATCTGTGTTCGGCGGGGGACTCAAAGGAGAGACGCACGGAAGCACCAACGTATACATAGGCTACTACCTGCCTACCCTCAATGATTCGAACCCCGTCATCAACACTTCTGAATCAAACACATCCATCGAGGTCGATTCGATCTATGCCGGAGGAAATGTCGTGACGAACGATACCGAGCACATCGAGGCCTACGAGGCAATTCTCGTGATGGGAAACGGAAAGGTGTGGATCGACGGTACGAATACCATGATGGATGTCAAAGGAGCCGTCATGGCTAGCGGCAATTCCTGTCTAACGGGGGCCGATGACAGCTGTGAGACTGGCGTCTACATCTCCAACTTCACCAGCAAATCGCCGCTGACCGGAATCCACCGTACCAAAGAGCTCACCATCTCCAACTCGTCGATGACGATCACCGGAAGGAACCCCATCACCCCGGTAGCCGGACAGACCAAATCGCTATCGATCTACGACGTGGACATCTTCAAAGTGCAGAACAACACAACCTTAGTTTTGGCGAGCCCGATAGACAATGTGGACGAGATAAACAGCCTCTACAACAGCGGAGGCTTCACGACCGAATCCTCTCCCAGCAACAGGTTCGTGTTCAATACGGGTACCACCGTATATATCAGGCACATCGATTACAATGCGAGCGATGAATCCTACAGCTTCAGGTACGGGACGATAAAGGGATACATTGCAATGACCGCCATGAACCAGGAGAGTTATGGTGCATATGCCATAGCCAAAACTAGTCTGGAAGGCGGTTTCTCATACATCTCCGACGGAATCTACAAGGAAACGGAGACGTCGGTATCTGATGACTCATGCTGCTGGTTCATATCGGGAATGCAGAAGAAGGTGCTCACCATGGAGCTGCTGGTCGATGACCAAAGCTCCCAGACCTCGGAATCCTTCATAGACCTCACCAAGTTCCAGACCGATACCAGCATCATGTTTACCGGCGGCGCGTTCACCAAGATGTCCAACGATGAGAAAGGACATCCGTACACGTTCGTCAAACCGGATGTGACCAAGTTCGAGAATGAGGCGAATCTCGCACTCATGCTCGGATATAACGTCAACGACCCCAACGTTCCGGTGCTGTACGACCCCAGCCCCCACAAAGTCAACCTTGGCCATGGAGAAGAGGTAATAGAGGGAACGTACTACTGCAAGGGCAACGTGGATGACGATCCCGTCTCCGAAGAATACTCTCGCCTCGTCTCCAATCCTATGGAGTCCTTTTCGAGCAACAAGAGTGGAAGTTTCAGGATCTACATGACACTGATGGGAAAGCCTCTGGACACCACATCGTATGTAGGGTATCTGTTGCTGAACTTCCAGGAGGTCAAGATCATCACCTATGAAACCGTAGGGCCGGGCGGGAAGATCATAAAAGCAACGAAGACCCTGGTCTCCAACACCATCGAGGTCCGTGTCGACGTATACATCTACGGAAGCAGTGGAACGAATGAGAACAACAGATTCTCCGTCGAGGTCAAGACCGATGCCGACAAGGACGGGAAGCGCGATGGGGAATCAAGCACCCTGATCCCTAAACAATACAGAATGGCTGATACCAATGTGGTCGATGTTTCGATAGCAGGGAACAACGATGTGACACGTTCAAGCGGTACCGGCTACACTTTGCCTAACAACCAATTCGCGGCACCTGTGGGAAAGGTATTCTCGAGCTGGTCCGTTTCCGTTGGCGGATCAAACCCTGTCGAGAAGTGGCCTGGAGATTATTACGAGAGTTCCACCAATGATGTCATCACACCGAATTGGATTGAAAGGAACAATAACTCGTACACTATCGAGTTCGATGCGGGCGGCGGCTCCGGAGTGATGAGGCCCTATGAGGCGCAATCGGGGGTCAAATACATAGTCCCCAACTGCAACTTCAAATTCACCGACAAGCACTTCGACCATTGGGTCAGGATAGGCGGGGACAATACCGTATTAAGTCCCGGAGATGTCCTGGACACGACAGGCATAACAGGCAGCATAAAGCTGATGGCCGTCTGGAGCAGCTCATCCTATACGATAACATTCAAATCTGGTTTCAATGATCTGCTGAAATCGGAAATCAATGTCGCCTCTGGATCGAAGTATGTGCTGCCCGAATGCAATTACTATCAACCCGGAGGCGCCGAAGTGTTCTCTCATTGGATAATCGGCAATACGTCATATCTTCCGGGCAAAGTGATAACAGTCGATGGACCCAAAGAAGCGACTGCAGTCTGGATACCATCTAACGATGCTATCAAGAAACAATTCACTGACAGCAACACATGGGTCGGTACGGTAACGGTCAGCGCCATTACCAACATGGACAATACGAGCGGATGGTCATACGTCGGCAACAACATACAATGGGATCTGTCGAACGATACGCTGAGGAACCACGACTGCTTCGTAGGTACCCTGCTGGGCAACATCGTCGCCAACGTCTCGTTCAGTGTCAATGGACTCAAATCGACCACTACCGACGAACTCCCCACCATCAGGATCACATTCGAAAGGGGAGGGTATCTGGCATACACCGACCTGGTGGTCTTGGAAAAGGAGAAGTTCCTCATAGTGTTCGTGGACCGTGGCATCGAGACCGAGAGATACTACGATGAGAACACTCTGCTGACACGTCAACTCTGCGAGAACCCCACAGGATCCAACTTCAACGGCTGGTATCTGGATCCGACATTCACCAACCGTTACGACTATAACATGCGCGTAAACAGCGACATGGATGGCACTCGCCTGTATGCCAGGTACATGTACACAGTCACTCTGGACAATATGAACGGTACCAGCTACAAGATCTACGTGGCCCAGGAGGACCAGGGAGCCCTCCTCGGAAAGGAGGACCTCCCCACCCCGACCTACACCGGTTACGAGTTCCAAGGATGGTACAAGGACCGTTCGCTCATCTACAACTGGGCATACAACTCGGACAGGATCACCGAGGATACCACCCTTTACGCCAAATGGATCGGAGAGGAGATAAGGGTCAACTTCTGGTACTATGATGCTGCTGGCAAGCTGGTGCTGTTCGGAGGAGTTGATGCTAATGATAACGCCATCCCCGTCTACCCCGATGATGAGGGCAAATACGATTTCGACAGAGCATACATCATGAACGAGAATCCGAAAGTGTACGCATCGGTTAATTACGGCTCCACTTTCGAGACAGAGGACCCCTGGCATGGCAACAAGACCATGATGAAGGTCGCTGAGGAAAGCATCAAGTTCACCGGCGTATTCGTGAGGTGGCAGGTCACATCCCCGATAGATGAGCATCAGTATATTGCCGTCTATGAGGACTCGAAAGTCACCACCAAGATCATGTATCTACCTACGGAAGAGGATCTGGAACCGTATCAGGGAAGTCTATGGAAATACTACAGCGACATATACAAGAACACTTTCCCCAGGAAGGGAAACCCCGTCGAGATGCTGGAGATCAATCTTGTGGCGGAGACCACGACTGTTGCTATAGACGTGATCATGGGGCTCAAGGAATCGGATAAGCAGTTCAGCTCCACCATAGTGATCAGCGATCCCACAGAATTCCTGATATACCCATACGGTCCGGATCTGAACAATCCGGTCGATTCGTCCAATACAAGGTATTACGGAGATTACGGGCACATATTCACGAAATATGTGGACGGATCGCACGTGTACTACAAAAATGAGGACGACGACTTAAGATTCTACAAGAGGGCTTCGGATGGCATATGGACCTGCATATACGAGAGCCAGGCCACCGAAAGCACGGATGTCGGAGACCACTATGCCTTCATCTACAAATTGAACGATGCGGTCAGGAACGGATATGTCCTCGCAAGCTGGAACAACGATTACGTGTCGATCGCCAATTCCCTGAATCCCGACCCCAATCTTGAAAGGGAGTTGCATGTTTGGTGCAATGAAGATGGTTACATCAAGAGAGCCGAATTGATATCCAAAGATGTAGGCGGGACGATCATAGAGACGCCGCTTCTGGTCGGAAGCTACACCGTATCGGCCAAGGATGCCAACGCCAATGGCGAGATAGTCCTCAAGGGTATGGACAATAAGAATGACAGCGACAGCTATACCGTGAAACTTCTGCATTACGATGGAACCGTAACCCCCTACAATGACAAGAAGGCCGGCGATGTGATGGAGAACATCCCGGCGGACACTACAGGACCGTCTGGGAAAAAGTTCGCTTACTGGATGGTCAGAGATACGGCGGTGGGATCTACATACACGGTACGCGCCCTAGATGCCAACTGGACCAATGAGATCGAGCTAGTCGCCATCTGGAAAGATGTGTACACCGTGAATACCTACAACGGAACTGAAATAATCGCCACGAAAGGGACCGGCATAGAAGGAGAGACCATAGATCTTGGCACATATTCGATGACGGATCACGAATTCACCGGCTGGTACACATCGGGCGGATTGGTATACGGTAACGAATACGTCATATCGGATACGGATTGCGACGATAAATCCGGAAAGGTGATTAAGGTATACGCAAGATGGGATAATGCCAAGGAATCGACGACAAAGGTTTCCTTGGTAACCAAATACGTCGATAACCCGGCATACAGCACCCAAGCATTGCCCGCATTCTCTGATACGGCCGATTACAAACATATCGGATGGCAGGTAATAACCGGAGACGATTCGCGCGTACTGGGTTCGAACCAGTACACACCTATCGCCACGGATGCCGATGATCGCAACGTAGTCGTTCTGGAGGCCGTTTGGGAAAGGCTCTACAGCGTGAAGATAGATAACGAAGATGCGGTCAAGTATGTGGCAGGCGAAGTCATAGATCTGACCAGCAGATTCTCAACATCTGAACCGATGATCAAAGTCTCCTTGGATTATATCGTGAAAGGTGGATCGGTCAGTTCCAAGACCGTAGGCTCAACAATCTTCACCATGAATTACAGGGCTAACTGGACCCAACTGAATTATACAGTCGTTCTGAGCCAACCCAATTTCGGTATTGTTGATGCATTCCTAGAACCAAGAAACGGGGTAGGGGATGTGGAATACATAACGACATGGGGACAGAACTTCATCTACGGCGACAGGATAACCTTAATGTACTCTCCTCAAAACTCTACAGGACAGTTCATAAAATGGGTCATCACCGGTAAGCACTACATAGACAGCTACACCAACTCGACAGCGACCCTTATCGTACAGGGGGACTGTTCGATCTCCGCCGACGTAAGCAATAAAAGCATTGTGGATCTTCTTCTGTCCTTCGACGGAACGACATTGAATGCGCACGATTATGAATACACGCAAGTACTGCTTCATGACAAAAAGACCGACGATTATTACGAAGCGATCCATACGGATTCCCTTAACGACAGGGAGCACTACAGTGCCAAGGTGCCCTTCGGAAGCTCCTATGAGTTAGTCTTGCGCTACGGACAATCCTCGGTTACGCATAGGCCCTTGATCGGTTTCACTCCGTACAAGGATTATGCCATGGTAGGGAACATATCCCTTGAACCAGGAGAATACTCATCCTTCCTGTTCGATATATTGTCGTCCAGATTCGTCAGCAACATCAATGTGACTGAACCGGCTCCGAACAGGGAAATATGCGATATGTCCGGTAACCAGCATGCAGCAGGATTGCCCGATTTCAAGGAAACCACGATCTACGGCAAATCAATATCGGAGACCCAAGATACGTCCAACGGACCCAGGATCGACCCGGCTTCGAACGTGGTGATCTACGAGATGGTCGAAGGGACCGCAAACGTGATCGCCCAGACCGCCAAGTATGTGGGGATCGAACATGCAACATTACAGAGGCTGATAGCTCTAGGTTACCACATCAACGATCCCAGGGGAGGTACTCCTCCGGTCGAGGTCACATTCGGTGCCAATCTGAATTATTCGGTATTCGGAGGTTACCCATGGTACATCGGCGGGGACAACAATGACAAAGGAGGGTTCCTGGTCGCTCAAAAAGTGAACTATGATAAAGAAATATCCTCCAACGCCATCCTCAAACAGGATATTTACCTCGATTGGACAAAGACCGGTTCGCCTGCCGACGTCCTCGTCAAGGTCGAGAAGATTTCATCCACGAAACAATTCGAAGTAACGGTCAAAATCGGAGACAGACAAATCCATAAACAGACCTACAACTGGTCTGAATCGGAACCATATCGTTCCATCTCGATGATCGATAACTATGACCTCACGCTTAAAGATTGCCAGGGCGGCACATATATCGTAGAGGATGGGGACACCCCCGGCGAGAAGAGGATGAGAGTGACTCTGGACGACAGCGGTACCCATAAAGTGACTCTGCAGTACAGTCTGGCAAAGTACACATACGACTTTAGAACAGAGATCCCCACTCAGCCAGACATATCGTACCCTGGAATCAGCAAGACCAAGGATGTCGAGCTGACACTTGGAACCCCCATCGAATTGCCCACAACTATGGAGCAAGGGGGTGTTACATCTGGCATAGTGAGATTCACCGTAAACCCGTATAGCGCCGTGTACACGAGCATTGACATAGCAGATGGCAAGATCATCTATATGCCGGTCCCCAGCGATTTCGACAGCAGAAGGGCGATAGTCCTGCAGGCGGACTGGGGAGAACCGAATAACGGTTATTCAGCGGCATTCACAACGAAATACGGCATGGTCATGCAAAACGCTGGAAGCAATGCGATCGTAGGTCCGAATCTGTTGATTCCAGACGAAAACAACCGGATCACCATACCTCAAATAGTCGGTGCCGACGGTAAGATCCTGGATGGTTGGAAGATCTGGGCCAGCGGCTCCCATCCGGGAGACAGGACCGATAGCACCAGCGGCGTCATAATCCCGATATGGAAGGACGAGAGCACCGACGTATATAGTGTAGTCTTCAACAGCGGAGGCGGTTCTGGATCCATGGCCCCCTACAAGGCCAAATCGGGAATATCGTACATCATCCCTAACAATGATTTCCAGGGCCCATCAGACAAATATTTCCTCAAATGGAAGATGACCATCGGAAATAATGTCGAAGATGTATATCCCGGATACGTGCTGAACACGTCCGGAACCATCGGCGAAATAGCACTCGAACCATATTGGGTAAGTGGTTCACACTACACAATAACGCTCTATCATGGGGACGGCAGTTCTGGTGATGCAAAGACTGTAACGTTGGCGGCTGGATCCCGTTATGTGCTGCCTCTTTGCGAATTCCCCATCCCCGGAAACAAAGCGTTCTCCGGCTGGAATGTCAATGGTTCTCTCAAACTTCCGGGAGAGACCATTGATGTGAATACCGATTTGACGATAACAGCCGAGTGGGCCTCGAAAGAATCGGTAACAACGAAGACGATCAGATACAGTTACTACGATGACAGCAAAATAGATGTGACCTTCTCGAGCGGAGCGTACCTCCTCCCCAACTACATGTGGGCTACCCCTACCGGGAAGGTGTTCGCCGGATGGAATGCCAGCGTGTCATATCTCCAGCCTGGGGAAACCTATACGGTCAGGTCGACGGATTCGACCTCCAGAATGATCGTCTTCGAAGCTGTCTGGCAAAACGAGAAGATCGAGGAGCAGTATGCGGTCATACTCGCTTCACAGTACGGTCATCCCCCTGCGACCCAATACTGCAAAGCAAACACGATAATAACGCTGCCGGGATTCGGAGCCCAGGGACATATATTCAACGGATGGAAGCTTTGGAACGGCCCCACCATGGCTCTGGCCACCCTCTTTGAGGCTAGTGCGGATAAGGCCACCGAACCGTTGAATCCGAAAGTGGAGTTTATCCCCTTCACTGGTCTTGTCAACATGGTATTTGTTACCACCATCGATGAATTCAGCGATGGCACTAGCAGATTCTCGTACACATCCCAGAGCGACAGGACAGTGGCCCAATACTGGGCGACCTCCGTCCAACAAATGGTTAAGGATTTCCTCCACGCCCACAGCGAAGGCGAATACATCTGTACAGGCTTCAGCGATGGAACGGTGGTGTTCAGCGATCCGTTGAAGGAGGAATATGCGGACTTGAAGATCGGTCCCGGAGAGCACATCTTCGTCGCCCAATGGAACATAACCGATGATGTCATCTTCGGATACACCAGCGATAGCCATGCCGACGTCACGGCGCTGATGGATGCAGCATCCTCGGAGTCCATCCCGCGCGATATCGAGAGGCACTACCGTGTCAACACGGAGGTCTCGATCAACATCAAACTGGATACAGGATACATGATCGACCTCGAATCGACCAGGGGAGAACTGGGATACAAACTGATCAAGAGCTTCGTCTACGGAGATGACGGCACGCAATATTACATCCAAGACGGCAGGTTCTATCAGAATATCGACAACGTATGGACGGAGGTCGCCGCACCTGCACACTATTACTACATGGATGATTACGAAAACAAATACGTGCTCAACGGTGTATCGGAGGTCTACAGGTATGAGGGCTCAGAATGGGTTCCGTATAAGCTAGAATCCGTAGCCGGAAAGGACGGGCTCTTCATAATGAAGTATCTGACCACTGACAAAGCGGAGAATCAGAATAAGATCTATCAGATGATCCGTGCAGGTACATTCTATGAGGGTACGATCGTAAAATGCAAGGTGGAAGGGGATACCTATCCTTATGAGGTCTACCGGTACGACGGCGATATCAAAGGCGAACTCTTGTACAGAATAACTAGCGAGGGAATCGTGAAAGATCCCGACGATAAAGAAGTGGACCCTATGTTCTTCAATAGCACCAGCTGCACCTATGATGACTGGCTCATTCTAGGCGATGTCATCAAAACAAAGACCTACATATTCTCCACACTTCTGACGGAATGCGACAGCCCCGCCCTGGGATTCTTCAAGCAGGGGTACACATACGTGGGATCTGGCGGAGATAAGGGCTTGTACAATGCCAAAGGTACGAAACTGATAGGCATAGGACCATACAAGGATGAGAGCAAAGCAGAATATGACGGCGGCAGCTATGCATATCTCCTGATAGACGGCAAATTAGTGCGCTACGTGGTCTACTCCGCAAGCGACGATAAGAAGATAATGTATTCGATGTACGATGGATATCTGAGCGAATATGATTGTATCGAGGATAACGGAAAATACTACCAGGGTACGCCGTTCGTCGAGAAGAAGGGAGATGTGATCGTAAAGAAATACAGGGATAACTACGGAAACATCTGGGCGACCACTGCGTCAGGAGAGTTCTATGTCCAAGACCAGTATGTATACACCTTCAGCCTGACCAGCAACTCCGAGGATTACTACTGGATCCATTATGACTCGGAAGATGACGACGAGCCTGACGTCAAGAAGCGTGGAGACAGCGGATGGGAAGATCTATCGCACGATATACCTGCGAACTACTACTTCAAGGATTCATACAACAACTACTTCATAGGGAACAATCTCGTGAAGGGAAGGGTTGCTGTGCTGTATGTCGACGGCATAGAATACAAAGTCAATTACATAGACGTCAACAACGTCACCAAGGAGCTGTATAGAGGAACATATTCGGAATCCAGCGTGGAATACGGTATAACCAAGGACAGCTCTGTGCTGAAGAAGGAAGGCGACAAATGGATCGCCTCGGATAAGAAGGTCTATCTGGACCCGTACGGCAACAAAGAGTACCGCAACGATTACTCGATGATCATGGTAAATGCAAAGTACAACACAGATCACGAGTACATCGAGGACAACAAGACCTACCATATGAGTACTTTCGGAAACGTTTACCAGGACTGGCTTGGATCCCCCGTCGAGCTTTCGGACAGAAGAGGATACATCTGGACGTTCCTTCTGCAGGACGACCTGTATCTCAGGATCCACACCAAACCGATAACCTACAACGTGCATTTCATCGTGAACGGAGAGCTGGTCGATCCGTTGGGAGTGTTCAGCGTCTCCACAATAGATACCCAAGGAAAAGAGTACTACGGAACTGACATCCCCAAATACAAAATCGTGGCATTCGACGGATACCTTGGTCAGGACATAAAATGGTATACGGACGCCAACTACACCAACGAATACACGATCAAGGGGGATTCCCGTTACATCAAGAGCTATGCTCCCGAGAATTTCCTGGGCAGGATATACCAGTTCTATGCAGTGGACAACATCTCCCTGTACGCTCATCTGGGCAACTATGTGGTGAACACCCATAGCTACGATGATACGCAGGAGGTCGTGCAGTACTCATTGACCGCGGACAACAACGACAATATCGTATTGCCCACGAACCACTACGAGAAGGAGGGATATGTGTTCGTCGGATGGGCCCTGGAGGATCACCATGGTATGCGCTTCTACACATACGCTCCGGGTGAGACCGTGAACGCGACGCGTTTCGGAACGAGTGCGTCGGATCCCGAAACAGGGGTGGTGGACCTGTATCCGTTCTACCTATCCAACGGTGCGACGACCAAGTACTACGACGGCAAAGAGTACTTCATGAAGATCGAGAACGATCTGAACAATCAGCACGATCCGTTCGGCGATATCGATGCGATCGCCGTGAGATACAGCGACCAGCCGATCGAAAGCATCAGCCAAAGCGACAACGCCGAAGGGGTATCGTTCAAACATGTGACCGACAAGACCGTCTACTACTGCATCGAGATAAAGACCCGCTACAACGAATCGGACAACAGATATGGCAACACGGTGCCCAGCCACACCGTTACAGGAGACTCGCAGGTGGAGATCAAAAGGGTGGACGCCTATGCCATCGCACCGACCGTCCATCTTACCGACAACAAGGAGGGCACCACAGAGATCTCGGTGGACATAACCGACATCCGGACACTGAATCTCGCTGAAGGGGATTACACCATCCATTGGGCGACCATGGATGGCGACGGGAACAGAGCAATGTCATCCAGCACGGACACAATTGAACTGTCCGATCCAGGATCCATCAACACATATGCGTGGGTGGAGTTCAGTGAAAAAGAGAGGGCATACGCATCGATCGATTACAACCTGTTGTACATAGACGGCACCATCCTGATCTATCCGTACGACTCCTCGAAGGATGAGAACGTGAGTTGACATGAGCAGGAAGTATCTGTATCTTGTAGTAGCGATCGTACTGATCTCCGCAGCATCGGCGTTAGCGATACAGGCCATAGACAACGGTCTGGCCATCAGATCCACATCCGAGACCACGGACAGCCTGCCTGCTATGAACGTCATAGCATACGATGATGACAAAAACCCGCCGCGCCTTCCAAAAGTCAACTATTCATGGGACCCCAACCAGGAGTACTACGTCCCGGATCAGATGAACGGCCATGTCTACGGCAAGGTCGAGATAGACATCCCCGGCAATACGGAGGTCGAGCTGCGCACATCAGTCAAACTCCTGAATCCCGGCTCATGGGCGCTGGTGGAATACATCACCCTGGAGCTGAAAGGCTCGAGCTCCTTGGATTTGGTCACCCTTTACCACTACGACAGCGGCAACATATCCGGCAATCCGGTGGACACCGCCCTCGTGACCACAGGCACATACGATTTCCACATCCATGTCAAATACAAGGCGGCTGTCCGTCTGGACCCCACGGACCTGCACGGGAAGGAGATGCAATCAGACATCATATTCACCCTGGAGGAGAAGTTCGTGACCGTCAACTACAGCATCAACGCAGATGCCAACGGCACGACCGCAGGCGCAATGTCGTCTCAGAAGATCACCAAGATGAAATCCAAGCTGAATCCCAACACATTCACTTATGCTGGATTTGCATTTGCGGGATGGAGCCGGACCGACGGGACCACGGTGGATTACTTGGATGGTGCCACGATAGATGTGGCATCCTTGATCGCCTCCGGAGTCACCGAACTGAATCTGAAGGCCGTGTGGAAAACGGACGGCCTGTATGATACGGGCGGCAAAACGCTGTATGCTACAACCAGCAAGGTCCGTACCAACACGGCAGATGGGATCTATTCGGGCCACATCTACTACGTTGGAAAGAACACGGAAATAGTGATCAAAGGCTCGGATGTGCAGAACGGGGTAGCGAACGCGCCGATCCTCATACTCCTGAGGGAGAATGTCACTGTGAACCTCACATATCCGGAGAATCCGGCATCGGTTTCGGCGATGGTGTGCTTCTTCAATGTCGAATCCGTCATCGGAGACAAATACGTTCTGAACCCCACTAGCGGCCTAGGGGACAAATGGTACGACAGCTCCACAAAGATCGTGAAGGAGCAGTCTGCCTTCGTGGAATATTACAGCCTGGGAGATGAGGAGAAAGCCAAATGGGGCCAATGGGTCTATGAGGCCTACAAATCCAACAACGACAACGGACAGACGGTCAATGTGAAAGCAGAGTCCTCCAAAGTGATCAACGTAGGGTCCAACAAGGACATGGTATTCACCAGATCGCAATATGACATCAAAGGAACATGGGCCAGGATAGGCGCATACTCCGGCAAGACCGTGACGTTCATCATGGATGGATTCACAGGAACCGTCAGCAGCGGAGAGGGCGGAAGCACGCTGCCCGTAAAGGACGAGATGTCTTTGATCGGCTTCGCAGGAACCGTGGAAGTCGAATCCGGCGGATATGTGAAGATCACCGAGTGGACATCAGGAAGCGCATTGGTGGAGAAAGGCGGCGTGAATTTCGAAACAGGACTGCCTGGGGAACATGACCTGAAATATAGGGTGACATTCACCGTCAAAGACGAATCGCAACAACCCGTCAAAGGAGTGTCTGTCACATTGGATGGAAGCACCCTTGTAACCGATTCTGAGGGGAGGGCCATATTCGCGTCCGTCAACAAGAAGGTCGATTATACCGTTTCGAAACTGGGATACAACACGGTCAGCAACAGCATCGTCATCGACGGTACTGCGCGTGAGGCGTCGATTACGCTTACCCCCACACTGATGTACTACAACGTAGAGGAGAAGACCCTCTACGCAAAGATAGGTACGGACATCAATGAGATCAAACATAACCAGTCGACCTTGACCCCCGGTGCCATATACTACTTCGACACGGCGATGGATTCGACCATCCAATCTACTAATAACGGAAGGGATAAGCCTATACTGGTCCTGGTAGAAGAGGGTGTGACCATCAATGTGAAGTATCCGACTACATCCCCAGAAGGCAACACCATATCCGTATGCTTCTACACGGTCAAGAGGAGTAGCGTCAACGATAACGTCTACATATTCTCCAAAGGACTGGGGACCAGCTGGTACGACAGCACCTACGTCGTCAAATACGACATGAATGCCGATATGATAGTGGACTACCATTTGATGGAAGATGAAGTGATGACTACATGGGGAGAATGGGTGTATGAGCCGTACCAGGCCTACGGGGACGGAGGACAAATCGTCTACGTCAAGGCAGACCCGTTGCGCGGAATCCTGAATGTCGGAACCAACATCGATATGATTTACTCCAAGTCCAGCTACTACATGACCGGCGATTGGAAGAGGATCGGAGCCGTGGAAGGAAAGAGTGTGGAATTCATTATGGACGGATTCACGGGAACCGCCAGCAGTGGAAAAGATACAGGCTCGCTTGGGGAGAAGGATGAGATCGGTCTAGAAGACTTCGTAGGGACCGTAGTCATCAGGAGCAACACCAGCGTCACTATCACCGATTGGAGCTCAGGTTCGGTCACTGTGATGAAGGGGGCCCTGAACATATCCGAACTGACCATCAAGGCGGACAGCCTGCGGACCAATGTGACCTGTACCGTAGAATACTGTACCGTAGAATACGGCACTACCCCTCACCCTCTGCAGGGAGCAACAGTGAACATAGGCGGATTTGAAGGAATTACGGATAACGAAGGAAAGGTCACTATAGCAGCCCCGTATGGAGGCCACCGCCCCATAACTGTCAGCGCTGCAGGCAAGAGCACATACGAATCCACCGTCGATGTGGTCGTGACCGCACAGACCTTGCAACAGAGCATCATCCTCCATGATGACGGATATTACGACGACAGCGAGGTGGAGAAAACGTTGCACGTCTCTGCTGACAGGGTGATAAAGGATACCGCCGGCTCGATCCAATCCGGGCACATCTACTATTTCACCCAGAACAACGACAGTGTGAGCATATCCGCCACCAGCGGAGAAGATGACAAGCCCATACTGGTACTGCTGAAGGAGGGCGTGAGGATCGGAATCACATACCCGTCCGATGCAACGGCAAACAGTTCTGCGATGGTCTGCTTCTTCAGCATCAAATCCAAAGGAGGCGACGCGTTCACGTTCACAAACGGACTTGGTTCAGAATGGTACAGCGGATCGACATTGAAGAATCTGGACGAGATTGGGAGAATCAATTACTATGAAATCCAGACGGATGAAGAAAGGAACGCATGGGGAGAATGGGTGTACGAGCCTTACCAGGTCAACGGCGACAACGGTCAGACCGTTTACGCCGAGGCGAACATCATATTCAATAAAGTGGTGGTTGCCGGAAACAGCAGCGACAAGGACCTGGTATTCACCAGGAACGTCTACTACATGACCGGAACATACGGCAGGATCGGAGCTTACGCTGACAGGACCATATCCTTCAACATGAGCGCATTCACCGGGACCGTCAGCAGCGGAGCCGGTTCTAGCGAATTGCCGACGAAGGACGAGGTCCTCCTGACCAACTTCACCGGGACCTTGACAGTGGTCGGCGGCACCAGCATAGCCATCAGCGCCTGGGATGCGGGAGATGTCGTCATCCTGAAAGGATCCCTTGCCGATGCTTCTCTTACAGTTCCCGCAGGATCCAACTATCTGAACATGAATGTAGGAAGCGGATTGGATACGAACATCGGTTGGATGAAGACCAACCTTTACAACAAGTACGACCAAGAAGAACATGTGCTGACAGATGTGGAGAGAGGATACTTCTACATGAATCTGGGAACAGCGAAGAACATCCAGTCCGTCAAGATAGACCTGACCACATACACGTCCGACTCTACATTCAGGCTGTCCATCGGAAACAACTCCTTCGTGACGGACAAGGTATACTACATATCAGACAACAACTTCTATGTTGCCACCGTGTTCGTCGGTCTCTATCCGTCCCTGGAGATAAACGAGAACGGAGTGCAGTTGCACTATTCGGTTACTCCTGCCACCACCGAGCTCGAATCCACGATAGGGGTGTACGCGGCGGTAACGGACTTCAGCGTAGGCAATCCAGAAGATCCTGCACACTACGACAAGAAACTGACATTGCCTAGGACCAACGGGGGCGACCACGGTTCCGTGAGCATAGTTCCGAATAAGACTCTTACGAGCGACTCGGTCATCCTCTGCAAGATCAACTACGACTACCCGCAGGCACCGATAGAATCGTACGCCTTCACCACGGCGAACACCTACAACGATGGCTGCTGCATAGCCCTGTACATCCTCTACGGCAAGGATCTCAGCGGCGGTGCGTACTCGGGAAGCCACCTGTCCTTCATGTACTATGTCATGGGCGCCGGATACGATACACTGAACTTCGAACTGGCGGTAGCGGCCCAGTCCCCCTGACGGGATGTCGATTGTACCAAGACCGAAATGGGATGCATGACCCAGCAAATACCTTGGGCGGCATGCGATCAAGGCATGCCGTCCCCCTTTCATCATAATAATCGATCCGGATTTCCAGTATGGTCCAGCTCAAGTTGCGGTGGACCGCACCTTTCGGGAATGTATGTAGGATTTTTCCATTGCGGGCGGTCGTTTTCCCTGTCCTTTCGCCAACCCAATGAACGGAACGGCTGTTTGATACCCATGCCATCGAAGATGGTTCATTTGTCCAACATGTCACGTTTCTATACGGGTGGGATGGCCACCAGCCATGTATAGTCGAATAAGGGCTGACGGGTAACCGTCGGTCCTTATTCGACGGAAAAATGTTTTAGCACTTTTACGACACGATATCTATGTTCTGAAGTTGAAATTCTCGGAATGTAACAACAAGTTCTGAGAATTTCAATCCTTAAAGATCATAGCAAGATTACGCTATAACAACAAAAACTGGCCTCTAAGTTGAAAAAGTGGTCCGTCTATTGAGATGTTACCACACAAACACAACGAACGGGCCAGTTCGTTCACTTACCTCAAACCTAATTAATCTACCGCTGGTCTGCGCGAGTGTTTGTGTGTCTCTGAAAGGGAGACTGATCACATGTTAGCGATAGGAATGGACGTCCATTCTTCCAAGACGACGGCTTACGCCGTCCCTTTGGAAGAATCGGACCTGGAAATGCTCGCAATCGCAGAAGACTTCAATAGAAGCTTCAAG
>JAEEOP010000043.1 GCA_016284295.1 Methanomassiliicoccaceae archaeon | reverse complement strand
TACTCTCAGTTGAGTCGCCCCCCACGCGGGCTGCAGGTATTATCCCGGCGGCTGGCACCCGTCGTCCCCCGCCCTGAGTCCTCCAGTTATCTACGCTTGAGAAAAGCTAGAACAAATGTCCTAGGACTAGGATTTCCCTCATCGGGGTTGACCCCAGTGTGCAGTTTTAGCGACTGCTGCGCCCCGTAGGGCATGGCTTCGTGTCTCAGAATCCAACTCTGGGCTCCCTCTCTCAAGGCCCATACCCGTCGTAGGCTAGGGGGTACTTTACACCCACTACTACCTGATAGGCCGCAGAGCGATCCTTAAGCGCCGGAACTTTGAACCATGGGTCATTCCAGATCCCATGATCTATGGAGTATTATCCTCAATTTCCCGAGATTATCCTCCACTTAAGGGCACGTTCTCCACGTGTTACTGAGCAGTCCGCCGAGTCCATAACGACTCTCGACTCGCATGTCTTAATCGAAATCCTATAGCGGTGGCCGCCGGCAGGATCAACCGGAGTCAAATCATTGACTTATTTCGTCTCTGATGGATGAAATTGAAACTGGCAGTTTACCATGTTTCACCGCTGTCCCGTTGAACGGCACACTCTTGTTCGAATATCCCGTCTAACGGAACATTCGTAGCATCGAACGTCAGAATTCATGAGAGCACGACAGGATGGTGTTTCCCCGTCGGAGATCATGATTCTCCATGATTGCGGTTTATCAGAACCGCGCATTCCCCTGTATATTGCTCAAGTATATAAGTCTTTCACAAGACCCCCTGAGCCACATACGTGGATCGCAACTGACCGTGCTCGACTCAGAAGTCGCTTGCACGTCACATCGCGCAACCCCGTGTAGTTGGAGGTAGTATATAAGACCTCCGATTGAGGTCTTCACCTCCCAACACAAGGTTGAGATCATTCGCAAATCGCCCGGTGCGGCCTGTTGCCGCCCGACTTATCGCGCAACCCCCTGTACTTTCAACCATTATATAAAACTTTTGAAATCGGATAATGCTCAGAGATCGCTGCAGCAGTACCGATACATGTACTGTCTTGCAGTTGGTTCAGATTATAATTCATATAATATATTATTACCTATAAGGAAGCCAACCAAACGCTCGGGAAACTCTATGCTGCACGATCTCGAACATGCCGCCCCGGCTTTCTGGACGGAATATCCGCAAAAACAAACACGACCAAACCTTTATTATCAATATCTCATTCCCCAGAATACTACAAGTGGAGGTGGCCCAGCCCGGTAAGGCGCCAGCCTGCTAAGCTAGTGCGCAATTGCGCTCGTGGGTTCAAATCCCATCCTCCACGCCATTTTCCCATCTGGCTGTCAATTCAATTTTTTCGCGATTGTGCCGAAAAGCGTCAATACGAACCTTCTCGGAGAGGATTCCAGTGTCCGTGTTTGACACAATGGAGCGTTCCGAGCTCCAGGACAAGGTGCTCTCCGGGGAGATCGACTCTGACCGCCTGCTGAAAGATCTGGTCCAATGGGTGACCCTCGTCTACTACAACCTATTCGCCAATCTCGATACGGGGGAGCATCGCGCCTGTCCCGTGTCAAGAAGAGGCAACGCCGCATACGCTTTACGTCAATCATTCAAGAAATCGATGTTAGCGAAGCTGATCAAGAAATCCACCATCTCCAAAGAAACACCTTCCGGAATCTACTCACATCTCTTCTTCCTGACCCTCACGATTGATCACAATACAATGTCCCGTGACGAGGCCAACAGATTCATCACTACCAAGGGCAAGGGCATCAGCAGGTTCTTCGCACGTCTGGAAAAGGCCTTGGACGGAGGATACTCAAAGGTCATCGTGAAGGAGTCCACCACCTCGGGGTATCCTGCGGTGCATATCATCCTCCATCTGGAGAGGCCTCTGAAGATCAAGTGGCATAGGAAGAGCCGTTCCTATCGTCCGGATCCTTCCGACCCTTACACCCGCTCGATACTTGCCAAACTAAAGAATCTCGATGATTGGAACTCCAAGAGCCCCATCTGGGGACAAGGGTTCATCGACATCTACGGATTCACCAACGACAACCTGCAGATGAAAGGATACTCCAACCCCATCAACTACATCGCCAAGTATATCTCCAAATCCCTGGACCTTCAGGACATTCCCGATCTGGAGAAGTACGATAAGGTGTCGGAGCTGCCAAATAAGTACCGCACCAAGGTCTGGACCGTTCTTAACAACCTCATTTGGAACTCCCAGACGTGGGTGATATCCAAGTCCTTCAGGGAGGATCTGAAGAAGATCAAGGAGAAGATCGAGAAGGTGAAGTCCCGTTGGTTCTTCGTCGATACGGTGTCGATAGATAATCCGAGGTTGTACCAATGGATGGGGTGGGATCTCGATGACCTGCCGCCAGATGTTACTTTGGCCCTCAAATTCAATCCGGAGATGACTCCGCCCAAGAAGATCGTGATAATGTGATTCCAGCCCGTTTCAGAGTACAGTTGGAAACCCTTATCTCTAACACCCTCAGCTACATCTATCAATTCATTGGTTTCATCATATTCAAGTTGTTAAGCTGCATTCTCTATCTGCTTCTTGTTGTTTCGGAGAGATTCTATTCCTTTTCATACAGCCATTACAATGCCTATAGGAACAAGGCAGACTTTTGCAGATCGCACACCTATTACCTCAGAGACGGTTACGGAAGGAGGATCAGGATCTACAGAAATCCCGATACCTTCGATCCTTCCTACTGCCGTCCCCCTCTGCCGCCTCGCAGGCAGAGGTGACCATCGGAACACACCGCACCCCTATCCAAATAGGCAGGGCCGGGCCACGCGGCGGCACGGCCCCCGTAGGCCCTCGGGCCAGGGGGCGCCGACGCCGTGGGCCGCCCTTATGCCGGCGGTCGAGCGCAGCGTGCCGAAGGCCGACCGACGGGTATGAGCCCCGGCCCCGGAGCTCCGCCGGAGGGGACGCGGGCGAATACCACGAACATCCGCGTTGCCGAGTGCAGCGAGGCAACGGGGATGGAGTGCATACGACCCGAGCGAGCGTCAGCGAGCGAAGGGGAGGATGCATAGACTTGATGAAGATAACCAAAGTTAAAACTTGAAATACTTTATGAAAAATGCCCGCTTTCTCGATTCATTGAATCGATCAAGCGGGTTTTTTGTTGTTTTGTAAAAAAAGGATGCGTATTACAGTTACTATGGAGATTGTCCAGGGATCTTCGGCGCATAACCCTGACGTGGATCATGTATCGGTCAATCCCGCATACTTCCAACCGTCGCCCTTCATCTGTTCTGCCCACTTTATCACCTCGTCCAGAACGACTGGGCCGGTGCTGTCCGTTGACATGCAGTGGGTATTTCCGGTTGACCTGTCCACGAAGATGGCGGAGTACTTGGAATATGGATCGAACACATGGCTGACGCCCATCAGACAGAGCTTATCGATATTGCTGCTCACAATGACGATGTCCCCCGACTTCATCTTATCGAGCATGTCATCCTATTCCTCATCGGTCAGAAGTTCCACCTCCTTGTCTGTCAAATCTATCACATGGATTGCGAATTCGGTCCCGGGGATGTCCGGCTGCAGCTCGAAAGGTATCACCCTTGGAGTTCCCGAACATCTGCCTGGATCGACGGATTCTGCCCATGCGATGACTTCTTTCTGAAGGTCGATGCCGGTACAGTCGGAAGCTGTGCAATAGATGTTCCCAGTCTCTTTATCCTCGAAAATAGCGGAGTACTTGGCGTAAGGGTCGTACACACGGCTGTAGTCCCTTATGCATAGGCTGTTTACGTTGTTGCTCATTATCGCTATGTCCCCTGACTTCGCCAGATCCTTGATTCTGACCAGATCGTCAGCGGTGAGAAGACCGATCTCCAAATCTGTCAGGTCTATCATATTGATGATGAATTCGGCACCCGTAGGATCCGGTTGCGGCTCTACGGCCACGTCATGAACTTCGACAGTCTGCGGCTCTACTACCGCCTCGCGACCCTCATCCGTGGACACACCGTTACCCGACATGCTCAGACCAAATGCCACGGCGGCCACACAAATGATCAGTACCATGACTGTGATGGGGGCTGTTTTCATCGCATCACCGAGTCATCATGTTCGTGTAAAATATATAAAACGTCCCTTTTTGATATCGAAATATGATATCTACATAATGTATTTCGTTATGAAAATAGCGTAAGATATTTATTACTTTGAACGCAATTGTTCCACGATGTCTGACGATAAATTGTTCGAATTCGATTGGTACCGCTGGCTGGGCATATCATTGTTGATCTTGTTCTGCGTTATGGTGTTCCTGGCCTTTTCCTGCGTATTAGGCGGTTATCAATTGTTGACAACATGGGAACATCTATACCCTGCTCACATAGATGATACGCTTAGCTTTATCCTCATGGCCGCAATCATTGTGATGCTCTACAAGATGGTCAAGAGGAAAGGTAGCAGTAGACCATTCTTTCAAATAGAGGACCTCAGGGCATTCGTCATATCCATCATCGCATGCATCCTGAAGGTAGTCCTGTCGATATCCCTCCAGCTTGCCATAAAGGATTACTGGCCGGATGGATCCCAGCTGATCATCCCGTATGATGCCATGACCATAGCATTGATAATGGTCGTTCTGTTCGCCATCTTCAGACAAGGACTCAGGCTTGAGAAGGAAGTCTACGGATTCGTGTGATATGATGGCGATCGAGATACGGCTGGACCACGTCCTCTTGGACAAGAAGATGACATTGATCGAACTTTCTAGGAAGGTCGGGGTGAGCCCCGTCAACCTTTCCAGGCTGAAAACAGGGAAGGTCAATGGAATCAGGTTCTCGACGCTCGATGCAATCTGCGAAGCTCTTGGCTGCCAGCCGGGAGATATAATTAGGCATGTCGGGAACGACGATGAGGAATCGGAACTACGATTGCAATCCAGCGGATTGTTTAATGTTCTTGAATGTTGTCATTCTTCAACATCAGACTCGGGTATATTGATGATACGAGTTTTACTCATGATGTTTCTAGCCAATTCGATGCTGATTCTCAGCATCTCTCCTTTCTTTTCCTTTGAGAATGAGTCTGGAAAATGACTTGCCGCTTTTTCTGCGATTTCGATCATCTGAACACCAGTAGGCTCTTCCTTGCTTGATACAAAATACTCGGCTATATCAAAGGAAGCTTCCATCATCATTTTGACCTCTTCAAATGGCGTTCCTGCTGGGATGTAATCATAAATTTGCGGTGCAACTTTAGGATCCTGCTGCTTAACCTTTCTGATAACAATCTCGTTGCCAATCTCCCAATAGCTTAGCATATCGCCGTCATGCATATCGAGCTTGTCCGCGACCTTTTTGATCAAGGTTACACGCCGGATATTCCCGTCATACTTTGATTCCCCGAGATAATTCTCCATCCTACCCTCATCCCAATTGCTAATCACTGCTAAAAATTATATACCTATGTTGCTAATTAGCAATTAGCAATTAGCATACAAGGAGGTAATTAGCAATGACATACATGGATGAGTGGGAATACCACTTATGGATCGAAATGCGTCGCTCTAAGAACGGGACCTTATTACAGGCCGATCAAACATCTTCCGGGGAGGTGATGACTGAGAAGGGAAAAACTTCTCAGCCGTTAGACCGCTCCGAGGACATGGAGGCGGACCAATGAGCCGCTTCCCGTTCAAAGAGGTGGTGAACAAGGTCATCAAGAAATATGATCCCGCACGTTCACCCAACACCATCGAAGTCATGATCAGACGTTACAACAGGATGGAAGAAGACTTCAACAGACTTCTTGCCGAAGGCAAGGTGTCCACCACCAACCCCAAATACATGACTCCGGACGATATCGAGCAGTTCTTCTTGGAGATGATGAAGAAACCCAGCAAAGACAAGAAGGGCATGATTAGCATCGAATCCGTCAAGAAGGATCTGATCGACCTTGACAAACTGTGCAAATTCGAGGAGAACAACTGTGTCGAGGTCTTCAAGGCTAAGTGCCCGGTGTTGACCAAGAACAACAAGCGCGGCCGTTTGCCCGTATTCAACAAGGACGAGATCTCTATCCTCTCGGAAGCTGCGAACCTAGTTTATCCTGACAGACCGGACCTTCTTCGCTCCTACGCCATGCTGGCCTTGTATTTCGGCGGAGGCCTCCGTACTGTGGAACTCCGCAATGCCGAAGCTGATAAGATAACCATCACCGACGAGGGAGCAATAATCCATCTGGACATCGTGAAAGGTATCGACTCCTATGGGGAGCCCAGGGATGCCGTCATCCTGCCGATGTTCATACCTGTTCTCAAAAGATATCTTGAGTGGAGAGAAAACTACCTCAAGGATTCCAGAAGATCCTGCAAGTACGTTTTCTTCGGGCTGAGATCCTTCGATATGCTGGCGGACAACACCATCCGCAAGCATCGTCTGTTGGCATCCGAAGATTGCGGCGTGAAATACGACGGCCGCAAATGCAGGAGATCATACGGCCAATACCTCAAGGACCACCGCTTGGAGATCGAGAGCGTATCACGTCTTATGGGCCATTGCAGTACAAAGACCACAGAGGAATACTACGCCCGCATACCTCAGGATATGGCTGTCCAAAACGCCTTCAACATACTGAATTGACGGAGGATTGATTGGCAATGATTATCGCACATGCTGGCTGCTGGAGGTTCGAGTGTCCCATCCTCCACGCCACTTCTCCTATCTTGACTTTCAAATACGCTGCTGTTTCGCAGCAGCATTGGCAAAAATATTCCGGCCCGAATGCCATTGAGCTTCGGACCGGATGTTCCTTGTGGTTTAGATGAACTTCACTGCGGTCCCGTAACAGACCATCTCCGCAGCCCCGGCCATAACGGCGGATGTTGCGTACCTCATGCACACAACCGCATCCGCACCCATCGCCTCGGCGGATTCGACCATCCTCTTGGTCGCGATCGCCCTGGACTCGTTCATCATTTCGGTGTAGTTCTTCAGCTCTCCACCGACCACGCTCTTGAGCCCCTGGCCGATGTCCCTTCCGATGTTCTTGCTCTGTATCATGTTGCCCGATACGATGCCAATGATCTCATAGTCCTTGCCCGGGATTCTCTCAGTAGTCGTTAACAGCATCCTCTTCACCGCCATCTATCTCTCTTAGCCTCTCCAACGCATAGTACGACAGCCATATGATCAGGACCGCCAGCACGATTGCCTCGATGACGACGATCCATGTGGGGAACTCAAAATACCACAATGACAGCATTACGACCGATGCATACGCAATGAGCAACAGCACTATCACGATTACACCCATCTTGGACAAAAGCTTCCCCTCCATGTCAGATCACACCCTACGTGGCCTTGCAGTCTTCAGTTACCATTGCAGTCCGCCGACGATGCCTCGAGACCTGTCCTAATATGGACTTCAGCATATTTCATAACTCGCAGACGAGTGGTTGCATCCACCCTGAGATCTGACGCCATGGCAGAAGATGCTCCAAGTCCCCTTACTTTTTAATTCCAGAGCGCCGTCTTTACACCGAGGAGCTGACTCCGCAAGGTGATGATATAATGAAAGACAGAACCATCGTCGTCGTAGTCATTGTTGCTCTGGTTTCCATCGCGGTCGCCACATTCTGTCTGATAACCTTCGACTTCGAATCGAAAGGCGAATCGGAGGTCCTCGAGTCTCAATCGGTATACCTCGACCCGGAACAGTTCAACAGATACTCAGTCATTTCCAAAGGATCACTGTGCATAGATCCCAGCCCCTACGTCACCCCAGACGGTGGTGTCGGCTTCCAGAGCAAAGTCGAATATGCAGCAAGAGATACGGACTTCAGATACCTGGAGATGGAATGGACCTTTTCCGACGGCATAACCCCTTCCAAATACTACGGATCCAAATTCCGTTACGGCGAACCGGGAATGTCGGTCGAATACGAGGAGAGAGGCGACAACGGGTTCTGGGCGAGATACGACCTGCCCAAACACCATATCTTCTCATCGAACACGCATGTTTTCAGAGATGCGATCGAATTCTCAACCGGAGCAGAGGAACAGTCCATCTCCGTTACTTACCGCGTCGGATACGCTTACAACGGCACGCTGTCCGAATTCGTCAAGACCTATGAATTCACATTCCCGGTTCCGAACGAATCGAGCTTCATGCAGCAGGCGCATTTCCTGTTCTACGGACCCCCATCCACCTCGGACATGAACCGGCTGCTGTATTCCTGGCCTCCGAGAATAACCCCGTCGGTAGGCTGATACGAACGCCGGCGCTTTAGGACCGTTCGTGTAAAAACAGTAGCATGATTCTTCACATGTCGGAAGACGGGTGCTCCTCCATGCTGGATGCTAATTCTATTAATGACCGACGGATTATTCGTGCACTGTCAGAAACCATAATGTATCCTCCAGTAGATTCATCGGCATGAAGTTCCTAGTCATAACCGACCTCCATCAGAAACATTCGGCGATCGAATGGATCAACAAGGAGATCGAGCAATACAAAGTCGATTTCGTCCTCCACCTCGGGGATGTGACCGACCTGGGCACGAACGAGGATGCAGTCGAGTTGCTGTCTGAGATCAAGGCTAAGGTCTACGTCATACCCGGCAACTGCGATCCCAGAACCATGCCCCAGGCTATCAAGGACGTCGCTGTCGACATGCACGGGAAGAAGGTCACCATCGACGGACAGGACATCGTCGCACTCGGAGGAGGGAACATCAGTCCCTTCCAGTCCCCGTTCGAGCTGGAGGACGATGAGATCTACGCTGCTCTTAAGGCCAACGCCACAGAGGGCATGATCCTCATGACGCACGCCCCCTCCTACGGAGTGAACGACGAGGTCGCACCGGATGTCCATGTGGGATGCCCCGCGATCAGGAAGATCGTGGAGGAGTACCACCCGATCCTCGCGCTCTCCGGACACATCCATGAGGCCATCGGCTGCAAGGTCATAGACGGCACGACGTTCGTCAACCCCGGACCTGCCAAGGACGGATACAGCGCGGTCATCACCGTCGACGGGAAGAAGGTCGACGTCCAGATGCTGCACCAGGAGACCTCCTGGTTCTGAAACCCATGGCCGCTGCGGCGGCCATGGATCCTTTCCAATATCTCATAATTTCTTCGCCATGATCAGGGTGTAACCGTACTCGTACTGGTTCCTGCCCGCTTCCTCGAAGCCGTTCCTGATATACATGTTCACAGCAGGCGTGTTCAACGGATTGACCTCCAGTATGGCCCTGGCGCACCCGGCCTCCCTGCCCTTCTCCAAAGCGAATTGCATCGCACGCGAACCTATCCCCTTTCCGCGGCATTCCGGGATGATGTACATCTTGCTGATCAGATAGTCGTCTCCCTCCGGGCCCGCCCCGAGCATCCCGACGGTGGCGCCTTCGGAGACGATCATGAAGAACTCGTGCCCGCGGTCGATCTCGGACCTGATCTTGGCAGGACCGACCCAGTCGTCGAAGATGGCCTCCGCACGTGCCCTTCCACCTGTCACGATTGGAGCGTATGTGTCCACCCACATGTCGTGGACGAACGAGGACACCTCCTCCGCATCGGATCTGGCCACTGGTACGAACTCCATCGCTCCTCGATACGCGTAGAGGTATTAACGATATCCTACTGGTATGGTAGGTAATTGAGATATGCCCCCTTCATCGGTGATAAATACGTCCTGTTCGCTACTATGCCTGTAATCCTCAAGGCTCTTCTAAGTAACTTTTAAATAGAGCACTATAATTAGAGGGCTCGATTACTATGGCACTTTGGCAGGGTAAATCCAACAAAAAGCCCACTGGAGGCAGACTCGTCCCCAGTCAGGGAAAGAGGAAATTCGAGATCAGCAGAGAGAAGCAGTTCACCAAGATCGGTGCCCTGAACCTCAAGCAGTATCGCGGAATGGGCGGAAGTGTCAAGGTTGGTATGCTCAGCACAGAGTACGCAAATGTCATGGACAAGAAGACCAACAAGGTCACAAAGGCAAAGATCCTGACAGTTAAATCAAACCCCTCGGATCCCAACTACGTTCAGCGTAACATCATGAACAAGGGAGCCACCATCTCCACCGAGATCGGAGATGCCATCATCACATCCAGGCCCGGCCAGGATGGAGCAATTAACGCAGTGCTCATTGAGTAATCACATTGACACAAACTTCTTCATGAACCCCCTTCGGGGGATTTCTTTTTATCAACCATTCCGAGCAAACCCTTATTACTACGTCATCGATGACCTCATCATGACCTATGATCCGGACGTTGCTATCACGCTCTGGCCAGAGTACTTCGATAAGAATCTGACCAGGTCGCAGGGCAGGAGGCTCCCGCTGGACCTCTGTGTTGCCAACCCGAATCTTGAATTCATAGCGAAGGGTGCCATGGTGCTCGACCTCGAATACGAGATACTCGAGAACATGTCCTACCCCAAGTTCCCGCGCGCCAAGCACGGATGTGTTCGCGTGGAGAGGGGCTCGCTCTCCAAGACGCAGATGCTCCCCAAGATCGCAGAGGTTCTGGTCAAGAACCAAAGAAAGTGATAGCATGATCTCCGCATTAGATTCCAGAGTTATCGATGCCAACTCCGAAGCCCTCGGCATACCCGTATCCACGCTGATGGACAACGCCGGAAAGATAGTGGCCGACTTCATCAAGGATCACTTCCCTCAGGGACGCGTCCTGTTCGTCTGCGGCCCCGGCAACAACGGTGGCGACGGATTCGCGGCTGCCTTGCTCATGGACCCGGATATGGTCACCGTCGCGCTCCTCAAGAAATCGAACCGCATCCACTCCGAGATCTCCAGACAGAGATATTCTAAGCTCGAGTGCAAGGTCGAGGAGTACGATCCGGCGCTCTTCAACGATGCAGATGTCATCGTGGACTGCGCACTCGGAACAGGCGTCAGGGGCAAGATCAAGGACCCCTACAAAAAGTACATACTGGAGGCCAACGCATCAGGCCTCCCCATCATATCGGTCGATGTGCCGTCCGGCCTCGGATCGGATGTCACCATCGTGCCTCAGACCACGATCACGTTCCACGACGTGAAGATCGGAATGAACGACGACAACTGCGGGAACATACTCGTGGCGGATGTCGGCATCCCGATCGATGCGATGAAGTTCATCGGCCCCGGCGATGTATTGAGATATCCCGTCCCCGATGAGAACAGCCACAAGGGCGAGAATGGGAGACTCATGGTCATCGCCGGAGGACCCTACTTCGGTGCTCCCGGCATGTGTTGCATGGCCGCCCTCCGCACCGGTGCGGACATAGTAAGGCTCTTCACCCCATCCAATGTGGCGCACGCGATCTCCACCTACTGTCCCGTGCTCATGATCACGCCGCTCCCTGGAGACCATCTCTCGGCGGAATCCGTGGACATGCTCCTGTCTGAGTCCATGAACTACGATGCGGTCCTGATCGGCCCCGGCATCGGGAAGGACCCCGACACGATGATGGCCGTCAAGGAGTTCGTGAGGAAATGCAAGACGCCGATGGTCATCGATGCCGATGCGCTCTCCGCAGTGGTCGGAATGGAGATCCTCACACCCACGATCATCACGCCCCACAAGGGAGAGTTCCGCAAGCTCGATTCACAGTACGGCGGACCCGAGCCCCTCGCTCAGACAATGAATGTCACGCTGCTGCTGAAAGGTCATGTGGACACCGTCACCGACGGGAACGCCACCAGGTACAACAAGGCGGGGACGCCTGCGATGACCGGTGCCGGTACCGGGGATGTGCTCTCCGGATCCGTGGCTGCTCTGCTCTCCAAGGGACTCAGCACCATGGAGGCCGCATCGCTGGGAGCATTCCTCACCGGGAAGGCAGGCGAATACGCCTTCGCGGACAAGTCCTACGGGCTCATCGCCACGGACATCATCGAGGAGATCCCGCATGTCCTCAGGGATAACCTGAGGTGAAGATGGACCTTCAGCCGGTCTACGGCATACCTGCCCTCAGCATAGACAACTACCTTGTGATAACCGACCTCCATATAGGGGTCGAATCCCACCTGAGGGCCAAGGGCTTCCATCTCACATCCCATACATCGGATATGCATCAGTCCATACTGGATGCAGCTGACGACAGCATAGACAGGCTCATCGTCATAGGCGATGTGAAGGATTCCGTGCCCGGCTCCACCAAGCAGGAGTATGCGGAGATTCCCGATTTCTTCGAGAGCCTGTTCGACCGTTTCAGCACGATCGATGTGGTGCGCGGGAACCACGACACCATGATCGAGGATTTCCTTCCCCCGAGGGTGCGCATCCGCCCCGCCACAGGCCTCAAGATAGGCGACGTGGGACTCGTCCATGGCCACGTGTGGCCCTCGGAGGATGTCATGGACTGCCGCACCCTTGTGATGGGTCACAACCATCCTGCGGTCATGTTCAGGGACGGTGTCGGAAGGCAGATGACAGAACCCTGCTGGATGAGAGGGGATTTCGCCGCTGCAGAGAGCGAGAGATATCCCAAGCTGCCTGAGGACTTCATAGTGATCCCTGCGTTCAACAGGATGCTTGGGGGATCCCCTGTGAACGTGCAGGGAGAGGATCTTCTGGGCCCCATACTGAACAGCGACCTCCTGGATCTGGAGAACGCCCATCTGTACCTTTTGGACGGCATCGACCTCGGCAGAAGGGAGAACAACATGATCTCCGGCAAGGAGAGCACCAGGTTCCAGAAGGGCCCCTCCAAGCGCGCCAAATACAGCTGACTATTTCCATAACTGCAGAGCAGAACGCGTGCTCATTCAGACCGGTTGATTCGAGAAGAAAGGGTAATGGGTTTCGCGGGTAAAGGGAGGGTTTCCCCTCCCTTGTTTAATTTCAGTTCCTGGTGATGGTGTCGTAGACGGATCCGTCCGCGTTCTTGATGACCGCGGTCAGAGGCATCTGTCCGGGCAGGCTGTGGGTTGCACAGGAGTTGCACGGGTCGTATGCCCTGAATGCCATCTCGACCATGTTCAGGAGACCAGGGGAGACCTCATAGTTGTGGATGAGTCCCTTGGCGACCTTCGCGACGTCCATACAGATGGGACCGTTGTTGTTGGTCGTTCCGACGACGAGGTTACAAGCGGTGACGATTCCGTTCTCATCGCAGGTGTAGTCGTGTGTCAGGGTTCCTCTGGGAGCCTCGACGCATCCTACTCCGCGTCCGCCGGCCTGGATGTCCTTCTGCTTGATGTCGCTGTTGGTCAGGTCGGGGCACTCGGCGTCCTGGAGACACTTCTCTGCGCAGCAGAGCAGCTCGATGATCCTTGCCCAGTGGGTGACCAGCGTGTGCTGGCAGGGTCCCTCGACTCCGGCATCCTTGAGGACGCCCTTGTACTCGAGGAACTTCTCCTGAGCGAGAGGCGTGGGCATCTCCTTCGCGACGTTGAGCCTGGAAAGAGGCGACGCCCTGTACATTCCGCTGTCGGGTCCGGGAACGAGTCCCTTGTATCCGGGCTTCCTGAGGTAGGGGAACTTCTCGTAGGACCAGGGCTCGACTGCCTCTCCGATGTGGTCGAGGTAGTCGTAGGGGCTGTAGAGGTCGTGCTCCGCACCCTTCTGGTCGACGACCCTGACCTTTCCGTCGTGGATCTCGAACTGGCCCTTCTCGTTGACGAGTCCCATGTGGTAGGTCTCGTTGTAGTAGAGGTCGGGGTTGAGGACGATGTCCATGTACTCCTTGTTGGCGAGGACGACGTCGTTGAAGACCTGGCAGGACGTCTTTGCGAACTCCACCATGTCCTTTGCGTAGCCGATGATCTCCTTCTGCTGCTCCTTCGTGATCGCTGTGGTGACTCCACCGGGGACTCCCATCACGGGGTGAGTGGGCTTTCCTCCGATGATAGCCTGGACCTTCTGGGCCTCCGCACGGGTCTTGAGGACTGCTCCTCCGAGCTCGAGGCCGACGCGGGCCACGACTCCGAGGACGTTCCTCTCCGCGGCGGGTGCTGCGGGTCCGCAGACGAAGTCGGGTGCTGCCAGCGCATAGAAGTGCGCGATGTGGCTGTGCACGAAGTGAGCGTTGTAGAACGTGTCCCTGAGCAGGAACGCGGTCTCCGTGGGCTTCGTGTTGTAGCATCCGTCGATCGCCTTTGTCGATGCCAAGTGGTGGGCGCCGGGGCACACACCACAAAGCCTTGCTGTGATCTGGTTGAGCTCTGTTACCTTCCTTCCGATACAGAATCTCTCGAATCCCCTCACCTCGGGGACCTGCCAGTAAGCGTTCGCTACATCTCCCTTGTCATCAAGGAAGATCTCGATCTTTCCATGTCCCTCGAGACGTGTGATGGGGTCAACTGTCACCCTGTTTCCGGTGACCTTCTGCTTGTCGTCCCAAATGATTGGTCCTGCCATTTACTGACCTCCTTCTACAACTGCTTTCTTAATCAATGACTTTCCGAGGGTGAATGCGTAGAAGTATCCGAGGGGGTCCTTGACCTCCGACATGATCTTCACGATCTCATCCTCGCCGATGATTCCATCGTCCTCGCGGATCGGGAACATGGATGCGATAGCGGTGAACACGCTAGCTCCGTGCTCCTGCACATCGGATGTGGGTCCGTAGCATCCACGGCAGGGCTGACCTACCTTCGTGCACCTTGCGCCACATCCACCGACGGTTGCGGGTCCGAGGCACAGGATTCCCTGGTCCATGAGACAGACATCGGGCTTGACGTCGATCTCGTGGGGCTCGTAGATGTGCTCGATTCTGAGGTTCTCCTTCTTCCTGGGGCACTCCTCGCACAGGGTCTTGGTGGTGACACCGACCTCTGTTCCCTTGGGCGGGAGGGGCACTCCGTTGTACGCGAAGTCAGCAACTGCCTTCAGCAGCTGGCTGATGGACTCCTGGAGGGGAGGGCATCCGGGGATGTAGTAATCCACGTCGATGACCTGGTCGAGCGTCTTGACCGTGTCGTAGAAGACAGGCAAGGTGAGCTCTCCCTCGGGAGCCTGGAAGGATGTCTGGGGAACGACGGGTGCTCCTGCGTGGTAGTCCGCCTGGAAGTTGGCTGTGGAGGGAGTCTTCTGGTAGACGTACTCCAGGATCTCCTTGCCCTCTCCGGGGACGAGGTTGGCCAGCGCGGGGCTTCCACCGAAGCATGCGCAGGTTCCGTAGGAGACGACGACCTTGGACTTCTTCCTGAGGAGCTTGACCATGTGTTCGTTCTCGGAGTTCCTGACTGCACCAGAGATGATGGAGACGAGGATCGCTCCGTCCTCCATTGCCTCGATGTCCTTCTCCTTTCCGTCGGCGGCGATGGGCCACATGACGATGTCTGCCATGTCACCGATGGTGAGGATCCTCTCGTTCGTGTCGAGGAGCGAGACGTCGCATCCTCCGCATGCTGCTGCCCAGTAGATGGCAAGCTTGAACTTTCCTCCCTTGGGTGCTCCGGGGAGCAGCTCTCCGAGGTCGGCCATCTCGAGTCCGATGGGCTCTACTGCGCCGGTCGCCTGGGGTGCCGCTGCTGCTGCGGGGGCCTCCTGCTTGGCGGGCGCTGCCTTGGGCTCTTCCTTCTTCTTGTCCTTCTTGAATACCTTATCAAAGAATCCCATATCAGTTCGCCTCCTTCTTGAGAGGTGTGGGTCCGAGCTCCTTGATTGTGTCAACGAATCCGCAGACCGTTGTCTGGAACTTCTCTCCCTCGGATGCGGATACCCACTCGAGCTTGAGTCTCTTGGGGTCGAATCCGTACTGCTCGAGGACCATCCTCAGCAGTGCGACTCTTCTCCTGGCCCTGTAGTTACCGCCGATGTAGTGGCAGTCTGCAGGGTGGCATCCGAGAACCATGACTCCGTCGGCCCCCTTGGAGAACGCCCTGAGGACGAACTCGGGGTCGACACGTGCGGAGCACATTGTCCTGATGATACGGAAGTTGGTAGGCATCTGAAGCCTTGCGACACC
>JAEEOP010000042.1 GCA_016284295.1 Methanomassiliicoccaceae archaeon | reverse complement strand
CTCCAGTTATTGAGCGTGATTGTAAATGGGTTTGCTGACAGTTGATGATTAACTGGAGCGATGACTCATTGATTCCGCGGGAGGTAGCTCCTCCCGTAGTGGAAACCCGCTGACGGGGGTTCAAATCCCTCTGCCCCCACTTACGCATCCTCGATGCTTCTTCTTTGGCACCTACGGGTGCCCAAAACCTTCTTCCCACTCTCGTTCTTATCGATCCGTCTTAGGTCGGAGCTGTCGTAAAAGTCGGAGTCTCAGGATTCTTACGTTATTAAGAGAATATCAAAAATGAATCGGACGGTAGGTTCTGCTACCGTCCGAAGATGTCCTTATGCGATCTGCCACTGCTTCAGGTTGAACGTGCAGCATTGCACCTTGGACGACACGATGGTGCCTTCCGTCCACAGCCTGTTCAGGAGAGGCTTCAGAGAATCGAGATGGGCCTTGTAGAGCTCTGGGTCCCTGAAATCCTCCGGACGGAGATTCTTCACTATCGCACGGGTACAGATCATGGGGTTCTCCCTGATCACGTCGAGCAGTTCGCTCTCTGTTATCTCATCCATAATCGTATAGGGTGATGCGGACTATATATCGGATTACCAATCCAACTAATAAATGGGTTGGTACCGCCGTTAGGCGGTACCTTCAGTTCTTGAAACTATGTATGGGTGCGGGGATCCTTCCGCCGCGGTTCACGAAGTCGGCGCAACCGAACTTGTTGACAGGCATGATCCTCGCCTCTCCGAGCAGACCGCCGAACTGGGCGAAGTCGCCAACATCCTTTCCGATGACGGGGATAAGCCTCACGGCTGTGGTCTTCTGGTTGACCATACCGATGGCCATCTCGTCGGCGATTATGCCCGCTATGGTTGTCGCAGGGGTGCTTCCGGGGATAGCTATCATATCAAGTCCGACCGAGCATACGCACGTCATCGCCTCGAGCTTTTCGAGGGATAGGGCGCCGATCTCGGCGGCCTCCGCCATGGCCTTGTCCTCGGTGACCGGGATGAACGCTCCGGACAGTCCTCCGACATAGGATGACGCCATCACACCGCCTTTCTTGACCTGGTCGTTGAGGATCGCAAGCGCAGCGGTCGTACCGGGTGCTCCGGCATACTCCATTCCCATCTCGTGGATGATGTCGGCGATACTGTCGCCGACAGCGGGTGTGGGTGCGAGGGACAGGTCCACGATACCGAAGGGGACGCCCAGCCTCTTGGACGCCTCCTTGGCGAACAGCTGTCCTACCCTCGTGACCTTGAATGCGGTCTTCTTGATGGTCTCGCACAGTACTTCGAAGTCCTGTCCGCGGACCTTGGAGAGCTCATGCTTCACGACACCGGGTCCGCTGACTCCGACGTTGATGATCCTGTCTGCTTCCGTGACGCCGTGGAACGCTCCTGCCATGAACGGGTTGTCGTCCGGCGGATTGCAGAACACCACGAGCTTGGCGCATCCGAGGGAGTCGTTCTCCTTCGTCGCTTCCGCAGTGGCCTTGATGATATCTCCCATCAGCCTCACGGCATCCATGTTAATGCCGATCTTCGTTGAACCAAGGCTGATGGACGAGCACACCCTCTCGGTGGTCGCCAAGGCCTCGGGGATGGATTCGATGAGGTACCTGTCCCCGGTGGTCATGCCCTTCTGCACGAGTGCGGAGTATCCTCCGATGAAGTTCACTCCCACATCCTTTGCGGCACAATCAAGGGTCTCAGCGATCTTCACATAGTCCTTGGGGCACTTGCATGCCGCCGATCCGACGATGGCTATCGGCGTGACCGATATCCTCTTGTTGATCACGGGTACGCCGTACTCGCTACCTAATTCATCCCCGACCTTCACCAGGTCCTTGGCCGACTCGGTGATCTTCTTGTAGATCTTGTCGCACAGCGTGCCGAGATCCGGGTCGATGCAGTCCAGGAGGCTGATGCCCATGGTGATCGTCCTGACATCGAGATTCTCCTCCGCCACCATGTTGACGGTCTCGAACACCTCGTTGAGCTCTACCATGGTCTCAGATCCTGTGCATCATGTCGAATATCTCTTCGTGCTGGGCCTTGACCGTGCAGCCGACCTTGACGCCGACCTTCTCCAATCCCTCGTTGAGCTCGGACATGGTCCCCTTGTAGGAGTCGGTATCCACGATCATCATCATGTTGATGAATCCCTGGGAGGTGGTCTGCTTCAGGTCCAGGATGTTTATGTTGTTCTCCGCGAAGAAGTTGCAGACTGTGGCGATGATGCCCACCTTGTCCTTCCCCACGAGCGTGACTATGGTTCTGCTCATTTGTATCACCCGATCATCAGTTTGTATTCCAATGCGTCCACCAGCGCGATGAGACTGGCTTCGACGACGTTCTCCGAAACGCCCACCGTGGTCCAGCTCCTCTTCCCGTCCGTGGATCTGATCAGCACACGGACGCCGGCACCGGTGGCCATCTTCTCGTCCAGTATACGTACCTTGTAATCCGTGAGTTTCAAATCGTTTATCTGAGGGTAGAACCTCAGCAGGGACTTCCTCAGCGCCTTGTCCAGAGCGTTGACGGGACCGTTGCCGTCTGCGGCGGTCTGCTCCAGCCTGCCCTCGGAATCTAGCACCTTGATGCTCGCCTCGGAGTCCATGTCCCCGATGCGGTTGTCTATCAGGATCCTGAATCCTTCGACCGTGAATTTAGAATCGAGCTCTCCTCTGAGCCTCCTGACCAGGAGCTCGAAGCTCGCGTCGGCACCTTCGAACTGGTATCCCTTGGACTCCATCTCCTTGATCTTCCTTGCGATGTCAGGGATGTCGTCGCCGCATTCCAGGTCAAGCTCCCTGAGCTTCTTGGCTATTCCGGCCTTGCCGGCCATCTCCGAGACCAGTATCTTCCTGGAGTTGCCCACCAGGGAGGGGTCTATGTGCTCGTAGGTGCGGGTGTCCTTGGTGACCGCGGATATGTGCATCCCGCCCTTGTGCGTGAAGGCAGTGTCGCCCACATAGGGCATCTCCGGGCGGGGGATGATGTTGGCGATCTCGCCGATGGATTTGGACAGGTCGGTGAGTCTGGACATGTCTATGTCCGATGTCTCGATGCCCATCTTGCAGACCAGGTTCGGCAGAACGGTGCACAGGTTGGCGTTGCCGCACCTCTCGCCCATGCCGTTCACCGTGCACTGGACCATCATGCAGCCGTTCTCCACTGCTGCAAGCGAATTGGCCGTGGCCATGTCGGAATCGTTGTGGGCGTGTATCCCCAGGGGGACGTCCACAGATAACAGTGCATCCTCGACGGCCTCGGATATCTCCGACGGCATGGTGCCGCCGTTGGTGTCGCAGAGGACTAGCCATTCCGCCCCTCCCGCTTCCGCCGCCTTGAGGACGTTGATCGCGTACTTCCTGTTGGACCTGTAGCCGTCGAAGAAGTGCTCTGCATCGAATATGACGTGCTTCCCGGAATCGACGAGGAACCTGATGCTGTCCTGGACCATGTCCAGGTTCTCGTCTAGGCCTATCCCCAGAGCTTCCTCCACCTGGAAGTCCCAAGACTTCCCGAATATGCAGCACCACTCGGTGCCGCTGGCGGCGAGAGCCTTGAGGTTACTGTCATCCTCGGGGGACGAACCGACTCTCCTGGTGCTGCCGAAGGCCACTAGTTTCGTCCTCTTCAGATCCAGCCTGCCGGCCCTCTCGAAGAATTCATCGTCGGTGGGGTTGGAACCGGGCCAACCGCCCTCTACGAAATCCACCCCGAAATCGTCCAGAGCCTGAAGGATGTCCAGTTTGTCCTCTGTGGAGAACAGGACGCCCTCGGTCTGGGCACCGTCGCGGAGCGTGGTGTCGTATATGGCGACCCTGCCTGTCAACTCAGTCACCGATTCTCTCATCCATGATGTCGATGATGTCGCTGAGGATGGCCGAAGCGGTCTCCAGTCCTCCGGCGCCGACTCCGGACACGGTTATGGGTCCAGCGTACTCTGTGATGATCTCCGCGGTGTTCAGCGTACCGGGGAGACTGAGGGGATGACCGCGGGGGATCAGCCTGGGGGCGACCTCCAGCTTCGTGGGGGACACCTCTCCGATCAGTCTGATGACCATTCCGTTGTTCTGTGCCAGGGCGACCGCATCGGAGTTGATGCTGGTGATACCGGTGATCTCCACATCGTTGAACGTCGCGTTCCTTCCGAAGATGGAGTTGGCCAGGATGACGACCTTGCATGCGCTGTCATAGCCTTCCACATCGTTGGTGGGGTCGGTCTCCGCGTATCCCTGCTGCTGGGCCTCCTTGAGCGCCTGCTCGAAGGGCTGTCCGTCATCCATCTTGGTGAGGATGTAGTTGCAGGTGCCGTTGAAGATTCCCCTGATCGACTTGATGTTCTGACCCGCCAGGTCGTACTTGTTGAGATTGATGATCGGCATGGCTCCGCCGACGGTACCCTCGAAGAGGAGGTAGCGTCCGTGCTCGTCCGCCAGCTGTGTGAGCTCCTTGTACTTGAGCGCCAGCGGTCCTTTGTTGGCAGTGACGACATCCTTCTCGTGCTCCAGGGCGTACCTGATGTTGTCCAGGCCTACGCCTCCGGTCTTGATGTCGGTGGATGTCACTTCCACAAGGATGTCGAAGTCCACTGCGTCGAGGGCTTCCTTGATGTCCTTGTACCTCTTCTCGCCGACGCATCCGGTGTCCTTCTTGGCGTTGATGGTCGCATCCGCATCGAGCCCTTCGGGGTCGATGACATATGATTTGGAGTCCAATGCTCCCACCACGGTGAGGGTCTCTCCGTAGCGCTTCTTGAAGAAGTCCTGCTTCTCCTTGATGACTCTGGCCACGCTCTGGCCGATGGTTCCGAATCCGCAAATGAAGGCCTTCATCTCAAACACCCCTCACATAAGTGACATTGGCCAGCTTACATTCCTTCCTGAGGATGGCGTCTATTTTGTCGAGGTTGTCCTCGTAACGGGCCTTGACGGTGATCAGGCTGGTGTGGCTGGCCGTCTTAACCGATTTGGACGAGTAGCTGACGTTGATCTGGTCCAGCGTGGTGGCCTCGTTGATCTTCCTCAGCAGTCCCTCGATGTACTGCGCGTTGACGTCCCCGATGAGGATGTAGTTCATGGTGTAGGTCTCGTGGACCGATCCGAGACTGGATATGACGACGTCCTTGGACTTCCACAGGTCCTTCAGGCGTTCCAGCTGCCTATCGTCCACCTCGAATGTCACGTTGACCAGGATCCTGTTGTCTACGATCCTGTCACGGTTGTGGACCACGGCGAGGATGTTGCCGTTGACCAGTGAGATGGGTTCGATGGAACCTACGAGTTGTCCGGGTGAGTCGTTTACGAAGAGCTCGGCGTTGATTATCATGATTGCACCAAATTTGTTGGTTCATTCGTATTCCCCTTATAATAGATTTCGAGGGGTCGCTACAGCGATGGGATTGCCATCCCCCGCTCGCCGCGGGGGGAGCTTGAGGATTCATTCGGGCACTTCATACCCAAAACACCCGAACTCCTCGGGGGAGAACCGGTGGTAGGTGAGTCTTCCCATCTCCTCCGCGAGGCAGTAGATGTCGCTGCCCTCCTTCGGAAAGACGACTATCCAGTCGAACTCCGGGTAGGGGGACGGGACCATCCTCGCCTTGGGATTCCTCTTGTGGAGTTCATCCCTGAACGCTTCGGGGGACGACTGGTCCCTGGTGAGCTCCACCATGGCCCTCATGTCCGGGTCCATGTGCATCCAGCACATCTTCCTGCAGACGTCCTCCGGTACGGTGACCCTGATCCTCTGGTACAGGGTCTCCACGGACATGCCCGGGAAGCCCGAGGACGCCCTGACGAAGTCCCCTATGAGGGTCTCCGCGGCACCCTCGAACGGGTAGTACAGGGAGATGCTCCCCGACATGTCCCCGATCTTGAGGTACGTCTCCTGGACTGTCGACACGACCCTTTGGAACAGTTCCCTGCCGTCCATCAGTCGTTGATGTCCTCCTTGGGCTCCTTCAGGCCCTCGATCACTATGCCGTTCTTCTGGGCATAGTCCCAGAGGGCCGCATGGATGGCCTCTTCGGCCAGGAGCGAGCAGTGGATCTTGACGACCGGGAGCCCGTCCAGGGCCTCCATGACCGCCTTGTTGGTGATCTCCATGGCCTCCTGCACTGATTTCCCTTTCACCATCTCGGTGGCCATGCTGCTGCTTGCCACTGCGGCACCGCATCCGAAGGTCTTGAACTTACAGTCCCTTATGATGCCGTTCTCGTCGATATCGAGGTATATCCTCATGATGTCCCCGCACTTGGCGTTGCCGACAGTACCGACACCAGATGGATTCTCGATCTCCCCCACGTTCCTGGGGTTAGTGAAGTGGTCGATGACCTTGTCGCTGTATTCTCCGTCGTACATGTTCAGGCCTCCTTGTGGGTCTTGACGAAATCATCGTAAAGGGGTGAGAGCGACCTCATGGTGGCGACCGCGCTCTTTATCGCGTCCACTGCGTAGTCTATCTGCTCCAGGGTGGTGTCCTCCGATAGCGACACCCTGATGGAGCCGTGGGCGATCTCGTGCGGGACGCCTATCGCCATGAGCACATGAGATGGGTCCAAAGATCCGGATGCGCAAGCGGATCCGGTCGAGATGCATACGCCCTTCATGCCGAGGTTCATCAGCAGCGATTCGCCTTCGACGAAGTAGAAGCTGAAGTTGGCGTTCCCAGGAAGCCGCTTGGTCCTGTGGCCGTTGAACTTGCAGTAGGGGATCTCCTTCTCGATCCTCTCGATGTAGTGGTCCCTGAGCCCGGTCATCCTCTCCATGTTCTTCTCGAGGTCCCTGTGTGCAATTTCTGCAGCTTTGGCCATGCCGACGATGCCGGGGACGTTTGTGGTACCTGCCCTCCTGCCGTTCTCCTGCTCCCCGCCGTGCATGAACGGCGGGAGCCTGACGCTCTTGGTGACGTAGAGGAACCCGATCCCCTTGGGCCCTCCGAACTTGTGACCGCTGACGCTCAGCATGTCGATGTTCATAGCTTTCACATCGATCGGCATGTGGCCGTAGGCCTGGACCGCATCCGTGTGGAAGAGGATGCCGTGGTCGTGTGCGAGTTTACCTATCTCTGCGACGGGCTCGATGGTACCGACCTCGTTGTTGGCGGTCATGATCGATATCAGGACGGTATCGGGCCTGATGGCCTTCTCCAATTCATCCATCTTTACGAGGCCGGTCTCGTCCACGCCGACCTTGGTGACCTCGTATCCCTGCTTGACCAGGTAATCGGCGGTCTCCATGATCGCGTGGTGCTCTATGGTGGAGATGATGATGTGCTTCCCCTTGCCCTTCTGGCTCATGAGCTGGGCCGTGGATATCAGGGCCCAGTTGTCCGACTCCGTCCCTCCGGACGTGAAGTAGATCTCCGAGGGGTCCGCGTTGAGTGTCTTGGCTATGGTCTCCCTCGCCTCCCTCACGGCCGCCCTCGGGCTCCTGGACATCGAATGGATGCTGGAAGGGTTCCCGAAGTCCTCTATGAAGTAGGGCATCATGGCCTCCAGGGCCTCTTTCCTCAATGGTGCTGTCGCTGCGTAGTCTAGATACACTTTCTCCATCTGCTTCATTCTCCTTTGTTGAGATCCCTGAGATCGTACGGGGTCATCTGGTAGACGTAATAGTTGAGCCAGTTCGTGAAGACGAGGGTGGAATGGCTCCTCCATGACAGGATGGGGTCGTACCTCGGGTCGTCGTTCGGATAGTAGTTCTGGGGGAATGCCGGTTCTATGCCCCTGTCCACATCCCTCCTGTACTCGTTGGCCAGGGTGTTGAGGTCGTACTCCATGTGGCCTGTGATGAATATCATATTGTCATCGGAGATGGCGATGCCGACATCGTCGTCGTAGCCGAGTGCCAGGGTATGCAGCTTGGGACACCTCTCCACGTCATCGTGGGATACCGTTGCGTACCTGGACTGGGGGATGTTGAGGCACTGGTCCACGCCCCTCATCAGGGGCTCCTTCGGATCCATGTTCCTGTAGCGGAATATCCCCGCCTTCTTCTTGGGGAGCGCCTTCTTGTTGATCCCATAGTGATGATACAATCCCGCGAGCGACGCCCAGCAGATGTACACCGATGTGGTGGCGTGCTGCTTGGCCCAGTCCATTATCTCGCACAGCTCGTCCCAGTAGTCCACCTGCTCGAAGTCGATGTCCTCGAGGGGAGCGCCGGTGAATATGATCCCGTCCAGGTTCTGGTCGCGGATGTCGTCGAATGTCTTGTAGAATCTATCAAGATACTCGCGCGAGGTGTTCTTGGACTCGTGCGTCGCCGGGATCAGCAGGGTGATGTCTATCTGGAGGGGGGTGTTGCTGAGGAGCCTCATTATCTGTATCTCTGTCTCCACCTTTGTTGGCATCAGATTCATTATAGCTATCTTAAGAGGCCTGATGTCCTGCGACAGGGCGCGGGACTCCGTCATGACGAAGATGTTCTCCATCTCCAGCTCATGTATGGCCGGTAGTCCGTTCGGGATGTTGATTGGCATTTCATACTCACTGAGTCGGTAAAGAAATTGATTACTATTTATTCCTACCTACCTACTAAGTGGGTAGGTATTAATACACCAATTGGATTGTACCTTTCGGTGAACTAATGACCGAACCAACGAAGTACAAACTCGAGACTTTGCAGGTGCACGCAGGTCAGGAGACCGCTGATCCAGCGACCGACTCGCGTGCTGTACCGATATACATGACCACATCCTACGTCTTCAAGGACTCCGCCCAGGCCGCAGGGAGATTCGCCCTCACCGAGCCCGGGAATATCTACACGAGGCTGATGAACCCCACCTCCAGCGTGCTGGAGGAGAGGATCGCCGCCCTCGAAGGGGGTGTGGCCGCTCTGGCGACAGCCTCGGGTTCCGCGGCAATCACATACGCCATACAGAACATCGCGTTGGCAGGCGATCATATAGTATCATCCACCAACCTGTACGGGGGAACGACCAACCTCTTCGCGAATACGCTGAGGGAGCAGGGTATCGAGACCACATTCGTCGATCCCTCCGACCCGGAGAACTTCGCCAAAGCCATCAAGGACAACACCAAGCTGCTTTACACCGAGACCCTGGGCAACCCCAACTCCGACGTCGCGGACCTCGAGGCGATCTCCAAGATCGCCCACGACCATGGCATCCCGCTGATCGTGGACAGCACGTTCAGTCCCCCATCAGTGTTCAGGCCCATCGAGCACGGAGCGGACATCGTCGTCCATTCCGCGACCAAGTTCATCGGAGGGCACGGCGTCGCGATGGGAGGCATCATCGTGGACAGCGGCAACTTCGACTGGGCGCAGAACGACAAGTTCCCCACCCTGTCCAAGCCCAACCCGTCCTACCACGGGGTCGTATTCACGGACGCCGTCGGCAAGGCGGCGTTCGTCATGAAGATCAGGACCACCCTCATGAGGGACCAGGGCGCATGCATATCGCCCTTCAACTCGTTCCTGCTCCTGCTTGGAACGGAGACGCTGTCCCTGCGTACCGAGCGCCATATATAGAACGCTCTGAAGGTGGTGGAGTACCTGAAGAACCACCCCCAGGTGGAGAAGGTCAACCACCCCTCCCTGGAGACAGGGAAGAAGAAGGAGCTATACGACAGGTACTTCCCCAACGGCGCAGGGTCCATCTTCACATTCGAGATCAAGGGCGGAGCCGACACCGCGAAGCGCTTCACGGAATCGCTCAAGCTGTTCTCGCTGCTGGCCAACGTGGCCGACGTGAAATCGCTGGTCATCCACCCCGCATCCACCACCCACTCGCAGCTTGATGAGGCGGAGCTGCTCAGGAGCGGTATCAAACCCAACACGATCCGCCTGTCCATAGGTATAGAGAACATAGATGACATAATCGCGGATCTCGAGCAGGGATTCGCCGCAGTGAAGGAGTGATAGCATGCTGTACAAATCCATAGACGAGACGATCGGCGGCACACCTCTGGTGGAGCTCACGAACATCGAGAAGGAACTTGGCCTCAAGGCGAGGATCTTCGGTAAGGTGGAGTTCTTCAACCCCGCCGGATCCGTCAAGGACAGGATCGCCAAGGCCATGATAGACGACCTGGAGAAGCAGGGGAAGATCAACAAGGACACGGTCCTCATCGAGCCAACTTCAGGTAACACGGGGATCGCCCTGGCATCCATCGCGACCGCTAGAGGATACAAAATCAAGATCGTCATGCCCGAGACGATGTCCGTCGAGCGCAGGAAGCTCATCAAGGCGTACGGTGCCGAACTGGTCCTCACCGAGGGCGCCAAGGGAATGAAGGGAGCTGTCGCCAAGGCAGAGGAGCTTGCCAAGGAGATCCCCAACTCGGTGATCCCCGGGCAGTTCGTTAACCCCGCCAACCCCAAGATCCACTTCGAGACCACCGGTCCGGAGATCTACAGGGACCTGGACGGGAAGGTCGACATCCTCGTCGCCGGAGTCGGTACCGGAGGGACCCTGTCGGGAACAGGAAGGTACCTGAAGTCCAAAAACAAGGACATCAAGGTCGTCGCAGTGGAGCCCAAGGGATCTCCTCTCCTCTCGGAAGGGAAGACGGGTCCGCACAAGATACAGGGCATCGGAGCAGGATTCATCCCGGACACACTCGACACCGGAATCTACGACCAGATAATCGCGATCGAGGACGCGGACGCGTTCGAGAACGGCAGGCTGATCGGAAAGAAGGAGGGATTCCTCGTCGGAATATCAGCCGGAGCCGCGCTGGCCGCAGCGATACAGCTCGCAAAGGACCCCGCCAACGCGGGGAAGAACATAGTCGCGATATTCGCGGACACCGGCGAGAGGTATCTATCGACTGCACTGTTCGAGGAATGAGCATGAGCTATCTGGTCTCAACTAAGGGGAGGTATGCGCTTAGGGTGATGCTGGACCTGTCCAACCATCCCGATATCCCGGTGCCGCTGAAGGAGATCGCCGAGAGGCAGAACATCTCCCTGAAGTATCTCGAGACCATCATGCCGTGTCTCAAGGAAGCGGGTTTCGTCACAGGGACCCATGGCAAGGGCGGGGGCTACAGGCTCACCAGGCCCGCCGATTCCTACACGGTCGGCGAGGTCCTGAGGGTCACGGAAGGTTCCATAGCCCCCGTCGCATGCCTCGACAACGGATACGTCTGCGAGCGCGCCGGCGAGTGCCCCACGCTGCCTGTGTGGAGGAAGCTAGACTCCCTCATCAAGGGGTATCTGGACACCGTCAAGCTCACGGACCTGGCGGCGGAGAATCCGCCCGACAACTACATGATCTGAACCAATACCGATTCATGCCTGCGGAACGATCCGCCCTCCCGTGCCGGAGGCCGTCGGCACGACCTCATTCATTATTCCCGGACAGCGCTCTGAACCTCTCGTTGACCGACGTCGGGTCCAGAGGCCCGATCTCGGCTGTTGCGCTCTCTTTGAAGAAGCATGCCCCGTAGAGCGGGAGATGGGCGGCGCCATTTTCGTCCACGAAAACGTTGCCCTCTGCCAGTTTTATCCCGGTGCGGTTCCTCTTCTTCTCTTCGAGAAGGATGTTGAGGGATTTCGATCTCTTGCTCTTTCCAGATTTGGTATCGATGAGGTTCATTGTTCCATCTACATTGATCAGGAAATCTATCTCTAGCTTGCTGTCCGGCCTCTGGTAGAAGCGGAGCTTGTACCCTCTTTTCACCAATGCGGACGCGACCGCATTCTCGATGAACGCACCGTTGTTCGCATATGGGTCGCGGTTCACCAAGGCATCGATGTCCGCATCCTCTATCAGCACCGACATTAGGCCGGTGTCGCACAGATATATCTTGAAATCCTCGCTGAGGACCTTCCCCGAGAGCGGAGGGTTCGGTTCCGTCACATTGTGGCAGTATTCGATCAGTCCCGCATTCCTGAGCCAGTCCAACGCACTCCCATATTATCTGGACCCGTGGCCGTTGACCTTCTCTATATCGGAGTATCTGAACTTCTTGTTCCTTTTCGCAAGCTGGTTCGGGATGGATTCCAAGCATCTGACTATCTTCATCCTGTCGGTCCCGCTCGAGTACCTGCCCGCATCCCTCTTGAGGACTTCCACGATATCCTTCAATTTGGCATGCGCCCTCATGTAGTTTCCGGTGGACGAGTATTCCTTTACAGCCTCAGGCATGTCGCCCACGGCCACGTACCGTCTGAATGCATCGGCGATGGCATCGTTGATCACGGGATCTATCGATTCTGATGATTGGTTTTTGTTCGATATGGATGCGACCAAGCCCGGATCATAGCCCATTGCCCACAAGAACTCCTCAAAGTCCATGGGATTCATCTCCGTAGTTGTCCTTTCCGAATTTCAGGACGGAATAGGTCTTCCCGACCTGCCTGCAACCTATCAGTATCAACGGTTTGTGGGAAGGGTCGGATTTCCAATCCAGCATCCTCTTAGAGATCTTCCTCTTCACAATTGGACAACATTTTGGAGAATACAAATTGCAACAAAACCCACCGAACTTTTGGGCAATCATGCAACAAAACCCACCGAAAGAATCACTGCGATCATGGTGATGAAATGATCTGGATGGAGTCTGTGAGTTCGTCTGTCAACAGATTATTTCTAAGAAGAATTATTTTGATATGTAAAATGCAAGGATTTTACAAAAATAACATGTACATTTTGCAATGAACCAACTATTTTATTTATGTAAATGATTGCAGTCCCATGGACAGGGAACTGTACGGCGAGCTTCTGGAATGGAAGGATTCCGATCATCGCAAGCCTCTGATCATCCGCGGGGTCAGGCAGTGCGGGAAGACCTATCTGATGCAGAGGTTCGGCGCCGAGAACTACGGCAGCGTCGCATATCTGAAGTTCGAGGGCGATGAGAGCCTCTGCAGGATATTCGATGGGGATCTGGATCCGAAAAGGCTCGTCACGGCGATATCCATCCATCTCGACATGGACATCGACCGGGATACGCTGATCATATTCGATGAGATCCAGGAATGCGAGCGTGCGATGACATCGCTGAAGGCGTTCTGCGAATCCGCCCCGGAGTACCACATCATCTGTGCCGGATCCCTCCTGGGCCTCCAGGGCACAGGGTCGTTCCCCGTCGGCAAGGTCACGTTCCTAGACCTCCATCCCATGAGCTTCAAGGAGTTCGTCAGGGCCTCCAACAGAAGGCTCTATGAGCATGTCGTTGAGGTCGGCAAGCCAGATGATATCTCCAAAGACGCCCTGAGGTCGCTGTACACGGAGTATCTGGCGGTCGGGGGCATGCCCGAAGCGGTGAAGACATGGATAGAGACCAAGGACATGACCAAGGTCGACAGGATCCTCCATGACATCTCCGAATCCTACAGGTTCGACTTCCTCAAGCACGTCCCCGACAAGGACATCAAGAGGGTCAACATGATATGGGATTCCATCCCCTCCCAGCTGGCCGAGGAGAACAGGAGGTTCTTCTTCGGACATGCCGTGAAAGGTGCGAGGTCCAGCGAGTTGGAGGATGCCCTCCAGTGGCTCATCGATGCAGGCATGGTGCACAGGCTCCCGAAGGTCGAGAGGATAGGCATACCACTGTCGTCGTACCGTTCGGACAATCTCTTCAAACTGTACATGATGGATGTAGGCATCCTCAGATGCAAGGCTGGGGTGACCGCATCCCAGATATTCAGTGGGAAGGTCGATCCCCTGTTCTTCGGAGGATTCATCGAGAACTATGTGATGTGCGAGCTCGCAGCATACGGCTGCACCGGGGAAGGATACTGGGCATCGGGGAACGCAGCCGAAGTGGATTTCCTGATAGTCTTGGACAGCGGTATAATCCCCATAGAGGTGAAGAGTTCCGACAGGTACCGTGCGGCAAGTCTGAAAGAATATGTGGACAGATATTCCCCGGAGAGGGCAGTCGTCATATCCATGAAGGATTACAATGAGAACGACAGTGTGACCACGATCCCACTGTACTCCATCTGGATGATCGGTAAGATCAAGGGATGACGGTCGCATCCATCAGGTCTTTGAAAGGCCTGTCCAGAGGACATCGGTGGAAAAGACTGCGGCCGTGTCCGGAGACCGAATCCATCAGGTCCTCGACATCCAGGCGTACGCAGGATACCTCGTCATCAGCGGAGCAGACGGTCGCGCAGTATCCCTGAGGGGCCTCCAGCTCATGAAGGGCCATGTTCTTATCAGGGCCCCTCAGCTCATAACCGTACAGAACCCTGAAGGACTCCGGCGGGAGCCTGAATCCCAGGCCCAGCGCTTTCATGTAGCTTTCCTTCGCGGTCCACATCCTGATGAACACATGCTCTCTATCGCATTCATTGACGTAATCGTTGAAATCGCTGTACTCCGCAGGAGTCATCACACGTTCGGCGATGTCCATGTTACGGCCGATTCCCTCGATATCGATTCCCACCGGTCTGTCTGAACAGGCGAAGGCCACATAGTGTCCCGAATGGGACACGTTGAATCCGATCCCGGGGGCGTGGGGCTTGCCGTTGGCGTCCACCGTGATCTTCCCATAGGAATCCTCCACGGCCCTCATGAACAGCCCGGCGGTGACGCTCAGGACCCTGTCCTTCATGAACCTGTAGCCGTCCGCAATATCCCTCCTGGAATCCGACAGCAGGGCGTACGCCCTGGAGTAGGGCACGGTGTCCTCCAGCGGGGAGCAGTCCGTGATGAAGCAGCGGATCATTCGATGTCCAGCATGTCGCAGAATCCGGTCATCTCGAGGATGGCCCTTACGTCGTTGTTCACGCCGGTCAGCCTGATGCCCTTCCTGTCCTGCATCATCTCGTCCGCGTTCAGGATCACCCTGAGCCCGGCCGACGATATGTACGGCACATCGGACATGTCCAGCACGATCGCCATGACATCGTCGCCGACCTTGGACAGTTCGGCGTCCAGCTCCGGCGCCGTGACGTAGTCGATATTCCCTTTGGGGGATATCGTGAGCGTATCCCCTTCCTTCTTCACATCTATCTGCATCTCTCATATCTCCTTCATTATCGTGAGCACGTTGGTGTCGTCCACCCTCTCGTAGCGCACATCATCCATCAGCTTCCTGACGATGAATATGCCGAAACCTCCGATCTTGTGCTCCTTGATCCTCTTCTCCGCATCCGGGTTGGACCTCTCCAGCGGGTTGTACTCCGGACCGTCGTCCCTGAACCTCACCACCGCCATGCGGTCGATGACGTCCGCGGACACCCCTATATTTCCATCCTCTTTGTCCTGATAGGCGTGCATGGATATGTTCGCTATTATCTCCGACGAGGACAGTTCCATGTCCTTCACCACCTTCTCCGAGCAGCCTCCTTCGAGGAGCTTGGAGCGGATGTGTGATAAGGCCTCATTATGTCCCTTGTGTCCAGCGGGAAACTCCTCCCACGCGGAGTACTCGATGACCTTCGGCATCCTGTAGTGCATCAGCAGCATCGTCATGTCGTCGAACTGCTCCGCGCCGGACGAGAACCTGTCGATGACCCCCATCATGTCAGGTATGATGGTGTCGGGATCCCTGTTCTGCGACAGGTGCTCCATCACGCGTTCCTGCGTGAACATCCTGCCTTCTGCATCGGTGGAGTCGGTGAGGCCGTCGGTGTACAGCAGGATGCTGTCCCCGGGATCCAGCTTCTTCCTGTGCTCCCTGTACCTGATGCCTTTCCTCCTTCCGAGGATGAAGTTCGGTTTGGATACTATGTTCTCCACGGCGCCGTCCTTGTGGATGAGGAACGGAGGGTTGTGACCCGCGTTCACGTATGACAGCTCCCCTGTGGACAGGTCCAGCACTCCGAGCCACACGGTGACGAACAGTTTCTCCTTGTTCGTCTTCAGCAGCTCTGCGTTGGTGCGGTCCAGCACGGTGTCCACCGTGTATCCGTTCTCCAGGTTGCTGCGTATCAGCGTCATGGCGCTGGCCATGAACAATGCCGCGGGCACGCCCTTGCCGGACACGTCGGCCACGAGGAACGCAACCTGCGACGGCCCTATGCTCATGAAGTCGTAGAAGTCCCCTCCGACATCCTTGGCAGGCCTCATGACCGCATCGATCGAGTAGGACTCCGTCCTCGGGAAATCCGTCGGGAGCATGCCGTTCTGGATGCTGGATGCAATGGACAGTTCGTTCTCCAGCGATGCCCTGCTCTCCGCCAGCGTGGTGCGCTCCTTCATCATGGACAGGCCGGTGGTCGTGACCCACATCGACAGCACCGTGACCGCGGCGTAGATCAGCAGCGTCGGGAGGGTCAGGTCTACGAACTTGTACATAGCCTCCTCCATCGGGGTGCTGGTGATGACGATCACCCCGTAGTTGTCCGCTTTGAGGCTGCAGTAGTTCAGGTCCTCGATGCCCATGTACGAGGAGATGAACGGTTCCAGGCACAGGAGCGCCGCGCCGAGGACCGCTATGCTCAGGGTGAATCTCTTGTTGTAATATGACGTCACCAGCAGGATGGGGATGACGAAGACCAGATACGACAGAGACAGCACCGAGCTGATGACCAGCGCCGTGAACATGATCACGCCGATGTAGAGGAACCTGGGCCATGGCGACCCCTCCTTCACCGTGCAATAGACGACGACGGCTGAGAGCAATAGCACCTCGTCCAGGAGCACATAGTGGCCGAAGTGCTCGTTCAGGTCGGCCTCGGCGGTGCTCCTGATGTACACGTACATCAGCAGCATGATCACCGACAGTGCGGCGCATACGCTGACCACAACCTTGTCGACCGCCGTGTCGTTGCTCCCCATGGCCTGCGAGAGGCCCGCCTTGTCATCCATCGCTCTCATTTCCTGAAGAATCTGAACGTCTCGAGGGACTTCACCGCCCTCTCTATGTAGTCAAGGTCGATGATGGGCCAGGAGAACCCGAGCCTGTACAGCGCCTTGACCGTGTACCTGTTGTCCGATCCGATCAACCTTCTGGACTCCCCGTCGTTGCCCATGTACGATATCAGTCCCGAGATGTCCTCGGAGACCTTCTCGTCCTTCAGCTTCTCGGTGAAGGTCCTGTTGAACTCGTCCCTCTGCACTATCTTGATGTCGAACCCGTTCCTGCGAAGCACGTCGATCACATTGTACATGTGGACGCAGTGCGGGTTGTTGCCGTTGAACACGGTGAATCTGTCAGGGGTCCCGGCCAGCATGACCAACGCCTTGGCGCTCATGTCGATCGGCGAGAACTCCGCCTCCGCATCCAGGTCGTCCACCGGGTAGCATCCCAGTATGACGTACGACCTGATCGAGCGCATGAACGAGTTGGTGGCGAAGTTGATCTGGAATTCTCCGTCGGATTCCCTGCTCATCAGGTTGCCGGCGCGGAAGATCTTACCTTTCAGGCCGTCCTTCTCTATCGAGTCTATGATCTCCTTCTCGCCCATGAACTTGGTGTGCACGTACTTGTTCTCCAGGTCCTGTCCGAAGTCAAGCATGTTCTCCTTGAGCAGCACGCTCTCGGGGATGCTTCCGTTGACGGATTCTCCCGCCACGCTGAGCGTGGACGTGTGCATGAGGACCGCATCGTGCGCAAGGGCGACCTGTATCAGGTTCTTCACACCCTGATGGTTCACCCTGTCAAGCGTGTCGTCGAATGCGAAGTGCTTCACGACCGCGGCGCAGTTGATGATCGTGTCCATGTGGACGTCCTTCAGTTTCTCGACCAGATTGTCATCTGTTATGTCTCCCTCGACCACAGCGATTTCGTCCATCACGGATTCGTCCAGGCTTCCACCGAAGTAGTACATCAGCATGGTCTTCAGCCTGTCCTTGGCGGACTGTCTGCTGTTGCCGCGGATGAGGCATGTGATGTTGCCTTCCTTGATGTCGATGAGCTCCTTCAGCACATGGATCCCCAGGAACCCGGTTGCGCCTGCCAGGAGGACGTCCCCTATGCTCTTGCGGGATATCTCCGGAAGGTTCTCCGCCACGTTGTACGCCAGCACTCCGGAGTCGTGGCTCACGACCTCCTTCCTCCCCTTGTTGCCTGACGTGTATCCTTTCAGGAACGCGGCCAGGGCCATGGGCGTGGGGTTGTCGAAGACGTTCTTGTAAGCTATGTGGATGCCGTTGTTCATGCAGCTGACCACCAGCTTGGATGCGGTGATCGAAGTCCCTCCAATGGCGAAGAAGCTGTCGTCCGCATACACGGTGTCCAGTCCGAGCACGCCCGCGTAGATGTCGCACAGCTTCTTCTCCATCTCGTTGGACGGCATCTTCCCTGACTGCCTGTCGTCCGGGGTGGGGACCGGGAGCTTCCTCCTGTCCACCTTGCTGTTGACGTTGAGCGGTATGGAGTCTATCTGCATGGTCACCGACGGCACCATGTACGGAGGTTTGGATTCGGCGATGAACGCATGCAGGGCATCGATGTCCACCTTGGAATCTGATACGACATAAGCTGCGACGAACTTCCCTCCGGAGGGGGAGTCGAAGGCGGCCACAGTCGCATCCTTGATCCCGGGGAACTCGCGGATGACCTTCTCGATCTCCGTCAGCTCCACCCTGAATCCTCTGATCTTGACCTGTCCGTCCCTCCTGCCGATGTACTCCACGTTGCCGTCCGGCAGCCAGCGGACCACGTCCCCGGTGCGGTAGGCGTTCGTGTAGTCGGGATCGTCGGAGAACGGGTTCCTGATGAACACCTCGGACGTCTTGTCAGGTCTGTTCAGGTATCCTCTGGAGACCTGAGGTCCCGCGATGTACAGTTCGCCGACTGCTCCAATCGGAAGTTGATGTCCGTTGCCATCCACGACGTAGACTTTGGTGTTGTCGTTTGGCCTTCCGATGGGGCACAGCGGGTTGTCGTCCAGTACATGCGAGGACAGAACGTACACCGACGTCTCTGTCGGACCGTAGATGTTCACGAAGTCCACCCAGTCCGATGGGATGACGGGGACTAGTTTCTCCCCACCGACGAGGAAGTGCTTCAGCGTGCGGCATCTGGTCATTGAAACGAACTGCCTTCCGACCTGGGTGGTCATGAACCCGTGCGTGATGCCGTTATCGATGAAGTAGCGGTCCACCTGCGGGAGGTCCAGTCTCATGTCCTCCGGGATCACGTACAGCGTACCGCCGTTGCATAGGGTCACGAAGATGTCCATCATATTGGCGTCGAAACCGAAGCTGGCGTAGGATGCCGTGCGCATGGCCGGGGATCCCTCCAGGTTCCTGGTGTAGTGGTTGACGGTGGACATGATGTTCCTGTTCTCCAGGATGCATCCCTTGGGGGTTCCGGTGGTACCGGATGTGTACAGGATGGTGAACGCGTCGTGCGGTCCGATGAAGACAGGCTTGTATCCTCCTTTCAGTCCGGCGATCTCGTCGGTGAAGAGGATGTCTCCCTTGTACTCGTCGATCAGTCCGACCAGGTCGCGGTCCGCGATGACCAGTCTGGCATCGGAGTCCTTCACCATGAAGTTCAGCCTGTCCTTCGGATAAGATGGATCCAAAGGCTGATAGGCCGCTCCGGACCTCAGTACACCGACCGTGGCGACAGCGATGTACTCGTTGCGGTGCACCAGGATGGAGACGAAATCCTCCTTCCCGATGCCCTTGGACTGTATGTATGAGGCGATGCTGTCGGACGCGCCATCCATCTGCCCGTATGTGACCGTGGTGTCCCTGAAGACCACCGCTGGCCTGTCCGGGGAGTCCTTCATGAATTTCTCTATCAGCGAGATGGGTGTGACGGAGAGGTCCTGCTTCACCTCGGTCCTGTTGAACGATTCTATCTTCTTCAGCGTGTCCTCGTCGGCCAGGTCCATGTCCGCCAGGTCGTCGTGCTCCAGGAGCCCGGTCACCGCCCTGTCGTACGCATGCACGAGGCTGGCGATCAGCTCCTCGCTGTACAGAGACCTGTCATAATCGCAGACGTGGCGCAGACGGCCGTCGACGATCCAGAGCGAGTACGTTATCGGACTCTTGACCATGTCCAGGGCCAGGATTATGGACTCGCAGGGTTCGCCGCACAGGCTGTCGAACGTGAACATGTCGCCCTGGTAGACGAACAGGATGTCCGGGCGGAACCCGTACTCCCTGCAGATCTCCGGGAAGGACATGGTGTCATGGGCCATATTCTCCATCAGCATCCTCGATACGGTGGAGATGTAATCGGCCGTGGGACCTTTCGCCCTGCAGATCATCGGCATCGTCTTGACCAGCATGCCCACGGTGTCCACCGTGCGGGAGTCGTTCCTTCCGCTGTGGACTGTGGTGAACACCGGTTCCTCCGTGCCGCAGAACTTAGAGAGCACCAGCCCCAGTGCGGAGCACATAAAGCCGTTCATGGTCACTCCCTTGTCCTTGCAGTATTCCTGCATCTTACTGACGGATGCTCCTTCGAACGTGAACGATCCCAGGCCGTGGCCCTTCTCGTAGAGGTCGGTCCTGGGAAGGATGTCCGTCTCGCACCCTCCGAGCAATGAATCGTAGTACTTCCTGTCCTCCTCCAGCGCCTCCGGCGTCCTCTTCTTTATTTCTGTGAGGGCGAGGTCGAACCCGGTGAAGGGCTCCTTCATGAGGTTCTTCCCCAGGTAGGCATCCGTGACGGATCCCAGGAAGATGTTCATGGACGTTCCGTCCATGTAGAGGTGATGGACATCTGCGAACAGGTAGTTCCCCGAATCCGTTCTTATGACTTCGAAGCGGAACAGCCTCCCGCCGATGACCTCGAACGGCCTGACCAAGGTGTCGATGACATCATCGATGCTCTTCGCCTCGACCGTGGGGATGTCCTCGGGTGCGAACGGGTCGTCGTCCATCCTCCTCTGGAACGCGTTGCCTTCCTTGTCGGTGAATATGCGGGCCTTGATGTGCGGATGCGCATCCACGGCGGCAGCCACGGCACTCTTCAGCTTATCGATGTCCAGCGAATCGGATATCTTCAGCAGAAGCGGGATGTTGTACACCGTGGAACCGGGGTTGGCGATGCATTCCACGAACAGTCCCTCCTGACTCTTGGACAGCGGGTACTCGTCGAGGATCTCGATTTTCTCGCGTTCGGACCTTCCTGCGATGAGCGACTCCAGCGCCCTTACGGTGCATTCTCCTTTGAGGTCCGAGACGCTCATGTCCACGTTGAAAGCCTTGGAGACCATAACGCTCAGGCGGATCGATGTGACCGATGTGAGTCCGACGGCATGTAGGTCGGTGTCAACTCCGAAGGAGTCGGTTCCGAGTATCTCCGATGCGATGTCATGGATCTTCTGCTGGACATCGTTCTCAGGCTTGGTCTCATCCTGCGATTCGAACACCGGTTTCGGGAGCTTCCTCCTGTCCACCTTGCTGTTCACGTTCAGGGGGATGGCATCTATCTGCATGGTGACCGCAGGGATCATGTACGGCGGCTTCTGCGAGCCGATGAATGAATGCAATGCAGCGATGTCCACCTTGTCATTTGACACCACGTACGCGGCGATGAACTTACCTCCCGAGGGGGAATCGAACGCTGCGACCGTGGCATCCTCGATGCCGGGATATCTGCGTATGACGCTCTCTACCTCGGTGAGCTCGATCCTGAATCCCCTGACCTTCACCTGACCGTCGTTCCTTCCGATGAACTCGACCCTTCCGTCTGGCAGCCAGCGGACCACGTCCCCGGTGCGGTAAGCACGGGAGTACTTCCTTTCGTCGGAGAACGGGTTCCTGATGAACGCCTCGGCGGTCTTATCCGGCCTGTTGAGGTAACCTCTTGACACCTGCGGACCGGCGATCAGGAGCTCTCCTGGAACGCCTATGGGCACGCGGCGCATCCTCTTGTCCACGATGTAGGCCCTGACGTTGGTGTTCGGCCTTCCTATCGGACACAGGGGATTGTCGTCGGGGACCACATCCGACAGCACATACACGGTGGTCTCCGTGGGCCCGTATCCGTTGATGAGCGTGATCCATTCAGGGGCTTTGACCGGGACGAGCTTCTCCCCTCCGACGAGGAAGTGCGTCAGGGTCTTGCATTCCGTCATGGTGATGAACTGCCTTCCGACCTGGGTGGTCATCATGGAGATCGTGATGCCGTTTTCGATGAAGTAGCGGTCCATGGCCATGACGTCCAGCCTGATCTCCTCGGGTATTATATGCAGCGTCGCTCCGTTGCAGAGTGTGGTGAACACGTCCATGATGTTCGCGTCGAAGCCGAAGCTCGCGTAGGTGGCGACCTTGGAGTCCTTACAGAATCCCATGTTGCCTGTGTGGAACCCGATGAACGCGGTCATGTTCATGTTCTCGATTATGCATCCCTTGGGGGTCCCGGTGGTACCGGATGTGTACAGGATCGTGAAGGCATCGTTCGGGCCGTGCTTCGAATCAACCTTACCTTTCTCCAGCGAGGCCAGCTGGTCGGTGTAAAGGAACTCCCCGTCATATTCGTCTATGAGGTCGGTGAGGTCGCGGTCGGCTATGACCAGCCTGGCGCCGGAGTCCTTCACCATGAAGTTCAGCCTCTCCTTGGGATAGGACGGGTCCAGCGGCTGGTAGGCCGCCCCTGCCCTGAGCACTCCGACGGAAGTGGTCACGAAGCTGTCGTTGCGGTGCACCAGGATGGATACGAAGTCGTCCTTCCCGAATCCTTTGCCTTTGACGTAGGATGCGATCCTTCCGCTTGCATCATCCAGATCCCTGTAGGTCAGCGACCTGTCCTTGAAGACCACCGCGACGGAGTCCGGATTGTTCCTCATGACATCTTCTATGACCTCTATCGGCGTCCTGCTCACGTCCAGCTCCCTGTCAGTGTCGTTGAAGGAATCGAGGATCCCTATGGCATCGCCGTCGGCGATGTCGATGTCCTCGAACCTCGAGACGGACAGCGCCCCTTCGGCTATCTTCACTATCATCGAGGCCAGCGATGCCATCGTTCCCTCGGTGTAATGGTCCGCACGGTACGTCACGGACAGGAGGAAACCGTCATCCTTGTCGCATATCTCGATCCTCAGCTTCTCCGGCATGGGTGAGATGAGCTCCACCAGCATCCTGGGGGACCTGTCGTGCCCTTTGACCATGGTGAAGTCGAGGATGTCCTCCTGGTAGGCGAACGAGATCTCGCTCTGCAGTCCGTATCTAGAAGCTATGTCGGACATGTCCACGTCGTTGTGCTTGCAGCCTTCCAGGATCCTCTGGGATTCCCTCATGGCATCCGCAATGCCGGTCCCATCGAAGGCCACCGTGAACGGTGTGGCATGCGACAGCGACGTCACCACGTCCTTGTTCTCCTCCGTCCTTCCGCTCTGGACCACGCTGAAGTACGCACGGTCCCTGGGGTCCATGCGGTCCAAGGCGTATGCGAGCACGGTGGCGAAGAACGCCGTTCTGCTGAACCCGTTGTCCTTGTAGAAGCGCCTAAGCCTCTCCTGGTCCAGCTTGAACTCCACTTTCATGAATCCCATCGACGGCACTTCGGAGTACACGTCCCTGAGCGGGAGCGATGCGGACTCCACAGGATTCAGCACCGAATCGTAGAATCCCCAGTCGCATCCAGGGTCGGTGAGGTTGAACACATCCGCGCTCTCTCCGGGAAGCGGGTTCCCGTCGTAAGCGTCACCGATGTCCCTGGCGAGGATCTTCAGCGAGAGGCCGTCCATGACGCTGTGATGGATGTCCATGAACATGTACGAGCTGCTCGGAGTCCTTATGAGACGGAACCTGCAGACCCTCTCCTGGAGGTCGAAGGGCTCTATCAGCGAACCCGCATCGAAACCCTCGTCCACGTCCATTATCTTGATATCTATATCCTCCACCTGCTCCAGGGTCATACTGCCGTCGTCGTTGAGGACGAACCTCACGTTCAGCCCCGGATGGACGGACACCGCCTTGGCGATGGCCGATGCCAGCCTGTCCAGGTCCATCCCTTCCGGCAGCTCCCCGAAGATGGGTATGTTGTACGATGTGGATTCTCTGTCGGCTAGATAGTTCGCGAAGAATCTCTTCTGTATGTTGCTAAGCTTGTGTTGCATTCTCACTCACCTCCGAACGGCGGTCCGTCATGGAACAGGGACGTGGCTATGAGCTCAATGCCAACGCCTCCTGTGAAGGAGCGGTAGATCACGTTGTTCCTGTCGACCCAATAGCTGTTGAAGTCCGATGTGTACAGGGTGCATGTCCTCTCGCCGAAGTTCGTCTCCAGGATCGCCCTCTCCTCGTTCCTGACGCAGAATCCGTCGCCCATGTAGTAGATCGGCCCGAGGAACTGCTCCTTGGTCATCGCGGTGATGGAGCTAGCTCCTTTGGATTTCGCCTCGACGTCGAGGTTCCCGTCCTCGTCCATGCCGACGATGGTGTATGTCACATCGTCGTAGGTCCTCGTGTACTGCACGGTGTAAAAGTCTCCGATCTCCAGTTCCGTCCTCATCACGCCGGTGTGGTCCGGGAGCAGTATCACTGCCGATGCCACGATCAGTGTGCATACGGCCGTTACGGCTAGCAGTACGAGATGGAGTTTTCTCATTAAGTGTTAAGAATGAACTCTATCAAATATATCCGTTACTTAGAAAGAACTTGGATAATAAGTAATGGCGCCGAGAGGGAGAT